>JAGHRS010000064.1 GCA_018066285.1 Candidatus Treponema caballi
ATAAAAATACAATAGTATTGTAATAATTGACAAAAAAAACGTTCGGAGATTTTATATATGAGTAGTACAGAAAATTTTATTGAACCTGAGCAGGAAATATCCATTACAGCAATACTCGCTCTTTGTTTCAAAAATATAAAAGGAATAGTGATTGCAATGCTCATTGGTGCCACGATACTTGGGGGATATAAAAGTTACTCACAATACGAAAACAATCAAGAACCTTCCTACATTGAAGAATATAATCTGAAAACTGATTCCCTTAATGCAAATCTTTCTTCATATCAGTTTCAGTCTACAGTTCAATCCCGATATAACGAAACAGCACCTCTCATGAAAATCAATCCGCAAGAAACCGTACTGACCACAGTAACGTTTGCTATTTCAACTGAGAAGGAACAATATGCCAACATAAACGGATACGATGTTCCGATTTCCGCAATCGTGGCAAATAAATACTTTGACTATTGGAAATCTATTAATCTGGCTGAAGTATTGGGAAATCCAGAATTTCAGGACTCCTGGATTCGAGAACTCATTTCCCTTAATGCAGTAACAACAAATCCTCTTACACAGAGTTCTAAGGACACTATTTCTACACAGAATGCGTATAAAACATATTTTTTTAATCTGATAATATATTCTTCAACCATTTCTGAAGGCAAACAATATGCCGATGCTTTAGATTCTTTTTTTCAAAACAGTAATCAGTATATAGCGTATCTTTCATATCCACATACAATTGAAAGAGTCTTAATCCAGCAGGTAACAGAACAAAATACATCGATTGCATCTGCACAACATAAACATACCAGCGATTATGCGACAACTCTGACAAATATAATAAAAAGTAAAGCAGAACTTGATGAACATATTAAAAATGCCCCTAGGAATTATATAAAGACTTTTACTAAATGGTTTGTCATTGGTGCTTTTGCAGGTGCATTTCTGTATTGTTTATACCTGCTCATAGACTTCATTGGTAAAATGCCGGTTACATCATCTTTTGAGTTTGATTCGTACACTCACCTTCCTTTTTTCGGTATGCTGTATACAAAGAGAACATGGGAAGAAAAACTCTGTTTCAAACTTATGAATGAACGTAGTTTCAGTTCTCCTGAAAGCGCAGATGATTTCATCACACAGAATGCAAGAACGAAATTTGAAGATGGATCGAAAGTTCTGGTAATTTCAACATTTTTCAAAACAGAAGGGGGATCTGTTGCAACTGTATTGAATGCGTTGGAAGCCGCCGGTATTTCAGCCTCTTTTGCAGGGAATGCATTAACATCTTCAGCAGTTCTTGAACAGATTGTCAATTGCGACCATGTTCTTTTTCTTGAAAAAACCTGGGTAAGCCGCTGGCAGAATATCAACACAGAATTAAAAACCATTCAAAACTACAATAAAAAAGCTGCCGGATTCATTTTAGCCTGATCCGCCGGTAAAAAGCCTTCGACATGCGGCTCTCATATCCGGCTGATGAAGATTTGTACTAGTTTTTATCAGCCAGCGGAAGTTACTCTTCAAGAAATTCTTCGTCAATTTTTACAGCACCGCCTCTTTTTTTCACAAATTATGAAAAAAAGTGCCTGCTGACTGCTATAATACATTGTATGAACGTTCCCTCACAAAGCGAACTCGAACAGCTTCTCAAAAAGTACTTCGGCTACGACAGTTTCCGGCCCGGCCAGCTGGATATCATCAACTCAGTGCTTTCAGGCGCAGATACGCTTGCCGTCATGCCTACCGGCGGCGGTAAAAGCATGTGCTATCAGATTCCCGCGCTCGTATTCCCGGGCCTTACCGTCGTCATCTCGCCGCTCATCGCGCTCATGCAAGACCAGGTGTCCCAGCTTGATGAAGCGGGTGTTCCCTCTCTTTTCTTAAACAGTTCGCTTGAATGGGAAGAGTACGCCGCCAACATGGACCGCATCAGAAGCGGCGAAATCAAGCTGCTGTACTGCGCCCCGGAAACGCTTGTTACAGAACGCATGCAGAAACTACTCGCCTCAGTAAAAGTCTCATGCTTCACCGTTGATGAGGCACACTGCATTTCTGAATGGGGTCACGACTTCCGTGAAGAATACCGACGCATAGCCGAAATACGAGAACGCTTTCCCGATGCAGTGTGCCTTGCGCTTACTGCAACGGCAACAGAACGCGTCCGTTCTGACATAAAGACATCGCTCAAGCTGGGCGCACCACGCGCTTTCAATGAGTTCATCTCGAGTTTTGACCGCCCGAACATTTTCCTTGAAGTGCTTCCAAAAGGCAAAAGCGCCATGGCAAAGCAGCTGCTTCTGGGCTTCCTCAACACACATCCGGATGAAAGCGGCATCATTTACTGCGCATCACGCCGACAGGTGGATGAGCTTACGCTGCTTTTAAATGAAAAGCGCATCCCCGCCCTCTCCTACCATGCAGGCCTTTCTGATGAAGAGCGCAAAACGAACCAGACGCGTTTCGTACGCGATGAAATCCCCGTCATTGTGGCGACGGTCGCATTTGGCATGGGCATCAACAAGCCGAACGTGCGCTTCGTCATCCACTACGACCTGCCGAAGTCACTGGAACAGTATTATCAGGAAATAGGACGTGCCGGTCGTGACGGAGATGCAGCGCACGCACTGCTTTTATACAGCGATGCTGACATAAGCAAAATCCGCTTTTTCATGAAGGAGAAGACCGGTCTTGAACTGAAGGCTGCAGAAGCGCAGCTCCAGGCTATGGTTGATTACGCTGAAAGCAGAATCTGCCGGAGGAAAGTGCTGCTCTCCTATTTTGGCGAAAAGGCAGAGGAAGGCAGCACGGGAAGCGCATCCTGCTGCGATATATGCGCAGGAATGCAGGCTGGCGGCAACCAGTTCCTCACAGACGTCGACGTGACCATTCCCGCTCAGAAACTGCTTTCTGCAATTGCCCGCACAGAAGAACGCTACGGCGCTTCCTACGTCATTGATGTGCTTCTTGGTTCGCGGCAGCAGCGCATTCTGGACAACAGCCACGACAAGCTTTCTGTCTGGGGCATTGGGAAAGAGTACTGCAAGGATGACTGGTTCCAGCTGACGAAACTGCTTTTACAGGCAGGCTTTATCAGAAAGACAAGCGACTATCAGGTGCTTACCATTACGCAGGACGGCTGGGATACGCTCAGGGAACGCGGCAAAGTCATGCTGCCGTTTGTACCCTCAGGAACCGCAGGCGCTGATGATGCCGGAAGCAGCAGGATGAAGTTTCCGAAAGCAGGAAAGGCAGCGGAAAGGCTTCCTGCCGACGACACGCTGGGACGCCGCATTTTCGAGCAGCTCAGGAATGAAAGGCGGCGCCTCGCTGATCAGGCAAACGTGCCTCCGTATGTCATTTTCTCTGACAGAACGCTCGAAGACATTGCGGTAAAGAAGCCGCACATACGCGCTGATCTTGAAAAGATTTACGGCGTCGGTGAAACGAAGGCCGCAAAGTACGGCGACTTCATCCTCGTCACCGTCAAGAACTGTGAAAAATGAAGCAATCACAGACTGCTTCGTGCAGGAGCAGACCAATCTATAACTTTTAGTCCGGGAATGCGGAAAAACTCACTTGTGTTGTGGGTGACAACTGTCAGATTCCGGGTAAGTGCCTGGGACGCAATCTGTAAATCAAGTAAACCGATGGGCGTTCCTTCTTTTTCAAGATACGCCCGCACCACACCGAACGCTTCTGCATCCTCAGAAGTGAAATCAAGCACTTTTGGAATTACCGTATAAAAGCGCACCAGATTCTGTCTATTCTGTTCCTGATACCTGCTTTTTGCAACGCCATATACCAATTCTGCAATAGTGACCGAAGACAGAAAGCAATCATCTTTATTGAGACTCATTAATCTGTTTTTAAGATTCTGATTGTCATTTCTCATGAAAGAAATACAGACATTCGTATCAAGAAGGTACATCTATTTTATCCTGTACATTCAACATGGGCTGGTTTCTGCCATCAGCCATGAAATCATCTGAAAATCCAGACAAAGCATGAAAAAAGGGTTCCCATCTGTCATCAACAGTGCTTTTTATCTGCTCTTTTATCGGTGTCAGGATAATCGCTGACCCGACTTTCCTGATTTCCATTTCAGAACAATTCACCTGCAGTTCCTTAGGAATGCGGACAGCCTGGCTGTTTCCGCTGGTAAATACTTTCGTCGTCATATCCGGCACCTCCATATATACATCAGTATATACAGCGGATATCTCAGCCGTCAATAAACTGCTCATGTACTTTCCTGTCCTCTTTCACGCCGTGAACAGCCCGCTTTTCTCGCGGAAACTGTAGTAATCGGTTTTCGTAACGATAATGTGGTCCAGAAGCTGGATTCCCATGATTGCCCCCGCGTTCATAATCTGCTTTGTCGCCTCAACATCCTGAGAAGACGGACTCGCCGTTCCAGACGGATGATTATGCGCAACAATGACCGCAGCAGCCCTGTTTATGACCGGCTCTGCAAAAATTTCGCGCGGATGAATGAGCGTGCGGTTAAGAGTTCCGACACCTATCTCATGTATCTTCAGTATTTCGTGAGCTCCATTTAAAGACACGCAGAGGAAATGCTCCTGCTGCTCAAGCGCATACGGCCGTAAAAGCGGCACAATGTCGTGCGGCGTCCTTATGCTTATTTCTTTCCGGCCTGCAAAACGGCGTCCGCATTCAAAAGCCGCGAGCACGGCCGTCGTTTTTCCAAGTCCCATGCCTCCAAGACACATGAGCCGGCGTTGCAGCTGGTCAGGCTCAGTCGTAAGCAGCACCTGAAGGACGCGCTCAGCAAGAACTGATACAGGCTGTCCTTTGCGGCCTGTTCCCAGAATAAGCATGAGGAGTTCGGTATCTGAAAGTGATGCAACGCCGTACCTTTCCGCCTGCTCCCGTACATCCGGATGGTTATCATCCGAAAATGATCCAATGTGATATTCTTTTTCTGTCATACATTAATATGATGGCCGTCGGAATGCGTTTTTTTCAGAAACGGCAGTTTTTTTCCGATACACAGAGTATGAAAAAGACATTACGACTGTTTGGCATCCTGATACTTACCGCTCTCGTTTTTTCCTGCGTGACGCCGGTTCCCGTTCCTGAAAGTGAACAGGGGGACGGTTCTCCAGTTCCCTCAAAGCTGGAACCAGGGGACGGTTCTCCAGTTCCCTCAGAGCCGGAAGGGTTCACGGAGCTCATTCCTGAAACATGGGGACAGGGAGAACCGTCCCCTGTGATCGATGCGCCGGGCATTAAATCTCCGTATCAGCTCTATCAGTTTTTCATGGCTAACAGACCGGATGCAGACGGGCTCAAGGTTGCCCGGCTTGCTTCGTACTACGTGGAAGAAGGCCTCGCAGAAGGCATCAACAGCGACGTCGCTTTTGTTCAGATGTGCCTTGAGACCGGCTGGCTTACATTCGGCAACCTCGTCACTGTAGAGATGAACAACTTCTGCGGACTTGGTGCCATAGACACCGAGCATCCGGGTAACTCTTTTGAAAGCGAGCGGATGGGCGTCCGTGCGCATATCCAGCACCTGCACGCATACGGCACGACACGCGAACTGAACCGCACCTGCATCGACGAACGCTACAAGTGGGTCAATCCGCGAGGAAAGGCACCGACCGTGGAAGGGCTTTCAGGCACCTGGGCAGCCGACCGTCAGTACGGCCCAAAGCTGCTGGGACTGCTCAGTCAGCTTGCAGAGTTTTGATTAGCAGGAATCTGATTCTGCGCATTCAGATAGTTATCAAGACTGCGGGTAAATGTTGCCTTGTAATTGTCAAGAATCTGGAAATCCTTCACAAACTGGTCACCAGGCAGAATACCATCAATACGGACAAGATCCGCACGCATAGCATCAATCCGTTTAATGCAGTCATTCAGCTGATAAACAATCTCATTATACGCGGCTGCCAGTTCCTCTGCCTGATCTGATGAATCTGACACAATATCACCATTTATCATTGCCTCAGGATTTTTATTTTTCAAAGCAATAAACTGTTTCTGCAATTCAATGATGGAATCATTTCTTCCGGCAATATCCTGCAGGAAACGGGCAAAGCGGATATATGCCTCAGAATGGAGAACCCGCGGATTCTCTATGTCATCCTGTCTGTTATCAGCTAAAAGGGCTTTCTGTGCTTCACTTCTCTTTACAAGACGGAAGGCCTGCTTTCTGTAGAAGTAAGCAGGAATAGCCTTCTCCTCATATTTTGTACCGGTCATTCCACGATAATCGTAAGAGAGCCAGGCAACAGGCTGATCAAGCATGAATCCTTCCGGAAGCACCATCTCAGTCACAATTGTCTCATAATCTCCATTATGGATTGTATTAAGCGTGTAGGTAATATTCTGTCCGTCAACGGTGTAGTCATATCCCCAGGTATTGATGAGCGTAACGCCGTCAGCCAGAGTAAGCGTCATAGTCAAATCTCTTGCAGCAGGCACTATGAGGCGGTCCAGTTCCGTACTGAAGGTCTCAACCATTTTTTCATGATTAGAGATAAAGCGCGAACTTCCACCACCTTTTTCAGCTATGTCGTTCATCAGATTAACGTCGGCTGAAGTTCCAAGAGCAATGCATGAAACGTTTATCTCCTGCGAATTATACCTGTCAGCAAGATTAAGGATTTCATTCCTTGTATGAGCGCCGCCGTCCTCTCCATCCGTCAGCAGAATGACGCGGTTATTGTACAGCGGATTGAAATTTGCCACGACTTCCTGATATCCCGCAGCAAGACCATCGTAAATATTCGTGCCTCCATAAGCCATCATGCGCTGAACTTCATCCCTGAACTTCTGTTTTTCAACATATCCTTTCATCTGAGTCGCGGGAAATACGACAGTTGCATTTGAACTGAACGCTATTAAGGAAACGTAATCAGTCGGACGGACTTTCTCTATGAAAATCTCGAACGAATCCTTAACCCAGGACATCTTGTTCAGAGAAGACATAGATCCGCTGCAATCTATGACAAATGCAAGGTTAAACTGTGGCAGGTCAGAAAAATCAGTTTTCTGAGCCTTAAGGCCAAGCTGAAGGTAGGCAAGTTCATCCTTACGGTCTGCGTCCATTATGAAATTGACTGGTTCACCTACTGGCAGCGGATAATCATAATCTAGCTGAGACAGATATGCATCAATCTCAATTTCAGAAGCAGGAGTAATCTGTCCCTGCTGAGCAAGATACATGGCGCGGTCTGACGATGTTGCGCTGTCTTTCCTTCCGCCGGCAAACATAAAAACAGGTACCAGCAGTACCAGACAAATGACTGTAAAATGCTTTTTCATGACAAACTCCTTGACTTTATAAATACCATTTCATAAATATAGTTACATACATTGTATCACAGAAAACGTGCCCTTGCCGTAACCCCTCCATTTCATTAAACTAGAAAGCAATAAGAACATTTTGAGGCACAGCCTCATCTTATAAATAGGAGTGGTAAACCCATGTCAAACATTTCTGCACTGCAGGCAGCACGCTATGGCTATCAGCCAAAGCTTCCGGCTGTACTGAAGAACAAACTCAACAAAATCTGTGTTGAATTCGGCAAGGAAACTGAATCAGTTGCTGACCAGGCTGAACTCAAGGAACTTTTCAAGAACACATACGGAAAGCCTGAAGCTCTCGTTGTAAAGGGAAAGAACCCTGACGTTGCAAAGGAAATCAAGGTCGGCGTCATCCTTTCCGGCGGACAGGCTCCTGGCGGACACAACGTCATTTCAGGTCTGTACGACGGTATCAAGAAGGCTAACAAGAACTCAACACTCTATGGTTTCAAGGGCGGTCCATCAGGACTTATCGAGTGTGACTATGTAGAGTTCACAGATGATTTCATCGACGCATACCGCAACACTGGTGGATTCGACATCATCGGTTCAGGCCGCACAAAGATTGAGACACCAGAGCAGTACACTGCATCTGCAGAAACAGCAAAGAAGCTCGGACTCGATGCTATCGTCATCATCGGTGGTGATGACTCAAATACAAACGCTGCACTCCTCGCTGAGTACTTCAAGGCCAACGACGTTGCAACACGCGTTATCGGCTGTCCTAAGACAATCGACGGTGACCTTAAGAACGAACTGATTGAGACTTCATTCGGTTTCGATACAGCATGTAAGACATATTCAGAGCTCATCGGAAACATCGAGCGCGATGCTAACTCTGCAAAGAAGTACTGGCACTTCATCAAGCTGATGGGCCGCTCTGCTTCTCATATCGCTCTTGAATGCGAACTCCAGACACAGGCAAACATCTGCCTTATCTCTGAGGAAGTTGAAGCAAAGAAGATGACACTGCGCCAGATTACAGAAGACATCTGCAAGGTCGTTGCAAAACGCGCTGAAGGTGCAGGTAACTTCGGTGTCATCCTTATTCCTGAAGGACTTGTCGAGTTCATCCCTGAGATGAAGGTTCTGATTGCAGAGCTCAACGACAAGATGGCCCTCAAGGCTGATGAGTTCAACGCTCTGACAGACTTTGCTGCAAAGAAGGACTGGCTCAAGGCTAACCTTACTGCAGAAAGCTTTGCTACATTCGACGCACTGCCAGAAGCAATCGCTTCTCAGTTCCTCGCTGACCGCGACCCACACGGAAACGTTCAGGTAAGCCGCATCGACACAGAAAAGCTCCTCGCTCTGACTGTAGAGAAGAGACTTGCTGAGATGAAGGCTGAGGGCACATACAAGGGCAAGTTCAGCTCATACTGCCACTTCTTCGGCTATGAGGGACGCTGTGCATTCCCATCAAACTTCGATGCAGACTACTGCTACGCTCTCGGATACAATGCATTCGTACTCATCGCATCTGGCGTAACCGGTTACCTCTCATCAGTCCGCAACCTGACAGCTCCTGCTGACAAGTGGATTGCTGGCGGTATCCCACTGACAATGATGATGAACATGGAGCAGCGCCACGGCTCAAAGAAGCCTGTTATCCGTAAGGCTCTCGTTGAACTGGATGGAAAGCCATTCCAGGAATACGCAAAGAACCGCGAAAAGTGGGCAGTTGAGACAAGCTACCTGTTCCCAGGCGCTATCCAGTACTACGGACCAAGCGAAGTCTGCGATCAGCCAACAAAGACCCTGAAACTCGAGCATATGTAATTGATTGCCGTACAGGGATGTACGGCGAACGCAAAGAGTTTTGTACGCTGCGAAGCGGCGGACGAAACTCGGTAAGGTAGCCAGCATGGACGCTGGCTACCGACGAGCATAACTAATAGCTTAAGCTGAAGGCAAAAGAAAAGCGGCATCTCAAACGGGATACCGCTTTTTTTATGTCCTGTCGTCGTACAAAGTGCCGGTCGCGCTTACTTCCAGCTTTCCCACACTTTCTGCTGCATGCCGCAGGTCGCCGCTGTCTTTCCGTTGCGGCAGACGGGTTGCTTCATGAGTGACTTCTGGTTTTCAAAAAGCTTGTCAGCCTTATCTTCGTCATCAAGATACGCGATAGCCGCATAGTCCTTTGACTTTGTGTCTATGAGCGCATCGACTGCATCAGAACGGCTGCCAGCCTGCTTTGCAAGCGCATCGAGCACGCTGTCAAACTCACCGCGCGACATTTCCTTTTCTTTCAAGTCAATAAACTGAAACGGGATGCGGCGTTCCTGAAACCAGCGCTGGGCTGATTTAACGTCGAACGATTTATTTGTACCGAAAATCTGAATCATCATGTTCTCCTGGAAAGTTTTCTCGTTTTCAGTATAATGCGAAAGATACTTTTTTAAAAGGAGAGAGAGCATGGAAAAGCAGACAGGGCGCCGCCTGTACCTTTTTGGCGAACTGCACGGTGAAAAGCCGATGTACGAAGCGGATGATGCAATCCTGCTTGAGCTCTACAAAGACTGGGAAGGGACTGAAGGCCACTCGGAAGCTAATCTCGCATTTCACAGGGAAATCAAGCGAACGTGTCCGGAGACTGTCTTTCACGGAACGGATGTGAGCCATCAGCACAAGAAAAACGGACTCCGCTATCTGAAGCTGCTCGAAAAAGGCGGGCTCTCTGACTCAGCAGAGTATCGGCTCACTCTGGAAAACGCAGCGCAGGCAGACGCGTTCTACCGGATTAATCCAGACACTGATGATGTCGACTGGGCTGTCCGCGAAAACTTCATGGCGGAAAATTTCATCCGGGAACTGGATGCGCTTCCGACAGACACGCAGATTATGGGCATTTACGGACGCGACCATCTCGTTTTTGCCAAAGATACGTCAGAAAGCGTTCCGTCGCTCATCAGGCAGCTTGAAGTACGGTATGGACGTATTTTCAGCGTTACCGACCTGTCAGTAATGCATGGTTCAGGTGTTGTATAATAAGAGACAGAAATCATTTTTTTAGGAGAGAGAACTTGAAAAAGCAAATCACAAAACTCACAAGAATCATCATCAGCATTCTGCTGGCTGCAACTCTACTCTCAGGATGCAGAACACGGAAAGGTGCCCACGCTTTCCTGTACGGGGAATCACACGGTGAGCAGGTAATCGTAGAGCATGAGGTTGCAGAATGGCAGCGCTTCTACAGTGAAGAAGGACTGCGTCATCTATTCATTGAAAACTCATATGCAGCAGCCGCTTACCTGAACCAGTGGATGCACGAAGACAATGATGACATTCTGCTCCAGTTGTATGATGACTGGGCCGGGACTGCCTGCCATGCAGAATCGACACTCTATTTCTTCAGGACAATCAAGGAAACATGTCCTGAAACTGTTTTTCACGGAACGGATGTAGGCCATCAGTTTGCCTCTAACGGCACACGCTATCTGGCAGATCTCGAAGCGCAGGGATTAAAAAATACTGAGGCATACAGACTCACTGAAGAAAACAACAGGCAGGCAATGGAATATTATGAAACGGGAAGAGATGCCCTCCGTGAAAACTACATGGTACAGAACTTCATCCGTGAACTTGATTCTCTCCCACCAGATACAAAGATCATGGGCATTTACGGAAGCGCACATGTCTGCTACGCAATGGATATGTCAGGAACCGTTCCTTCCATGATACGACAGCTGATTAACAACTATGGCAGAATCTTCACCATAACCGACCTGTCATCAATGAGACTGGAAATGGAACCTGTTTCTGTTGAAGAATTAAACATCAATGGCAAGATATACACGGCAAGCTGTTTTGGAGACCAGGATCTGACAGGTTTTCAGGATTATAAGTCACGCACCTTCTGGCGTCTTGGAAATGCCTTTGCAGACTTCAGTACATACCAGAAAACAGGAAACTATCTGCCACAGGCAAACTACCCGGTCTTACTGTATTCAGGAGATGTCTGGATGATTGAATACACAATGATTGATGGTACACAGTTCATCAATTATATGGTCAATTTCGGAGACAAGGACAACGCCGGATATGTAACGTATGAAGTCAAAGTTAACTGATTACAGCTGGCTGATTAAAGCGGCTATTGTTTCGTATTCGTTGCAGAGGGCTGTGTAGTTTTCTGCGGCGGCATCCATATCCTGGGCGGGGCCATTACGGAAGGCTTCGGTAAGCGAAGAAGTCAGAGCTTCAAAACGGCTCAGGCTCAGGTTCTGTGCAATGCCTTTCAGACGGTGACTGTAAGAGAAAATCTCTGCAGAAGACTTCTTCTCCCAAGCTTCTTTCAACGCTTCCATATCACCCGTTTCAAGCATTTTCTTAAGGAAACGCCTGATGCGGTCTTCGTTGGCAAGACGCGCCAGAATCTCGGTATATTCACCGTCTATTGCACTGTAAAAATCCTGAATTGTCATTCTCTGTCTCCTTCCTGAAAAACGACTTACGCGCTTCTCTTTCCCAACTCTGCGCGCTGCTTTTCACTGGCTTTCACCAGTTCTGGAAGCGAAACAGCTATTTCACTCACTATTTCCATAAGAAGAGGATTAAAACTGCCACATTCTCCATTCAGAATCATTTTTATGGCTTCTTCATGAGCAACAGCATCTTTATAACAGCGGACACTGGTAAGTGCATCATATACATCCGCAATGGCAACAACCTGTGCGGCGATTGGAATCTCCTCACCTTTCAGACCATCAGGATATCCCTTTCCATCGTAACGCTCGTGGTGCCATCTGCAGATTTCATACGCTGTCTTTACAATGGCTTCATCCTTGAACTGAGTGCACGCATCAATCATTTCAGCACCATCAAGCGTGTGTTTCTTCATTATGGCAAACTCTTCCGGAGTCAACCGTCCAGGCTTATTCAGAATGTCATGAGGAACGGAAATCTTGCCCGCATCATGAAGGACAGACGCCCGTGTTATTGTCTTAATGTCAGAATCGCTGAGCTCATATCTGTCCGTTTTCTTTACAAGGTGCTCAAGCAGAATCTCTGTAAGGATGCCGACGTTTTCAATATGCGCGCCGCTTTCCTTATTACGGAACTCAACAATATGTCCAAGAATTGAAAGCAGCATGGTATTTGACCGTTCATTCTCGTACAGCTGGTCAACCACCATCTGGGAAAGGCGTCGCTGATTGGAATACACGGCAATAGTCGTGCGGACACGGCGCTGGACGATTTCCACATCGAAAGGACGGCTGATGAAATCAATGGCGCCAAGGCTGTAGGCGCGTTTTATGCAGTCTATGTTCTCTTCTGCGCTGATAATGATGACGGGAAGGTATGAAAGCCAGCCTTTTTCCTTCATGTGGTTAAGGACGTCATAACCGCTTACGCTGCCCATGTTCAGATCAAGAAGAACACAGGAGTAGTCATCATGCTTCTCTTCAAGAATGGCTAAAACTTCTTCTCCGCATGCAGCCTGACTGACAGCATAGTCTTCCTCCAGCATATCTGCCAGCAAATCACGGTTTATTTCTGAGTCATCAACAATGAGTACACTTTCCTGTTTATTTGCCTTTGAAGGAGCTTCGTCCACTTTTTATCCTCCAATATTACCCCTCACCATGAGTGTATAGCAAAAACTGGAAAAGCAACGAGCAAAATAATAATCAAACTTATAAAATATTACAAAAAAAAAGCATAACCGTCCGTTTGTTTGCTTAACGGAAAATCATAAGATACACTATACCCTGAGGAGATATTGAGTTTCGCATGAATATCGGTATTCTTTATACGTGTGTTGCTTACGTCAGCTGTATTGTCGTCATCATTGTCAGAAACCGAGTCACCGTCCTTTCAGGAAGCGCCCAGTTTCAGAAGCCGTTTTCCAAGCTTCTGGTTTTCTTCATGCTTTTCACGGCAGTGGATGGCACCTGGGGCATCTTCTTTTCAAAAGCAATAAAGAGCTTTTTCTTCCTGAATCTTTTCACATACGCCTTTCATCTGCTGGCAGCCTTGAGCGCTTTCATGTGGTCAGGCTACATGCGCGATTTTCTGAAAGCACCCGATGCAACAAAGAAAGCCATTAATACCGTCCGAAGCATTATTCTGTTCATCCAGCTGGTTCTTCTGGGCTCAAACCTTGTAGCCCACTATGCATTCAACATCACGCCGGAATGCGACTATCTGCCGACTCCGCTGCGGGATATGACGTTTTACATCCAGTTCAGCTACTATCTGATCATCATGTTCTTTTCCATCACATCGCTTATCCGGAAAAGCAACACATCAGAAAAGCAGGACAGGCTAAAGACTTCCCTCTTTTTCTCAGCCATTCCGCTGCTTTTTGGCATAGGGCAGATGAAGTTTCCGGACGCACCGTTCTATTCAATGGGCTTCATGCTGACATCAGTTGCCATTTACGGCTTCAACGTCACGGCAGAAAGGGAAAAAGTGCTGGACATACTGCACCGGCAGGAACGCGACAAGTTCGCGAACATTGTAAACGCCTTTTCCACTGATTACGATTCCGTATACTACGGAAACCTGAACAAAGACACTTTTGAAAGTGTCCGTCTTACAGATACCTTCAGGGAATCGCATCCGGGGCTGTATGACATCATGCCTTTTTCAGATTTCTCCAGAAAGGCAGAAAAATTCGTTCACCCGGATGATGTTGTATCCGTACACAGAGAACTGTCACCTGAAAACATCAGGGAAAAACTAGATGAGGACAAATCTTTCTACATCAACTACCGGCAGCTGATTAACGGGACAATCCAGTATTACAGAATAAAGATTCTGCGTACCGAAAACTGGGAAACAGACAACGAATTCATGTTCGGTACCAGCAACGTGGATGAACTTATCCGCCAGCAGATGGAGAGGGAAATGGAACAGAAGCGCAAGGCAGAAGCAGCCAGTCTCGCGAAATCGACGTTCCTTTTCAACATGAGCCACGACATCCGTACGCCGATGAATGCCATCAAGGGATTTACAGAGCTGGCCGAGCGGAACATTGATGACAAGGATAAGGTGACTGAGTACCTGGGAAAAGTCAAAGCTTCAAGCAATCACCTGCTGAGTCTGATAAACGACGTACTGGACATGAGCCGTATTGAAAGCGGAAAAGTCATCATCGATGAAGTTCCTGCCAATATCCGGGTGGAAACGGAAAAGCTGCTTTCCATGATGGAAGTAACCGCAAAAGAAAAGGGAATCTCTCTGGAGTATGACATTTCGGGACTGAAGGATATCTTCATTTACGCTGATACGCTCCACGTCACACAGATTATCCTGAACGTTCTGTCTAATGCCATCAAATACACAAAGGCAGGAGGTTCTGTCTTCTACTCAATCGACCAGCTTCCGGATTCCACCAAAACAACAGCTTCTTACTGCATAACGGTTAAAGACACCGGAATCGGCATGAGTCCCGATTTTCAGGAACATCTTTTTGAAGAATTCGCACGTGAAAGCAATACAACCAAGAGCGGCGTTGAAGGAACGGGACTTGGCATGTCCATCGTCAAGCATCTTGTGGATATGATGGATGGCCGCATTGACGTTACATCAGAACAGGGAAAAGGAACAACCATAAAACTGTACATGAAATTCCGCATAGCAGATACTACGCCGCATGCAGTTGCCGCTGACAGAGATACTGCTGAAAAAAACATACTGCAGGGAAAGCGTCTGCTGCTTGTTGAGGACAATGAGTTCAACAGGGAAATTGCCCGTGAGATTCTTGAAGACGAAGGAATTACTGTTGAAGAAGCAGAAGACGGCGCCATAGCCATTGAAAAGGTTACGTCCCATACACCTGATTATTACGATTTCATCCTCATGGACATTCAGTTGCCTAATGTGGATGGCTACGAAGCGACAAGAACAATCCGCAGCTTGAAAAATGCAGATTACAGTTCACTGCCCATAATCGCAACAACAGCAAATGCTTTTGAAGAGGATGTGAAGAACGCCCTTGATGCCGGCATGAACGGTCACCTTTCAAAGCCTATTGAAATCCCGAAACTTATAGACTGCCTGAAACAGAACCTTCAGAAGTAAGTCAGCTTTTCCAGACAATGAGCGGGATCTTCATCTCAGCTTCAGTCATGCCGGCGTGCTGGCTCTTAAACGTACGCATACATAAAGTCCTGGACGGATACAGAGTCTTTTCTCCGACTGCCGCGGCAATGTAGTCGCCGATACCAGTCAGGTTCGCGTTCGGTTCGCCCGGCCCGAAAAGTTCCTTTTCAAGCGCTTCCTCACGCGTAAAAAGCACGTAATCGCTGCCGAACAGCCGTTCGAACTCACTGGCGAACAGCGTTTTGTACTCGTCTTTCACATAAAAGCTGATGCCGCGGTGCTCAAGGCTCGGCGGACGGACCAGCATCTTCCAGATTTCAGGATAGTCTTCCTCAAGGTTCACGCGCGTCTCATCAGTATGGCCGTGGTCCGGATTCTCCCAGTAGGCGTAGGTGAACGTCCGCGTATCAAGTGTTGTCTGCCGCTTTATTTCAGCAAACCAGTCGTCAATTCCGGGAAACGGCTTTGGGCCGAATGGGAACACGAGGTCTGCAACGGGAACTACAGAACCGTCCCCTGGTTCACGCGCGTTGTTGATGAGCGTGTGAATCGAGTCATAGGGCAGGAATGTGCGCGCCACGTCAAAATCTGCGGCAGGCGTCGTCGTTCCCTGAAGCGTGTTGAAAAAGCAGGTGACGATCTTGTCTATCTGCTCGAAATAAACGTCCCAGCCAAGCCAGCCGTGCTCAATGGGAGTAAGCCCCGAAAGCATGCTCGTCGTGCTCGCAGTCGTCGTCGGCGGAAACACGGATGAGTACCCGGTCAGAAAATGACGGCGGAGGAACGCGTCCGGGCTCAGGTGCTTTTCAAGGATGTTCACGCCGAGCCCGTCCAGAAGGAGGACGACAACGTGCTTATAGTTGCCCTCAAGCACAGCGTCGGCGGCAGGCAGCGTATTGTGTCTGACAGGCACACCGAAGTGCTTCAGAATGGAGCATGAGAAGTTCACGATGCTGTTTGTGTAATCAGGAAATACGGGCTTATCCATACAGTAACTCACACTTTTCTGACACACCAGATGACGTCCCTTGCAGAGCCGTCAGCAGGCGTCTTGTGATATCCACTGTACACGTTCACGATTTCATATCCGCAGAGTTCAAGCAGATATGTCATTTCCTGCCGGTATGTCTGCCGCATCTTAACCGGGCGGATGCGCTCGTCAACAACATTGCCATCATCATCGAGCGTCTCAAACTTCCAGTTGCCGCTCATGATCTGCGTGTACGGATTGTACGAAATGGCGTTGTAGATCTTTTCACGCCTGCCGTTTTTGTTCACATATTCAAGGCGGAGCGAATAGTCAGTGTCTTTGGTGTTCATCTGCTGCGCCTGGAAAAACGGATGCGGATCAAACGTGTTGAACGTGAGCATACCGCCGTCAGCCAGATTCTCACGGATGTTGAGGAGTGCCGCGCGCTGTAGCTCCGGCGTTGTCAGATGCATGAAGCCGCTTCGGGCAATAATGGCGCACGAATACTTCCGGCTGCTTTTGAAAGAAGTCATATCTGCCGGAAAGACGTTCAGGTCAAAGCCCTTCGCATGTGCTTTTTCAGAGCAGACGCGGCACATCGCTTCTGAAAGGTCGGTGCCGTCTGCCATAATGCCGTGTTCAGCCAGGTTAAGGAGAACGGCACCAGTACCGCACGCAATGTCAATGACGCCATCAGTTCCATACTGGCGGGCAAAATCAAGGTAAAAGTCCTGAAAGCCTTCGTGTGCGTTCTCTGTCTTAGACATCACATCAAGGTACAGGTCGTAGTTTTCTGCAACATCGTCGTAGTCATGCAAGTCCATAGTGTCCTCCTGAAAAGCGGGCTTACATTGTGATGCGCCCGCCCAAAAGCAGGCACTGTCTCCGGGATGCGCCCGCTTCTATGATTATAACTATATCAGAGGATGTGCCTCTTTGCATTAAAGCGCCAGTTTACCTGCCGATCAGAGCACTGAAGGAAGCGAACACATCATCGTCGCACCAGCTCTTGAGCTGACCGAGCATGAAGGCGCGTTTACTTTCAACAAACTCACTCGTGTAGCGGCTGATGTTTTCAGCGCCCTTTCCACCGAAGCGCTTAAGCACATCCGCTTTGTCACCGCTGTTGAGCTTATCGCACAGCGCAAGATACTCATCAGTCTTTACGGCAAGCGCGTTCCACTGCTCCGCCGCTTTCTCAGGCATACCGTTCCTGAGATATGCTGCCACAAGGTATTTGACGGTATCGCGGTAAAAGCCCTGACAGAACGGCTTCATGACTTCATTCTCACAGAAAGAGTCCATGCACTTCATTGCCCACTGGCAGTTTTCCTCTACCTGCTCAAGCATGTTTTTCCACATCATGCTTTCTGCGGCATAGACAAACTGCTTGTTGACGGCACGGACAAAGTTCTGGTAATTGTCACGGACGCTTCTGCTCCAGCCTTCAAGGCCCTGCTGCGGGTCGACGGACACATAATACGGCGCTATCGTCTCGCGAAGCATGTTGCTTCCGATGGATGGCAGTGCATTCACATGCTCAAGACCTTTCTCATACTCTCCCATGTGCCAGTACAGCCATGCGAGGGCATAGTGGCATATATCCGCCAGCTGCGATTCATCCGAATAGCGGATTACCTGCTGGGCGCGGTTTTCCGCAAGCCGGACGTATGTCTGCCACTTTTCAGGCTCATCTTTGAAAAGGCCGTTGTTTTCGATAAAGCGGCTCATGTGCGCAATCGCCTGTACATAGCGTGCAAGTATCTTATAATTAAAGATGTCTTCCTCACACTTTTCGTTCAGGAAATCCGCAGCTCTAACAGCGCCTTCGACCTGATTGCCCGTATCGCGGAGTGTCGTTGCCTGAAACCAGACTTCATCCGCGTATTTCACGTCGTAGCTTTCTGCCTTGAAGCCGAAAAGCACATCCGTCGTTACGTTGAGCGCCTTTGCGAGCGGTACAATCTGCGCAGTGTCAGGAAGGCCGTTTTCGCTTTCCCATTTGCTCACAGCCTGGCCGGTCACGTTGAGAATGTCAGCGAGCTCTTCCTGGGTAAGCCCCAGCTCGCGCCTGTACTTTTTGATGTTTGTTCCTAATGACATAATTAATCTCCCTTTGTGTATAACGCGCAGGCCAGGCGCTTTAAGTGCACAGAGTACTCTTTATGATTGTAACTATATCAGAGGATATGAGGAATGCCTAACTACGCTTTTTTGGGGAAAATTCAACGCTGAGTTGAATTTTTTTAACAGAAGCACGTCGGCACCAGAAGTTGATTGAGGTACTCACAACATGTAACTATTCAATACTTTTTTAGTAATTTTTCTTGCCATCCAAACAAGTAGTGCCTATATTAGAAGTATGAAAGACATTCTGATAAAACTACGGACTGAAAACAGATATTCTCAGAGCGCGCTCGCAAAAGAACTCGGGATTTCCCGACAGGCGTACATGAAATATGAATCTGGCGAAGTTGAGCCTTCTGTTGAAATCGTCAGGCGGCTCAGCAGAATTTACGGCGTTTCATATCAATTCCTCATCGACAACGGAGTAATCAAGCCTCTGTATGATTTGAGTTCCCTGCCTGACAATCTATATGTTACCGAAAACGCCACAGACGGACTGTACGCTGCAGATCCGGATGTTGCGTACAGCGCTGCGCCATCAGATATAGCTTCATCCTCAAACTCAAAGGACATTCTGATTACATTGATAAACAGGCTTTCTGCAGATGCATGCACAGAACTTCTTGAAATGGCCCGACAGTTAATCAAGGAAAAGCAGGAATCCTCCTGGGTTACCGATATGTTCACCCAGATGGATGCGCATCCTGTCACTTCTGACGGCATACCATGGACGCGGGAGGAACTGTATGAGCGCTGATTCAGAAAAAGTCTTCTTTGACACAAATATCCTGGTCTATCTTCAGGATTCCCGTGACAGGCAGAAACAGGAAAGAGCACGAGACCTGTTTTCGCAATGTACAGCTGATAAGCATGCCGTCATATCAACTCAGGTGCTTCAGGAATTCAGCAATGTATGCATAAGGAAACTGAATCAGGATAAGATGATTGTAAAGCAGATTGTTCATGCACTGTGGACAAACACACCGACCGTTCAGATTAATCCGCTGCTTATAGAAAGCGCCATAGAAATAACGAGGCAGACGAATTTCTCTCTCTTTGACTCACTGATTATCGCAAGTGCAGCCGCGGCCGGTTGTTCAGTCCTATATACGGAAGACATGAACAATGGCCAGACGGTGAATGGCGTCAGGATTGTAAATCCGTTCCTGTAGGCACTGCTTTCTTTTTGGCAGCCCGTTTCACCAGAAAGTAGATTGCAACGCCGATTGCAGCTCCTGCAGTGTTCAGGATGAGGTCGTCAATGTCACTGCTGCGGTCGTAAAAGAAAAGCTGGGTAAGTTCTATGAACAGCGAGAAGCCGCCACCTGCGAGCACCGCTTTTCCATACGTATCCAGTTTCTTGAAGCAGACTGGCCAGACAATGCCGACCGGCACAAACATGAAGATGTTGCCAACGACGTTGATTACCCAGCCATCATAGCGGTCAGTCAGGAACGTGAACGGCACAAGATTCATCCAGATTGGCAGGATTTTCGAACTGTCAAAACAAAGTGGCGCTATCTTACCATCTACATGGTGGAGCGGGAAATAGACAAATCTGAAGATGACGACTATGCAGATATAAAACAGGATGAGCCTGATTTCGCGGCTACAAAAGCCTTCCTTTGTCTTAGCGAGCCAGATGAGGCTTACTGCAAGCATGGCAGCTGTAAGCACCGTAAACATTTCCCAATATGCAATTTCAAACATTTTTTACTTCTTCCTTGATATGATTGTGATTATTGCCTTATATAAACACATGAACCCCCTTTCATCAAGCACCTTGGAAGCTCGAAAACTGGTTCGCTGACAAAGCCTGAGAAAAGCCTCGTGTCCTTTATATCTTGACGGGGATGAGCTCGCTCTTTCCGGTTACAATGTACATGCGGATGCCGCCCAGCTGAGGTAGCGTGAAGATTGCCTCCTGTTCGGGGTACATGTTCACGCACATGAGCTGGTCATAGCGGACGACAATGACGTTCGCTATGTAGTCTTCTTTTGTCATGGGGTGCTTGAAACTCACAGAATACTGGCCGTCGAACTCGTTGATAACCGGGCGGTACTTTTCCTCATCTGATTCCGTTCCCGTAATGTACGGGAGCCTGTTACCGCAGCAGCTGAGCTCGACCTCCTTCACGGATGAAATAAGGTTGCCGCATGTGGGGCAACGGTAAAACTTCAGGCGGTTCATGTTTCCTCCAAGCTGGCGGTGTACCGTATGCCCGCCCTGCAGAATGCTCTGGATGTCGACTTCGAGCACTTTTGAAAGCTGTGAGAGCAGCGTTATGTCAGGGCAGCCGTGTCCCGTCTCCCACTTACAGACAGCCTTGTCGGTAACGCAGATTGCTTCTGCAAGCTCTTTCTGGGTAAGCCCTTTCTTTATACGTATCTCGCGGATGAGCGCGCCTGTCTTTTCCGGATTCATTTCGTCCTCCTGTCAGCGGTCTGGCTGTTACACGCCGCCGTTTATGTTCCTGATGTACTCTTCCATCGGGATCATCAGGCTCTGAAGGTCGGCGAGCGTCGAAGCGGATAAGCTGTAACTCTTGGTATACTCTTCACCGGCACGTTCGAACGCGGCAATCTTCGGATCAGCGACACAGGCTGCAAGCGGCACGTTCAGAAGCGGCGTTTCAGGCACGAAAATCTTTGTCAGATTGCCGAACGAAAGCTCGCACTCGCGGTCGAGCGCCTCAAAGTTGTGTTCGCTGTTAGGAAAACCGCAGCCTGAAATGACGACCGTGTGAAGGCGCGAAAAGTCGACGAGCGGGATGTGACGCGTATGACCGTCGACAATTTCCATTTTCATCTGGTTGAGCGGAATCGTACGGTCGAGCACCGCCTTGATGTGGCTCGGCATTCCGTAGCAGTAAAGTGGAAAGCTCCAGATGACAAGGTCCATATCCCGGTACAGGTCCAGAATAGCGTTCTGGTCGTCCTGTATGACGCAGTGGCCGTTCTTCACCTTCCAGCAGCCGAAACAGCCGCGGCACGGCGCAATCTGTTTATCAATTACGTTTACAATCGTGATTTCGTGGTCACCGGTTTTCTTAAGACCGCGGACAAATGCGTCGGTGAGGCGCATGGTGTCGCTCTTCTTCTTGGGACTGCCGTTCAGTACAAGTATCTTCATGCTGTCAGATTAGCATCTTGAAGCGGGATGTGTAAATCTACGCCTCGTAGAGCGCGTGCCTTTTGCAGCGGTGGTTAGAAAAGATAGCGTCGATGCACGCGGGCGACAATGCGTCGCAGCAGGCTGCTCGCATTCTCGCGAATAGTAGTCAGATTGTTACCAGCTTTCGTAGCGGAAAACTGAGTCCACTCTGCTGATTGCTTCAAAGTGCCTTGCATTATTGGTGACCAGGATAAGTTGATTCGCGATTGCGACAGATGCGATTTCGGTGTCTTCGTATTCGATAGGCGTGCCCGCTTCTTTCAAGCGCATCCGTAAATCGGCGTGGATCAGGGCGGCGTGGTCGTTGTACGGGATGATTTCGAACTTGCGCTGGACTTCATCAAAAAGGAAGGCTGAAAGGAATGACTTCTTTTTACCAGGCGGCAGAAGGTTCAAGCCGAACATAAGCTCGTTCCATGTCGGTGAGGAAATGACGCAGCGCTCTTCATTTGCAGAGAGCTTGTCGACAAATGCTTTTCCGGGAGCAGGTTTCATGATTTCAGAGACCGCATTCGTATCAAGCAGATAAAGCTTTTTCATGCTCAGACCTCGTCGAACAGGTGTCCGGCACTTTCGCGGCCGTAATATGGCTCATCCCCGCGCAAATGCTCAAAAACGTCTGCAACTGCCTGATCGTCATCTTCTGTAATTTCGTACTGCTGTCTGAGCTCGGCCATGACTTCGAAAATGGTCTTTTCTCTTGGCGCAGTCTGCATCTGCTTTTCGTAGTCCTCAACCGTCTGCAGCACAAAAGCAGGCCGGCCTCTGTTGCTTATGAATACAGGACCTTCTTCTTCAACCTTGTGCAGGTAAAACGAAAGTTTGTTCTTCATTTCAAAAACAGGAACAGCATTTCCGTACATAGCACACCTCCGGTATAACGTGATATGCTCATAGTAACCTTTAAATAGCTATATGTCAAGTTAATAGCTATTTTAAATCAGACTTTCTGTACTTCCTTCAGCTTTTCGTTCAAAACCTGGGCGCTGCGTTTCAGCGACAGCCACATGAAAAACCAGACCACCGCGTACACGACGATAAAAACGATTTCCATGCCGATGATTGAGGATGGCACTTTTACGCTTACCCAGCCGAGCAGCAGCGCTACGCCCATGACAACGATGTTGGCGAACAGGGCGTAAACGATGGTCCAGATGATGTACGCCTTTTTTGAAAGTTCATTCAGAAACGGCAGGTACGCAACGCTTAACAGCAGGGAAATGCCGAGCACGCCCCAGATGTAGGCGACGCCCAGTGTGGCATCAAAGCCGTTGAAGCAGAAGATATAGACAGACGAGCAGAGAAGTATTGCCGTCGTCAACTTTGAAAACATCTCTATAAAAAAGTTCAGTTTGCTTTTATTCATGATTTACCTCGTAAAACAGGTGCGGCGCAAAAGCGTCACAGGCCCAGGTGATTTTTCAACACCGGCACGTACATTCTGGAAAAGATGACCTTGCATCCGTTGGTGAGCGTCGCCTCAATGCGGCCACCGAAATCGGGAAGCAGGCTGTCTATCTTGTTGATATTGACGATGACCGCCTTCCCGGCACGCAGGAAGCAGACTGGCAGGCTTCCTTCAAGCTGATAGAGCTTCTGCCGGCATTCGTAGACCTGGTCCTGTGTGTAGGCGAACACACGGTCATCAACTGACTCAAAGTACAGGATGTCAGCTGCATCCGTAAGCGCAATGACATCATTTTTGTACAGATTCAGCTTGTTCTTTCCGTTTTTAAGCGCATTAATGAGCATCAGCATATCCTCATCGAGCGCACTGCATTTAACGATGATTTCATCCTCGTCTGAAGCATTCACTTTATCCAGAATCGTTATTTTCATACTTTCATTGTACTACATCAGGGCATTTCTGAAAAATGCCCCCATCTGCAAAATCCAATCAGAGCGAGAAGGTAAAAGCGGCTTCCTCGTCGTAGTTTTCTTCGAGATAGTACTTTACGGTCAGGTCATCCTGATTGAAGACGATGCTCCACCATGTTTTACTAGCCTTTCCGTACTGACTTGCGTGGATGTCAGAGAGCACCTGCTTCACATCACCTTCTGTCAGTGCACTTTTCCGGGCAAGGCGCTCATCCAGTATGGCGCGGCGCATAGTTGAGTTTTCAAGTGTCTTCACTTCGCGTTCAACAGCCAGATAGTGATTGGTAAGCGTGTCAGCCTCTGTCACGACCATCTTGTTGTCAATGTACTCGACGACGACAGCCCTGCCAGCTTTATCGCTGATTGCAAAGTGATGGGCGTGTCCTATGACCGAATGCATGTCGTGCTTTTCAAGAAACCCGAGCGCTTCAGGAACATCAGCGCAGAAGTCTAAGATGCCGCGAATGGCGAGTGTCGTTGTAACGGCGCTCTGTCCGCTTTCCTGGGAAGTGCACTCATCGTCTCCTGCCATCAGGTCGCTGATGCACAGGCCCTTCTCGTTCATGCCATCGAGCGGAACGAACAGCGCGGCTGAGCTTAAGTAGCGGTTGGCGAAAGTGTCCGGCTTAAAGTTCTCTCCGAAGCCCAGGAAATCGAGCTGCAGTGTAGAGATGGACTTATAGCCGTTCTTCGGTGTTGATTTGATGATGATGCCGTACTTGAAGGCGTCAGTGTTCCAGTCGTAGTTACGGCCGAAGACCTTCTTTCCGTCAGGCGTCGTGCATGAAATGGAAGCACATCCCGTGTTGAGCGGCACCTTATCCTTGAAAACCTTATCGATATTCTTACCTCGGAGCAGGCTTTCAATATAGACTGCCATCTCTTCGTTTGAAGCGGCGCCGCCGTGAGCCAGGTACTCTTCAAGCTGCGTGTCGCCCTTGAATTCCAGGTAGTAAAAGTGGTCGGAAAGCTGCTTTACGGAATTCGCGGCTTTCACGAACGGACCGAAAGTCTTCCAGCTTCCTGCAAGAATGATGAGCCCCACAATGCCGAGCACTGTTGAAATGATTTTTACGATAAGTTTTGTGTTCATGACTGTCTCCTTCTGCTTTTGCGGGTCCAAGACCCACGGTGCTTTTTCAGCACCTGATGGGTTAATGGTAGCAGAAGACAGAAAGTGAGTTGTGCAACTTACCCGTGGATTATTGCAACTTACGCCTGTTCCACCACAGCTTTCGGGAAGGTGATGTCGAACGGCTCGACCTTTACGACGGCGATCGGCTTACACTGGCTTATGTCAGGGAACTGGGCGCTGTTGATCTTCACGCTTTTCAGGCGGGCGAGGCAGCCACGGCCCTTTCCGAAAAAGTTGGTGTAGAAAAGCTTATCATCCTGCTTCTGGACGAGCGGGAATGGCAGAAGCTTTGTGCTGACCGGGAAATGCAGGCCGCCAGCCTTGATCTCAAAGGAAGCAACAGGGCCGTCTTTTGTACTGACTTCGACAGACTCTGTCTTCTCATCAAGCATCTTGAACGTGAAGTCAGCCTGCTCCTTGGGGATGGCCCAGTTTGCGCGGCCGTTCACGACGCTTTCCATGCTTGAAACGTAAATCTTGCTGATGGTGTCGAGCTTCTTGCTGTTGAAGTGGAACTTGCCGGGGATGAACAGAAACTCGCCGTACGGGCCTGCGTCTGACTTTGAGTAGTCAACAAGCATGACCGCGCCAAAACCGCCGCAGAACTTCCCTTTCAGAAACTCAGGAACGTTCCCCTGCTCTTCCACAAACTTTTTCGGGAACTTATAGATGAAGATGTATCCCTTGCCATTCAGATTCCACGGTGCAGGATATTCTGCTGTTTCCATTACTTGTCTCCTTCTGCTTTTGCAGGCTGTGTTGCGAGCCACTTCTGATACGCCTTGTTGTTGATGGCAACATATATCTTGAACAGGAACGGCAGCACGCGGTTCACAATGCTCATGATACGGAATGTGGCCGACGGATAGATATGCTTTTTATCGCGCTTAATGCCATTGACGATTTTACGGGCGACGGTTTCAGACGACTGTGTCGGCCACGGCACCGGCGTGTCGCTTCCAGCATTTGAAAAGAACTTCGTCTTTGTCGCAATCGGGTAAACGACCTGGAAGTGCTGGCCGGGGGCAAGCTCAAGACGGTACGCATCCGCAAAGCCGCGGACAGCCGCCTTTGTGCCGCTGTACAGCGAATAGCCGGGCATTGAGAGAAAGCCCATGGAACTGCCGGTGACAACAAAATTGTACGGCGCGTCTCCATGAAGCGCCTTCATCTTTTCTGCGCAGTAAATGAAGCTCATCACGTTTGTCTTGTAGATTTTCTCGATATGCTCCCAGTCCGGCCCGGCGATTTTCTCGTAATAAGCAAAGCCCGCGTTTGCAATGAACAGGTCGATGCTGCCGAGTTTCTCTGCGGCAAAGGTAAAAAGCGCATCGAGCTCATCCTTGTCAGAAACGTCTGTTTTCAGCTTGTAAAGTTTATCCGTGGGGATGCCGGCGGGCAGTTCCAGCCTGTCGATTGAGCGGGCACACGCGACGACCGTGCAGTCATTTACCAAGAGGAGTTTCAACAGCTCCAACCCAATCCCAGAAGTACAACCAGTAATTACTGTCTTTTTTCCTTTCAGTTCCATGCGTTTAAAAATACTGAAGTTTTCGTGAAAAGGCAAAAAAATAGCTGAACCTGTATCAGCAACACTCTTTCCACGGACGGACTGGCGCTGGGTTCGCGGTGTGCTCACCAAGCATTTTCTCCATGGTGACGGTGCCGTACCAGCGGCCGAACTTGTGCCCGCACTGATGAAGCTCAGACACGTTCTTGAAGCCCATCTTCTCGTGGAACAGGACGCTTGCATGCGTCAGGTACTCATCCTCATCCCTGTTGTACACGATGACAGCATACACGTTGAGCACACCCTGCTTCTTCACAAACTCTTCCAGTTTATCCTGCAGTGCGCGTCCGACACCTGTTCCACGGCAATCTTTGTCAACGTAAATAGAAGTTTCAACATCCCAGGCGTAGGCAGCGCGCGGCCGGTAGCGGTGGGCATATGCATAGCCGACTATGGCGCCGGCTTTTTCAGCCACCAGATACGGGTACATTTCAAGCGTTTCTTCAATGCGGTGCGTGAACTCTTCGACAGAAGGGACATCCCACTCAAAGGTGACTGCTGTGTTCTTCACGTAATGTGAGTAAATGGCGAGCAGTGCCGACGCATCAGCGGGCGTAGCAAAACGGAGTGTAATATCAGAATCTTGTGTTTTCATAATGCAACTATCTGTTGTTATACAGACTTCAGTCTTTCTCAGTCAATCACGTACAAGAAGAGAACCACCATGTTCTGAAAGCATTTCAAGGAAGACATCAAGCATATCTTCATCAAACTGGGTACCACGACCTTCCTGCAGTTCCTTCAGAACAACATCATCAGGAAGAGCTGGGCGGTAACAGCGGCTGGAAGTCATTGCGTCATAAGCATCAGCGATTGCGACAATACGTGCAGCTTCTGGAATTCCATCCCCATGCAGGCCAATCGGATATCCATTACCATTTACGCACTCATGATGAAAATGCGCAGCTTCCTTTGCTTTTGGGAATGAAACCAGGTTTTCAAGTATCTTTGCACCTTCAGTTGTATGAGACTGAATGATTCTGAATTCTTCTTCCGTCAATTTGCCTGTCTTTTTCAGGATGCTGTCAGGAACGCCGATTTTACCGACATCATGAAGGATTGCTTCCATCCAGAGTTCATCACACATTGCTTCATTCCATCCAATTCTGTTTGCAATCATGACAGAATAATTAGCAACACGCTCTGAATGACCATTCGTGTACTCATCCTTCGATTCAATTGATGACGTCAGGGTTGTAACAATTTCCTTTGACATGGCATTCAGCTGTTTTGTCTTTGCAGCAACTTCGTTATCAAGATTTTTTGTCAGATAAATGGAAGTAATTTTCGTTTTTGACATGCCATAGCCGATGATAATGCCAAGCGTTGTAAGCACAAACAGATACAGTGAATCAGAAGCGGCAATTTCCGGAGTCTTGTAAATGCGGGCAAGATCCATATAGATAAAGATTGACGCATACTCAATCAGACAGGTGATGTACGGTTTATCGCAGAACACCAGCGGTGCAAGACAGAGTACAAAAACAAACAGAACATGAGAATTCCCGGAAGACAGTGTCAGACATGCATAAATGTTTGCAGCAAACATCATGATGAAAAACAGGTATCCCAGAATGACTGAAATATGATTATGATATTTCATTGTTCTGAAGCTGAAAGAAATCAGTGCACACACCACAGCTGTTCCCAGATACAGAAAACGTTGCGCCTCAAAAGTAGCCATAAAGAACGACAGAAAGAAACAAAGTCCTGCAATAAGGCACGAGGCTGTGGTTATGATCATCAGGGAACCTGTAACATTGTCCCTCAGTTCGTCTTTTATGCTGGCAATGGAATAATCGCTGAATCCGTATGAGCAGAGGAAACGTCTTGTCTTTTCAGCAAAAGTCGTCTTATCTTTCTTCTTGAAAAGCTCCGAAGAAAAAATCATTTTTCTTCCAGAACCCAGCTGTATTCTCTGTTTCAGATTCACATACATCAGAATCATGGATACAACCAGTCCGACATTGACAGATGCAATACCATAAAACAGCATCTGTGGAACATAACACAGAGTCGGTAACGTCGGGAAACTCAACATGGTAAAAAACGTCTTGTCATCCATCTGATCCCTGTTTGAGAACATATACATGGCAATGAATAAATAGAAAACGAAAATGTTGATTATATGTATGATGTGGAACTGACTGCGCTGATAGATATTGTCAGCAGAAATGGTGTACAGGAATCCCGGAAAACATGATGCAAAGGCTGATAACAGGTCAACAAAACATGGAACCAGACTGGCAATGTAGAAAACATTATGAACTGTCTTTTCCTTCATGATGTTTCTGAGAAACTTCATGAAAGCGAGGTACATGAACGGAATGATAAGGAAGTAGAGGAATGTGGAAATATGGAATGCAGGGATTTTCCATGGAGCACTGTTTCCCTCAAAGCCCCACGACAGGCAGTCTGCTGCATTGAAAAGAAGGATGGTGACAAGAAGGTTGATGAAATTCTTTCTGTTTGTTGAAGGATCAAGATTTTTGATTGTCAGAATAATTAAAACCAGTACAACAGAACAGTTAACTATGTTTACCCACAGATTCACCGTATTCATCATCTCGAGATTCATTCATTTCCCCACTTGTTCCACAATGATATCATAAGGTCTATACGCCGTCAATTTTCGGGCTTCTCCGTACTCATCCCCGTGCAATAAGTGTCTTCACTTCCTCGAGCGTGGGCGGGTTAAGCGGCAGCGGATAGCGCGAAATCGCCACGGATGAACACGCGCTCGCAAAGCGGACAAGCTCATCATCGCTCATGCCGTGGAGCAGACCATAGAGGACGCCTGCCTTGAACGTGTCGCCCGCACCGAGGGAGCTTTTCACATCAGTCCTGAACGGCGTCATGTGCTTGGGAGCTTCCCCGCGGCGGCCGTAAATCATGTCATCGCCGCCCATCGTAATGATGACGAGGCCTGACGCAGTCTCCGAAAGTTTACCGAACGCCTGTTCGGCAGTCTCACCCTTGTAATGGTTGGCCAGGCATTCCGCTTTTGAAACGATGTTCACCGCCGCATGCTGGTGAAGGTACTCTGTGTGCGGGCAGTCTATCGTGACGTAAGGCTTTCCGTGCTTTACGCAGAGCTCCCCGGCAGCCTGGCTTGCTTCCAGGAAGAACGGATCCACGCCGCAGACTTTCGCCGCTTCAATATCCGCTTCCTTAGGCATGTTCCACGGATGATGCGCACCTTCCTGGTACAGCGACTGGAAAAAGCCGAGCGGTGTGCGCGAAAGGCCGTCGACAATGACGTAATCCATAAGGCCCGCGTACTCCGGGTCAAAAAAGCAGGACGACAGGTCGACGCTCTTATCAGCGTAAAAGGCACGGAGCATGGGAGCAACTTCAGTACCGATATGCGTGCCGTCAATCTTCACGCTGGCACCGAGAGAAGCCAGAACGGTCGCAGCCGTGCCGGTCTCACCGCCTGGCAGAAAATACTTTGCTGAAAGCTCCGAGTAAGAATCAGGCTTAGGAAAGCCGTCGCGCACATAAAAGGAATGCGTACCAAGAATCTGACCGTGCATGTAGATATCAGTTTTCATATATTCTAGTATACAATGAAAATCAGGACGGATGCGCGCATTTCAGCAAAAAAAGTCGAGGCCGCGTTCTTCAAGGTGGATATACTGATCTCATGATACGTGAATTAACGCCAAAAGTGGAAGCAGTCCAGAAAATGCAGGATTACATCGCCGCGCATCAGGATGAGGAAATCAACCTGAAAGCGCTGTCCGATGCCGCCTGTTACTCACCCTGGTACTGCTACAGAATCTTTAAGGAACTCACAGGGCTTTCGGTAAGCGATTATGTCAGACGGCTCAAACTGACGGGAGCGGCACGCCGTCTTAAGGATACGGACGCGAAAGTAATTGATGTCGCGCTCGATTCCGGTTTTGAAAGCGTAGACGGCTTTCAGCGTGCCTTTTACCGCGAGTTTGGCGTCAACCCGGGAACATACGCCACAAATCCTGTTCCGGTTCCGTACTTTCTGCCCTACGGCGTAAAGTTCACGCGAAAAGGCCGCCCGGAAGCAGCACATCCGGATGCTGCTGATGGCGGAAATCAAGGAGACATTATGGAAACAAAGAACATCTTCATTCAGTTAATCAAGAAACCCGCGCGCAAGGTCATCATTAAGCGCGGAGAAAAAGCAACAGAATACTTTGCGTATTGTGAGGAAGTCGGCTGCGATGTATGGGGTATCCTTACCTCAATGGACAACAGCCTTGCCGGAGAACCCGTGTGCCTGTGGCTGCCGGAAAAGCTCTGCGCGGGCAAAAGCGAGTACGTGCAGGGCGTTGAAGTGCTGCCTGATTACAAGGGCGCCATTCCCGACGGCTTTGACGTCATCGACCTGCCTGCGTGCGACTATCTGATGTTCCAGGGCGAACCGTTCAAGGAAGAAGACTTTGAGGAAGCAATCGGCGCCATGTGGGAAGCTGAAAAGAAGTACGATCCGTCTGTCATCGGCTTCACGTGGGACACGGAAAACCCGCGCTACCAGCTTGAACCACGCGGCGACCGCGGCTACATCGAACTGCTGGCGGTGAAGGCGAAGTAACGCAGGTCAACCCGCCCGTCAGTGACCTCGACGCCTTCTCTGCGAAGCATAGCTGCCTGAATGGCGGGGCCGCCGAGGCCGAAGTTCGCCCCCATTCTGCCTGATGAAGATACGACGCGGTGGCAGGGCACTGGCGCAAAGTCAGCAGGCGCGGCGGCCGGCATTGAAAGCGTGGTCCGCTCGTCTTGTGCAGCAGGCCCGTCGCGGAAGCCGGCTTCGCGGGCAAGCTCGAGGAACGGGGTTGGGTTTTTGTGCATGACGTTGCCGACGACACGCGCCAGATGCACATCCCCGGCAAGGGCGGCTATCTGGCCGTACGTGGCTACCCTGCCCGCGGGAATCTGGCGGACAAGGGCATAAATCTTCAGTTCAAGGGCTGTCATCAGAACTTGAACACGAGCACTTCGTATGGGCGAAGCGTGTACGTGCCGCCATTCACCATGTGCGTGTCGTAGTTAGAAAGCACTTCTTCCTTTGCGCGCGCCGCAAGTTCAGCGCTCAGAACGTACTTCGCGTTTTTATTGCTGAAGTTACCGAACACAAAGAGACCGGAGCCATCCTCAAGCGTGCGTGTGAATGACACGATCTGCTTATCGTCAGCTGCGAACAGCTCAGGCTTTCCATAGACGGCGGCGCGCTCATCCTTTTTGAGTGCAATCACCTTCTGATAGAAGCGGAACACAGAGCGGTCGCTCTTCATATCCTTTTCTGCGTTTATTTCAGCAATATTTTCCTTTGTATTAGGACACTGCCAGGGCTTTGCTCCCGTGTTGAAACCGCCGTTCACGCTGTCATTCCACTGCATTGGAACGCGTGCATGATCGCGGGAACCGTAGCGTACCAGGTTCAGTGCGATAAAGCCCGGAATGCCTTTATGCTTCATCAGGTTGTAGACGAAATGGCTTACAGGATCCATACAGTCATCGATTGATTTCAGGACTGTATTCGTCATGCCGATTTCCTCACCCTGATAGATGAACGGCGTTCCAAAGCCCAGGAACGTGATTGTCGGCAGGAACGTTGCAGCTTCGTACCGGAACTTCTTTGTGTCTATGCCGAAGCGCGAAACAGAACGCGGATTGTCGTGGTTTTCAAGAACAAGCGTATTCCAGCCTGTTTCGAAGTTCTTCATCTGAGGCCCGAAAAGTCCCTGCTTGAATGCAGGAAGGTCAAACCGCTTCTTGAAGTACTTGAGTCCAGCCTTGTTGTCGCTTGAGAAATGCGCAAAGTTGAAAATGGTATCAAGCTCCTGGCTTTCCTTTGCGACATAGCGTTTCGCGTCCTCCTCATGCGGATCGAAAGACTCGCCGACAGTGTAGCAGTCATACTTTGACCAGGATTTTTCGTACATCTCATGCAGGAACTCGTGCATACGCGGTCCGTCAACGACAAACTCCTGACCGGTTCCTGACACTTTCTTCTTACCATCACGGAGCGGATATTCCTTTGACCACATGTTGAATACATCAAGACGGAAACCGTCAACGCCCATATCAAGCCAGAAATTGAAGATATCCGCACATTCCTGACGGACCTTTTCGTTCTCCCAGTTAAGGTCAGCCTGCTCTACGCAGAACATGTGGAGGTAATACTCATCAGTATCCTTAATCCGCTCCCATGCAGAACCGGTAAATGTTGAATCCCAGTTCGTCGGCGGATATACTTTTCCGCTCTTCTTTTTGCCTTCGCGGATGATGTAGTAATCGCGGTATGGACTGTTCTTATCCCTGAGTGCTTCCTGGAACCACCAGTGCTCTGTTGATGAGTGGTTCAGGACCATATCCATGACAACCTTTATGCCACGTACATGACATTCCTTAAGCATGACCTTGAACTCATCAAGTGTGCCGAATTTCGGATCTATGTCGCGGTAATCCGCAATATCATAGCCGTAGTCACAATCCGGTGACTTATACAGCGGCGAAAACCATATTGCCGTTATTCCAAGCTCTTTCAGATAATCCAGTTTTGAAATGATGCCCGCGATGTCGCCCCACCCATCGTTGTTTGCATCCATATAGCTGAACGGATAAATCTGATACACAACAGCGTTCTTATACCATTCTGTTCTTTCCATGTTTTTACTCCTGAAGCGCGGGATATGCTCCAGCGCCACCCGATATTGTAGCACAGAAATCGTGAACCAGGGGACGGTTCTGTAGTACTATCACTTACTGACCATGTACCAGTAGTGGTAGAGTGTTCTGAAGCCGAACGAATCGTAGAGCTTTATGGCAGTTTCGTTGTCTGATGAAACCTGCAGGCAGAGCTTTTCTGCGCCGGCGTCACAGCCCGCTTCAAGCGCATTCTTTACAAGAAGCTTTCCGTAGCCCTTTCCGCGGACGCTTTCATCAACAACGACGTTCAGCAGGAAGAGGACGCCGTCTTCAATAACAACAGACGCAACCGCAACATCCTTACCGGACATCTGCAGCCTGACATAGAGCGCGGTCAGGTTTTCATCAGCGTCAATAAGCTCGAACTGGCGCGTTGCGGTTGCAACCGTTTTCGGTGCAGTGCGGTGCTCAAAGGCGAAGAACGCCTCAAGCCACGCGGCGTCCGGTGCTGACGTAATGATGAATCCCGCTTCTTCAGGTTCAACAATGCTTTCCGCGCGTTCCTGAAAAGCCGCATCGTCCGCGGCCACAATCATGACGTCTGAGTCTGAATTGCGCTTGTATCCGCGCTGGGAAAGAAAATCGTTCATGCCAGCGGGTGCCGCGTCAGTCATCTTGAAAATGCAGGGCTGATTGTGCTCAGCGTACAGTTTCTCGCAGACGAACACCCGTTCGGCAGCTTCTTCAGAATCCGTCTGCGGAAGCACGCTGTTCGCGCGCTGCGTGTAGCCGTCAGCGAACTGGACAATCCAGCCATCCACGTCATCGCGTTCAAGTGCAGGGTGCATGTCCGCCGCGATTTTTTCCAAAGTGTTGATTAGAACTCTCTCTTCTTCCTTCATTTTTGAACTCCTGTTTTATGAGCTAAAGTGATCACATCCATCGGCTTGTCTAGCTGCACCCAGCCGGGCAAGCGGCCCACAGGCTGCCTTGTTCCTTCCTTCAGATACCAGCACGCCTGAGCTGCCTGCATGCCAGCGGCGGTTGCGGCCTCAAGCTCGTTGCTGCCGCCATCGCCCACGTACAGGCACTCGTCCGCGCGCACACCAAGTTCGTGTAAGCAGTGCGCGAAAATGTCCGCGCCCGGCTTTTTCATGCCGAGCTCGCAGGAAAGACACGCAACATCAAAATACGGCCAGAGCGCGCTTTCCTTAATGACGTCGCGCTCCTCAAAAAAGCAGTTTGATATGAGCGCGACCTTTATGCCGGCCGCTTTCAGCGCTTCCATCATGGGGATGATTTCAGGATGCAGATGGTCGAACAGCTCGATCGTGACGTTCCGCCGCTTCTCAACGATGCGCGCGAAAAGCTCATCCGTGTAGCAGCCGTTCGTGCGGAGGATGCGCTCGAACACTTTCTCGACCGTAATCTTGCCGAGCGTGCGGTCATCCTCAGTCGGATTCCAGATCTCGCGGAACGTCGGCTCGGGAATGCCCATGTCGGCGCAGATTTCACGCCCCATGTACTGCGGACTCTCAAACATCGTGATGAGCGTCTCGAACATGTCGAACACAACTGCCTTTTTATTCATATGAAACTCCTGCACCAGGGGACGGTTCTCCAGTCACAACTGAACGTGTACCACAGAACCGTCCCCTGGTCACACCTGCGTATGCACCACAGAACCGTCCCCCAATTCCTCAAATCCTCAATATTCACCGCGGCGGACGCGCTTATCAAGATTCCGTGAAAAGCGGGCGATGGCCTTCATCTTTTCCTTGCCCCATTCGCTTTCTGTGTGCAGTTTAGCATACATCTCCCATCGTTCGAAAGAGAGGGTGCCATCCGCGAGAGCCGCAAGGACAGCGCAGCCGGGTTCGTTTGTGTGGCTGCAGTCGCTGAACTTACACTGGCTGAAAAGAGAGGTCACGTCAGAGAACGCTTCTTCAAGACCTTCCTCTGCATCAATGATACCGAGCTCACGCATGCCGGGGGTATCCATGATCCAGGTGCCGCATGAAAGCTGGAACAGCTGCCGGTACGTTGTCGTATGCCGACCCTTTCCATCCTCATCGCGGATTGCATTCACCTTCATCAGGTCCTGACCGCTCAGTGTGTTGAGCAGCGTAGACTTACCGACACCTGATGAACCGAGAAGTGCAATGGTCTTTCCTGGCTCAAGATATGCGCGCACCGTATCAAGGCCGAAACCCGTCTTCGAACTGCAGGCGATTACATCCGCTTTCTCACAGACAGCTTTTGTAATTTCCACCTTCAAGTCCACGTCATCTGACAAATCAGCTTTTGAAAGAATTACGACAGGCTTTGCTCCCGCCTGCAATGTGAGCGTTACAAAACGGGCAATTCTGTTTTCGTTGTAATTCTGGTTCAGGCTCGTCACAATGAACACGTAGTCAAAGTTCGAGACGACAGTTTCCTCGAGCAGGTTCTTCACGAACGCTTCTGCATGGCCTGAGCGGTTCGGGCGCTTGAAAACTGTTTTACGGGGAAGCACCTCTGAAATAAGGCCATCCCCATACTCATTGATTTCTGCAGTCACGTAGTCGCCGACGACGGGTGGCTCAAGCTGCAGGTTGTAAAACTTGCCCTTCAACTTTGCGTCGATTATGCTGCCGGATATGCCGGGTACGCTTTCAGCATGCATATCAGCGGGCATCTCGCCGCACAAAATTGAATAAAGGTTTTTCTGCACGCAGATAACGCGCGCTGTTATTGTTGTATTCACGATAGTTCTCCAGATAAAAGTGTGTCACATGTATGGATGCCTGTGACCGTGGCAGCGGATATGCTCCGTCTTAATCTGGATGAACTCAGGGAAATAATCAGAGTGACAGAAAAAGACGGAGGTTGATACGGATGTCTTTCATAAGTCTTAGTCTCAACCTCCTTACAAATCGGGTGTTTTTATGTTCTCAGTATATGCGCCAGAAAGCGGGATGTCATTAAAGCCGTGGTTTAAAGAAAAAGCGGATTTCTCCCCCGGCTGAAGAAAAGTGTGATAGAATGACTGGTTGAAAACAGGTTGAACTGTATTTCTGGAGGTTTCGATGAAAAAACTTGTTGCTGTATTAGGATTTCTTGTATTACTGACAACAGCTGTATTTGCTGCAGACCCGGCAGTAGGCTTATGGAAAAGTGTTGATGATAAAACAGGTGAAGTAACTGCTGTCTGGCGGATTTACGAAGAGAACGGCCTGTTGTACGGAACAATTGCCGCTGTAGTGAACTATCCTCAGGATGTCATTGCATCTGCATGTAAATCAAGTTACAAGGGCTTCCCTGTCGCAGGTGATGTAAGCAAGATGAAGACAGTCGGAACACCATGGATTTTCGGTCTGAAGCAGAATTCAGCCGGTAACTGGTCTGGCGGATCAATTGTTAACCCAAGTGACGGTAAAATGTACGGCTGTGTAGTCAAGTATATGCCGGCTGGCAGCGACAGAAAAGCTCCTGTCGATACGCTTGGTATGGCAGGAACCATTGGACCTATCAAGGTTTTCCAGTATTGGGTACGTGCTACGGATGCCGACGTTCAGGTTGTCCAGGCTAAATTCCCTGCAAAGAACTAAGTTTTCCTTCAGCGCCGGGTAGGCACAAACTAGTACTTTGTGCCATCCGCACCCAGGCTTGAGTAGACTTTTGCCTTGAACGTCGCGCTGCCGTCCCACTTGGTGTACTCGGCGTCCATCAGGTAGCTCATGCCAAGCTTTTCCATGACGCGGCCGCTCTTCGGATTATCGCAGGCAAACTCGCCCTGCAGCTCACGGATGGGGCGAACTGAGTTTACATGTGCGATAATTGCTTTCTCGGCCTCGGGCGTATATCCCCTTCCCCAGCGGTCGTGCCGGATATTGTAACCGACTGCCCAGACATCAATGTCAGGGTGGTAGTAAAGACCGCCACCACCAATAACTATGCCGCTTTCCTTTTCAACAAAAACGTACTCGTACGCATCAGGATTCGTATGGTCAATTGACTCAATCCACGTGCGGACATCTTCTGCCTTTGTGTAAAGTGGGTACAGCATGAACCTGTTGACCACAGGATCACCGCACCATTCAAAGGCTGCAAGGTAATCATCAGGACAAATCGGGCGCAGAATAAGGCGCTCTGTTTCAAGCACCGGTTTCAGTGTTTCGATGTCAGTCATGTCATACTCCAGTTCAATGCATTCCAAGCTTACAAGGTCAGTATACCCCGAGTATACGGATTTGCGGCGCAAAGTAAAATAAAGTTGCGGTGTAATTTACCACAGAAGCTGCAGGCCGTGCTGCTCGTACTGGCGGAACTTCTCATCCGCGCTCAGAAGCACCAGGTTGTTCCAGATTGCCTGATGGATAAGCATGCGGTCGAACGGATCGTGATGGTTCTCTTTCTGGGGAACAGTACAGACACTTATATAGTCATATGAATCTGGCGGCAGGACGGTAAAATCAAACTGCTCTGCAATATGCGGCATCTGAAGCGCATTAATCCCGTTGAACTGAAGTTTCCCATTCTGTACCTTTATCGCCATTTCCCAGAAACTGACGGGGCTTACGTACACTTCGTTATTCTCATCCTCAAGAATCTCGCGGACTTTCTGGCTGAGCTTTTTTGTATCCATCAATGCCCAGATGAAGACGTGTGTATCTAGCAGATATTTCACTCTGCACCACCGTCACCGCACATAAGGTCATCCATGTTGTCAAAAAGGTTTTCAGGCGTAAACTCAAAAGACTCATCTTCCCGGTAGGATGCGACACCTTCATACATGCCAAGCGGCCGCTTTTTCTTTTTTTGCTTTTCTTCTGTTTTTGAAAAAGTTGCAACCGGTTTCTTTGCACGGCCGTACAGAATCTGCACTTCTTCGCCTGCAAGAACCTTATCAAGCACTGAGGAAAACTGCGCCTTAAAATCGCCTACGGTCATCTGAATCATGCAGGCAGTATACCCCAAAACTTGTCAAGTTGTCAAATTCAGTCTTCTTCCTGCCATCTATATATTCTTCTCATCAACAACATCCGCAGGCTTAATTGTCATCATTTCCCCACGCCCACGCAAACGCAACTGTGTCCGTATATTCGTAAAAACCATTCTTTTTGTAAAAATTATAAGCCGGAACAGTCCGCTCAGTAAGAAGATAAATTGCCTTCAAATCATTTGCCTTAAGATACGCCTGAATCTGCTTCAAAAACTCAGTTCCAATTCCCGCATGCTGCCTTTCAGTTTTCACACACAACTCGTTGATAATATATTCAGTTCCGCGGTACCAGTGCTTAATGTAGCCCATAGAAAGCGCAACCATTTCGTCACCATCAAAAAGTGCCAGCGCCAGCGAGTTTACATTTCCGCACAAATCCACAATGTAAGCATCCAACTGAGCCGCATCACTCCAGTCATCATTCCAGGGTTCTTTAGTAAAAACCTCCGTAAAAAAAGTTTTGATGATTTCTTTGTCATCAATTGAAAGTTTTTTGAGTTCCATAATGTAATTATACACTAAAAACTTGCAATGAAAATACAGTTGCAGTTTATTTGGGCGTAACCTGCCTGTCGGCAGGTTACGCGGAAAAACACCAATTGCGGAAAATTACGGCCGTGTTGCGTCAACTTTCTACAAAAAAAAATTACAATAAATAATGCCTTGCAATTTTTTCAACAGCCTTTGAACTTAATGGCGTACTGCTTGTTTCCATTGAAAAAATTAATTTGTCGCCAGGGAAAAATCCTGCATTTTCATAAGCATTCAGTTTTTCAACAGCAGAAGATGCATATTCAGGGGAATCCATCATTCCTAAATGTTCCCATGCAAACTCCTTACGATTCCGTAAATTAAGACAATAAAAATCCGGATGAACAGAAAACTTTTGCAGCTTAATTGGAAATTCGTACCTATATGGAATTCCAAGACGGAACAATGTGTCGGCAATAATTACTTCAGATTTTGAGCGGACACGTTCTCCTTTCGCAGTAAAAAGATTTGCCGAATCTTCCATAAATGGTTTATGCTGATATTCCACCGCCAGCCAGTTTTCTGTATATTCCTTAGCCGAAAGCGTTACAGGCTCTACCAATTGCCGCCGCTTTTCCGTAAGCTTATTATATATTGTGTCAATTTTCCTTTTCTGCATAAAAATAATTGTTTCATTTATATGAAAAAGTTCCTGTTCAAGCGCTGGAATTATTTTTTCAATATATTCTTTTTGTGCCAGTGCCATTACTAACTTTTGATTACTTTTTGGAATGTAAACTTCTTTTTTCTCAGTTCCACAGTTTACATGATAATATTGCGAAGTGTGATTACTTGTGCTTACCCGCAATTTGCCTTCTGGAGCCTTTGAAAGTTCCTGTTTATAAAACGTAATAGCATTCTCCAAATACGTTTTACGGCTTAAAAGCCCATCTACCACCGATTCAGGCGGTAATTTTTCGTAGTTTCTGACCATTTTGAAACCTCATTTTTGGAATTTACGGTTTAATTTCATAACCGTTGGATTTTGAGCCGTAATTTTTTCAGGATTTTTATCAAATAAATAAAGCTTTCGATAAAAATTACGGCTCAAAAAACAACGTGTAGCTAATAAAACCGTAATTCCTCAAAAAGACTAAAATAACAACCAATAATTTACGGTTTTTTACATAAAGTGGGCCCACATAAACCG
>JAGHRS010000038.1 GCA_018066285.1 Candidatus Treponema caballi
TGTCAATATTCTTAACAACATTTTTTTTAATTTTTTTTACAAAAAAAGAACGGTTTTTGCCCGTCCTTTTTGTCGATTATTTGGTGTAATCTTTAATTACATTATGGTTTTCCTGACTGATTGGTGGGTAAGCTGGAATTTAATATGTACCCCTTTTACTTTTGTCCAGTAAAAGGGGTACATTTAAATGTTCTTAAATCTGTTAACATTTAAAACATGAAAAGGGAAGTAACAACACAGGAAGCTCTTACAGAACTGGCTGCTGCAAAACTCAAACTTGAGACGATGCAGCAGCTTTTGGTTTAAAGGAACAGTTACTGTCCTCAAAAGATGACCAGATTAACTTCCAGGTAAGCGTCTAATTAACACCCCCTAAGAATCAATGTCAAAGTAATATACAATCTCCTCAAAGCGAGGAGATTTTTTTATGGTATTCCCTGTTAAACGAGTCAAAGAAGAACTGATCAATGAATTTGCAGTTTCAAAAATGGATATTGAAACATTCAGCCAGATGCACAGCATCCAGCCGGAAGCATAAGCAACAACCTGTTTCTTTTTTTAATGAATAAAGTCTGTTAAAATGAAATTATATTAGAAACAAGGAGCTGGCGATGGAAGTAAAAGAAATACTTAAAAATCTTAGAGAAAAGAATAATCTTACTCAAGAACAAATGGCTCAGAGGGTAAACATTACTCGACAAGCAATCAGTAGATGGGAAACTGGAGAAACACAGCCTGACACACAGATGCTGAAAGTTCTTTCGAAAGAATTTGATGTTTCGATAAATACTCTGCTCGGTTCTCCACGACAACTCTTTTGTCAGTGCTGTGGAATGCCTCTTAGCGAAGATTCAATGCTAAGCAAAGAAAATGACGGTCAATTCAATGAGGATTATTGCAAATGGTGCTATTCAGAAGGAACTTTTGCCTATAAAACTAAAGATTCGCTTCTCGATTATCTGGTTACCCATATGCCAAATCCTGAAAATCAAAATGAGCGTGAGAGACGAAAAGTTTTTGATTATCATCTTTCCCAATTAAATCATTGGAGGTAAAAAATGCCACGTGCAAGAAATAAAGACGATTTGGTAAAATTTTCTGATGATAAAAGTAAAAAAGGGGCACATTGGTCGAGGGATAAATCAGAATACAAGTCTTGCAAATGCTCAAAAAATGTTTTCCGAAAGTCATAAAAAAGTTATGTCCCTTGTAGAAAAATATAGTAATAAAGAAAACGAAGATACATCAAATGTTTAGTAAGCGTAAAAGCACCGCCGATTACAAGGATTAGCATAAGCATGGCTGTTTTCCATACATATTCTTCAAGAAAGAAAGCTTTGAAGGGAATCCAAATAATCTGACCAAACATAAGAATAAATGAATACTCTCGAATTTACAGGAAAGCCACTGCAGAAACATACCGACGACGGCGAGTCCTGCAATGCAGAAGAATAACAGGACCTTTGCATGTTTCATTTTATGCAGGCAGATGACGGAAAGGATCTGTTCGCCGGACAGCAGTTTATAGATCCATACCGTTGTATTCAATGTTGTGGCTTAAGAGAGATTATATGCCCGTTGAAGACTGCGGATTATTTTGTGCATGAAATGTTGCGAGTTTGCCCGTTGAACGTGATATAAATAACACAAGGAGGAAAGATCATGGAATGGATAGATAAAATGAATGACGCTCTTAGCTATATCGAAGACCATCTGCTGGAAGAAACCGACTACAAGGCGATCGCAGCGCAGGCGGGATGTTCTTCCTATAATTTTCAGAGAATGTTTTCATTTATCACCGATATCCCTCTTGCGGAATACATCAGAAGGCGCCGTCTGACTCTTGCGGGAACGGAATTATCGGATATGTCGAAAACGATTCTGGATATTGCGGTCAAGTACGGATATGATTCGTCGTCGTCATTCTCCAGAGCGTTCCGCGCCATGCATGGGATCAACCCGAGAGAGGCCAGACAGGATGGAGCGTCGTTAAAGGCATTTCCAAGAATTTCCTTCAATATTTCGATTAAGGGAGACAGAGAAATGAAGTACAGGATTGAAAAGAAAGTGGCATTTGATGTGTTTGGTATCGAGGCAGTATGTTCCTTCTCGGATGAAAATGCGATGACACCGGGCAAGTTGTGGGCAGAAAGTCATAAAAACGGTGAATATGAGAGACTGTTCACAAATTCCGGCGAATTACCGCCGTATGTGGCAGATACGCTCTGCAAGATTCACGGCGTTTCCAATTACAGAAAGACCGGAGACAATACGTTTGTATACATGCTGTGTTCGTTCGTGTCGCCAGACAGCAAGACCGAGGGATACGATATTGCACATATTCCTGCGCAGACATACGCGATATTCCCGTCAGAACTGTTTGACTGGGATGCCGATTTCGGTAAAGTGATGGATGATCTGCAGAAGAAATTCTATTCGGAGTGGCTTCCCACCTCGATCTATGAGCAGGTTGACGGTCCGTCCTTTGAAATATACGGCGGCACTGCGGAGAAGGGATATATCGAGCTGTGGTATCCGATCCGGAAAAAACAGGAACAGATCTGAGAATTTGACCGATACCAATGAGTGAGAATGGACCCGTCATTCGGATACTGGACGATGGGAAGGATCATCCGATGATCGGGCAGGGAAACACCGCTGAAATCTATAATTATTCCGAAAAAGTGATCCTGAAGCTGTTTCGTGAAGGAATGCCGCAGGACACGGTCGAGCGGGAAGCACGCTGCGCTGAGTCGATCGGCGGGGTATTTCCCGATACGCCTCATTCATTGGGTATCGTCCGATACAGGAATCGTCTGGGAATCCTCTATGAAAAAGTATCCGGCACGGATATGATCCGAGAAATGTTCCGCCATCCGTTCAGGTTCGGCTCATATGGAAAGACGCTGGCACAGATTCATCTGAAAATGCACCGGATCGATATCGAACTGCCGTATACACTCAAAGAGCGGATTAAGTATCTCGAGATAAACTGAGCGGCCGCAGAATGTCTTGGTGATGTACCCTGGTAGTTAATCAACAGGGTTGACGCTAGAGGTCGTAAGACCAAATGGGCTGGTCGAAAGACCCGGGTCCAACCTAATTAAGAGGGGAGACTCCCCGCTATTTTTTTTGCTGATTTACAATTCCAAACTGTTCATATCATCAAGAAAATCAAAAAGACCGATGGTGGTGATGCCGTCTTCGTCGAGCTGTGGTTTGATGATGTCTTTGACGATTACAATTTTCTTGAAACTGTCGTCGGTGTTGCGGAGTGAGAACTTTTCCTGAGTTTCTTTTTCGGCACTGTTTATTTCAAAGGCAGACTGGATGTAATATTTTCTGCTTACTTTTGTGGCAACAAAATCAATTTCATAATGATTACGGCGGCTTTTTCCTTCGCTGTCGATAATCCGTTTTTCAATAACTCCCACATCAACAGTAAAGCCACGGTACCGAAGTTCATTGTAGATTACGTTTTCCATAAGGTGAGTCTGTTCAATCTGGCGGAAATTCAGGCGGGCATTTCGTAAACCTATATCTTCAAAATAATATTTGTTTGGTGATCCGATATATTTTCTTCCCTTAACATCGTAACGATTAACTTCTGAAAGAATGAAGGAATCCTTGAGATACTCAAAATAGTTCAAGACTGTGTTTAGGCTGAGCTTTGAGTGGCTGACAGATTCAAAGGCCTGTTTGATTTTATTTGGATTCGTAAGAGAACCAGTTGATGAAGCCAGAATGTTAATCAGATCATCCAGTTCCTGAGTTTTGACGATGTGATTTTTGTCGATTATGTCCTTGATGTAAGTTTCCTTGAAAAGATTTATAAGATAGTTCGCTTTCTGTTCATCGGTTTTCATTGTGAGAATCAGCGGAAGGCCGCCATAAACAATATAGTCAGCCCATCCATGGTAAATGTCGCCGTTGTATCCCTGCATAAATTCCTTGAAGGTGAAGGGGAGCACATGAATTTCATCACCGCGACCTCGGAATTCTGTAAGCACGTCTTTTGAAAGAAAGCGGGAATTGGAACCTGTAACATAAATGTCAACATTTGGAAGACGAAGAAGACCGTTCAGAACACTGAAAATTTTTACAGGATTCTGAGGATTGAGATATTCGTCTTCTGTTATTCCAAACTGAACTTCATCCAGAAGAATGTAGTAGGTTTTTGAAGTATCTTTGACCGCTGCACGGATGTAAGAAGAAAGTTCGGCAGAATCCATACCAGCTTTCCGATTATGTCAATAGGAACATTAAAAAATGAACAGACAAATTTTAAAAAAAGGGTTGACAAGAAAAGATAGCCAGCGTATATTAATCCGCATGAAGGCAAAGGCGTCTTTAATGGTTTTTTTACCGTTAGAGACGCCTTTTCTTTTGAGGTTAAGGAGGATTCTCATTATGCAAAAGTTAGAGCAGATATATGAGGGGAAGGCAAAAAAAGTCTTTGCTATCGACGATCCCGGATTGGTTATTGTTGAGTATAAAGACGATGCAACCGCCTTTAATGGCCAAAAGAAAGGAACAATCAGAGGAAAAGGAATCATCAATAACCGAATGAGCAACTGCCTGATGCTGTTGCTTGAAAATGCAGGAATTCCAACCCATTTTGTTCGGGAAATGAGTGAAAGGGAAACCTTAGTTAAAAAAGTGACCATTGTGCCGCTGGAGGTGATCGTTCGGAATATTTCTGCAGGATCTTTCTCAAAGCGTTATGGCGTTGAAGAAGGTATTAAATTCGAAGAACCGGTTATTGAATTCTCATATAAAAACGACAGCCTTGGAGATCCTCTGCTCAATACCAGCCATGCTCTGGCTTTGAAACTTGCTACAGAAGAAGAAATTAAAACGATACGGAGTTATTCTCTGAAAATCAATACCTGTCTGCAGGCGTTTTGGGCCGAATGCGGTATTACTCTTGTAGATTTCAAACTGGAATTCGGCAAAACGGCAGGCGGCAGTATCGTACTTGCAGACGAAATAAGCCCTGATACGTGTCGGCTCTGGGACAGCGTTTCCGGAGAAAAGCTGGACAAGGATCGATTCCGCCGGGACCTTGGCGGTGTAGAAGAAGCATATGCCGAAGTCATGAAGAGGGTGACAGAGCATGATAATTGCTGATCAGGGCGTTCGTAGAGAACACCACATTCATGAAGAGTGTGGTGTCTTTGGTGTTTTTTCACCACATACCGACAATCTTGCTTCAATGGCATATTACGGTTTGTATGCGCTTCAGCACCGTGGTCAGGAAAGCGCCGGTATTGTAGTAAATGACGACGGAGTTTTCGCTTCATATTGTGATGAAGGGCTCGTGAGTGAGGTTTTCCCATCGGATACGCTTAGAAAACTCGGGAGCGGGAACATCGTCGTGGGCCATGTCCGTTATGCCACGACCGGTTCTGACAGAAAAAGAAACGCTCAGCCGATAGTAATAAATCATTACAAGGGACAGATGGCTCTGGCGCATAACGGAAACCTCGTCAATTCCTATGAATTGAGAAATAAACTGGAACAGTGCGGATCCATTTTTCACACAACGACAGACAGTGAGGTCATCGCATACATAATCGTTCAGGAAAGACTTCACACACCTTCTATTGAAGAAGCAGTTTATTCGGCTATGAGTAAGTTAGACGGAGCATATTCGCTCGTTATTTCCTCACCTTCAAAGCTGATTGCGGTAAGAGATCCTTATGGATTCCGTCCCCTGTGTATGGGACAAACGAAAGACGGAAAAATTGTAATTGCGTCAGAGTCCTGTGCACTTGATGCTGTTGGCGCGGGTTTTATACGGGATATAGACCCCGGGGAAATCGTGACAGTCAGCCGCAGCGGAATAAAATCAGACGTCCGCGGGTGTGGACAAAAAGAAAAAAAGCTGTGTGCCTTTGAATATATCTATTTTGCCAGACCGGACTCTGTTCTGGATGGCAGTTCAGTCAGTCTTGCGCGGCAAAAGGCCGGCGAATTTCTTGCGATGGAACATCCTGTTGAAGCCGATCTGGTGGTGGGCATTCCCGATTCCGGACTTGACGCTGCATTAGGATATGCCAGAGCTTCCGGGATCCCGTATAGTATAGGATTTACTAAGAATAAATACATCGGACGAACGTTTATCTCACCTGATCAGGAACAGCGGGAGGCAGGCGTCAGCATAAAACTCAATCCAATCGTAAGTATTGTCAAAGGAAAACGAGTCGTTCTGATTGATGATTCTATTGTGCGTGGAACAACATGCCGTGGTATTATTCAATCTCTTCGTAATGCTGGTGCGAAAGAAATTCATATGCGTGTCAGTGCCCCACCGTTTGTGGCTCCCTGTTACTATGGTACAGATATTGACAGTACAGACGATCTGATTGCAGCTCACCACAGCATAAAGGAAATTGCGGATATTATAGGCGTAGATTCGCTGGGATACTTAAGCGTTGAGCATCTTATGCAGATTACATCGGAAACAGGGAATATATGTACTGCCTGCTTCGGAGGAAAATATCCGACAGTGATTCCGGTAAACGGTGATAAAAATCTATTCGAAAAAAAGTTAAAGTTCCGCAAGGAAGATAAGGAGAATGAAAGATGAAGAACTGCGCAATCGTCGGCATTAACTGGGGCGATGAAGGGAAAGGCCGCATGGTCGATCTCCTTACAGAAAAATACGATGTTGTTGTGAGATATCAGGGCGGCGGAAACGCCGGGCACACCGTTATCAATGAATATGGCAAATTTGCGCTCCATCTGCTTCCTTCCGGAATCTTCAGAAAAGGAACTGTGAATATACTCGGGAATGGTGTAGCACTCGATCCGGAGAACCTTCTTAAAGAAGTGGACGAGATTACCGCAAGGGGTATTGCCATAACACCAGACAATTTGAAAATCAGTGATCGTGCGTCTCTCCTGCTCCCATGGCATCGCGATCTTGATGAGTTGGAAGAAAAACGTCTTGCAGATAAAAAATATGGTTCAACCAAGCAAGGTATTGCACCATTCTATTCGGATAAATATCAGAAAAAAACAATACTCGCGGGAGAGCTTTTTTATCCCGAGGTTCTCAGATCCCATTTTGAGGATCTGCTGGAGTGGAAAAATCTGACGTTAACAAAGGTATACGAGGCGGCACCTTACACAATGGAAATGCTGGATAGCTGGCTGAAAGACTATTGCGAAAGAATCAAGCCGTTTATCTGCAATACCGGTTCTTTCCTGCAGAAGGCACAGAATGAAGGAAAAAGCATCATGTTCGAAGCACAGCTTGGCTCTCTGCGTGATCTGGATTACGGTATTTATCCGTATACGACTTCCTCAAACACACTTGCTGCGTATGCTCCTATTGGATCAGGATTCCCGGCAGCGCGGATTGACGATGTGATCGGTGTGGTAAAAGCTTATTCAACCTGTGTCGGCGAAGGCCCATTTGTCTGTGAAATGTTCGGAGATGAAGCGGAAGCATTGCGAAAAGCCGGCGCAGAGTACGGCGCAAAAACCGGAAGACCGCGTCGTGTGGGAGCAATCGATCTTGTTGCCACGAAGTACGGAATTGAGGTGCAGGCGGCCACGGAGATTGCCCTGACAAAACTGGACGTGCTCAGCTATTTGGATAAAATTCCTGTCTGCACACAGTATTCCGTGAATGGTGAGACTACAGATCACTTCCCGTTCCCTGCCGTACTTGATCACGCAAAACCAGTAATCGAATATCTTGACGGTTGGAAATGCGATATTTCCGGCATTCGGGTATTTGAGGACCTGCCTGTCGAGGCACAGAGATATGTCAATTACGTTGAAAGCAGGATAGGATGTCCCATTACGTATGTCTCTGTCGGACCGGAACGCGAAAGCATTATTGTCAGAAAGAAGGAAATGGCCGAATGAAAGATATATATGAATCTCCGCTGTCATCCAGATATGCTTCGGAATATATGCAGAAGATCTTCTCGTCAGATATGCGATATACCACATGGCGTCGCCTTTGGGTGTCTCTTGCCAGGGCAGAGATGAAACTTGGTCTTCCGATTACTGAGGAACAGGTATCTGAGATGGAAGCGCACATCGGAGATATAGACTATGAGACCGTTGCGGAACGCGAAAAACAGGTCAGGCATGATGTCATGGCCCACATTTACGCTTTCGGAAAAGTTGCTCCGTCGGCAGCAGGCATCATCCATCTTGGAGCAACAAGCTGCTATGTAACGGACAATGCTGACCTTATCATTTACAGGGAGGCTCTGCATTTTTTACGCGCAGAGCTTTTAGGCGTTGTTAAGAACCTGTCCGAATTCGCTGAAAAATATAAAGCATTCCCCACGCTTGGCTATACGCACTATCAACCGGCGCAGCTGATTACAGTCGGAAAACGTGCCTCGCTTTGGATGCAGGACTTCCTTTCAGATATAGATGAAATAGATTACGTGACCAACCGGATGAAACTGCTCGGATGTCGCGGAACGACCGGAACAGAAGCAAGTTTTGTTGACCTCTTTGATGGAGATACTGCGAAAATCGACAAAATGAATCGCATGATTGCAGACGACTTTGAATTTGACGCTTGCTTTGATGTGTGCGGCCAGACCTATCCCCGTAAGCTGGACAGCAGGATTCTGAATGTCCTTTCATCCATTGCTCAAAGCTGTTATCGGATGGCAAACGACATTCGTTTGCTGCAGCATGATCGTCAGATCGAAGAACCGTTTGAGAAAGATCAGATCGGGTCTTCCGCTATGGCATATAAACGGAATCCCATGCGCTGTGAACGCATCTGCTCTCTTGCACGCTATCTGATGGCAGACGCGATGAATGCACCTATGACCGCCTCCGTGCAATGGCTTGAAAGAACGCTTGATGACTCGGCAAACAGACGAATTTCTATGCCGGAAGGCTTCCTTTGTGCAGATGCCATTATACGGTTAGCACAGAATGTAACAAACGGTCTTGTAGTCAATGAAAAGGTCATTGAGAAAACGGTGAAAGAATATCTGCCCTTTATGGCAACAGAAAACCTCATGATGGAAGCAGTAAAATGTGGTGGAGACCGTCAGAAGATTCATGAGATTATCCGGCGCTGCTCTATGGAAGCAACTGCCAGAATGAAAAACGGTGAAGACTGCGACTTGCTTTCAAGGCTTTCTGCTGAATCGGAATTCGTTTTATCGGAAGAAGATATGAATAAATTACTCAATCCAAATTTATACATTGGAAGATGTCCGGAACAGGTAATGATGCTGATTGAAAAGATAAACTCGTTAATTTCTGATGTTTCTGCAGGTTCTTCAGAAATCACGATATAAAGGGGGTCGATGCATGGACAAGATTCTTATATTGGATTTCGGCGGTCAGTATAACCAGTTGATTGCACGCCGAGTGCGCGAGCAGCATGTTTATGCTGAAATCAAGCCATATAACAAAATAACGGTTGATGAAATCCGGATAGAGGGTTATGCGGGAATAATTTTTACTGGCGGTCCAAACAGTGTTTACGACAAGTCGTCTCCCCATTATGATTCTGCAGTGCTTGATTTGAGTATTCCAATTCTCGGCATTTGTTATGGAGATCAGCTCATGGCATATATGGCCGGAGGAACTGTCAGCAGCGCTGAAAACTCCAGCGAATATGGCAAAACAAAAGTCCGTGTTGATTGCGATCCCTTGTTTAAGGATATGCCTTCAGAAAGCACTTGCTGGATGAGCCATACGGATTATATCAGTCAATTACCGGAGCACTTTGCAGGTATCGCACATACTGATAAATGTCCGTATGCAGCCATGTGCGATGCTGAAAGAAAACTGTACGGTGTCCAGTTCCACCCGGAAGTAACCCATACTGCTTATGGAAAGCAGATTCTGAAAAACTTCTTGTTTGAAATATGCGGATGTCATGCCGACTGGAAAATGGAAGACTTCATACAGACCTCGGTTGATTCCTACCGTAGAAAGCTGAATGGAAAGAAAGTGTTTCTTGCCTTATCGGGCGGTGTGGATTCTTCGGTTGCTGCTGTCCTGCTGCATAAGGCAATCGGCGAAGATCTTGTTTGTGTATTTGTGGATCACGGACTTTTGCGAAAAAATGAGGGCGATTTTGTTGAACAGACTTTCCGTGATCGATTCGGAATGTCACTTATACGCGTCAATGCGCAAGATAGATTTCTTTCCAAATTGTCGGGAGTGACAGAACCTGAGCAAAAGCGAAAAATCATCGGAGAAGAATTTATCAGGGTATTTGAAGACGAGGCCAAAAAGCTCGGAAAAATTCAGGTGCTGGCGCAGGGAACGATTTACCCGGACGTAATCGAAAGCGGAAAGGGTGATTCGGCAGTCATCAAGAGTCATCATAATGTTGGCGGACTTCCTGATGTGATCTCTTTTGATGAGATCGTTGAGCCGCTTCGTGATCTTTTCAAGGACGAGGTTCGTGAGGTTGGAGAAAAGCTGGGCATTCCGCATGAACTGGTTTGGCGGCAGCCGTTCCCAGGCCCGGGTCTTGCCGTGCGCGTCTTGGGTGAGATTACAGAAGAAAAACTGGAGATTCTGCGGGAAGCGGATGCTATTTTCCGGGAAGAAATTGCAGGAGCCCATCTGGAATCGATGACAAATCAGTATTTTGCAGTTTTGCTGGATTCAAAATCTGTCGGTGTTATGGGAGATGCAAGAACTTACGGATATACGGTGGCATTGCGGGCAGTATCAACTGATGATTTTATGACCGCAGAGTGGACAAGACTGCCGTACGAAGTTTTGGAAAGAGCAAGCAGCCGCATTACCAACGAAGTCAAGGGTATATCCCGTGTGGTCTATGATATCACGTCAAAACCGCCTGCAACGGTGGAATGGGAGTAAGGAATACAAAGGATATCATTTTGAAAGTCAGACTGATACCGAAGTCGTTGCGGTCAGGGAATACAGCCCACTTCTTTGATATGTACCCATAATTCTGGACACATATTATGAACTGGGCGGAACGAATTGGATAAAAAAATTGATTATTAATGAAAGTCTTTTACACCTTCAAGATTTAATGTTGCAAATAAATCATCAATTGTTTCGCGGCGTCGGATTTCTTTGAATGTTCCGTCTGGACGCATAAGAACTTCACCACAGCGGAGTTTACCATTGTAGTTAAAGCCCATTGCACGACCATGAGCTCCTGCATCATGAATAATTACATGGTCACCCATGTCAATTTTTGGAAGTGGGCGCTGAACTGCAAACTTATCGCAGTTTTCACAGAGTGAACCTACAACATCGTAAACTTCTGTTTTTGGTGCATCTTCTTTTCCGCTAACTGTTACTTCATGGTAAGATCCGTACATACCAGGGCGCATTAAGTCTGCCATACAAGAGTCTACAGCAATGTATTCGCGGTAAATGTGCTTCTGGTGAATTGCAGTTGTAATTAACCAGCCGTAAGGACCGGTAATTGGACGTCCACATTCCCAGTAAATTTCCAAAGGATCAAGACCAGAAGGAACTACAACGCGGTCATATTCCTTGCGGATTCCCTGAGCTACAACATCGTAATCTACAGCTTTCTGTTCTGGCTTGTAAGGGATACCAAGTCCACCGCCAAGGTCAACAAATTCAATACGAACACCAGTTTTTTCTTTTACTTCTGCAGCAAGTTCAAAAACTAATTTTGCAGTATCTACAAAAAAGTCTGGGTTTAATTCATTGGAAGCAACCATTGTATGGAGACCAAAGTGCTGAACACCTTCATCCTTACAGATTTTATAAGCTTCAATAATCTGAGCACGAGTTAAACCGTATTTTGCTTCTTCTGGCTTACCAATAATTGAGTTACAGCCAGTTTTTTCGTTACCTGGGTTATAGCGGAAACAAATTGTTTCAGGTAATTTACCAAGTGTTTTCTTTAAGAATTCAATGTGAGTAATGTCATCAAGGTTGATAATATTTCCCTGTTTGTAAGCCAATTCATATTCAGAAGCTGGAGTTTCGTTAGAAGTAAAGATAACGTGTTTACCTTTAATTCCAGCCATTTCAGAAAGTATAAGTTCTGGCATAGAAGAACAGTCTGCTCCACAACCTTCATCAGCTAAGATTTTAAGAAGATATGGGTTTGGACAAGCTTTTACGGCAAAGTGTTCACGGAAAACTGGGAAAATGCTGAAAGCTTTTGTAAATTTCTGCATGTTTTCGCGGATGGCTTTTTCATCATACAAATAGAATGGAGTTGGGAAATCTTTAATAAGATTATCAAGTTGGGATTTGTTTAATGGAAAATTTGAACTCATAGTTTACCCGTAAGTTTTTATAATCTGTTCTGCAACTGCAGTCTTTTTTAAGCTGCGGTCCATTGCATCTTTTTCAATATAACGGTGAGCTTCTGGCTCTGTCATATTTAAGTTCTGCATTAAAAGCATTTTTGCACGGTTTACTACGCGGATTTCTTCCATCTTTTCTTTAAGCTTTGTAGTCCGAGACGAAAGCACTTGTACCTTATACTGAACTGCAATTGCAATTTTAATCATGTTATAGAAGTAAAACTGGTCGAATGGGACAGTGATTGTCAAAACTCCGTAGGATTCAACTTTATAACTAATCTGTTCATAGTGCTGAACCGGACACATAAGTAAAACTGTACTTAAAGAATCGGCTACGTCAATGGCAAAATCTACACCTTCGCCTTCTGCAAAATCAACTAGTATAATATTGTAGACACGTTCCTGGGACTTGCGACGGGCTTCGTTGAAATCTGATAATACAAGGGTTTCAAACATTGGAGCCTGCAGCATTGCATTTATTAATGAGGAAGTTTTAATGTCTTTTGTAACTACAAGTACGCTATGTGATTCAGTTGTCATTATTCAATTACTAAAATGCCTTTTATAAAGTCACTTGAATATGCTATTTCTTTAGCTGAATCAAGTGTATCTGGAAGTATTTTTATACCTTCAGCGTTGTTATCATTAAATAAATTCTTTTCAATTGGTGCAGGTGGCTGTAAATTGTTTTTAATTCCATCTACTGCAGCGTGAATAAGCAAAGAGATTGCAACGTATGGGTTACATTCTGGATCTGGTGAGCGGATTTCAATTCGTTTTACAGATTTTGAAGCTGGCACTCGAATTAATGAAGAGCGGTTTCCATGTCCCCAGCAAATATATTTTGGAGCCTTGAAAGAACCAAGGCGGTCATAAGAACCTTCTGTATGGTTTAAGTAGAAGGTAATTTCTTCTATATGTTTAAGAATACCTGCTAATGCACTTGGTAATTTTGATTCATCGGAACAAGAAATATTGATGTGCATTCCGCTTCCGGCCTGGTCTGCAAGGGGTTTTGGAGAGAAATCTGCGTATAGACCGTTGCTGGCTGCACGAGTTCTTACAATCCATTTAAAAGTTGCTGTGTTGTCTGCACAAGTGAGTGGGTCGGAGTAGCGGAAGTCAATTTCGTTCTGACCAGGACCTTCTTCGTGGTGGCTGGCTTCCGGGTTAATTCCCATCTGCTCAAGTGTAAAACAGATTTCGCGGCGAACGTTTTCTCCCTTATCTTCTGGAGCAATATCCATATAACCGCCGTTGTCGAAAGGTATTTTTGTTGGGTTTCCGTTTTCGTCTAACTTGAAAAGGTAGAATTCAACTTCTGTTCCAAAAGAGAAGGATACGTTACATTCTTCTTTAGCTTTTTTAATTGCATTCTGAAGAAGGGCACGGCAATCTTTTTCAAATGGAGTTCCATCTGGGTAGCGGATGTTACAGAACATGCGGACTACTTTACCTGTGTTTGGACGCCAAGGTAGAATTGCTAAAGTTGAAGGGTCTGGATGAAGGAATAAATCTGATTTTTCTGGAGTTTTAAATCCTGTAATTGCAGATGCATCAAAAGAAATGCCTTCACTAAATGCTCGGCTAAGTTGATCTGCCATAATGGAAATATTTTTTTGTTTTCCCATTGTATCAAAGAAGGCAAGACGAACAAATTTAACATCTTCTTCCTGAACAAAATCTAATACTTCGTTTTCTGTATACAACATACGCATCTCCATTTGTAATAAAAAAAGGCATTCATTCCATTTGCCGACAGTTATTATATCAGTAAATTGAATGAACGCCTTTGTTCATTTATTTAGTATATTATTTTTTTATAAGATCTGCAATACTAATATTATCCAGATAGTTTTCTATAAGTTCATTCAGTTTAGACCACATTCCAATTGTACGGCAGGCAGCTTTTCTTTCACAAATGCCGGCACCTTTTTCTAGACATGCAACAGGAGCTAAAGTTCCTTCTGTGAGCCGCAAAATATCCCCAACCTTGTATTCTTCAATTGGGCGGTTTAGTTTATATCCGCCGCCTTTACCGTGAACTCCGTCTACAAATCCGTTTTTTGAAAGCAAAGTCATAATTGCTTCTATATATTTCTGAGAAATTGCCTGACGCTCCGCAATTGCCTTTAATGGAATACGTTCTTCATCAGTATGTTCTGCCATATCTATTAAAACTCGTAATGCATAACGACCTCTAGTTGAAACAATCATATTTTCCTCCGTTTATTTTACAATAATTCCGCCGCCAATAATAACGTTGTCTTTATACAAAACTGCAGACTGACCAGGGGTTACTGCAAATTGCCCTTCATTAAAAGTGATTTTCCAAGGCTGACCTTTGTACACAGTTGTGTCTTCTGGACCTGGAATATATTTTTCAATGGTAGCAATTTCTGTTTTACTTCTAAGGCGGATTTTTGCCATTGCTTCAAATGTTTCCGTTGGCTCAACTCCTGCTGGCCATACAAAATCATCTGCAATAAGTGATGTAGAATTCAACTCAGACTTTTCTGCAAGAACAATTACATTTCTTTCTGCATCAATTTTCTGAACATACAGCGGGTTAGGAGCTGAAACCCCCAAACCACGGCGCTGACCTACAGTGTAATGTTCAATTCCTATGTGTTTTCCAATTACCTTGCCGTTAACATCTTCAAAATTGCCGGGGATAGAAGGTTTATCTCTAAAAAGATCTCCAATGTAACGCTGATTAATAAAGTCCTGACTTTCCTTTCGGGCCGCAGCTTCAAGGTTTGCAGAGTTTGCAAGCTTAATTACTTCTGTTTTACGAAGAGTTGCAAGTGGGAAACGTACTTTTTCTAAAATATCTGAAGGTACACGATAGATAAAGTAAGTCTGGTCTTTTGTATCATCTTCTGCACAGGCAATCATACAAGGT
>JAGHRS010000066.1 GCA_018066285.1 Candidatus Treponema caballi
CACGCGGACATACGATAAAATGTTTGCAGAAGAATTTATGGATAAGACAATAAACAAGAAGCTTACAGTGAAAATTCTGGTTTTCATGATGCTTTGTTACCTTCTTCCGTTCATTCTGTTCGGAGTATTTGGTATACAGACACGGGCAATGACATTTGAAGAAAGTTCTATTTTCATGCTTAATCCCGTTTTTATCGGTTTTCTGATTTTCAGTTTCATAATACCTTTCATTCTGTACACTTACATGAATAAGAGAATCAGCCTTTATGACGGCTCAGAGGCTTCGCTTGTGGATTTCAACAAGAAACTGAAGCTTGTTGAATTCTTAAGTCTGGGAATCCCTGTAGCTATGGATCTCCTTTGTCCGATGCTTCTGGCTCAATGGAATATTGGTCACGGAATTAAAATTTCTGGTTATGGTGATACTTCATATGTGTTCTTTACTATTGCGTTGTGGTTCGGCATTCTTGCTACATTCTGTGTAATGACATATGTCCTTCTCATATCAAACATGGAAAAGCAGCTTGACTGGATTCCATATAGAAAGGAATTCCAGACTTTTTCTTTCATGCAACGCTCTCTTCTTATCGAAATTTTCAATCTGGCAGGACTTGTCCTTCTGCTTGAAAGCCTCTTTGATGTTCCGATTAATGATGATATAACCAAATTTGAGTTCATCCTTAATGCTATCACACCGTTTGGAGTGCTCTGCGCTACCGTTGCAGGAATCAACATGTATCTGCAGCTGAAAGACGTCAATAAGGCAATCAAATACGTAAATACATTCTCAAAAGACCTTTCTGAGAAGAATTACAATACAGAAAAACTGCCAGTTCTTATCCGCTGTGAAATCGGTGATCTTGCTGTCACTCTGAATGAGTTTCAGGATTCAACAAAAGAACTGCTTCAGGGGTTCAAAAAGGCTATTAATGATACTCATGACAATGCAGCAAATCTTGAAAACCAGATGCAGATTGTTTACCGCGAATCAGCCTCTATCTCTGAAGGTATTACATCAGTAAATAATGAGATGAACAATCAGTCTTCTGGTGTTGAAGAAGCAAGTGCATCTGTAAACCAGATTATATCCCGTACAAAGCAACTGAACGGTAACATTGATTCTCAGGCGTCAGCGGTAACTCAGTCTTCAGCTGCTGTTGAAGAAATGGTTGCAAATATTGAAAGCGTTACACGTATTCTTGAAAAGAACTCTGAGAACGTCAGTTCCCTGACAAAGGCTTCTGAAGAAGGACGTAAGTCAGTTGACAGTGCTGTAACGATGGCTCAGAAGATTTACGAGCAATCTGCAGGTCTTATGGAAGCTTCCCAGATCATCCAGTCTATTGCTTCCCAGACAAACCTTCTTGCTATGAATGCTGCAATTGAGTCTGCTCACGCTGGTGAAGCCGGAAAGGGATTCGCGGTCGTTGCTGATGAAATCCGTAAGCTTGCTGAGCAGTCAAGTCAACAGGGTAAGAAGATCAACGATAACCTTAAGGATCTTTCTGAGTCTATCGGTTCTGTTTCTGAAAGCACAAAGGATGTACAGAAGAAGTTCGATGCGATTTACATGCTTGCTGGTACCGTCCGTGAGCAGGAAAACATCATCAATAATGCAATGGCTGAACAGGCTGAAGGAAACAAGCAGGTTCTTGACGCTATGCATCATATCAACAAGTCAACTGCTGAAGTAACTGATGGTGCCCAGGAAATGCTTACCGGAAGTGAGCAGGTCGTTGTTGAGATGAACCTGCTTTCGGATGTCACTAAGAACATTAATGAAAAGATGGATAACATGACATTCAGCATTACAGGCATTACGAACGCTCTTCAGAACGTCACTATGTCAACAAAGATGACAATGTCAGATACTGAACGGCTTTCTAACCAGATTAATTCATTCAATCTGTAATATAGCATTCCTTCTGAGAGGAATTGCTTTGAAAGAGTTTTACACGGTAGGCGAGATTGCAAAGATATACAACGTCTCAACGGATACTCTCAGATACTATGATAAGATAGGACTCCTTAAGCCCTGGCTGACCGGCGGAAACGGCTACCGTTATTACTCAAAAGCACAGTTTGAGACAATCTCCACAATAATGCTGCTCCGGTCCATGGAAACGCCGATTGAGACGCTTTCATCCGCGCTTAACGGCAGTTCCCCGTCCGGCATTACTGACGCGCTCGACCAGTACGTTTCAAATGTTGATGAGCAGATCCGCCAGCTTACCGACCTTAAACGAGACGCCGTCCGCCTGAAGAAAAACATAAGCGACGTCTGCTTTTCTGAAGACGTTTCCGTTGAGGAAGTTCCGGAACTGTACGTTTTCTCAAAGCCGTTCGGCCAGGATGACGAGCTTGATATTGAGAACATCAGGCTCGTGAATGCGCTTGCACAAAAAGACTGGACTACGCGGGCAGGCATCATTTCAACCATAACCCGTGAAAACCTGATGGCACACAAGTTTCACACGTATGACAGGTACGGTTATCTGTCTGAAAACCCTGTCAGTGTCTCAAGTGAGTTCTTCCAGGTCATACCGCCGCGTACGTGCATTGTGGGAACAGCCCGCGTCCACAGCGTAGAACATGCTGAAATGGACGATGTGTACATGAAATGTCTTGATTATGCGGCTCAGAACGGCTGGCGTGTCTCTGACGATGCGATAGAACGCAATATCTTAAGCCTGTATGCAGGAAATCCCTCAAATCCCGAGATGTTTTTCAAGGTCTATATCCCTGTAGAAAGAACCTGAAGCTTTGGGTTTTAATTCGTCTAAAGATTTTTGTTGACCTTAGAGTAACTCCAAGGTTTATCCTATACGTATAGGCATGAAAAGCCTTGCATGGAGGATACTCATGGCAAACATCTTTAAAAAAATCGCATCTCACTATAAGTTCACAAAAAGCAAGCTCTCATTCGGCGAAAAGGTCGCGCTTGCACTTCCGGGTCCTGCATCTGTCATCGGACCTATCATCATCCACAATGCGATGATCAAGTTCTACACGGACATCATCGGCATTGATCCAAAATACGTCGGCTGGATATACATCATTTACAACATCTGGAATGCCATAAACGATCCGCTCCTGGGCGCATGGGTTGACCGCATGAAGTATAACGAGAAGCGGGGCAAGTACGTGTACCTCATGAAGGTGACCGTACCGTTCATGCTGCTTTCAACGCTCGGTATGTTCCTGACGTCGCCTGCGTGGAGCGACATGGTCGTTTTCTTTGTCTTCCTTGCAGAACTCTTCATCTTTGATACCGCGTACACCGTCTATTCTGTCGCGTATCAGTCGTATTTCCTCATTGCGGCACCGACAAAGGAAGAACGCGTTGATGTAGACATCATCAGAACGTTCCTTGGAAACGTAGTAGGGGCAGTGACGACGATAATCCCGACGCTTCTCATGGTCGGAAACGGAAAGCGTTCCCTCGTCATTCCGGCTCTTTCAGCCGTTGTTGCCATGAACGCTGTTATTTACCTGATAGCATTCAGGACGCTCAAAGACAAGGGCGAGCTGTACGCCAACGAGGTGCATGAGGAGCAGAAGCCGTTCCGTGAGACTGTCCGCGAGGCGTGGGCAATCATAAAGCAGCCGGCGTTTCTCACGTACCTGCTTTTCTATATAACCGCGCGTGGTGCCATGGAATACTATTACACGCCGTTCCTGTACTTCATGGATGATGTACTTGAGTCGAGCGGACTCATGGCGACGATTGCGGATACGATACCGGGCCTGTTCATGCTGGCGCTAATTCCCGTATTTGGAAATAATATAAAGAAATACGGCAGTAAGACGATGTCCATATTCTCGCTCGTACCTGCTGCAATCGGTTTTGGAGGCCTTCTTTTCATAACGGAAGCATGGCAGGCTGTCATTTGCTATTGCTTTATAGTACTTGCACTTAACATATGTCAGAGAGCCGGCGTTGTGCTTAACGGCGATCTTATTGATGACGATGAGCGCCGTACGGGAATCCGTAAGACAGGTCTTTACGGCGGCGTGTTCTCGCTTCTTGCAACGTCGCTCACCGGCCTTCAGCAGCTGGTGTTTACGAACGTCATCAGTGCGTACAGTTACAACGGCGCTCTTGAAGTGCAGACTGCAGAGGCCGTGACGGGAATCCGCATCGGCGCGGGACTTGTGCCGCTCATCATGTGCGTTGTCGGCCTTATCCCGATGCTCTTTTTCCCGATCGGACGGAAGAAGGAGCAGGAGCTTTCCGAGTTCATGGACAGCCGCCGCTCACTCTCTGGAAGCAGCGCGACCAAAGTAATTAAAACTAACGGTCGGTCGTTTATCACTGCAGATGGCAAGCAAGTAACGCTTCAAGGGGTGAATATGGTATGTAAAGACAGGGCGCTGAATCATATCGGACCCTACGATGACGACGCTTTTGCGCTGCTTGCCTCTCTCAAAATGAATGTCGTGCGCCTGGGCATCTTCTGGGAAAGCGTCGAACCGGAACCTGGCATCTACGATGATGCGTACCTCGCTGAAATAGATACAATTGTTGCGCGCGCCAAAAAACACGGCATTTGCGTGTATCTGGACATGCATCAGGACCTTTTCTCAAGCATGTTCGAAGACGGCGCGCCAGAATGGGCAACGATTACTGATGGAAAAGACCATGTCAGGAACGCACTTTGGAGCGAATCGTATCTTTTAAGCGGCGCGGTTCAGGCTGCATTCGACAACTTCTGGGCAAATACGGCTGCAAAAGACGGAGTGGGGCTCCAGGATCATTTCATAAACGCCTGGACGCACATAGCCGCGCACTATGCGGATGAGCCGTACGTCATCGGCTACGATTTCTTCAACGAGCCGTTCCCGGGAAGTTCCGTGACGCAGATTCTGCCGGTCATAGCGGCCATAGACGAGAAACTTAACAGTGGAACAGCGTGCGAAGCTGATCTTTTTGAAGCAATATCTGGAATAGAGACTGTGTCAGGAGCTTTTGAAGAACTGCAGCTCAATCCGTTCTACGAAAAAATTGTTCGCGCTGTAAGGAAAGCGGATCCAGAGTGTCTTGTCTTCTTTGAGACAAGCTACTTCTGTAACGCGGCTGTTCCATCTCACATAAAGCTGGTTTCAGCTGATGACGGCTCCATTCTGAAAAATCAGGTGTATGCACCCCATGGATATGATATTTTCGTTGATACGGAGAACTACGATAATCCTGATACATCTCGCGTTGACCTGATTTTTGGAACACATGCACAGACTGCGGAAAAGCTCGGGTTGCCGCTTCTTATAGGCGAATGGGGCTGCTATCCGCATGCAACGGAGAATCAGCTTTCTCAGGCACGTCATCTTAAGGAACTGTTCAAGGCGCTCGGTGCATCAGATACGTACTTTGATTATTCACAGCTGTCTGGTAACCGGATTGTGGAAATCTGGAAATAAAGCCGTTCTGGAGGATATGAACTTCCCTTTGAAAAAATGAAGACTCCTCAGTTACATTCTTTATTGATAAAAGATATAAATCAAATTCTGAATTACGGTATATTCTAAATCAATACAAATTGATTCAAACATCAAAAAAACTTTATTTCACAAATTCCCGTAAACATTCAGAAATAAAATCTCCGTCGTTTTCCATCAGGTGGCCGCCGTTTTCAAAAATGTGAATCTGGCACTGGGGAATTTTTTTGCTCCATTGTTCAACGGTATCAAGATTGTTTGCCAGTTTATCGTCTTTTGTGTGGAAAATCAGAACTGGAACTGTGATTTTTGACATATCGTAGTTTTGAGGATTATTGACAGCGTCGGTATTTGTGAGTTTGCCATCAAAAAGAATGCCTGCTTTTCGATTCTTCATTGGTATAATTGTTTTTAAAACTGATTTTGGCATTCCCATTATTGACTTGAAAAGAGGACTAATGAGCCACATGGCAAAATCATTGCAGAAAGGAGCTGGAGGTCCTGCAAACTTTACAGTTTTCTTTGGTGGTTCCAGAGCAGGGTAGCCTGAACTGTACAGAATCAATCCGCTGACTCTTTCTGGATGAATTAATGCCATTTTTATTGCACTGGTTCCGCCGGCAGAAGTTGCAAGGAGATAAACTTTATCCAGATTCAAGCTGTCTAAAAGCTGACAGTAGGCTTCACATTGAGTTTCAATACCGGCATTTTCTGGTAAGTCTGTCCCCGGGTACCCGAACCGAGAAGGAGCAATTATTCTAAAATTTTTGGTTTCTTTTTCCAGTGTTTCAAATCCCTGATCGTACCCACCGCAAATTCCGTGGATGCTTAGAATTGCAGGGCCTTCACCTTCATCAATAAAAGTAATTTTTCCATAACTTGTCTGTACTGATTTTGATTTTTCCTGGTAGGTATTAAATCGCAGGTTTGCTTCTTTTGTGACGCTGACAAAAGTGGCGCAGGATGAAAAAAGTGAAAGAGCCATAATTAAAATTCCTCCAGAGATTAATTTTTTGCTGAGAAGTTTTTTCCAAAAAGTTCTATGTGCTGGAATAAAATCTCTTTAAGTTGTGGTTCAGATTCAGGCTCACAGTCATATTTTTGAAACATCAGCTGGATTGGGGCGTAAAAATGCAGGGCAATCATTCTGGAATCTACAGGCTTAAAAAATCCATCTGCAGAAAACTGTTGAAAAATCTTTGCAAAATTATTTACAGCCCCTTCCACAAAAAAATCATCGTAGAGCTTTGCAATATTTTTGTTTTGAAATTGTTCACGCATTAAAAGTTTCCTAAAATTTGAAACCATAGGATCCTTTGTAAATAATTGAAAAATATTCCAGGTAAGATCGCATAGCTGGCGGGTGGAAAAAGCTTCATAAGACTGTGTGATTTCATCCTTGTTTTTTACTGTTTCTGGAATCTGATTTACCTGATAAGATTCTTTTATTTTTTCACTGGTAGCAGAAACTACGCCATTTAAAATTTCATCTTTGTTGAAAAAATGTTTGTATAAAGCACTTGCCTGAACACCAACTTTTGCCGCAATTTCCCGAACACTTACTCCATCATAACCTTTCTGTGCAAATAATTCCAGCGATGTAATAATGATTTTTTCTTTTGTTGTCACAATTCTGCCTCTTGATGTTGACGCCCAATTCAAAATTGATTAAATTAAATGTAGTGAACAAGTGTTCACCTGTCAATAGATTTTAAAGGAGTTATGTTGTTAGATAAGATTAAAAACTTGTACGGATTTTATAAGGATTATTCATTTTCTCAGGTTGATTCCCATGAAGGTGGTCGTAATCTGGTTTATATATGTAAAAATAAAGAAACCAAACCGCTGGTTGTAAGAGTTTCTATGACCCAGGATCGTCTTGAAAAAGATTATCAGGCTGAACTGGAATTTGTTCATTATCTTGCGGAAAATGGAGCTTCGATTGCAGATGGAATTCCTTCAAAAAATGGAAAGTTTGTGGAAAATATTATCCATGAAAATAAAGAAATTTTTGTAAGCTGCTTTGAATATGCCCCGGGAATGTTGATTTCCGATAATGGATGTAATTATGTTGAGGGCCGTCCTTTGTCAGAATATTTTTATAATACAGGTAAGGTT
>JAGHRS010000003.1 GCA_018066285.1 Candidatus Treponema caballi
GTAATAAGTTAGAGGTATTGGACATAAAAAAGCCGGTCAATCTCCGGAGCAATGCCCCGTAAGCCGGCCGGCTTTCATAAGCGCAACAGGCGCAACCAGAACAACTGGCGCGCTGTCAGTTGTTACAGATAAGTCTTGAGAATCTTTTCAAGGCGTTCGCGTCCGATAATCCTCATAAAGTTAGCGAGGCGCGGGCCCTGATCCTTTCCGATGAGCACCTGGTAAACTGCTGTGAAAAGCTGCTTTGTCTCAATACCGCAGTTTCCTGCAACCTCGTAGACTTTTTCAGCAAGAGCCTTGTCTTCAAGACCGTCCATGACAGGAAGTACATCCTTGCAGATGCCCTGTACGGCGGCAAGTTCAACTGGAGCCAGGTCTACTTTCCTGTAGTCGGCGGCTTCAGGGTCTTTCAGTGCAAAACGGAACTCTTCAGGAGCACATTCGGTAATCCAGAACCATGCGCACTTTGCGCGTGTGCGGAAAGCCTTCTCCTGTGACGGCTTGATGTCGCCGATTGTGGCGATTACCTTGTCGATGTCGCCGCCGTTGATCTGCAGCAGGTTGCACAGATGGCGGAAGCCGCCGGTCAGCTGATATGGCATTTCCTCTGGCATGCCGTCTACCTGAGAAAGCTCGTAGATTCTCTTTTCCTTGGCGAAGATGTTGTCGCTCTTTGCCTTGTCCACGCCCCATACGATGCGCTCAGTCTTGTCGTAGTCCTCGTATGTCTTCATGACGTCAAGGTCGAAACTGATGGTAAACTCTGTGTCAGGGCGTGTGCCGGCGAACAGGTAGCGGACGATTTCCGGCGGATAGACGCTCAGGACGTCGCGCAGTGTGGTGACGTTTCCAGAAGATGAAGACATCTTTCCGGCGCCGCCCTTGATGCCGATGAAGTCGTAGCGGAATGAAACAGGTGCCGGCCAGTGGAACACTTCGTCAGCAACAAGACGTGCGGTGTCGAATGAGCCGCCCTGGCTGTGGTGGTCCTTTCCAGCAGGCTCGAACACAGTGTGCTCGTACTGCCATCTCATAGGCCAGTCAACACGCCAGCCAAGCTTTATTTCCTTTGAAGTGCGCAGGTCAGCCTTCTCAACGTGACCGCAGCTTGTGCACTTGTAGGTAAGCTCGTACTCGCCGTCATAGTCGACCATTTCAGTTGTGTCTTTGTTACACTTGCAGCAGAACGCTGCGGTTGGCCAGTAATCGTCATCGTCAGTCATCTTGTGCTGCTCGTCGCGGTACCGGTTCAGGATTTCCTTAAGGCGGTTCCTGTTCTGCAGTGAAATACGCATGCCTTCTGCATACATGTTTGAGCGGTACCGCTCAGACTGGTACAGGTATTCAGGATGAATGCCGACCTCAGGCAGAACAGACTCAACGTCAACCTCATGATGCCGTGCATATGAAGAGTCGCGGCCTGTTGTATCAGGAACCAGCGTAATAGGATAGCGCAGGTGCTCTTTAAGAACGTCCTGGTTCGGCATATTGAGCGGGACTTTGCGGAACACGTCGTAGTCGTCCCATGAATAGATGAAGCGTACGTTTTTACCGCGGGCGCGGAGTGCGCGGACTACTAAGTCTACAGAAATGATTTCGCGGAAGTTACCGATATGTACAGTTCCGGAAGGAGTGATGCCAGATGCGCAGGTGTAAACATCAAGATCCCCGCGCTCACGGATAATCTGGTCAGCAACACGGTCAGCCCAATGATTGATGGCCGGACGTGCATTGTCATGTGGATGATTTTCGTTACTCATAGGAGAGAGTATACGATTTTGTGGATAAATATGCAATTATGCATAAAAAAACAGCGCCCGTTCTGGACGCTGTTTTCAAGCAAAGCACGCACTAAAAGCAGATTAAGCTTTCAGAAGCACACGCGACTTAGTTTGCAGAAACCGTTGGCCACGGTGTAGTGCGCACGTACTTTGTGTATGTTGAAGCGGGGGTAGTTGCAAATCCATCATGACTGGTGAGAGTTGCTGTGCTGCCACTGAATTCTACACTGAAAGAGAAGTTATCACCGTCACTGGTTACCGAATAGGTATTGCCAATAATAGTTGCAAATCCAGAATACACCTCATTCTCAGCGACTACGAGTGACATTTGTGTTAATGAGCCTGCGCCTAAATCAAATGTCAAAACAGATATGACATTACCTGCTTCTGAATGATAAAACTCCATAGTACCAATAGATTCACCCAGTTCTCCAGGAAGGACTTTCATGTATTGCATGCCATACAAAACTATGATACCAACTCCGTCTTGTACTTCCAGAGTATAGACATTAGTATCTCCTTCAATAGTGAATGAAAGACCATTTCTGACTATCGTTTCGGTATCTTCAATTTCCTGCGTTGCTGCATTCAAACCAGCAAGCGAAGTATCTGCCATCATGCCATATAAGGTAGCGGTATTCCCTGAAATAACAAGCGTTTCCCAATTACATGGCTTACCAGATATAGTTAATGTCGTTACATACATACCATCGAGAGTAGTAAGGTCCGGGGTTGGGGTGGAATCTGGTTCATGCTTGCATGCTGTGAAACAGAAAAGAACTGTCAGAACAAGCAGTGCTGAAATAAACTTCTTCATATAAATCTCCTTTTTTAGTCTGCGCTTCCAGTTGTCTTGAAAGCCAGCTGGAAGCGCAGTTCATAAAAAGAGTGTACCCCCCCCCGCAAATCTGTCAACACAAGCAGACGGCGGGTCGTTGCGAGGGCTACGGCCCTTTTTATCCCAGTATCTGGAGGAGTTGTGCTTCTATCTGCTGGCTCTGGAGCGGCGTTTCCTTATCTTCAAACGTCATGAGAAAGCTGAATGGCGCGCTTTTCTGAACCTCAGACTTGTCTGCATCATAAGGAGCACAATCTGCTTTCAGGTGCCCCGCGCGGGCAGCTTCAATGTAGCATATGTAGTCGTTTATCTTCTTGATGGTATGAGCGCAGTAATCAGGTTTGTCCATGCAGCCAAAGTGCTCCCAGACAAACTCGCGGCCCGTGGCGGGGTTCAGGATGAAAAAGTCTGCATAGTACAATGTGTCATTCAATAGCCTGATTGGGTACTCATAGTGGAAAGGCAACCCCGCCTGATGCAGCGCGTCAGCTATGAGCGCCTCGCTTTTTGAACGCACAGGAACACCTGCTTTTGTCATGAGGTTGGGCTTTTCAGGGAAGGGATTTGCCTTGTAGCGCTTCTTTTTCCAGAATGCAACAGCCTGCTCAGCAGTCCCTGCGTTCTCAGGGGTGACCAGGCGACGGCGCCCAGGCAGAAGCGCGTCATATACAGGCTGCACGCTTTCACTCACATAGCCGCTGATGGCTTTATCCAGAAAAGAAAGCTCTTTTTGCTTATGTTCGAGAAGCGCCCTCTCGTAGTCCCGCTGTGCAATGGCGGCCGCGGTGCGCTCTTCTGACTTTGGAAGGTACCTGCCGTTGGTATCGCCTTCACTATACGAGACATAGTATTGGTATTTTGGAGCACCGCCTCTGCCTTTTTTGGTGACTACTCTGAGGCGGCCAGCTGGTGCATGTTTCAGTTTCTCTTTTAATCTTGAGCAGGCCAGACCTGTCCGCTTTCTGCGCACTATAAGTTCCTGCAGTATTTTTTCTGTCATTCAAGGCCCCCTTTCAATGGAAATGTGAAGCAGAGTGGCATATATTTCAGCGTGCTTCACTCTTTATTTATGACAGGGACAGGGCTTTTTCTTAAAAAAAGAGTGTTAAAAATGAAAAAATACTTTGTTTTCAGCAGAAAGAGCGCTGGATTGCAGGAAAAATTGATGAATTCATGGGAAAACTGGCCGAAATCAGGGAATGCAGACTCTGCTTTTGTAAAAGTGTCATATTATGAAGGCTGAAATGGCAATTCTATATGCCAGTCCGCGTAACAGGCGCGCTGCGCCCCAGCAAGTCCCAGCAAGTCCCAGCAAGTCCCAGCAAGTCCCAGCAAGCCCCAGGTCTTACTCAATGACAAATGTCCTGCCTTCATAGCAGAACACTGCATGGGCTAAATATCTGCGGACACTTTCAAAGAGCACGTGGCGCTCAACATCCTTTCCCATGGTGATGAATTCTTCTATTGAGCGGGTGTCGTTCACGCGGATGACATCCTGGAAGATGATCGGGCCCTGATCAAGGTCTTCTGTGGCGAAGTGGCCTGTTGCGCCAATAATCTTTACTCCCTTCTTCCATGCCTGGTGATAGGGCTTTGCGCCCTTGAAAGCTGGAAGGAAGCCGTGGTGTATGTTGATGCAGCGATTGTTCCATTTCTTGCAGAAGTCGCCGCTCATAACCTGCATGTAACGGGCCAGGACAACGAGGTCAATCTTGTAGTCTTCAAGGAGCGAGTTCAGGTCTGCTTCGTACTCTGCTTTTCCCTTTGCAGGATCAACCTGGAAGAACGGAATATGAAAAGCAGTAGCGACATGTGCTAAATCCGGGTGGTTTGAGATGATGACGGGAATCTCGCAGTCAAGCTCGCCCGCATCGTGCTTCAGAAGCAGCTCATACAGGCAGTGGCTCGTCTTTGAAACAAGGACGGCAACGCGCTTTTTCTGGGCTGTATCATGGATCTTCCAGTCCATCTTGTACTTGTCTGCAAGTTTGCTGAAAGACGCTGAGAATGAATCCTGATTGAATGCGTCAGTTCCTGAAAACTTGACGCGGATGAAGAACATGCCAATATCTGTAGCAGTGTGTTGTGCAAGGTTAACGATGTTGCAGCCATTGTCAGCAATGGTGTCTGTGATTGCAGCGATAATGCCGCTCTGGTCCTGGCAGCTCGCGGTCAGGATAAACTCTTTTTCAGCCATGCGCTCACTATAGCAGAAATGAAAGGCTTGTGGAAGAACAAGAGATGTGCTGAAGGCATAGAGGGATGTGAGAAGATCCAAGGTCTCGCTGTTTCCCTTGACAGAAACCGGGGGGGGGGTACACTGAAAAAGACATTCTGCCCCATGCAGGAATGTTCATTTCGTATAGTAAAGGAGAATATAATGAAAAAGCTTATTACAGCACTCATGATTCTGGCAGTGGTTTTCTGCTTCACCGCATGTGAACCTGAAAACGACCCAACCCCACCAACCCCACCAACCCCACCAGCTGATATAGACGGTCCGGGTACCATCGATACCACCACACTCGATGGTATTTATGTACAGACAATGAATCTCTGCGGAAAGCCAATAAATATGTATGTCTATGTCATTGATGGCAACAGCATGTCTTCATACGGAGCAATGCCTTCTGAAGAGCATATCGATGATTCGTTTCCCAATGCGGCTTATTTCGATAGTGTGTCCATGACAAAGGTGTCAACTGAAACAATTACAAGAGACGATGTAAACATGACCTTTTCAGATGAATATGATGAGTACCAGTTAATCACCAACGCAAATGGTACATGGCTTGTAAATGTTGCACATCCGGATGATTTAGATGATGCCTTCCAGAAAGTCGAGCGTGGCCACTATGGTACCCCCATAGATAAAGTAGATTACTTTCTCAAAAATAATGCTGCATTATTTGTTTACTACGACGATGGAAAGATAGGCGATGTTACCGTATTTACTGCGGCGAACATTTACGAAGCACTGGCTGGAACAACAAGCGGCAACACCTACACGGCAGCCGGTCTTTACGTATATAGAGAAATAGATAGCGTACATGAAATTCCTAATGGAACTTTCAAAGTTACCGTCAACGGCAACACAGCTACTGTAAGCGACACAAGCGGGTTCCCGAATGTAGATGCTACGGTAGTGCCAGGCAACTACACCAGGTACATCCGCACCACTCCATGGCCTGCAGCACCTGCAGCTGAGTAAAGCATACAGCCTTTAAAATGCAAACAGCGTCCATCCAGGACGCTGTTTTTTTTACGGCTTTGTATTAAACGTCACCGGCTGAGTAATGTCGAAGATTTTTCTGACCTGTCCGCTGACGTCAATAAACGCGTTGACAACAGCAGGGTCAAACTTTCTGCCGGATTCTGCCTTCAGGAATTCGATAATTTCGTCATGCGAATAGGGAAGACTGTATGACCGCGCTGTTCTGAGCGAATCGTAACAGTCTGCCACGGCGACAATCCTGCCTTCAAGCGGAATGGCGTCTCCTGAAAGATGGCGGGGATAGCCTTCGCCATTCCACTGCTCGTGATGAGTGTACGCAATGGATGCAGCCATCTCGAATTCCTGTTTGTTCTTGAGGATCTGCCAGCCGATTGTGGTATGCAGCATGATGACTTCACGTTCCTGTGCCGAAAGATGCCGCGGAACATGAAGGATGCCGTCAGGAATGCCAACCTTACCGATATCGTGCATAGGCGCGAAAGTACGGATGTCATTGCAGAACTGTTCGGGCAGATCCATCATGCGGCTGATAAGCTCACTGACAACACCGATACGCTCCATATGCTCCGCTGTTTCGTGGTCGCGGCGCTCGGCGAGACTTGTCAGCGACTTGTAGCAGGAAAGCCGCACCTTCTTTTCCTTGGCGCGGGCAGTCTGCTCGTAGTCAATAATACGCTTTGCTGATTTCAGACGTGCACTTAACTCAGCCCCAACAACGGGCTTTGTCAGATAATCGTCTGCACCTCTTTCAAGGCCTTCAACAATATCCTCGTTATCTACCCGTGATGTCAGGAGAATGATGTAGGTAAAGTTTTTTTCTCCCGTTCCCTTGATGCGTTCACACAGTTCAGGTCCTGTTATTCCCGGCATATTCCAGTCAAAAATTGCCAGCGGAAATTCATCTTCAAGATATGATTCCCATGCTTGAGAACCATTTTCGCAGGCGATTACCGTGTGTCCGTCTTTTTCAAGAAATTTGGTCAGATACAGCCGGATGGCGTTATCATCGTCAGCAAACAATATTTTCATACGATAAGTATATATCGCTTTTTTTAGGTGAAGTAGGAAAAAAAAACGCTTTATCGGAGCAAATTCAGTTCTTCTTTTGTAAGGGAACGATACTGTCCTGGAGCAAGAGATTCATCCAGTTTCAGTGCGCCCATGGCAGTGCGCTTAAGGTAGACAACTTCGTTGTCTACGGCGGCGAACATGCGCTTTACCTGATGATACTTGCCCTCGAAAATGATGAGGTTTGCGTGCGTTTCATCAATCCAGGAAAGAACCGCCGGCTGTGTCTTGAAAGCAGCTTCCTGCGCGTCCGGGCCGACTTCTATGCCTTCAGCGAAAAGCGCGCAGATTTCTGCCTGACGCTCAGCAGAGACGGCGTCACGAAGCGTTACGCTGTATGTCTTTGAGATGTGCGTTTTAGGTGATGTAAGCCGGTGCGTCAGTTCGCCGTCTGTTGTAAAAAGCAGAAGGCCTTCTGTGTCCAGATCGAGCCGGCCCACCAGATGCAGGCTGCCGTCCAGAAAGCTGTGGCGCACTGAATCATCAAGCAGGTCAAACACCGTCTGATGAAGGCCGTCTTTGGCAGCTGAAACGACGCCCGCGCATTTGTTCATCATAATGTACAGGGAGCTCTGCAGGGGGACGGCTTCACCGGAAACGCAGACAGAAGCGCTGTCTATGTCGATGTGCATGTCCTGAACGCGGCAGACTTCACCGTTGACGGTGACCTCGCCAGAATGGACAAGGCGCTTCACATCACGGCGAGTGCCAAAGCCGTGCTTTGCAAGAACTTTGTCGAGACGCTCAAGCCGCGCCATCAGTCACGTTCCTCAATTGGAACGAACCTGCGTTCCTGCAGGATGTTCTTGTACGCAGGACGGTAAATGCGGCCGCCGGAAACAATTTCCTCAATACGGTGTGCAGACCAGCCGGCGATACGGGCAATGGCGAATATAGGCGTATACAGTTCGCGCGGAATGTTGAGCATTGAATAGACGAAACCTGAATAGAAGTCGACATTTGAGCAGATGTGCTTTTCTTCGCCCTTCTCTTCGCGGAAGACAACAGGAGCAAGCTTTTCAATAAGGCGGAAAAGCTCAAACTCTTCTTCCCTTCCCTTTTCTTTTGCAAGAACGGCAGCCTTGTCACGGATAAGACGTGCGCGCGGGTCTGAAATGGTGTAGATTGCGTGTCCCTGTCCGTAAATAAGTCCGGTGTGATCGAACGCTTCCTTTCTCAAAATCTTGCGCAGGTACTCCTTGACCTCAGTTTCATTGGTCCAGTCGGAAACATGCTCCTTGATGTCATCCATCATTTCCATAACCTGAATGTTGGCACCACCATGGCGCTTTCCTTTCAGGGAACCAACTGCTGCGCCAACTGCTGAGTACGTATCTGTATCTGCAGACGAAATGACGTGGATGCTGAAACTTGAGTTGTTACCACCACCATGCTCAGCGTGCAGGATAAGGCACAGGTCAAGGATATCAGCTTCACTCTTAGTGTACTTCTTGTTTGAGCGGATGAGGCGGAGCAGGTTTTCTGCTGTTGAAAGTTCAGGCTTTGGCAGATGGACGTACATACTCTTCATGTCGTAGAAACGTCTCTTTGCCTGATACGCGTATGCAACAAGCGTCGGGAAGCGTGCAATAAGCTCAATGCACTGCCTCATGTTGTTGGCGACGCTTCTGTTTTCAGGGTCTTTATCGTAGGAATAACTTGAAAGGACACCGCGGGCGAGCTTGTTCATGATGTCTGAAGACGGCGCCTTCATGATCATGTCTTCCATGAAGTTTTCAGGAAGCGTGCGGCGTGAACCCAGGAAGAATTTGAACTCTTCAAGCTGGTCATGCGTCGGCAACTCGCCGAAAAGCAGCAGGTAGACAGTCTGCTCAAAGCCGAACTCGTCGTGGGCTTCAGCATCTTTGATAAGGTCTTCAATGTTGTAGCCGCGGTACATCAGACGGCCTGGAATTGCTGTCTTGACGCCGTCGACCATTTCGTAGCCGACAACATCACCAATCTTGGTAAGACCGACAAGAACACCACGGCCATCCTGATAACGCAGACCGCGGCGGACGTCGAGTTTCTGGTACAGATCAGGGGATATTGCGTCGTTGAACTGAGCAAGACCGGAAAGCTTATCAATAAAAGATGATTCTGTATAATCTGCCATGGCAACCTCATCTGTGGATCTCAAAACATCCGCAGCTTGCATATATTTTGTATAATTATGCAAAACTAATCTGCAATTTGAGTATAATTATACAGAATCACAAAATGATGGTCAAGAGAAACGGCTAAAACGCGTACTTCCAGCTGAATGCAATGCGGTAGAAGCTCCATTCAGAGCCGGTAACCGTCATGTCGAGCTTAGACTGTGTATCCGGATCAAGTTCATCAGCAAAACCGCGTCTGCTTGAGAAGCAAAGCTGTGTAGTAAGGCTGTTGTGCTCGTTGAACTTGAAGATGAACACAGGATTAACGGAATACGTCGTAAAGTCGCTCTTGTAGCCGGCATACTGTGCAGCCATATCATCCTTGAAACGACCATTGATTTCTGTCTGGATGGCAACGGTGTTCAGGACAAGCGGCATCTGATAGCCGACAATGAACGTTGCTGTATATGCAAGGCCATTAACCTTTTCTTTTGAAGCCTGCCACAGCCACGGATGGCCATCTTCCTGGCCGGCGAGTTTTGCATAGGTTATGCGGAATGAATCCTGTGTAACGATATGGTTCCAGTCACCAGGAACAATAGCTGCAAGGTCAAACTGGAACAATCCCTCAAACCAGGCATCGTACCAGCATGAATTGAAAGCACCGAGAGAATCATACTTGTGGGTTGCATCATTATAGGTACCCGCAGCTACAAGACCGTCACCAATATCCCAACCGGTTGCAACATCAGCTCCGCCACTGAACACGAGGAAAGCGATTGGTGTGAATGAGAATGAAACTCCCGGCTTTATGGTAATCGGGGTCAGCTCAAAAGCGCCGTTCAGGACAAGTGTGTTGCCGCTTACAAGCGGATTATCACCAAAAGGAACGGGAATTGTGTATGAGGCCTGGAAAGTTGTGCGGGCCTCAGCACCGTCGTATGGGCCGGTTACCGGGCAGAAACGGTTTCCATCAGCGGCAGGTATTGCTGCTGAAAGCGGATAATATGCTGCATCTGTTGTAAGGGAGAATGCAACATCCTCTCCAAATGCACACATCATGAATGTTAAAAGAATAAAGACAACACAAACTGCTCTGCGTTTCATTATCTGATTTCCTCCTGATATTTTAGTATCAAAGGAAATTGTATGAGCAAAACTGGCAGTTGTCAAACTTTTTGACAGCAGACAGGCTTACATGCCCGGGAAGCCGCCCATCTGCTGCATCATGCGGTTCTGCAGTCCCTTGTTGCGGCTCATTTTCTTCATGGCGAGGCGTGTCTTCTCAAACTGCTTGATCAGGCGGTTGACGTCAGCAACGCAGGTGCCGCTTCCCTTAGCAATGCGCTTACGGCGGCTCGGTCCTATAATCAGGTGGTTGGCGCGTTCCTTCTTCGTCATTGAAAGGATGATTGCTTCCTGTACCTTAAGGCCTTCTGTGTTGATGTCATCCTCACTGACCTGACCGGCAAGTCCCGGCATCATTTCGATGAGAGACTGCATCGGGCCCATCTTCTTTACACGCTGCAGCTGGTCGAGCATATCCTGCAGGGTAAACTCGTTGCTTGCCATCTTCTTCTGAAGCTTTTCCGCTTCTTCCATGTCGATGGTTTCCTGAGCTTTCTCAACGAGAGAGACGATATCGCCCATGCCAAGGATGCGGCTTGCAATGCGCTCCGGATGGAACGGCTCAAAGTCTTCTATTTTTTCACCGGTACCGATGAACAGAATCGGCTTTCCGGTAATTGATTTCAATGAAATGGCGGCACCACCACGGGCGTCTGAGTCAAACTTTGTCAGGATGACACCGGTAAGGCCGAGTGCCTCATCGAATGTCTTTGCAATGTCGACGGCGTTCTGACCAGTCATTGAGTCAGCAACAAGGATAAGCTCATCAGGCTTTACTGTGTCCTTGATGTCGCCTATTTCCTTCATCATGCCGTCGTCAATCTGCAGGCGTCCTGCGGTATCGACAATCAGCGTATCGTAGCCGTTCTTGCGGGCATACTCTTTTGCGTTCTTAGCAATGCGGACAGCGTCTTTTGCAGTGCCTGGAAGCGGAATGTCTTCCTTATAAACGGGAACTTCTGCTTTTGCTGCCATGACACACAGCTGATCAATAGCAGCCGGGCGCACAAGGTCACAGGCAGCGAGAACAGGCTTTCTGCCCTCTTTCTTGAGGCGGGCGGCCAGCTTTACCGCAGACGTTGTCTTACCGGAACCCTGCAGACCAAGGAACAGGATGACTGACTGTGTATCAGGTCCTTTCAGGTGCAGATCGGTCTTTGTGTCACCAAGAAGAGCGACGAGTTTGTCGTGCACAATCTTGATGAACTGCTGGCCCGGATCAACTGAACGCAGAACCTTCTCGCCTTTTGCTTCCTCAATGGTGCTGTTTACAAAGCGGCGTACAACGCGCAGGTTGACGTCAGCCTCGAGCAGTGCCATCTTGATTTTCTCAACGGCTTCTTCAATGTTCTTTTCTGATATGGTTGATTTACCGCTGATAGTGCGGAAGATGTCAGAGAAAGTGTTGGTCAGTTTTTCAAGCATTACATTACCTCAGTACTTCAAGAAGGAAATCTTCTGGATCAATCTCCCTGTTCAGGATACGGTACAGGCCGTTACAGATCGGGAGCTTGATATTCTTCTTTTCTGAAATGTCGTGAATATATTTACAGGCAATAGCGCCTTCAGGAAGATACTCAATTTCCTTGATTCGGGCAATAAGGTCATCAAGATCCTTGAACGGAGCAAGAATGTTCTTGTTGATGATGTCATGTCCGAAACGGCGGTTACGGCCCCATTTACTGCGACAGGTTACATCAAGATCACCGACACCGGAGATTGATGTGAACGTCTCTGCGTGTGTTGCACCCATGGCAAAGCCGAGTGTCTGAATTTCGTTGAGTCCGGCGGCGAGCAGCAGTGATTCCGTGTTGTCACCGAACATCTCTGAGTCCTCTGCAATAGCATCAAGACAGCCGAAGACGACAGCGACGACGTTCTTTGCAGCGGCGCAGATCTGAACGCCAATGATGTCCAGACTTGAGTAGACCATAAGGCCCGGTACCCTGAGAAGCTCGCGGAACTTGATTGAGTTCATCGGGTTTTCGCTTGCTGCAATAAGTCCGGTAAGCTTACCCATGGCAACTTCCTCTGCATGGCTTGGACCTGCAATGTAAACGAGGTTGCCCTTGCAGCAGGCGGGAAGAACGGACTCAAGCGTTTCAAGGACAAGCTTAGGGCCGTCAGGAGACGGAACAAAGCCCTTTGTCAGAGCGCCAATTACCGTTGAACCGTCAGCAATAGACGGAATGTCTTTGATTTTTGCTGCTGTGGAAGCAAGGTACAGAGACGGGCTTCCGAAAATGAGGAACTCTTTTCCGGAAGCAACTTCAGTCAGATCCGTAGAAGCGGTCAGGTGCGGAGAAAGTTTGTATCCCGGCAGATAACGCGTGTTTACGTGCTCATTGTTGATTGAGTCCGTTACATCCTGTTCGAGTGCCCAAATCTGGACATCGTTACCGACCTTTGCAAGCGCGTGAGCCATAGCTGTACCCCAGGCACCTGCTCCTATAATACCAATCTTTCTCCCATCCATAACTTTTTCTCCTTATCTTGCTTCACTGGCGAAAGTAAGCATCCGCCGTTTTTTTCTCAGAACCAGCGGGCTGCCTGGTCTTCCCAGTCGATGATTTCATCTGGCCTGAAGAACAGTGCAATCTCACGCTCAGCACTCTTTGGCGCATCTGACGCGTGAATGATGTTCAGGTTCGTATGCAGCGCATAGTCTCCACGGATTGTTCCCGGCTGGGCATCTGCAACTTTTGTTGAACCGACAAGCTTGCGTACGATGGAGACGCAATCCTCTCCTTCCCATACCATCGCAACAACAGGACCAGATGTAATGTAGGCCTGAAGGTCAGAGAAGAAACTCTTATCCTTGTGTTCAGCATAATGCTTGGCTGCAAGTTCAGCAGTAATCTGCATGAGCTTAAGACCAACAAGTTTGAGACCTTTCTTTTCGAGACGTGAAATGATTTCACCTGCAATACGGCGGTTAAGTACGCCTGGCTTTAACATAACAAAGCTTCTTTCCATTTTATTTACCCCTTATATTCACATGAATTATACCTTGTATACCCGACATTGTTCAATAAGCGGAATATGGAGTATACTATCTGTAATGATCAGGTCACAAAAAGTAAGGAAATTCATCGTAAACACAAGACAGACGCTTTTCATTACAACAAATCTGTTCTTTCAGAACTCCCTTCCAACCATAGCATCAGCATGTGCTCTGGGACTGTTGTTTTCCGTTCTTCCCGTTGTCTTCCTCATAATCACCGTCCTTGTCCGTGTCCTTCATACAGAGCATTCTCTTGTCATGCACTTCTATCAGTACATCAACATGCTGGTTACACAGGAACAGTTCGAATCTCTGGTTCAGACAATTCTGTCAGTCAACAAAGTCGGAATGTTCGAAATCATTTCCATCATCGCCATTTTCTGGCTGGCAAGACGGTTCTTTCTGTCTGTCATGAGGGGATTTCACATCATCAATCATCAGGATTCACGCAGAAAGGGAATCAACTTTACGATGGGTGGTTTTTTCGGTGAAACAATTGCCGTCGTCGGTATGGCAATCATGATATCCGCAGTTTTTGCCGCACGCTCGCTGCTGAAATTCGACATATTCTCAGAGATTCTTCCCTGGATTGACGGTACGCTGTATCCAATCCTTGTTTCAATTACACCACCGGTCATGCTCTTTCTGGTCATCTTCGCAACATACCGATATGCACCAGGGACAAAACCAAATCTCTGGCTGTGTGCCCGGGCCGCGCTGTACACTTCGGTCATCTACAAGCTGGTTCAGCTGCTGTTCAGACTGTTTCTGAATACAAGCCGCTACAACATGATTTACGGCGTCTTGAGCAATGTCATGGTCCTTATGCTTGAAGCGGGCGTTTTCTTCCAGATTTTCCTGTTCTTTGCACAGTTCATCTACGTGAAGCAGTTCTTCAATCAGCTGGAACTTGCAGAACTGTATCTTCTTCCGGCATTTCAGGATCACCGTTTCATGACGAAAATCCGCCGCAAACTTTTCTTCTCTGATTTCAGCGGTTTTTCAAACAGACTTCTTCAGATAAAATCAGGTGAAATCATTTATGGCGAGGGATATCCGTCAGATTTCATCTACTGTGTCACAGACGGCATCATTGAAGTTACAACAGATACAGAGACGAATCATTACGGGAAGGGAAAATTCTTCGGAGAACTTTCCTGTCTCACCAATTCACTCAGAAAAGAAACAGTCAAAGCCGTAACTCCGGTAACACTTATCCGCTTCGGAAGACACGAGTTCGAACTGCTTGTTTCGCGAAATCCGGAAATCAACAGCAAATTCCTTACGTTGCTTTCCAACTCAAAAGTCTGAAAGTAAAAAAGAATCCTTTACCAGATGACGAGAATGCTCTGCGGCGCCCTCTCCGACAAGGCACGTATTGGCAGGCGAAGTCTGAACAGCAGCAAAGCCCGCATCCTTAATTGCGGGAAGGTTTTCTTCTATAGTTTTTAAATGACCAGCACCAGCAGTGCAGGATTGTTCCCTGACTCACAGACTCGCGGGCGGTCAGAGCCGTTTCAGAAACGTTATTTCAAGAAACAGCCGGGGTGCTTCTGCAGCCTGAAAGAATAAAGAAACTGCAGAAGATAACGGAGACCAGCTGTATTGAAATACGAACGGAAGTTTTGTTCTGCTTCATGATGAAGAAGAGTATAGCACATCTTTTTTAAATGAGATTGCGGATACTCATTCTTTCGGATAAAATGGAATACCATGGCAGATATAAAAGTATTTGATCCGGCTCCGGAAGGAACACCGGTTGCAAATTTCGTACATCTTCACGTTCACTCCGATTACTCACTGCTCGACAGCTGCGCAAAGATAAATGACCTGATCAAGAAGGCCAAGCGGCTCAACATGCCCGCCCTTGCACTCACTGACCACGGCAACATGTTCGGCGTCCTCAACTTTGAACACATCTGCCACGCCAACGGCATAAACCCGATTGTCGGCGAAGAGTTCTACGTCGCATACGGCAGCCATCTTGAAAAGAACGATGTCCCCTACTCGCGCAAGGGCGAAGACGGCGACCGCCATGCCCACTACTTCCACCTGATTCTCCTGTGTGAAAACGAAACCGGCTACAAGAACATGAGCTGGCTTTCATCCATTGCGTACACAGAAGGTTTGTACTACGGAAAGCCCCGCATCGACTGGGAACTGCTTGAAAAATACCACGAAGGCCTTATCTGCTGCTCGGCCTGTATTGCCGGCGAGCTGCCCCAGCTGCTGCTTGCAGACCGCGACGACGAAGCAAAGGAGATGGCCCTTAAATACAAGAACCTGTTCGGGCCGGACCACTACTACATTGAGCTTCAGGACCACGGACTTGAAGACCAGAAAATCGTCAACAAAAAGCTGATTGCGCTTGCCCGCGAACTGGACATTCCGCTTGTCGTCACCAACGATATCCACTATGTAGAAAAAGAGGATGCCGAGGCCCAGGATTGCCTCCGCTGCATCGGCTTCAAGAAACTGCTGACAGAGCCGCACCAGACGATGGGCGGCGACGGCAACACAAACTGGTACTTCAAGACGGAAGAAGAGATGCGCGAGCTTTTCCCGGATTTGCCCGACGCGTACGAAAACACCATAAAGATTGCGAACATGTGCAATCTTACAATCCACCAGTACAAGACGCAGGAACTCAAAGACTGTCTGCCGCGTTTCGAGCTGCCGGAAGAGTTCCGTACACACGGGGATGATTACCAGTCTGACCAGAACGATTACGTCCGCCACATTGTTGAGGAAGGCCTTAAAAAACGCTACAAGGAAATAACGCCCGAAATACGCGAACGCTGCGAATACGAGCTCGGCATCATCTTCAGCATGGGCTTCTCCGGTTACTTCCTCATCGTCTGGGAGTTCATCAACTGGTCAAAGTCAACGTGGGATAATGTAAACAACAGGCCGAAGCCCTACATCCCGATAGGACCTGGCCGCGGTTCCGGTGCTGGTTCACTCGTCGCTTACGCAATGACCATCACGGATATTGATCCGTTCAAATACAAGCTCATCTTTGAGCGCTTCCTTAACCCAGAACGTGTTTCCATGCCTGACTTCGACGTAGATATGGACTTCGATTACCGCCAGGATATCATCCAGCACACGCGTGACCTGTACGGCGACCCGCAGGTAGGCCATATCGTCACGTTCGGTACGTTAAAGCCAAAGGCCGTCATTGCCGACGTTGGCCGCGCACTGAACATCCCGCTTTCAGAAGTCAACATGCTCAAGAAATGCGTGCCCGAAAATCCTAAGGCAAAGCTCAAGGATGCTTTTGAGGCTTCAGAGAAGTTCCCAGAAGGCGAAGGCGGCCTGCTCGCTCCGTACAAGGACGACCCACGCTACCAGAAACTGTTCGAGCTCGCGTTCAAGCTGGAAGGTGTCATCAGACAGACAGGCCTTCACGCTTCCGGAATGGTTATCGGTCTGACAGCACTGCCTAACTGGGCACCTGTTTTCAAGGACTATAAGACAGGCGAAGTCGGCGTTCAGTACACCATGGACATCATTGAGCCATGCGGACTGGTCAAGTTCGACTACCTCGGCTTAAAGACACTTTCGCTCATCCGCTATACGGAAGACATCATCAACAAGCACAGGAAGAAGGATGATCCAGAGTTCCTGTGCCGGAACGTTTCAGAAGAAGACGCTCCTACGTTCGATCTGTTCTGCCGCGGTGACTCAGTCGCCGTCTTCCAGTTTGAAAGCCCCGGCATGCAGAAGATTCTTCGCGAAGCGCAACCTCGCTGTCTTGAAGAGCTCGTTGCTTTGAACGCGTTGTACCGCCCGGGTCCAATGGATTACATCCCTAACTACATTGACGGAAAATGGAAACCAGAGACCATCAAGTACCCGGACCCGTGTCTTGAGGGTATCCTTAAAGAAACATACGGCGTTATGGTCTACCAGGAACAGGTTATGCAGGTTGCCCAGAAGATTGCAGGCTTCTCTCTCGGCGGTGCTGACATGCTGCGCCGCGCTATGGGAAAGAAGAAGATTGACGTTCTTATGGGCAAAAAGGTCGAGTTCGAGGAAGGCGCCGTAAAGCAGGGCTTCACCAAAGAACACGCAGACGACATCTTCGAAATCATGGTCCCGTTCGCAGGCTACGGATTCAACAAGTCGCATGCAGCGGCCTACTCCGTCCTCGCTTACCGCACCGGATACCTTAAATGCCACTACGCCGCCGAGTTCATGGCAGCGAACCTGCGTAACGAAATGAACACGACGGACGGAATCCCCGCGTACATTGCAGAGGCACGGCGCATGGGCATTCCGGTAGACGCTCCAGACGTAAACCGCTCAGACAAGCACTTTGACGTAGTTGACGGACACATTGTCTACGGACTTCTCGGCATCAAGGGACTTGGAGAAGCTGCAGCAGAGGAAATTGTCACCAAGCGCGAAAAAGGCGGGCCATACAAGGATTTCATGGATTTCCTGGACAGGGTGGATTTGCATTCAGTCAACAAGAAAGCAATTGAAGTCCTGATTAAGACAGGCGCCTTCGACAATCTGAAAGAAGAACGCGCAAAACTGCTTCTCAACATGGAGCGCGCCGTTGAATACACGGACAACAAAAAGGCTGCAAGTCAGTACGGACAGGTCAGCCTTTTTGAAGACACCGGTGAAAAAGAGTTCGCGGATTTCGTCTACACGGAAACGCCAGAGTGGGCGCCGCTCGAAAAACTCGCCGTTGAAAAAGAGCTTATCGGTTTCTATCTTTCAGGACATCCTCTCGATTCGTTCCGCGACGTCATTGAAAGAATGGCAACGTTCCACACCAATGAAACTGACCGCACCACCCGAGACAAGAAATACGTCGTCATCGGCATGATTTCAAACATCAAACAGATAATCACCAAAAAAGGTGCTCCGATGGCGTTTGCAACCATAACTGACCTGGAAGGTTCCATCGACCTGACGTTCTTCCCCAAAACATGGGAGAAACTCGGAAATCAACTGCATAACGACGCCGTTCTCGCGCTTTCCGGAAGCGTGGACACATCCCGCGATGCACCATCATTCCTCGTTGATGACATTGTTCCCATCGAATCACTTAAAGAAAAAGCAATTCAGGAAGTCCACATCAAACTGAACAAATCTCTCTGCTCTGAGAACGATTTACTCCAGTTCCGTGATTTTTTATTTGGCGTTTCAGGTAATTGTTCAGTATATTTCCATATAGAGCTTGCAGGCCGACAATATGTAATCAAGGCAGGTAATTTCATCACACTGCCTTCCGACTCTGACTATATTGCTGAATTAGCAGAAAAACCATATGTCGAAGATGTCTGGACAGCCTAGTATTTTCCGCGGAGAAGGCATATGAACGCTATTTCATTTCTCTTTAACATTCTCGCATCAGCAATTTCCATTTATGAAATTCTTTGTCTGATTTACATTGTTATGGGCTGGTTCCCTAATGCACGCTACACACGATTCGGCAGCACAATGCGTGACATCTGTGAACCGTTTCTCTCGTTTTTCAGAAGATTTCCACTCCGTATAGGCATGCTGGATTTTTCACCAATCCTGGCATTCGCAGTCCTCGCCCTTGCTTCCAGCATATTCGGTGATATCGCCAGTTACGGAGTGCTCAGACTTGGCGTACTGCTTTCTTCGCTGCTGCAAATCTGCTGGTCACTTTTTTCCTCGATAATCACTTTTTTCAATATCATTCTTGCCATCCGGCTTGTTGTTCATCTGGCTGGAAAAGATTTTTCATCACAAATCTGGAGGACTCTTGACGGTATCATTTCTCCTGTCCAGAGCCGTATATCCAGCCTCATCTTCAAAAACAGATTCCGCACCTACAGGGCACAACTTGCAATAACACTTGCAGTGTGCATAATAGTACAGGTTGCAGGAAGCTGGATAATCGGATTTATAGCAACTCAACTAGTCAAAATACCTTTTTAAGGTCGAAATATAATGGAAAAGAAAGACGTCAAAATCACAAATTACGAAGGGAACGGAAAGTATGCTTATTCCGCTCAGGACGGTTCTATCGGCGATCTGTACATAACAGTTCCGCTCGCGACAAAACTTGTTTCAAAACTTCCCTGGTGGGTTCCTGCAAACATCATTACAATCATCTCAAACAGTAATGTTCTGCTCGCAACTGTCATTGCCTTTACCGCTCATCGCGTTAGCTGGCCTATCTGGATTTTCATCCCGATCCTCTATTTCATCTATGTTATAGGTGATGCCATGGATGGCTTACAGGCTCGCAGGACAAAGACCGGCTCTCCACTCGGAGAGTTCACCGATCACTTCCTTGATACGTTTGTTACGGGTTTGCTTGAAGTAACCATCTTCTTTGTCTACCGCTTCGATAAAGTCTACCTGATCAGCATTACCCTGATGCTTGGCTATTTCATGCAGATTACTGCGTTCTGGGAAAGATACAAGCTTGGGCACCTGAGTTTCGGAAAGTTCAGCTCTACAGATGCGCTTATCTGTCTGCCACTGTTCATTGCAGCTGGATTCATCAAACCGGTAAACGCTTTCTTTACCCAGCCAGTCGCCAATTTCATCCCTGTTCTGGCACAGTTCAACTTATCACTTATTGAATCAATCACGATTATTGCCGGAATCTGCAGTATCTATATATCTGCTTCAACACTGATAAGAACAAAAGAGGTTTCCTGGCGCTTCTTCCTCTATATGGCAGAAAGCCTTATCCTTTCTTTGGTTGCAGCAACACTTGAGCAGGAAGACATTGTCATCATCGTCATTACACTCATTCTGTTCCACGTCAACTTCTCAGCTGCAATGCTGAGTGCCATCGTCATGAAAGAGAAGGATCCTGTTCCGGATATCATCCTCACAATTGCAATGACACTTACGCTGATTTTCAACGTACACAATCCTGTCCTGTATACAGTTTACTTCATGTATCTGGTAATGAGCGTTACGATTCGCGTCGCAAGATTCTTCAAAAAGAACGAACAGTACTGGGTATGGAGAAATCCTGAATTAAAGGAAGAAGAAACGGAGCAGAAATAAACGTATCAGTTTTCTGTTGTTTCAGATTGTTCAGAAGCCGGCTCAGCTGCTGGCTTTTTCTTTCTCAGGTAGTATCTGATAATAAAGAAAGAAAGCGCACAAATCAGAATACAGAAAAGGATTATGCCTATCAGTTTGTAGTTGGTTGCAGCAGATTCGCCCAGGAAGAAAACAAGCCAATACAATGTGGATGAACTGATTACTGCCGCAATTCCATCAAACAGCATGAATTTCGGGAATGCAACATGCAGCATACCAGATGTCATGAACAGAGTGTTGCGCACGCCAAATGGGATGAAACGGGTGACAACATATGTAAGGAAACCATGTTTCTCAAGTTGCGTTGATATTTTCTGAATACGACGGGGAGTCAGTTTTCTGGCAACAAATTTTATTTTGATGATACCATTTCCAGCAAGTCTTCCAAACCAGTAACAGATAATGTCACTGATATAAATGCCTGCATAAAGGCCAATGTAATTAGGAATCAATAAAGAGCGGTCTTTTGCTGAAATAATTGCTGACATGATTATCAGCACATCTTCTGAAATAGGAACATTAAATCCTGCCAGAAAAAGAGCTAGAAAACAGACAAGAGGCCAATAAGTAACGTACGTGCTGATGAAAGATAATATTGCATCCATATAGTTTTCTTAAAATAACCTTAAAAAAAGAACCGTTAATAGACAAGGCATAATCTACAGCAATATGCTATAATTTGCAATATGAAGTTACAAGATATCGGAACACCTGTCAGTTCATTAAGCGGCGTAGGGCCAGCCATTGCAAAAACTCTTGCCCGCCTTGATATTTTCACCGTTTCCGATCTCCTTTCTTTGTGGCCACGTGACTGGGAAGACCAGACAAAACACGTTCCTCTTTCCGGCTGGAACACGGCGCCCAAAGTCCATACCATAGCGCAGGTCACTGCACATGACTGGTTCGGTTTCGGCAAGATGCGGACGCTCAGAGTGCGCATCACCGACGGCACACGCCCCGCTTCGCTCATCTGCTTCAACCGCCCTTTCCTTGAAAAAAGCCTCCCTGTCGGCGCCGTCATTTCAGTAACCGGTAAGTTCGATGTCCGCTATGGTGAACTGCAGTCTTCTGCTTTTGAGGCAACGTGCATGGCGCGCGACGGTTCCCTTTCCGAATACGAAGATGCTGCAGTTCCAAACTCTGCCGTCTTTCCTGTCTATCCGCTTACCGCTGGACTTACGCAGGTCCAGCTCAGAAAAGTGATTGGCCGCGCACTTTCAGAATATGCACGCGGCATAGAAGATGAGATTCCCGAAGAGATACGCGAAAAACGCCAGCTCATGCATAAACAGCAGGCAGTCCTTGCCATGCATCATCCGGATACGCTGGAAGACGCATTAAAAGCGCGCGAAACACTCATTTACGAAGAGCTGTTCAACTTTCAGAAAGCCATTCTCTCACGAGCCGCAGAACACAGAAAGACAGCGCAGGAAGCATATAAGAAAGCAGGAGGAGAGGAACACAAGCTTTCTCCAAGGCAGGAACAGCTTCTCTCACGGCTTCCCTTCCGGCTGACAGATGACCAGAAGAAGGTCGTTGAAGAAATGAACGCAGACCTGGATCTTTCATGGAAAAACGACTTTGCCCGTGAAGAAGCCATGACAAACAGCTCACAAGAGCAGGATAATGGAACATCCAATGTCCCTGTATTCCGCATGACACGGCTTCTGCAGGGCGATGTCGGATCCGGAAAGACACTTGTTGCGTTCCTCGCAATACTCCGCGTCATAGATAACGAAGGACAGTGCGCGCTTCTTGCACCGACCGAAATACTTGCAAAGCAGCACGCCGAAAACGCTGCAAAAATGCTCCAGCCGCTTGGTATCAACGTCGCTTTCCTTACCGGTAACATTCAGGCGAAGTCACGCGCACCGCTCTTAAAAGCGCTCAAATCTGGTGACATTCAGCTTGTAGCAGGCACACATGCGCTTTTCTCGCAGTCTGTGCAATACAAGAACCTGAGGCTCGCCGTCATCGATGAACAGCACAGATTCGGCGTCGTACAGCGCAATGCCATCATCGATAAAGGACGAAACTCACTGGAACAGCAGGAACGCGCGAAACAGGGACTCATGCCCGCAAGCCCGGACATTCTGCTGATGAGCGCAACACCAATTCCGCAGACGCTCGCCCACACGGTGTACGGCGACCTGGATGTCTCAGTCATCAAAACGATGCCAGCCGGAAGAAAACCGATTCAGACGCACCTCACAAAAGAAGGCAATGAGGCACGCGTCTACGAAGCTGTCCGCGCGGAACTGAAAGCAGGGCATCAGGCTTATTTTGTGTACCCACTCATCGATAATGCGGATATGTCAAAGCCCCTGAAATCAGCCGAACAGTCGTTCGAATTTCTGTCAAAACAGGTATATCCGGAGTTCAACTGTGCGCTTATTCACTCAAAAGTGGAAGAAGAAGAGCAGAACCGCATTCTCGAAGACTTCCGGACAGGCGCCATTCAGGTGCTTGTAGCAACGAGCGTTGTTGAAGTTGGAGTTGATGTTCCGAACGCTACGTGTATGGTCATTGAGCATGCAGAACGATTCGGACTTGCCGCCCTTCATCAGCTGAGGGGCCGCGTCGGCCGCGGAGACGAGCAGTCGCACTGTTTCCTCATCTACAGCGAAAACCTCACAGAACTCGGAAAAGCGCGTCTCAAAGTGCTTCACGAAAGCACAGACGGCTTCTACATTGCCGAAGAAGACCTCAAACTACGCGGCCCCGGCGACGTAAACGGCATTCAGCAGTCAGGCTACTTCACGCTCGGCATAGCAGACCCTGTCAAAGACGCCGCCCTCATGGAACTCGCCCGCCAGGACGTGCTCGAGTTACAAAAATAAAGCGGATATTTACTTATATTAAAGAACGGGAGAGAGGGATCCAGTCTACCGGCAGGCATGAACGCCCCCTCGTTCCTCTATATAAACAGCTATAGTTAATCTTTATGCGACGTATGCTTCCAAACGGCAGCTGCGGGTTGGATGCTGCAGGCGGCGGATTGCTTTCTTCTCAATCTGGCGGATTCTCTCCTTTGTCAGATCGAAACGGTCACCAACTTCCTTAAGGGAAAGAGCCTCGCGTCCATCAAGACCAAATCTGAAACGGATGACCTCAGCTTCTTTAGGAGTAAGCGTTTCAAGGACATCATCAATGTCTTCTTTCATTGAACCAGAAATGGCATTTTCTTCAGGATTTGAATACATCGTATCCTCAATAAACTCGCCAATAGTAGCGCTTTCAGAATCATTATGGCGTACAGATGCATCAAGAGAAACCATCTCACGTGCAACATTCAGGATATCGCGGATATGGCCCGAATCCATATCAAGAATTTCAGCAATCTCTGCTATTTCTTCTTCATCTGTTCTGTTACCGGTAATGACTTTGCGTGTCTTTTCAATCTGGACAAGCTCATTTGCACGGTTAAGAGGAAGACGGATCATGCGGGATTTCTCACAGACAGCCTTCAGAATTGCCTGGCGGATCCACCAGACCGCATAAGAAATAAAGTGATAGCCCTTATCAACATCAAAACGGTCAATTGCAGTAAGAAGGCCAATATTTCCCTCACTGATAAGATCTGTCAGATCCAGCCCGTGATTCTGGTATTTCTTCGCAATCTTTACGACGAAGCGCAGGTTTGCTTTTACGATACGGTCCTTTGCTTCCTTATCACCAGCTTTTGCACGAATTGCAAGCTCATTTTCTTCTTCGCGTGTAAGAAGTGGAATCTTGTTGATTTCTTTGAGGTACATTGCTAAAACTGTGTCATTCTGTGTCATTTTTACACTCTCCTAACTTAGGGATACAGACCGTAACGTCTACGCAAATATAATTGCAAGTATCGTGCCAACTTTTAAAAAACTTCTTATCAAATCAGAAAAAGGAATTGCCAAACGCGGTAAACCAAGGGCCATATCTCTATTTATCCTTTGTTATACAACAATTTACACTTTTCTATCTATTTTTTTTATTTTTCAATGACAAACAGAATATCTGCATCTGAACCGCGAAAATTGCAGATTTTTCTTGCCTTTATCGCCATTCATTAGTATATTAAGTGAGTTAAATTGACACAGTTGTCTGAAGGTCGTTCAGAATTGAGTCATTTTGACACACATACAATGCTTAACATCCATTTGGAGGATCATATGAAGGTTACACCATTAGCAGACAGAGTTCTTGTAAAGACAGAAAAGACAGAATCAAAGACTGCAAGCGGAATTATCATTCCAGATACAGCACAGGAAAAGACACAGATTGCAACAGTCATTGCAATTGGCGATGATAAAGAAAAAATCAAGGTAAAGGTCGGCGATCGTGTCATGTACGACAAGTACGCCGGAACAAACGTAAAGATTGATGGTGAAGACCATCTTATTCTGAAAGCTCAGGATATTATCGCTACAATCGGCTGATATCTATTCGATCTGCTTTAATAAGAGACGTGCCCTGTGATTGTCCGGATTCAGCTTAACGCTGTATGTGAGACTGAGCAGGGCATTTCTTTTTTCCTGCAGATCATATTGAATGACACCTATTCTGTACTGCACTTCTGAAAGCGTCACAGGATCTTCGATTTCAGGTGCCAGGGCACTGTATATTTCAAGCGCCTTCAGATAATTGTGTTCTGCTGTATACACAGCGGCACAGTTCATGAGCACGCTTTCATCCGGCATAGTATCACGGACATTCATACGGTTTTCATAAAGGAGACGTGCGTCTTCATACTCACCGTTTTTAAGCGCAAACCACGCAGCAAGCTCGCATTCCCAATCCTCAAGTTCATCGATATATTCTGACGGAGTTCCCATTCCATGCATTGACACCAGGAAGTTTGAGAAAAGCTCAGAAGCAGCCGCTTCATTGTGATGAGCACAAAGCCAGCTCACAGCCCACCGTACCATATATGGCTCATAGTGATCAGGAAGACGCGTTTTTTCGAGCAGAGACCAGACTTCTGACAGGCATTTTTCCTCACTTGCGTTTTCCATCTGCCAGCAGACGCGGGTATATTCCACAAGCAGTTCTGGAGAATAATGCTCTGCAAGAGAGTCATCCAGTTTCTTCATGGCATCAGCAAGCGGGATTCGCGGAATTGCATCATGCGCTTCCATGGCCAGCGTTTTGAGATTGTTCGTCCTGAAAACGTTTTTCTCCGCTGCGTACGCTTTTTCTTCAGCATCGCCGGCAATGGCGAAATTAACATAGGCAACCAGCCCCGGTACATACTCAGGATATAATTCAGTTACAGCAAGCAGCAGGCTGCGTGCGTTCGCATTATCCTTCTTAAGAATGGCATAATGAGCCGCGTTCTTATACAGAACAGCCGGCGCCTGAGTTTCCGGAGACGCTATCCGTGTCAGCCAGAAGTCATAAGCGCGTTCAATATCTCCGGTCTGCAGCCAGGCATCAGAGCAGATGAGTTCCGCCGCCTCAATATCTTCTGGTTCAGTGCAGTTCTGAATGATGAACTTACAGCCTTCTATACTGCGGTTGTAATTCTCAGCATCATAGTCGAGCAACGCCCAGAAAAAAGGAGATTCTTCTGTTGAATACGTTCCGGGATGCAGACGGGCGGCATTCTTCAAATCTCCCTGCACAGCAAGCAGAATCGCGCTGTTTCTGAGCCAGCGGGAATCGCGGGTTGCCTTGAATGCAGACTGGTACATGTCTGAAAAGCGGCTTTCATAGAACAACTCAGGAGAAGCAACCTGCCTGAGGCACGTCTCAACATACAGAGAATCAAACCAGGAGCCTTTCAGCTTCTGTGCGTACGGAAGGGCTTCTTCAATACGTCCCTGATCAAGCAGCTGCTGAACATAGACAGCGGTAAGTTCAACACTGTCCGGAAGTTTCTTCATGGATGAAAGCAGGAACTTCTCAGCTGCCGAATCTGCACCGAGTGCGCGGTACCGTTTAATGATACTGAGCCGTTGAGCTACACTGTAAGCGGATTTCTGGGCTTTTTTAAGATAAGACAGCGCATCATCAGTTTCATTCTGAGTGATATAGCCATCAATAAGTGAAAGTTTTGTTGAAAAATTTGCTTTTCTGAAATTTCCCCCGCAACCTGTAAAAAGCAGGCTGCAGAGGATGAGGAACAGTACGGGGAATGTCTTAATTTTCCGGAAGGTCTTTCCGGATATTATCAAGGACTGCATTCACGAATTTATAGGAATCATCGGCTCCAAATTCTTTTGAAATGCCGATAGCTTCATCAATGATAATTGACGGATGTATATCCTTCTGAAAAAGAAGCGGATATACACTGATACGAAGGATTGCAAGATCAACCTTGTTAAGGCGTTCAAAATCCCAGTTTACAAGATGCTTCTTAATAATTTCGTCAATTTCATCGATATGTTCAATGGTTCCTGTAGTCAGCAAACGTGCAAACGTTAAGACGTCACTGCCCATATCCTCAAGTTTTTCCGGTTCTTTCCAATCAAACTTGAGTAACGTATCAATATCAACACCACCTACATTCCAGGAGTAAAGAGCCTGAAATGCAAGTTCTCTGCCATCTCTTCTTGCCATACCGGAATCACCAGCCTTCAAGAAGTGAAGTCAGAGCTGCATCTTTCTTCAGCATCTGATAGTTTGACGGAGTGCGCAGTGAATCGGTTACATCCTTTGTAGCTGTTGTAAAGTATTCAGACTGCTTCTGCTGTGTCAATGCACTGCGGATATATTCATATACCGTTGTGGTTGAATCCGGAGTAACAACATCACTCAGAGAAAGAAGTTTTGCATCATAGTGACAGATAATCTGATAGAACTGGAAATCATTTGCTGTTTCAGTAACGGTTGAAATAAAGCCATCTTCATTTGCAAACAGCTGAAGCAGTGCATTGTAATCAATACCAAGCTGCTGGGCGGCTGTATTGCTCTTGCTTACATACATATCTCCAGCCTGGAAGCCTGCAGTTCCTGTCTGACCGCGTGCACGGAGAGAATCAGCTGATTCCGTTCCATTCTTGTAACCATTGTACAGACTGTCTGCAAATGCACGTCCCTTATCTTTTTCAACAACAACAAGGAACATCTTGATGATGTCATTCTGAGCCAGGGATGAACGGTTCAAGTCATAGTATGATCTGATTTCAGCATCAGTTGCAGCAATTGAAGCAATTTCATCCTGCTTAAGAGAAAGAACATACTGCTGCATAAGGTATTGGTTTTTAAGGAAAGTCTTGTATTCAGCAGTTGTAACACCAGCCTGCTTCATGAAAAACTCATCAAGGCTTATACCCATCTGCTTACGGACTTCTTCTGCAAAATCTGCTTCAGAAATGATCTGACCAACCTGCTGTGCAAGAGTGCTCAGGAACAGTTCATTGACCTGAGTATCAGTCAGAGCCATGCCTGCTTTTGCCGCAGCCTGAAGAATAAGTTTTTCATTAATGAGAATATCAAGGACTTCAAGTTTCTGTTCAGTCGTGAAACTTGCCAAACCATACTGGATTTTGTACATTTCACAGCGGTTTTTCAAATCTTTGACAGTAATTGATTCCGTTTTGTTTAATTTGATTGTAACAAGTGGCTGCAAGTCCTTCTGCTGAGCGAAGACCATTCCGGTAAAAAGCAGACACATCATGATACAAACTACAGTTTTTTTCATATTAATCATCCTTTGCTATATGAATGTATTATGTAAACAGTCAATATTTCAAATCGTTACAAGATTATTCGATAACAGCCCTGATTCTGCGTACACCTGCAGAAGAAGACTGCTCTTTTGTAATCTTGAAGTGACCGATGAGGCCTGTGTGCTCTACGTGAGGACCACCGCAGACTTCCTTGCTGAACCAGTCTTTCTCAACATCGCGGCCGATTGTGTAGACTTTGACGTCTTCGCCGTACTTGTTGGTAAACAGAGCGCGGGCTCCAGAAGCCTTAGCAGCTTCAAGGCTCATGATCTGCATGGTTACAGGAAGGTCTTCCTTAATCTTTTCGTTGACGATATCCTCAGCCTGCTTTACTTCTTCCGGAGTCATAGGGCGTTCGAAAGTGAAGTCAAAGCGCATGCGCTCGTTGTTGATATTTGAACCCTTCTGAGCAACCTGCGCTCCCAGGATGTTGACCAGTGCCTGCTGCAAGAGGTGTGTAGCAGTGTGGTACTTTGTCGTGATTTCAGACTGTTCTGCAAGTCCGCCCTTTGCCTTTCCGGCATCGAGTGACTTAGAAGCTTCCTGATGCTTCTTCTCTGCTTCCTTGAAGCCTTCAACATCAACAGTGAAGCCGTTCTCTGCACCAAGCTCCTGTGTAAGCTCGAGCGGGAAGCCGAATGTATCGTACAGGCGGAAGGCGACCTTACCGCTGATTTCCTTCTTAGGATTCTTCATCAGGTTAGGCAGCAGTTTCTGGAACTCAGCCTCGCCCTTCTTGAGCGTGTCACGGAAGCGCTCTTCCTCTGCGGTAAGCTCTTTCTTAATCTTCTCTGCGTTCTGCTCAAGTTCAGGATATGCATTCTTGAAGTTTGCAATGACTGCGTCTGCAATTTCAGCAAGGAATGATCTGTCGATGCCGAGCTTCATGCCATGGCGTACTGCGCGGCGGATGAGGCGGCGGAGAACATAGCCAGCACCCAGGTTAGACGGCGTTACACCGCGCTGGTCACCCAGGATGAATGTGCTTGCACGTGAGTGGTCTGCAATGATGCGGACTGACATATCCTTTTCGTTGTCTGTGCCGTATGTGTAGCCGGAAAGCTCTTCAACCTTCCTGATGATTGGCTGGAAAACTTCTGTCAGGTAGACGCTTGTCTTTCCCTGCAGGATGCAGTTCGTTCTTTCAAGGCCCATACCGGTGTCGACGTTCTGCTTTGGCAGATTGACGAGGGTCTTTTCATCAATGCGGTTGTACTGCATGAAGACGTTGTTCCAGATCTCCATCCAGTTTGCGCTGTCTGTACCCTTGTTTGAGCCTTCTGGAGGAAGACCTTCGCCAACCCAGTAGAAGATTTCTGTATCAGGACCGCAAGGACCTGTCGGGCCTGCTGCCCACCAGTTATCGCTTGCAGGAAGGTAAGCAATCTTATCCTCAGGCATGCCGTTGTCTTTCCAGTAACCGGCAGCTTCCTCATCGCGGGGAGCGTTCTCATCACCGGCGAAAACGGTGACGCTTATCTTGCGCGGATCCAGTGCGAGCCAGTCCTTGCCTGTAAGGAACTCGTAGCTGAACGCGATTGATTCTTTCTTGAAATAGTCGCCGAGAGACCAGTTACCGAGCATCTCAAAGCAGGTAAGGTGGCTTGGATCGCCGACTTCGTCAATATCACCCGTGCGGACGCATTTCTGATAGTCTGTAAGGCGTGTTCCGGCAGGGTGCTTCTCACCGAGCAGATACGGAACAAGCGGATGCATTCCGGCAGTTGTAAAAAGAACGGATGGATCATTTTCAGGAATCAGAGACTGTCCTGAAATCTCAGCATGATTTTTTGATTTGAAGAACTCAATGTATTTTGAGCGTAATTCGTTTGCAGTCATAACATATATTGTAAATTTCGCACAGTATAAAGTCAATATGTACAAGCAGTAACACCTTGTAAACACAGCGTTTAAACTGAAACGGACATCTTTCCCATAATTTTGATTTTTGCTATAATTTACGCATAAATTTCATGCGTAAAGAGGTTTTTTATGGCAAAGTATCCATTTGAGACCATTGAGCCTAAATGGCAGGCTTACTGGGACAAAAACAAGACATTCAAGGCAACGGAGGATGAGAGCTTCCCGAAGGAAAAGAGACGGTACGTTCTCGATATGTTCCCTTATCCGTCAGGAGCTGGACTGCACATCGGTCATCCTGAAGGCTACACTGCAACAGATATTTACTGCCGCTACCTACGCATGAACGGATACAATGTGTTGCACCCGATGGGATATGACGCTTTCGGTCTTCCTGCAGAAAACTATGCTATCAAGACGGGAACACATCCGCGCGAAACAACGAACAAGAACATTGAAAACTTTACCCGCCAGATCAAGGCACTCGGATTCAGCTACGACTGGGACCGCTGCATTTCCACATGCGAGCCTGACTACTACAAGTGGACTCAGTGGATTTTCCTGCAGCTGTACAAGAAGGGCCTTGCTTACGAAGCAGAGACACCGATCAACTGGTGCCCGAGCTGCATGACCGGCCTTGCAAACGAAGAAGTCAAGGAAGGCAAATGCGAGAGATGCGGTGCTGAAGTTACCCACAAGACAATCCGCCAGTGGATCTTAAAGATTACTGACTACGCTGACCGCCTGGATAGTGAGCTCGACACTCTCGACTGGCCGGAAAGCGTAAAGCTCATGCAGCACAACTGGATTGGAAAGTCCACCGGTGCTGAAGTTACCTTCACCGTCGCTGACAAGGACGGAAAGCCGACTGACAAAGACCTGACCGTTTACACTACACGCTGCGATACACTGTTCGGCGCAACCTACATGGTTGTAAGCCCTGAGCACAAGATTATTCCTGCCATCACGACACCTGAGCAGGAAGCTGCCGTTAAGGCATATCAGGAAGCAGCCGCAAAGAAGAGCGACCTTGAGAGAACTGACCTTGCAAAAGACAAGACCGGCGTTTTCTCTGGCTCTTATGCAATCAACCCGGTAAACGGCAAGCTCATCCCGATCTGGATTGCAGACTACGTCCTCATTTCATACGGTACGGGCGCAATCATGGCTGTTCCGGCACACGATGACCGCGACTGGGATTTCGCAAAGAAGTTCGATCTGCCAATCATTGAGGTTCTGAAAAGCGAAGTTGACGTTCAGAAAGAGCCTTGGTGCGAAGACGGTATCCACGTCAACTCAGAGTTCCTTGACGGACTCAACAAGCAGGACGCCATCGACAAGATGCTTGAATTCCTTGAAGAAAAGAAGATTGGCCGCAAGGCAGTCAACTATAAGCTCCGCGACTGGGTTTACTCACGCCAGCGCTACTGGGGCGAGCCTATCCCGCTGATTCACTGTCCGGACTGCGGCACAGTTCCAGTTCCGGAAGAAGAACTGCCGCTCAAGCTGCCTGAAGTAAAGAGCTATCAGCCGACAGGCACAGGCGAAAGCCCGCTCGCTGCTATTGACAGCTGGGTAAACTGCAAGTGTCCTAAGTGCGGCAAAGAAGCAAAGCGCGAGACAAACACCATGCCTCAGTGGGGCGGTTCATGCTGGTATTACCTGCGCTATCTTGACCCGAACAACAATGAGCGCTTCTGCTCTGAGAAGGCTGAAAAGTACTGGATGCCAGTTGACCTGTACATTGGTGGTGCTGAGCACGCTGTTCTCCACCTGCTGTATGCACGCTTCTGGCACAAGGTTCTGTACGATATCGGCGTTGTCTCAACAAAAGAGCCGTTCCAGCGCCTGATCAACCAGGGAATGATCACTTCATTCGCCTACCAGCGCAAGAACAAGACACTCGTTCCTGTTGATGAAGTCGAGCAGAACGCAGCCGGCGAGTGGATTGAGAAGGCAACAGGCGAAAAGCTTGAGCAGGTTGTCGCTAAAATGAGTAAGTCACTCAAGAACGTCATCAATCCTGATGAGATGATAAAGCAGTACGGTACCGACAGTGTCCGCATGTACGAAATGTTCATGGGACCGCTCACCGTCAGCAAGCCGTGGAACACACAGGGCCTGATCGGTGTAAACCGCTTCCTTGAGAAAGTATGGGCAATCGGCGAAAAGCCACTGACTGACGCAGAGCCGGACAAGGCAATGCTCAAGCTGCTCCATAAGACAATCAAGAAGGTCACGGATGACACTGCTACATTGAACTTCAACACGGCAATCAGCCAGATGATGATTTTCATCAACGACGTGGCAAAACTCAATGAAGTTCCACGTTCACTGTGGACTGACTTTGTAAAGCTGCTTTCACCATACGCTCCGCACCTTGGCGAGGAGCTCTGGGAAAAGCTCGGCAACACAAAGACCATCGCTTACGAAAAGTGGCCTGAGTATGTTGATGCTTACACAAAGGATGACAGCTGCACAATCGTCGTTCAGGTTAACGGCAAAATCAGGGATAAGCTTGAAATGCCTCTGAACGCTGACAAGGCTGAAGTCGAGAAGGCAGCGCTCGCATCTGAGGGTGCCGTAAAGTTCATGGATGGCAAGACACCAATGAAGGTAATCGTCGTCCCGAACAAGCTGGTCAACATCGTCGTGAAATAAAGCGCACAAGCGACGATGGCGGGTGTGCTGCACGGAAAAACAGGAAAATGTGGTGCTTTTTTTCGAGTTTTCGAATTTCAGGCACCACATTTTTTGTCGCAGCTTGCGCACTCAACATGCTCTTTCAGGAACTAGTGGCTTGAAAACGCTCCACGGTCTGTCAAAAGCCTGTAAAAGCGCCATAATGCAGTGCTTTGAACCGGACGAAGCGTACTTTCTTCTGCTTTTCAAAGCACTCGTGTCGTTTTCAATCTAACAGAATGGTTACCTAAAACGCTTTTCTCAAAAAAAGGCACCAGAAAAAGCAGGAATACCGTGCAAGGCAAAAAAAGCGTGCGCTCACAAAAGAACACACGCTTTTTTTTACTCTGCATCTCTCCAACAAGCCACAAATTCAATCATGTACTGCTGGATGTCGTTGAACCATGCTTTCTGAAGCTCACACGCAGGAACGCCGATGTAGCGGAAGTGCCAGCATTCCCAGCGGAAGCCCGTAATCGGCTCATAGCCTTGCGGGAAAGAAAGGCTGAAACCATACTCGGCGGCGTGCTTTGTAAGCCATCTGCACGGCGCGGTCTCAGCGTAATCGTCTTCTATTGAGCCAAAGTCTATCGCCGTACCAAGCTGATGCTGGCTGGTTCCGGCGCGAGCACTTTCACGCTCGGCTTCTTCAAGGCCGTCTATGCGTACCCACTTTGCGAACACCTGCTCCTGATACGAGTATGACCGGTATGTTGAGCTTACGAGAAGCGAAAGACCTTCTGCTTTTGCGGCATTTGCCATGACAGTAAGCGCTTCCTCAACCGGCGCACGGAGACTGAGGTCATTTCTGTTGATCGGGTACGCGCTGTTCTTTACAAGCGGCACCAGATCAGCAGGCTCGTAATCAGAGCCGATAAAATGCGTCTTGTCTATGTAGACCAGGTAGCCTTCAGTATCAGCGGCGTCAACGGCCTTAATATCTGATATGAAGAGCGCCGGAGAAGATGCTATCTTTGAGCAGATGGCGTCCACCTCAGCCTGATATTCAACAGGATGCGGAATTGCCTTGAAAGCAGCGGTTGCAGCAGTAAGGCGGACCTCATCCGGAGACATTCTGGAAGCTGCAGAAACAGAAGCAACCGGCACGGCTGATGAAGGAACAGAGTTATCAGCCGCACTTTTCAAACGGGAACATGCAGTCAGACTACACGCCAGCACAACACCAGCAACGACGCTTATCAATGAGTACATAATCTTTTTTGAACGCATAAAACTTACAGAACCTCAGTTACTGAATGAATGATGTTGAACGTATCCGTAAAACCGGTACTGTCGAGTGCTTTATAGGCAGCAGAAGACGGCCTCATCAGATACAGCTTGAATCCGGTATCTTCACCATCATTGAAAACGCCCATAATGACACCAAGTCCGGAAGAATCAATATCAGTAACTTCACTCAGATCAAGAACAAGGTTGTTCTCGCGGATGTACGAATATGACTTTGTCTTGAACTCACCGTATGTATATGAATTGATGATACCGCTCAATTCAAGCAGCATGTAGTTTGCACCACGTTTTTCGTTAATGCGCATTGTATCCATAACGCTTTATCCTCTCTATTACTTACTGATACACTTGATGGCAACGATAGAAACGTCATCATCAAGCTCCCTTGAAATGAAGTCCAGCTGTTCTTTGTGCAGGAACTGAACCATCTTGCTTGCCGGGAAGCCAAGGTTTTCAATGATTGAACGCTGGATGCGGTCTTTTCCGAAAGTATCACCGCGGATTGACTTTGAAGAAAGTAATCCGTCAGTACACGTCAGCAGAACGTCGCCCGGGTTCAGGGCAACTTTCTTTACCTTAACCAGCTTCTCAATGTTCTTTGCGAAACCAAGAACGCGGCCTTCTCCCTGGATTTCAATGGTGTTGTTGTATGCGTGGTTATACAGGAACAGGGCTGGAATACCGCAGTTGATGTAGTACAGCGTGTTTTCAGTAAAATCTGCGAGTGCGAAGATTCCGCTGAAATACGTTCCCTTCGGCAGGTTGTTGCGGATAAATCCGTTGACCTTCTGAACAAGCTGCTTGAAATCAGACGTTTCGTTCAAGAACGTACGGACAATAGACTTCAAGATGACCGTGGACATAGATGCGTTGATACCCTTTCCACTCATGTCACCAAGGATGATCATGTGTCGTGTGTCTGAAAGGCGGATGAAGTCGAGATATTCACCACCAAGGTTGTGGGCAGCTACAGAAAGGTAACCGACATCAACTTTCGGATTGTTGATGAAGTCCATGTTCTCCTGAATTGACTGGATGATCTGTCCAGACATCTGGATTTCACGGTTAACTGTACCAACAACAGACTCGTTTGCAATGTTCTTCAGGTAGTAACCAATAAGGAAGAAGTGTGAATACAATCTGTTGAAAACTTCAAAGTCGTAATCCGTATATGCGTTACCAAGTCGTCTCTGACCGATAAGGATGGCACCGAAAACACGACGTCCCTCATTCAGGATGATAAGACCTTCTGTTCCTGTTGAGTTGAACATTGCAAGCAGTTCTTCACGGGCAGGAGCCAGTTCATGAGAGTTTTCTGCGTGAGTACGGAAAATTACATTCTGCTGGGCATTAAGAGCCGTATCGAAAATCTTTCCCTCAAGAGGGATGCGCAGATTTTTGTCACGGGAACTATACAGTGTAACAAGTTCCGTTTCTCCTGATTCAACGAGAAGATCAAGGCTCAGGTTCTGAACGTTCTCCTTGAAAATATCTTCCAGTTTCTTTTCAATGTCTTCAAGACCATCCGTAAAGTCAATCGATGCAAGCTGTTCCTCAAAGTGTGAGGAATAGTTCGTATCCTGGGCACCCTGAATACGCTTCGTCAGTTTTGATGTCTGATAACTCAGAACAAGCAGTCCACCCGTAATAAGGACATAGATAAGCAAGAAGGCTGATGAGTTTGTTCTGCGTAACGGCTGCAGGAGAGCAAAGGCAACACCAGCTAAAATACTGACAATAATGTAGTTAAAGAAGATTGAAATTGCAGAATTCTTGATAACCGTAAAGTCAACGAGAACACCACGGGAAATGTTCCAGAAAATAAGGAATATAACGAGCGCAATAACATACGGGAACAACAGTGCAAACGCCGGTGCAATTTCATTTGTCATGACACAGGTTGCATACAGAGCAAATCCGCCGGCAGCCAGAACGATGAGGATGAACGCCATCTGCTGCTTGACGAGTCTGTTCTTTGTAGATTCCAGACGGAACAGCATTGAAAGGAAGGAAAGTCCCGGCATCAGTATTGCGAAAACGCCGATATACAGCTGGAACCAGGTTATCGGAATTACATCCATCGGAGCTGACTGTATGACAAGTCCGTTCTGCAGAGAAACAGAAATATCATCAACTCTGTAGAACAGGATGTACAATGCACCAATTTCCAGAATAACCTGAATAATGGAAATGAACGTTCCCTTACTGCTGTTGGGGAAACGTATAATCCAGAAAGAAAGGGCACAGCTCATCCATGCAAGAATCGCAAACATGATTCTCATGATGAACACAACAGCACGGTCATTAATCCAGAAACCGCAGAGTATTCCAATCGCTTCAGCTGCAGTAACAATGGTAAGAAGAAGAGAAGACTGGATAAGCTGTTTGTAAGACTCGTTCTCCAGCTGAATATCTGCCATGGATGAGAAACCAATAAGGAAAACTATGAGAAGTAAGATAAGAACAAAATAAACCATATCAGCCCTCCACCTTGACAGCCATCATCGTAACGTCATCACGAAGGCGCTTGTCACCATTGTAAGTAAGAACAAGGTCAACAATATCACCTACTATATGATGTGCTGACTTATACGCACTGTTCTTGATTGTGTTCATGTAAAGCTCAGTATCACCAAGCTCTACACCATCATTATTCATAACTTCAGAAACACCGTCGGATGCCATCAGGATGAGGTCATCGCGGAACAGTTTCTGCTCAGCAGGCTGGATATCATCAAGTTCAATGATTCCAACAACCGAGCAGTTTGAAGAAAGCGGTTTGATCTTGTATCCGTCAGGGGCACGGGTAACAATAATAGGATCAGACATTGATGCGTTGATGTATTTAATCGTCATCTTCTTAGTATCGATGATGCCGATGAAAAGAACGGTGTACTTATCCTGCAGGTGCATGCCTTTGATAGCCTGGTCAACTGCGCGGACAACACCAGGAAGGTCTTCCTTGTTTTCGATGATCTTTACGGTGTTCATCACCAAACCCATAACCAGAGCAGCAGCAAGTCCCTTACCGGAAACGTCTCCAAGCATGACCAGTGTCTTGTCTTCATCCATTGGAAGAATCGTGTAGTAGTCACCGGAAACGTTGACCAGCGGGCGGAAGTATGCGTCTATATCAAGGCCCTTGATATTAGGAATCTGCTGTGGAAGGAATGAACGCTGGGTTGCAGCGAGAGCATCCCATTCCTGAGACAGGGAAGAAATTTCAGTCAATTCAGCAACTGTCTTTGAACGGGACTCAAAGCGCTTGTACTCTTCAATCAGCTGCTTGTAGATTTCGCGGTCGAATTCGTGGGTGTAGCGGCAGAACACATACAGATGTTTTGTTCCCGCAACAAGGAAGAAACCGCGCGCATCACGGAGACGGGAAACAACACCCAGTTCCTCATCAAGGAAGTAGTAGCCGTCTGCCCATGTTGTCGGATAGTTCTGTTCAAGCTTTGTTGTAGTCTTTTCATCAGTTACGATGCGTTCTGAGCTGTTATAGATGATATAGTTGCTTTCGCGGTCCACATAAAGGATGGAACAGTCTGCCTTATCCTCAAGAACGGTCTGTACGACCTGAATGAAATCATCAACAGTGTAAGCAAAACGAAGTTTATCAATAAACTCTGAAATGATTCCGGTTTCATGAGAACGAAGTGTCTTCTTCTCAATTCTCTGGACGCCGACGCGGTTTGCAACAACGTTTACCAGAAGCAGTAATCCGAAAACAACGGCACCTACGATACCAGCGAACAGCGGAGTTTCTTCCGGAGCGCGGTTAATGGTCATGATGACATAACCATATTTATCATAGAGCTGAAGATTTTCTGGAACCAGAAAAACAGTCAGGACAACGAAGCCCAGACCGGCGACCAGGTTTGTGATACACAAAAGAATACGTCTTTGCGCTTTGAACATACTTTCCCCTGTATGATAGATTTTGAATAATTACAGAATTATACCACATTATCGGCAAAAATGGGTGAAAGTATGAGAAGAACGCGTGTTATCCGCTTATTTACTGATTGTTTCTGAGCTCTGACAGCGGCATGAGCTTCGGGCTGTCGTTCTCGCCTTCAATCCGGGCGACTTCCTCAAGCAGAGATTTCGCCTTTGAAGACAGTCGGGCCGGGACTTGAACCAGCAGCTTTATGTACAGGTCGCCCTTGCGGGAACTTCCCTGATACGGAACGCCCTCGTCGCGTAAGCGGAGCATTTTTCCGTGCGGGGTTCCTGCAGGAACCTTGAGCTTTATCTTTCTGTCATCAAGCGTGGTCACCTGGATCTCAGCACCGAGGGCTGCCTGCGTTATGGAAATAGGAACGGCGCAGTAAAGATCCTGTCCGCTGCGTTCGAAATAGTCATGCTGAGCAACATGAAGGATGACAATCAGGTCGCCTGCAGGACCACCGTTTCTGCCAGCGTCGCCCTGCTTTGGAATGGTGATGCGCTTTCCGTCATCAACGCCAGCCGGAATGGTAACAATGACCTTGCGCCGCTTGCTCTGAACGCCCGTTCCGCCACACTTTCTGCATGGATTGTCTATGACCGTTCCAGAGCCCTGACATGTCGGGCATGTCTGAGCAACAGAGAAGAAGCCAGCGCTGCGGCGGACCTGTCCCTGACCCTGGCAGGTAGGACAAGTCTTGCGGCTGGCACCGTTTTCGCCGCCTGAGCCGTGGCAAGCCTCACAGCTTTCATTATGCTGGAAGGCGATCTCTGCCTTTGTACCAAACACTGCGTCTTTGAAGGAAATCTCAAGGTCATAGCGGAGGCTCGCTCCCTGACCTGAGCTTGAAGATGAACGGCCACGGCTGGATGAACCGCCACCAAAGAAGTTCCCGAAGATATCGCCAAACCCGCCGAAGTCACCGAAAATGTCGCTGAAGTCACGGAACGCGTTCGAGTAATCGCCCTGTCCGCCAGCGCCCATGCCATCAAGGCCTGCAAAGCCGTACTGGTCGTAAATCTGGCGTTTTTTCTCATCAGACAGAACTTCGTACGCTTCTGTTGCTTCCTTGAATTTGTTTTCAGCTTCCTTGTCGCCCGGGTTCTTATCCGGATGATACTGGATTGCGAGTTTTCTGTAGCCTTTCTTAATTTCTTCTTTTGTAGCGGTCTTGGCAACACCAAGAACTTCATAATAATCACGCTTTGCCATAGTCGTAATTCCTTTTATACGCGGACTTTATACTGTACTCGGGCAGTATATCAAAAAAAAGCCCGCACGTCATCACATGCGGACTTTCGTCAGTTTCAGACGATGTTATTTGTCGTCATCAACAACTTCGTAGTCTACGTCGTCAGCCTTGCCCTTATCAGGACCAGCGTTTCCAGCGTCAGGACCAGCACCCTGAGCACCTGCTGCACCGCCCATATCCGGACCTGCACCAGCTGCACCCTGAGCGCCCTGCTGCTTGTAGATTTCTTCTGCGAGCTTGTAAGAAGCCTGCTTCAGTTCTTCTGTCTTAGCCTTGATAGCCTCGACATCGTCGCCTGAAAGAGCCTGCTTCAGTGCTGCGATTGCATCTTCGATCTTCTGCTTGTCACCGCCGCTGATCTTGTCGCCCATATCCTTGAGTGACTTTTCTGTAGCGTAAACCATTGAGTCAGCTTCGTTGCGGACATCAACCTTTTCGCGCTCTTTCTTGTCAGCTTCTGCATTTGCCTCAGCTTCCTTAACCATGCGGTCAATCTCGCTCTCGCTCAGGCCGCTTGAAGACTCAATGCGGATGTGCTGCTCTTTTCCTGTTCCCAGGTCTTTTGCAGAAACGTGAACGATGCCGTTTGCGTCGATATCGAAGGTAACTTCAATCTGTGGAACACCGCGTGGAGCTGCTGGAATACCAACCAGGTCGAATCGGCCGAGTGTTCTGTTCTGAGCAGCCATTTCGCGCTCACCCTGCAGTACGTGGATGGAAACTGCAGTCTGGCCGTCTGCTGCTGTTGAGAAGATCTGGCTCTTGCGGGTTGGGATTGTTGTATTTCTTGGGATGAGCTTTGTGAAGACTGCACCCATTGTCTCAATACCGAGTGAAAGAGGTGTAACATCAAGGAGCAGAACGTCCTTAACATCACCACCGAGGATACCACCCTGAATAGCTGCACCAACTGCAACTGCTTCGTCAGGGTTAACTCCCTTTGAACCTTCCTTACCGAAGATTTCCTTTACAACCTGCATGACCTTTGGCATACGTGTAGAACCACCGACGAGCAGAACTTCATCAATCTGATCTGCTGTAACGTCAGCGTCTGCAAGTGCCTTGCGGCATGGCTCTTTTGTGCGCTCAAGCAGGTCTTCTGTCATCTGCTCGAACTTAGCGCGTGTCAGTGACTTCTGCAGGTGCTTAGGACCTGTTGCATCAGCTGTGATGAACGGCAGGTTGATTTCTGTTGAAGACTGAGCTGAAAGGTCAATCTTTGCCTTTTCTGCAGCTTCGCGGAGGCGCTGGAGAGCCATGCGGTCGTTGCCAAGGTCAATGCCTGTTTCTGTCTTGAACTCATCGATGAGCCAGTTGATTATCTTTCTGTCGAAGTCATCACCACCAAGGTGTGTATCACCGTTTGTTGACTTAACTTCGAAAACGCCGTCGCCGAGTTCGAGGATTGAAATATCGAATGTACCGCCACCAAGGTCGTAAACGGCGATGGTGCGTTCGTTCTTCTGGTCTTTGTTGAAGCCGTATGCAAGAGAAGCTGCTGTAGGCTCGTTGATGATGCGCTTTACTTCAAGACCGGCAATCTTACCTGCGTCTTTTGTAGCCTGGCGCTGTGCGTCGTTGAAGTATGCAGGAACGGTGATGACTGCTTCTGTTACTGTCTCACCGAGATAGTCTTCTGCAGTCTTCTTCATCTTCTGAAGGATGAATGCGCTGATTTCCTGTGGAGAATATGGCTTTCCGTTAATGTCGATGCGGACATCTTCTCCGTGGTCTGTTACATGGTATGGAACCATCTTTGCTTCGCCGGTCAGTTCGTTGTATCTGTGACCGATGAAACGCTTGATTGAGTAAACAGTGTTCTCAGGGTTTGTAATCATCTGGTTCTTTGCAGGCTGACCGACGATGCGCTCGCCCTTAGCTGTGAAACCAACGATAGACGGTGTTGTGCGTCCACCTTCTGAGTTCTGGATAACGACCGGTTCTCCACCTTCCATTACGGCGACACATGAGTTTGTTGTACCAAGGTCAATACCAATAATCTTTCCCATATTCTCTATACTCCTATAAAACCTTTCAAAAACTTATTCTGTCTTTCCTTCTGCAGCTGCATCAGGAGCCGGGACAGAACCGTCCGGCATATGAACCATGACCTTTGCAGGTCTGATAACTCTGTCTTTAAGCTTGTATCCCTTCAAATATACTTCAGCGCATACAGGTTCGGCAACTGGTGCCGGATTGCTTGCAATTGCTTCGTGAAGGTCGTGGTCGAATGCATCGCCCTTCTCGCCGTATGTTGAAAGGTTGTACTTTGCTTCAAGCAGGCCGCGCAGCTGTTTGTTGATCATCTTGATGCCGTCTACGACAGGCTTAAGGTCTGCTTCCTTTCCATCCTTTGCAACCTGACCTGCAGCAAGTGCGCGGTCAAAGTCGTCAAGGACTGCAATCAAATCCGTAAGGAGATTTGTGTTTGCATAATCAAATGCTTCCTGCTTTTCGCGGAGCATACGCTTTCTATAATTGTCAAAATCAGCAACCTTTCTCAGGTACTGATCCTTAAGTTCTGCATTTTCCTTCTGCAGGGCCTCAATCTGCTGCTCAGGTGTTGGCTCCTGTGCTGTTTCTTCAGCTGCAGCCTCAGTCTCTGCTTCCTTGTTTTCTGCAGTTTCCTGAGCTTCCGCTGTCTGGTCTTTAATGTCTTCTTTTTCTTCCTGACTCATCCGTACATTTCCTTTAAGGAATTATCCATATAAGTAACACATTAAAAATACTGAGCGGTAAAAAAAACGTCAACAAAAAAACGAAAAAAAACCGGACTGCCCCTTGCTCAGTCCGGTTAAGCTTAATATACGGAGAAAAAACTGAATCAGCGTGGATTTGCTTTTGAAATTGCTTCCCAAAGTCCGTTCAGGTATGCACAACCGAGAGCGCGGTCATACAGGCCGTAGCCCGGCATGGCAACCTCGCCCCAGATAGCGCGTCCGTGATCCGGTCTGATTGGGCCGTCAAAGCCCGTTTCATACAGCGCTTTCGTGATGGCGTACATGTCGAACGTTCCATCTGCGGAAAGATGAGCGGCTTCCTCGAACTTGCCGGGCGCCTCGTGCCACAGGTTGCGGAGGTGCGCGAAATGAATGCGTCCCTTGCATGCGCGGATGATGTCCGGCAGGTCATTCTGCGGATTTGTTCCAAGAGAGCCCGTACAGAGCGTAATACCATTGTGAACGTTCGGAACAGCATTGAGCATCTTCAGGATGTGCTCCTTGTCCGTAATGATGCGCGGCAGGTCAAAGACAGGCCATGCAGGATCATCCGGATGGATTGCCATATTGATGTCATATTTGTCACAGACAGGCATGATAGCCTTCAGGAAGTATACGAGATTATCGAACAGGTTCTGCTCAGAAACTCCTTCGTATGCAGCGAACAGTTCCTTGATGCGGGCCATGCGCTCCGGTTCCCAGCCAGGAAGGATGAAGCCGTTTGACTTTGCATCCAGGTTGCCGAACATATCCGCCGGATTGATGGCATCAATCATCTTCTGATCGTACGCAAGAACTGTCGAACCATCATGGCGCGGCTTAGCGAGGTCACTTCTTGTCCAGTCAAAGACAGGCATGAAGTTATAGCAGACCATGTGAATGTCTTCTTTACCGAGCACTTCAAGTGTCTTGATGTAGTTTTCAATGTACTCATCGCGGCGGCCATTTCCGGTCTTTATGTCATCGTGGATGTTTACGCTTTCAATACCAGAAACTTCGAGACCGTTCTTCGCAGCAAGTTCCTTAAGGGTGCGGACTTTTCCTGCATCCCAGGCTTCTCCAGGAACACTGTCATACAGCGTCGTAATGACGCCCTTTACGCCTGGAATCTGGCGGATCTGCTCGAGTTTTACAGAATCAAAACCGGGACCAAACCATCTGAATGTCATTTTCATAGCACAAATCCTTTCCTGTTTCAGCTCAGATGGCGGGCCAGAGTTGCCTTTACAGCACCTGGGCCTGCAATAAGCTCTTTAAATAATGATGTTATAGTGCTTCCCAGCACTGTCTTTGTTAAATCAGCCCCGAAGAGTGCCTCGTTTGAAAGCAGCGGCTCAAGGTTAGCGGCAACGGAATCCGGCTTTCCGAACTCAACCGCAGAAAGGCTTCCCTGAAGCTGCGTCAAAAGAGGATCTGAACTCAGCTTCATCTCATTGCCTTCGTCATCTATTGCAAGAAGATACCTGAACCAGCCTGCAATAGCAAGTGGAATACCCTTCATTGCATCAAAACTGCGGCCTTCACGGATGTAAGACTTGATTGTCTCACCATAGCGGACCGGAACTTTCTGGGACGTGTCAGTTGCAATGCGCTGCGGCGTATCCGGAATGAACGGATTGGGCAGACGCTTTTCGACAACCTCGTCAATAAATGCTTTCGGGTTCAGGATGCCAGGATTTACAACGACCGGCAGTCCTTCATCATAGCCGATTGTCCGCACAAGCTTAACCAGCAGTGGATTCTGCATTTCCTCAGCGATTGAGGACGCACCCAGCAGGCAGCCGTATACTGCAAGCGCTGTGTGAAGCGGATTAAGACATGTGGTGACTTTCATCTGCTCAGTGCGGTTTACGGTGTTTCTGTCAGTAAGATAAACGCCGGAACCTTCAAGCTTGTCGAAAGCAGGGCGTCCGTTCGGGAAACTGTCCTCTATTACAAGATACTGAGGAACTTCCGCATTGACAAATGGTGCAATGAACGTATTGCGTCCTGTCGTTATCGGAGCCATATCCTGAATGCCGTCTGCCTCAAGCTGCTGCTGGACTGCCTGAGCCGGACGCGGTGTAATCTTATCAATCATTGACCATGGGAAACTTACTTTCTTTTCATCGTGCAGCCAGGCAATGAAGCCCGCGTCTACAAAGCCGTTCTTAAGCCATGCATCCGCAATTTCAAAAACGGCAGCCTGCAGTTTCTCTCCATTATGGGAGCAGTTGTCCATGCTGACGAATGCGAAAGGAACGGCGCCGTTCTTATAGCGCTCAAGAGCAAGGGCTGTAACGACGCTCATTGCGTGAACAGGCTTTTCAGGACCGTTCTTCATATCCGCAAGAGCAAGGGCAGAAAGATTGCCGTCCATGCCGCGGAGGGAATAGCCTTTTTCTGTGATGGTGAAACTTGCCATCTTCAGTGACGGAGCACGGAAGATTTCCTTAAGGCGGTTCCAGTAAGCAGCATCTGACGCATCTGCATGCAGAGCTTCTGAAACAGATGCAACAAGCTTCTTATCAAGGCGGCCGTCATGATTCATAAGCACGAGCAGCGTCATGTTGTCGTATGGCTTATAAATACGGTCAATTATTTCGTAGTCAAAAGTATCGGCAGCGATAATGCCGGTCTCTGCAAGACCTGCTTCAAGAAGGCGCTGCTGCAGCTCAGCAATGAAACCACGGAAAATGTTGCCGGCACCAAAATGAATCCACTCAGGAGCTTCATGCGTCTTGGCGCACATCGCTTCTATATCAAATTTTGGAGTTTTTATACCCTTTTCACTCCATTCTGATGATGAAAGTGATTTTGTTTGTAATACTAACATACTAGTATGCTAAAATAACGAACTATTTCTGTCAAGCAAATTTTTGCATTAATGCGAAAATTATTGCACTAATTGCAAAAAGAAAGGACTGCCTTATGCAGACAGTCCAGAATTATTCTTGATTATCTTCTATAGAAGTTGATGAGACAGCCATCAAGGATGATTTTCCGTTCATCATCCGTCAGTTCACCGGTTGTCAGACTGAACTGCTGCACAGCTCCGTTTGCAGGATTGATGCTGTAAGCAACAAACTCATTTGTCTTTGCCGCAATCCCCTGCTTTACGTCCGGAACGAAGATGTAGAAGCCGTTTGCGAATGGAAGCGCACTCTCGTTGCCACCAAACAGGAACGGAATCATGCCCCAGTTGATGAGGTTGGAGCGGTAACGCTTTGTGGCATATTCACAGGCAACGTTGGCCCAGCCGCCGAGAACCTTCTGGCAGGATGCAGCCTGTTCGCGGGCTGAACCATCACCAGGCTTTACGGCGAAGATTGTGCTGCCGAAACCTGCTTTTGCGACACGGCCAGCAAGTTCAGGGCAGGCTTTGTCAAAAGCGGCTGCAACAGCGGCGGCTTCTTTCATGACAGTTTCGTCACGGTCACGGACTGCCTTTGCACGACCAACGTATGCAGGATCCTTGCGGCTCAGCGTGAACTCAGCAAGACCGAGCGGATTAGAGCGGAAGGATGAGGTTTCACCAGACGGGATGAGCTCATCCGTTGTGGTGACTGGGTCGTGTATTTCAGAAACTACTTTCAGAAGCAGGTCGTTTGTAAGCGCCGGCATTTCAGGCCAGTCCTTGATGTTAGGGCCAAACTGAATCTCAACTTCAGGATGAGCGACACCCTTGCTGTCGTATACGCGGTTTTCGTAAATAGTCTTATCAAAGAAGTATTTCTTCTTGCTGAACTCTGCGTCAAACTCATCTGCTGCAGTAAGGAAGCCCTTGTTTGCGGCAGTTGCGGCGATTGAGCGTGCGTCCATAAGGGCAACGGAAGCAATCTGGCCGTTCTGGATTTTTGAGCCTTCGCGGTTCGGGAAGTTACGGGTGCTGTGGCGGATGCTGAATGCGTTGTTTGCAGGTGTGTCGCCAGCGCCGAAGCACGGGCCGCAGAACGCAGTCTTCAAGATGGCGCCTGTCTGCATGATTGTTGCTGCAGCGCCGTTCTTGATGAGCTCCATGTACACTGGCATACTTGCCGGGTAGACGTTGAGCGTGAACTTTCCGCTGCCGATTGAGGCGCCCTTAAGGATGTCTGCCGCGGCACAGATGTTATCAAAGCCACCGCCGGCGCATCCTGCGATGACACCCTGGTCTACGTAAAGCTTGCCGTCAACGAGCTTGTCCTGCAGGCTGAAGTCAACCTTGTCGCCGAAGCTGACGCGGGCGCGCTTCTCTGCTTCTGCAAGCACATCCGCAGGGTTCTTAATCACATCCTCAACGGCATAGACGTTGCTCGGGTGGAACGGCATGGCAATCATCGGGCGTACCTTATCAAGGTCAACTTCAATGACGCCGTCGTAATAGGCGCCCTCAGCCGGTGAAAGCTGTTTGTACTCGCCTTCGCGGCCGTGGATGGCGTACCACTCGCGGACATTCTCGTCTGTCTCCCAGATTGATGAGAGGCAGGTTGTTTCTGTTGTCATGACATCTATGCCAATACGGAAGTCCGCGCTCAGGTTCCTGATGCCGGGGCCGACAAACTCCATGACCTTGTTCTTTACAAAACCGTTTGCGAAAACTGCACCGATGATTGCGAGCGCAACGTCCTGCGGACCAACACCCTGATGCGGAGTTCCTGTCAGATAGACGGCGACAACGCCCGGCATGTTTACGTCGTATGTCTTGCCAAGAAGCTGCTTTGCGAGCTCACCGCCGCCTTCACCGATTGCCATGGTACCCAGGGCGCCGTAGCGTGTATGGCTGTCAGAGCCGAGAATCATGCCGCCGCAGGAACTGAGCATTTCGCGTGCGAACTGGTGGATGACTGCCTGGTGCGGCGGAACGTAGATGCCGCCGTATTTCTGGGCGCAGGTAAGGCCGAACATGTGGTCGTCTTCATTGATGGTGCCGCCGACAGCGCACAGGCTGTTGTGGCAGTTTGTCAGAACGTATGGGATTGGGAACTTCTCAAGGCCTGAAGCACGTGCTGTCTGGATGATGCCGACAAACGTGATGTCGTGGGAAGTGATTTTATCAAACTTAATCTTAAGCTTGTCATCTGAGCCGGAAGTGTTGTGCGCATGAAGGATGCTCCATGCCATCGTGTTTTTCTTTCCCTGTTCAGCTGAAAGAGATGCTGCCTGTTCTGCAGGAGTAAGGGCGCCCTTGCTGTAAAATGCGCCGCCGTTCCAAAGCTTTACCATACGTGACTCCGTTTTTAGTAATATTTCAGTTTCTTAAGTATAGCGAAAGACGCACTTTGTGTCGATAAAGCCTTTTCCCCATCCTCTTTATGTTGAGTTTTACTTTCAATAAGTATATAATCAGCCCATAACACTTAAAGGAAACATTTATATGGCAATAAATTGCGGTATTGTAGGACTTCCAAACGTAGGAAAGTCAACCATTTTTTCAGCACTTACAGCAGCTCCTGCTGAAGCAGCAAACTATCCTTTCTGCACCATCAACCCGAACATCGGTATCGTTGATCTGCCAGATTCCCGTCTTGATTACCTTGCAGACAAATTCCAGTCAAAGAAAAAGATTCCGGCAACTGTCGAATTCGTTGATATTGCAGGCCTCGTAAAAGGCGCTTCAAAGGGTGAGGGTCTTGGAAACCAGTTCCTGGCAAACATCCGTGAAGTAGGCGTCATTGCACACGTCGTACGCTGCTTTGAAAACCCGGATATCATCCACGTAAACAACAAGATTGACCCGGCAGACGATATTGAGACAATCAACATGGAGCTTGCCTTCGCTGACCTTGAGACAGTCAACCGCCGCATTGAGAAGTGCGCAAAGGCCGCCCGCGTAAGCAAGGAAGAAGCCAAGAAGGCTGAAGTCGTCATGGGCGCCATCAACAAGATAAAGCCGCTGCTCGAAAACGGACAGCCGGCACGTCAGGCAGAGCTGAGCGACGATGAAGTTGCCGCCATGTACGACTGCCACCTGATTACCATGAAACCGCAGATGTACGTCTGTAACGTTGATGAAGACGGCGTCAGAAACGGCAACAAGTATATCGACACCGTAAAGGAAATTGCAGCTAAGGAAGGCTCAGACGTCGTCGTAATCTGCGGAAAGTTTGAGGCTGAGCTTGCTGAAATGGGAAGCGCAGAAGAGCGTCTTGAGTTCCTGGGTGAGCTCGGACTTACAGAAAGCGGTCTGTCAGTGCTCGCAAAAGCAGCATATCACCTGATGGGACTGCGCACATTCCTGACAGCAGGACCGGATGAAAGCCGCGCATGGACAATCCACGCCGGTGACACTGCCCCGAAAGCGGCTGGCGTCATCCACACTGACTTTGAGAAGGGCTTCATCAAGGCTGAAGTCTACAGTTTCGAGGACCTGGTAAAGTACGGTTCAGAAGCTGAGATCAAGGCAGCCGGTAAGTACCGCATTGAAGGAAAGGAATACATCGTTCAGGACGGCGATGTCGTCTTCTTCCGCTTCAACGTCTAGTAAAAAAAGCGGGGATGCAATCAGAACCTGACTGCATCCCCTGAAGAGAGAAATATACAAACGGAAATCAGCCGTTTATTTCATTTTAAGAACGTCATAACCGCCAATCTTTACAGTGTTGGCATAGGCGCTTATCTGAGAAGCAGAAATGATTTCTGCATCATTCATATCTGAAGCAGCATTTTCAACAGCATAGTTACCTTCTCCTGAAGCCTTGCCATTGATTGCTGCGCTTCCAGAAGGACATTCAACCTTTCCGGTAACCAGACAGTTGCTTACTTCTGAATCGCCGCCACGACCGATAATACCACCGCATGATCCGTATGCATCATACAGCTTTCCGGCAAATACGCAGTTTCTGATGATTGATTCACCATCATCGCGTCCGACAATACCGCCGATATACTCAGAACCGTAGCAGTCATCACCCTGTGCATTAGGAACCAGGTTCAGTTCCGGATGCTCTTCATTTACAGCATCAGCACCTTTCGGGCCGAGCCACGGGCCGTTGACGAATGCGTCTGAATAGCATCCTTCAACAGTTGTATCAAGAGCAAGGCCAATAATTGAGCCATGGCGGGAAAGATCCTTTGCCTTCATGCTCTCATCGACAGTGATGTAAGCATCAACAAGCGTAACATTCCTGATTACAGCTTCAACCGTCTTTCCAAAAAGACCGATACCCTTCTTCTTTTCCTTGATGTTGATGTACAGACCGCGGATTACTTTTCCGTTTCCATCATAAGTACCGCTGAAAATAGCAGAATCATCTGTATTGTTGCCAATCGGCTTGAAGTTGAAGAGTTTTGCATCATCACCGATGAAGTTCTTTGACTCATCCAGAACAGGCAGGCCCGGGTTCATATCAATATCAGCAATCTGCTTGATGCTGCAGCCGGAGAAATCCTCTCCAGCTGCAACAAATTCAGAAAGCTTGACCAAGTCTTCAACAGATGCAACAGTAAATTCTGTTCCCGTAACATCATCTGCAGATGCGAATGAACTTAACGCCTTACCAGATGTCACAGCAACAGGCTCAGGTGCCGGCTGAGCTTCTTCTTTCTTAGAACATCCTGCGAAAGCCGTAAGAAGTGCAGCAATCATCAGAATGGAACTTATAATGCCAATAGTTTTTTTCATTCCGCTTTTACTCCTAAAGAGGGATTCTACTTGCACGTGAAAACTTGTTGTACACAGAATAAATCACATCCTCACGTTTTGTCAAATAGTTTTTTTACCTGTTCTTAACCTCATAATATAGATTGAAACTCACGTCATTACCCGTAAAAATACTGTCTTACTTATTATATAACATCATTTTAAAAGGCTTAATCAACATATGTTCAGAAGAAATGATTTTCATACATGTATGAAAGATTTTCCTTGACAACTGAAAAAATCGGTGCATAAAATGTTTCTTATAAATACTTTCACGTGAAACTTGTTAAAAAGGAAGGATTTACTATGAAAAAGAACACACTGATTGCGCTCATGGGAATTGCAATCCTCATGGCATTTACAGGATGTAAAAAAGAAGACAAGCAGCCAGAAGCTGCTGCTCCAGCAGAAACACAGGTACAGGAAGTACAACAGGAAGCTGTCGTACTGACCACGTCATCAGCCCGCCCGGAAGTTGAAAACAAGAAGGGAACTGTTGTTGATATCGTCAATGCAGATTTCAATGATGGAGATAACTGGGACATCATCGGTGATGGCGCCGAATGCGATGTAGTCGAAGGCGTTGGCAGAAACGGAGGAAATGCCCTCCTGGTTTCCCAGACAGAAACATATGGCGGCACCTACATTGACGCAACACTGAACTTTGGCCGTGGCAAGAGCTACTATGTTGAAGGCTGGTTCAAGGATGCCGGTTCTACAACAAGCAAGGCAAAGATTGCAAACATTTCTTTCACGGCAGTTTCTGGAACAATGGAATTGACTGCAGCTTCTATCGGTAAGGAATACTACGACTGGGATTCAGACTTCCCTTATGAAATCGGACCATATGATGGCGAACTCTCTGTAGACGGAGAGCCGTTCGATATGGAAGACGCAGAAACAGGACTTCCATTTGACGAAAACGAATGGACAAAAGTAAGCGCATTCATTGATGCAACAGAGCTCAACAGAATGATTGACGAGACAGGATGCTCAAGATTCTACATCCAGTTCTTCGCCGGTTCATATCCGGAACAGACAGGTTACTGCTACTACCTTGATGACATCGTAGTCAAAGACCTTAACGATGAACAGGAACTCGGACCTCTCTATGAAGAGCCAGAGGAAGAAGAGGAAGACGACGAGTAATCCGCTGTAAGCCAGGAATACATACATGAAAAAGAAACTATCCGTAGTACTTTTAGTACTCGCACTCATCAGCATGTGCGTCGTCATTACGTCATGCTCAAAAAAAGCAGAACCGGCAGCTGCAGAAGCTCCAGTTCAGACAGAAGCTGCAGCCGCACCAGCAGCTGAAACAGCAACTCAGGAAGTTCCTTCAGCCATCACGCTGAAATGCGACCCGATCCTGCCAAAAGGAAGCGGAACAAAGATTGATCCGTGGACAGTAGCTGAAAACGGAAAGAAGGGTCTTCCTGCTTTCAGGACACAGTTTACGCTCCGAGACGACAAGACAACTTCAGAGACGAACGTTACGCCGGAACTGAAGGCAGCTCTTGCAGAAGCATGTGCAGATCCGTCTTTCTTCCAGACTAAAGACGGCAAGCCAAAGAACGTCATCGTCATGATCGGCGACGGTATGGGTGTAAGCCACCTGAACATTTCACGCGAATATAAGGGTGAGCTCATCATGGACCTGCTGCCATATCATGCAGAAGCAATGACAAAGTGCTATATGCCTGCTATTTCAGAAGAAAACCTTGCAGACAAGACAACTCTGACAACAACAGACAGTTCTGCAGGCGGTACGGCAATCCTTACCGGATACAAGACACGCTACGATTACATTGGCCTTGACCGCGACGGAAACGTTGTTCCAAACCTTTCAGAACTTGCAAAGAGCATGGGTAAGAAGATTGCAGCCGTTACAAACGACCATTCAGGAGACGCAACTCCAGCAGACGCTACTGTTCACACGCTCAACCGCGACAACGGCGACGCCATTTCCATCATGCAGCTGCTGCTTGAGCCAGACCTGATTTTCGGAAGCTACGGCGGCTTCGAAAGCTTCATAAACGCAGACTCTTTCATCGCAGGAACACAGAAAGACGGCCTTGATTCTGTCATCGTCGACCAGATGAAGGCAGATGCCGGTGAAGCAGGCGGAAAAATCACCTTCAAGGAATGGTGGGCATCATACCGCGATGCAAACAAATCCGACAGTGACTACAACGCATGGTTCGAACGCATGAATTTCAAGCGCTACACATCATTCGGCGATCTTGTTGCAAACAAAGACAACGGCGACAGACTCATCGGTTCATGGGATGTCACTACATCAATGGAAAAGACATCAAAGGCCGGATTCCGCCTTTCAAACAAAGCTTATCCAAGCTTTCCGGAAATGGTTGCATACACACTGTCACACATGCAGTCCATCTCTGATGAAAACGGCTTTTTCTGTATGATTGAAAACACATCTACAGACGGATGGGGACATCTTGATCCTAACGCAAAGTCAAAGGGCGAGTTCGTAAAAGCCGGCTACATCATGAACGAAGTACAGAACTTCGATGAAGGTGTTGCCATTGCCGTCAAATTCGTACTTGAAAACCCGGACACGCTGCTTGTCATTACTGCTGACCACGAAACAGGTACCATGATGACAAAAGACGGCTGGAAAGATGATTATTCCAAGATCAAATCAGGCGGAAGCGGACACTCAGGACAGAACGTTCCAGTCATTGCGCTCGGTGTAGGTGCTGAAGTATTCGCCAGCGACACACCACGTGAAAATGATGTGACCGGACAGCTTATCGGCCGCGTCATGGGCGATCCGACATTCGGTAACGTAAACGGATACAAGGACTGACCATTCTATCTATAAAATAAAAGCCGGTGCCTGAAAACGGGCATCGGCTTTTTTTCAGCGAGGTAAAACATGAAAAAAAGCTTCCTTTTCCTTCTCTTACTGGCCGCTTTCATTACAGGATTAACGTCTTGCGCCCAGAATAAACATAAAGAACTGATTGATAAGATTACGGCAATATCAGGAAGCGGAACGCCCCACAACATCATCGTCATGGTAGCTCCCGGCTTAACGGATGAGCGAATTACGCAGGCTGACCAGAAGAACATGATGCTTCCGTTCCTGCCAGTACACGCCGCTTCTCACAATCCCGATGAAGCTGATATGGCTGTCATGGCATATGAACTTGCCGGAAAACCTGACCCACTCGGTGAATATGCCCAGACAGAAGCATTTAAAGTCACCGGATATGCCACGAACGGCGACACAGCTCATCCGTATGTAGCCTCATTTTTCGTACCCGGATTTGATGAGCTCGCTCCAAATAAGATTTACGAAAAAGAATTCACCTCTGAAATGAACTACTCACCTGTTTTCCTCGCAGGAAAAGGCGATTTTGACTCTTTCTTCGCAGAAACAGGAAACCTGCATCTGAACGAAGTGTACAAAGCTCAGCGCGTAAAGACCACAACGCTTTCAGAAGCAGCTGCCGTCATCGGAAACGAAGACATTCTGTTCACCCACAGCGGACACGAAGACAAGCACGGAGCAGCAACGAAGCTCTACTGCATTTTTGATGACGCAACGCCTGCTTTCAACGAACTGGCCCAAGTCGCCCTTCAATGGATCAAGTCAAAAGACGAAATGGACGACGGCTTCTTCCTCGTCCTCACAGACACTGAACTTGACCAGAAAGACGAACTTGCTTCTTTTGATGACGCTGTAGCCGTCGCATCTTCTTTTGTGGCGGAATCCCAGGATACGCTTCTGCTCGTTATCGGCCCCGAAACGCGCACTGTATTCGCTGCAGGCGCAGGTTCATCAGCTTTTACGGGACATGACATGTCCCTCTCGGACATCTCGGATACGCTGCTGAACTTTTTGCAATAAAGCGCAGACCAAAGCGAATCCGGCACTTTTTTCCCATCTTTTTTGAAAAAAAACGCCTCTGCGTTCGTAATAAGAATGCAGAGGTTTTTTTATGCAAAAATTACTTTTCAGACTCAACGCACGCGTACTCTTACTGTTCCCGTTATTCTGCGCCTTTCTGATGACAGCAGGATGTTCTGGTGTTTCTGCAGCAGACAGAGGAATAAAACTTGTCTCATGGAACGTTGAAACGTTCTTTGATGCCACAACAAACGGCACTGAATACGCAGAATTCACCGGTTCCAGATCAAAATGGAACGCAGACAAATACCGCAACAGGCTTAAACAACTTACAGATTACATGAAGGAAGTTGACGCAGACATATATTGCTTCATGGAAATAGAAAACGAAGCCGTCGTGATGGACATTTCGAACCAGCTGCAAGGTTCCAGTTCCCATGGCACAGAATGGAACTATGCTGCTTTTGGCAAAGACCCGGGCGGCGCCATCGGATGTGCGGTGTTCTCCAAACTGCCGCTTGATTCCATCACCCTGCACCAGATTGATTACCGGACAGCCCTTCCCGCATCCGCTTTTGAAAGCGTCGGAAGCGGTGATAAGCTTGAGCCGCCGGCAATGAGGCCGCTTCTCGAGATCCGTCTGCACACAGGAGACCAGAGCAACGCGCAGCTCGCATTGTTTGTGTGTCACTGGAAAAGCAAATCAGGCGGCGAAGAAGAAAGCGCAGTGTGGCGTTCATGCCAGGAAGCGCTGCTCGCCCGGCGCATCAGGAAGGTGCTGGCTCAAGGGGCGGCTGTGCTCGCCTGCGGAGACTTCAACAGAGGGCTTTCTGAGTTCATGTGGTCGTATCAGGACGGATGTGTGGAGCTCCGTGACTTTTCAGAAAGCGTGACGGTATATTCGCCGTGGTTCAGTTCCTCGCAGCCGGGCTCGTACTTTTATCAGGGTGAATGGAACAAACTAGACCATATTTTCACCGCCGGGGGAACAACGCTCCTGACCTTTTTCGCTGACACAGGAAACGGCATCGTAACAGATGACGGCATTCCTTATTCATACAACATACAGACAGGAAAAGGCTGGTCAGACCATCTGCCGCTCATCTGCACGTTTACAGTGTCAGCTCAGTAAGTTCCGCCCCGGTCACAGAAGCGAGCTGTTCGCCGTTTACGCCCAGCTGCAGACCCCGCTGGCCTGCGCTCACAAAGATGATGTCAAAAAGAATGGCTGTTTCGTCTATGTATGTCGGGTACTTCTTCTTCATGCCCAGCGGGGAACATCCACCGCGGATGTATCCGGTAAGTTTCAGCAGTTCCTGCGGATGCACCGGGTTTATATCCTTTGAATTGGTGAGCGCCCGGACTTTCTTAAGGTTGACGGTCGTCGTCGCCGGAACGCAGAACACGTAAATCTCGTTCCGCTCGTTCCGCATGACGATTGTCTTGAACACCTGCTCAGGAGGTAATCCCGCACTTGCTGCTGCATGCTGAGCATCAAGATTTTCCTCGTCAAACTCGTATGTATGTACTTCAAACGGCACATTCTCCGTCTCGAGGATGCGCATTGCATTTGTCTTTGTCATGCCGTAAGTATAGCGTGTTTCATCCGTGTGTTCCATTCCTCAACGGATTTGCGGTATACTCATCGCATGAAGCAGGGACTTACCGTAAAAACGCTGTACGAAGATAAATACCTCATGGTCGTCTATAAGCCTGAAGGACTTATGACCGTTCCGTACGAAGGATACCGCGGCAAAACGCTCATCGGCATTCTTGAAGAACAGCGCCGTAAACGCGGCCTTGTACACGGAAGTTTCAGACCGCAGGCCGTTCACCGGCTTGACCGCGACACTTCAGGCATCATGATGGTAGCCCTTACTCCGGATGTGCAGAAACGCGTCATGGATAACTGGCAGACGCTCGTCACAAAGCGCTGTTACCGAGCGCTTGCAGAATTGCCCCGCGGCCCGTTCCCGCTTGAAAATGAAGGCACCATCGATGCGCCGCTTACAAAAAACGCAAAGCATCACTCGTTCGTGGCAGAAAGCGGTGTACGTGCCATCACGCACTACAAGGTGCTGAACCACGGCGCACACTACGCGTTGCTCGAGCTTGAACTTGAGACAGGCCGCACAAACCAGATCCGCGCGCATCTCGCTTTTAAAGGCTGCCCCATTGCAGGTGACACGCAGTACCGCGCCCACACTGATCCCGACCACAGGATGTGCCTGCATGCACGCTCGCTTGAATTCACCCACCCTGTCACTGGAGAAAAGCTCAGTTTTGAAGCAAGCGAACCGCCCTCTTGGGAAATGATTTCCCGAAAGTAACAGATTTAGTTTTTCATGTGTTATAGTTATAATTGAAATGAAGGCATTATTCTTACAAAAAAAACTGACAGTCTTCATTAAGGAGAGTTTATGAAAAAGATCATTCTGGTACTGTGCGTTCTGCTCATTTCTGCAGCAGCATTTGCTGATGTCATCCTTCAGGTTGATTACGAAGGAGTCGGATTCTCTTACTACAAACTGACAGGAGACTGTAATCCGCAGATTACTGAAAGGGAATACTCAGAATTCGTGCCATTCAGCGGATTCACTCTTTCTTCAGTCCTGTATGAGTTCAATTCTGAAAAAGACACCCCACTTCATTTTTACGCCGGTTTTGACGCAGGATTCTGCAGAATGGGCGCATCTGCTCTCGCTGTTGGCGGTTATTCTTTCAACCTTACCCAATTCGGTAACTGTACTCTGGAACTGAACACAGACCTGAAACTGGGTGGCGCCTTTGGTGTTACAAACACGTTTTACCCGATGGCCCAGGTTGGTGTAACGCTCGACATCCTGAAAGCAGACAGAAAAGGTCCTTTTGCAGGCATTGGCATTACATCCCAGATTATTGACCTGACATTCCCATCAATGTTCAAGGATGACACCTACATAGATGGCTTCGATGGCCTCATTTTCACTGCCGGATGGAGATTCTGACGTTTACAGAAGCAATAAAAAAAAACGGTGCCCGATGGCACCGTTTTTTTTATCTCTCTTCTCTGAAATAAGGCGTTCCGAGTGACTCAGGCGCCTGATATTCCTTCTTTTTTCTAAGACTTGTCAGCACAAGCACGATGATTGTCGCAATGTACGGAATCATATCAAGCAGCTGCGTGTTGACGAACATCTGGAACTTGAAGCCAATTCCTTTCAGTGCGCCGAACGCCCATGCTGCAAGAATTGCCTTGAGCGGATCCCAGGTACTGAAGATGATGAACGCGACTGCAATCCATCCGGCTCCGGCGGTTATGTTTTCCTGCCAGCGCGGGACGAATACCAGCGACAGGTACGCACCGCCCAGTCCGCAGAAGAAACCGCCCAGCACAACATGGATGTACTTAACGCGTGAAACGGAGACTCCGGCTGCATCAGCGGCGCCCGGGTTTTCGCCTACGGCACGCAGGTTAAGCCCGGCCCGTGTGAACTTCATGTACAGGAACAGTACAATAGCGCTGATTATTGAGAAATAGACATACACGCTCTGATCAAAGAGCATCGGGCCGATGACCGGTATCTTTGAAAGAAGCGGAATTGTTTTTGGCGCAAAGAAGTTCTGGATTGATTCAGGCAGTGCCTTTCCGGAAAGCGTCTTACCGAAGAAGCCGGAAACGCCGGTTCCGAAAATCGTGAGCACAAGGCCGGTTACAACCTGATTTCCGCGCAACGTGATGGTGATGACGGCATAAATGAGGGCGCCACACGCACCGGCGATACCGGCAGCAAGCATACCCAGCAAAGGATTTCCGGTGTTGAAAGCAGCAGAAAAACCAAATGCCGCGCCAAGCAGCATCATGCCTTCAATACCAAGGTTCATGTTGCCGGCTTTTTCACAGAGAATGCCGCCGAGAATGGCGAGCAGGATTGCAGTACCCATCTGAACTGATGTCTGCAGGAACATTTCAATCGTTGTAAGAACCATTACTCTGCCTCCCCTTCTTTTTCAGCTGCTTTCTGCTTCTTTCCCGACCACACAAAACGGTAGTGCAGGAAGAACTCACTGCCAAGCACGAAGAATATGATGATTCCCTGAATGATCTGAGCCATGCTGGCCGGAATCTTGAGGGCTGACTGCATGAACATGCCGCCCTGGATAAGCATTGAGAACAGGAACGAAACGACAAGCATGGCAAGCGGATTAAGCTGAGCAAGCCAGGTAGTGATTACCGCCGTAAAGCCGAGGCCGCCTGAAAGCTGCTCAGAAAGCGAGTGTTCAATGCCTGAAGCCTGCAGCATGCCTGCAATACCGCAGATGCCGCCTGAAAGCATGATGGCAATGACGGTGACGCGTCCTACGTTGATGCCGGCGTAACGGGCCGTTGCTGCACTGCCGCCAAGAACATCAATCTCGTAACCGAGTTTTGTCCGCTTGAAAAGGAAGAACAGCAGTACTGCCAGCACTATGGTGATTATCCAGCCGATATGGATGCCGAACACTTTCGGAAGCACGGCCGCATCAACAAACTGCGGGAACTTCGGGAAGCCGTTCGCCTTCGGGTCTTTCCACGGACCGTACTGCAGAAAGGCAATCCAGGCGGTGGCGACATAGTTCAACATAAGCGTAACGAGCGTTTCGCTTGCGCCGGTCTTGTTTTTAAGGACTGCAGGAATAAGGGCCCACAATCCGCCGACGATGGCACCTGCGATAAACATGCAGAGCAACATGACCGGCGCCGGCAGAGACGGAACGCCAAAAGCAACGGCAGCGGCTGCGAAGGCGCCCATGTAGAACTGGCCTTCAGCACCGATGTTCCAGAACTTCATGCGGAACGCGACGCCGGTTCCAAGAGAAAGAACGGCAAGCGGAATCGCCTTGTTCACTGTTTCGCGGATGCGGTACGCGGTTCCGAGAGAGCCCTTCACCATGTTTCCAAGAACAGTGAACGGATTATATCCCATTATGGCAATGACCAGTGCGGAAGCTGCAATGGATGCAACAACAGCAATGAGTCTGAGCATTTTTTCATACATGCCGGTTGGTTCCGGCCGTGCAACAATGCGCATCATTCTGCACCTCCCATCATGAGAAGGCCAACCTGTTCCTTTGTGGTTGTCCGCGGATCAACTATATCCATGACACGGCCATCGTGAATGACCATAAGTCTGTCTGAAAGTTCCATGAGAACGTCCAGGTCTTCTCCGATAAAGAGGACGCCGACGCCTTTCTGCTTCTGCTTGTTGAGCATGCTGTACACGATGAATGAAGCGCCGATATCAAGACCGCGGACAGGATATGCAGTTACAAGCACCTTTGGCTCCATGCTGATTTCGCGGCCAAGCAGGACTTTCTGGATGTTGCCGCCTGACAGTTTCTTAACAGCGTGTCTTATAGACGGCGTTGAAATGTCATAATCGCCGACAACAGCCTCAGCGCGCTTTATGCCCGCTTCCCTGTCCATGAAAATGCCCTTTGACTCATCGTATGTCTTGAGCATGACGTTATCTACAATGTCCATGCCAGCTACGAGTCCCATGCCAAGGCGGTCTTCAGGAACGAAACTCATGCGGACGCCGCGTTTCTTGATTTCAAGCGGGGTCATGCCGACAAGTTCTTCATCCATGAAGCGGATGGAACCGTCATCAAGCTTCTGAAGGCCGGCAATAGCCTCGCACAGCTCTTTCTGGCCGGAACCCGCAATGCCTGCAATGCCGAGAATCTCGCCGCCATGCAGGCTGAACGTCATTTCATCAAGCAGCTTACGGCCGTTTTCTGGATCAGTCAGTGAAATGCCGTTTACGGTGAGCAGCGGCTTTTCGGAGCGTTCAGCGCTTTCCCGCTGTATTTCAAGCGACATCTGCCGGCCGACCATGAGCGCGGTAAGCTCTTCAGGCGTTGTTGAAGCAGTGTCTACAATGTCAGCGTTCTGACCGTGACGCAGAACGGCGACGCGGTCGCTTATCTCCATGACTTCGTTCAGTTTATGCGTAATGATGAGGATTGTGCAGCCGGCGTCACGCATGCGGCGGAGCACTGCAAACAGATGGTCTGTTTCCTGAGGCGTCAGAACCGCGGTCGGCTCATCCAGGATGAGGACATTTGCTCCGCGGTACAGTACCTTGATGATTTCCACCGTCTGCTTTTCGCTGACAGACATGTCATATATCTTCTTATCCGGATCAACGGTCAATCCGTATGTCTTTTCGAGTTTTTCAATTTTTGCGCGGACTGCTTTCTTCCTGATGAAAACACCGGCTTTTTCGCCAATCGTTATGTTTTCAAGAGCAGTCATGACGGAAACGAGCTTGTAGTGCTGGTGCACCATACCGATGCCGGCCTTGATTGCATCCGCAGGACAGGTAAAATGCTGTTCCTTACCGTCAATAAAAAGGGAACCTGCATCAGGTGCATAAATACCTGACAACATGTTCACGAGGGTTGTCTTTCCTGAACCGTTCTCTCCAAGCAAAGCCAGAATCTCGCCTTTTCTGACATCAAGAGAAACGTCGTCGTTAGCCACAACCTGGCCAAATGTCTTTGAAATATGCTGTAAAGAAATGTATTCCATCTGGGGATTTACTCCCTGTCTGTAAAATAAGTCAGATACAAAAACAGCCCGGCAGAGAAGACTCCGCCAGGCTGCGTTTACAATAGAAGCTTATTCAGCTTTTCCGATTACGCCTTTTACGAACCAGCTCATGTTCCAGATTTCATCATCTGTCATCTGAACACCAGCAGGAACTCTTTCAACGCCGTTCTGGTCGTAGATTGGTCCGCAGAATGGGTCGAATTCGTGGTTGATCATTGCCTGCTTTACAGGCTCAATTGCTTCTGCTGTTCCAGGAGCGCAGTTTGCTGTAAGAGCATCAAGTCCGACAACGCCTGTTGACATGTCTTCCCAGTAAGCGACTCCCTTCCAGGTGCCGTCAAGAATCTTCTGGACGTTCTGTGTGTAGAATACATCCCAGTTGAAGATTGGTGCTGTCAGGTAAGACTTTGGAGCAGCTGTTGGAGTTGCTACGTTGTAACCGATGCAGTATGCACCCTTTTCCTGTGCAGCAATCTGTGGAGCTGTTGTGTCCTGATGCTGTTCAAGAACGTCACATCCCTTGTTCAGGAGCTCAAGAGCAGCCTGCTTTTCAACAGAAGGATCGTACCATGTGTTTGTCCAGATAACTTCAACTGTTGCAGTCGGGTTTACTGAAAGAACACCGAGTGTGAAAGCGTTGATACCGCGGATGACTTCAGGAAGCTGCATTGCTGCAACGTAACCGATCTTGCCGTTTGCAGTGCGGAGACCTGCTGCGATACCAGCGAGGTAACGTGCCTGATAAACTTTTCCGAAGTATGAGCACATGTTATCAAGCTGTGTGTAGCCTGAGCAGTGTCCGAAGTAGAGGTTCGGGAAATCTTTTGCAACTTTTGCTGTCCAGTCCATGAAACCGAAGCTGTTTGTGTAGATTACGTTACAGCCCTGATCAATGAGGTTGCGGATTGCAACTTCACAGTCTGAGTTTTCACCGACATTCTCGACGTATGCAGTCTCGATACCCATAGCCTCAATTGCAAGGCGTCCTTTGTCATGAGCCTGTGTGTAACCTTCATCATTGATGGCACCAATGTAAACAAAACCGACCTTCATTGTTTCCTTTGTCAGTTTGCCATCATTTGCAGCTTCTTTCTTTCCACCTGCAAATGCGCCGCTTACGAGTACTGCGAGAACCAGTACGAGAGCAAGAGCTTTTTTCATTTTAATACTCCTCATATTTTAACCGCCGGATAATCCGGAACGGTCAATTTAAAAAAACAACACCAGTTTCTGGTGACATGGATTCAATAATCGCCAGTGACTCAATGCGTAACCCTGCTTTCCTGAGGCGCTTACCGCCATCCTGGAAGCCCTTTTCAATGGCAATGCCGGCACCGACGACAGTTGCTCCTGCCTGCCGGAGCATTGACACGAGGCCTTCAAGAGCCGCTCCGTTTGCAAGGAAGTCGTCTATAATAAGGATTGAGTCGTCCTTTGAAATGAATTCTTTTGAAACGATGACAGTGTTATCAGTTCCGTGTGTGTAAGAGTGGATGACAGATGAATACACATCTTCAGGAACGTTGGAAGATCTGTTCTTCTTGCAGAAGACAACAGGAACGTGGAATGCGCGGGCTGCAGAACAGGCGACTGCAATGCCGGATGATTCAATGGTCACAATCTTTGTGATTTTCTGGTCTGAGAAAAGACGCGCAAACTCCTCGCCCATGGCATCAAGAAGGTCTATATCTATCTGGTGATTAAGGAAACTGCTTACCTTGAGGATATTGCCGGGAAGCACGCGGCCGTCAGTTGCAATTCTGCTTTTTAACTGTTCCATATAGTATTCTACTGCAAATGGGGGGCTGCGTGTCAATATGACACTAAATATAGCGTATATTGTCAAATCGAAATTCGTGAAATATACTGTAAATATGGAGCATCATCATACTTTCCGCAGCGTTGCAGCGCTTGTACTGCTGCTGTTTTTCACCATATCAGGCATCGCAGCAGAAACACCGGCAACGGCGGAAGAATCATACATCGTTTCCTTTTTCACCAGACTTAATAAAACCCAGAAGCGTCTGGACCTGATGAACAGGAAAGGGTACCTTTCGAAACTCGGCACAGAAGAAATACAGGGGCTGATAAGCGGAACTCTTTCTTACAAGACCACCGTAAAAGGTCTTTCTGGTATTGTCACACTCACGTATGACAACTACTGCGATGAGGAAGGCTGGATTTTCAATGGTGAGATAATCGTAAAATCAAATATGGTAGCAAACGGTTCTTTTGCCGGGAAAATCACGGTAACGGGAACACATCCGGGAACCGTTTATTATGATAAAGTTACAATGAAATCAGGAGCTGCTGCAGGAGGAACCTACGGGGTTGAACTTCCGGGAAGCAACCGGACAGAAGTTGATTATTCCTGGTATTTCAAAGCAGAATAAGCAGTATCAGGAATATAGGCATCATTTCAAACCACACAATACAGGCAGGTACTTTATGAACATTCAGAGAAAATATAACGAGATGAAGCAGGAAAACAGAGCCCGAATCATGAAAGCTCTCTTTCTGGAAGCAATTATTCTTCTTGGTTTTGAAATCGTAATGTATTTCATTATACAGATTGGTAAATTCGATGTCATCGACAGTACAAAAATCTATTTTCTTAAATACTGTCTGGTTCCAACTCTCAGCAATATCACAGATTTCTGCATTGCACTGCTCGTCATCAAAAAAGCAAAAACTGACAAGACTAAGGACTATGCCGTTTTCTCCTGCGTCTATGCCTTCTGTGCCAATCTCACGATGTTCCACAACTTCTTTATCGTCATGCCGGCATTCTTCGTCATCCCGATAATCATTTCTTCTTTATTTGATAATCCGCACTACACACGGTTTCTGTCGTTTGTTTCCTTCGTTCTGGTATGCTTATTCACTCCCATTTCAGTCCTGTACGACCCGGCATGGGAAACAACAGTTTATCTGTTGAGTACGCTTGGAACCCTCGCGCTCATCTGTCTTGTCCAGTTCATCACAACGTCTATCGTCATGTTCTCGACAAGCAAAAACGGACTCATTTCTGACACCCAGCAGTTCGATTCGATGAAAAACGAACCTCTTTCCATTGATCCGCTTACAGGTCTGTACAATCACACGGCTTTCTACAGCATCCTTTCAAAAACCCGGGTTGAATGTGTACAGGAAAGCACTATCATGACTGTTGCACTTATTGATATTGATGGTTTCACCGCCATTAATGATACATATGGTCATAAAAACGGTGACATCATCGTTTCCTCATATGCTGAAGCGCTCATTAAACATTGTGGCGTTCAGGCAACACTGTTCCGCTATGGAGGTGACAAGTTCGCCGCCATTTTCCGCAGCATGACTGACAAGGAAGTCCTGAACTACATGAACGAAGTCCGTGAAACACTCCTTGCCAAAGAATTCACGGAAATGCCTGATATAACCATTCAGGCAAGCTGCGGCATCACGGAATATCATGGTGAGTCAATCACAATCAAGGAAATCATCCAGTCTCTGGAAGCGGCAGTCGCAAAAGCAAAGAGCACCGGCGGCAACCGCAGCGTCATCAGCAGGCAATAAAGACATATGTGTCAGAGAGGGCGTATGCCCCGTACAGCACACGCCCTCTCTGACAGACTATTTCTCTTTTCACTGTTGATAACGCGCTTTTTTGCTCAATATTCCTTTTTATTGATGATGCGGACGGAAATCAGGTAGGAAACGACAAGCAGCACAACGGCACTGCCTGCAAAGATCAGCATGCCTTTTGCGAGGCCAAGGCCTTCAATGCCGGCAAGCAGAGCTGTCATCTGTTCATCAGTCGGGGCAACCCATACTTTCAGCACAAAAAAGATAACAGCGATGATGCCCGCAAAGAGGAAGATGCCCGTCCGTGCTTTTTCCTGTCCAAGTTTTATCTGAAGTGGCAGCATGATGGACGTCATGACGGCAACAATAACAATGCCGGTAAGGCACTCAGTCAGATATTCTGCAGGATTGACGAACGTTCCCTTATAGAACATGAAACCACATGAACCTGCTACAGTCACAATCCAGACGGATAAGCCTGCAAGAATACAGAACAGGAACTTTTCCAGCACATATTGACGTCTTGAAACAGGCAGTGTAAACATGAATGTCAGACCATTGTTGAACTCGTCGTAGGAAAGCGTTCCAAGTGCAGCTATTGCACCGAAGAAGGTGATGTAGTTGACGACAAACAACGGATTATCCATGGTCACCATGAATATGATGAACATGACGACAGCTATGAGAAGTGCCTTCTTCTGGTTTCCAAGCAGTTTCAGATCTTTTATGAGTAAACCTTTCATTTCCGTCCTCCTTATTCGCCTTTGATAACCATCATGATAAGCTCGTCAATTGAGCTCTTTTCGATTGTAATGTCAGGAAAATTCTCCTGATAGAACTGACGCTGGTTTGTCAGGCACTCAATGCTGTACTTTTCCTTCCGTGTCTTCAGGATGTACTGCTTGTCGAGTTTTTCGTACTGTGCTTCATCCATCTTGAGGATGCCGTAACTGGAAAGGAGCGTGTCCGTTTCCTCGTGCAGGACGATGGCACCGTCGTGAATCATGTAGAAATCGTCACACAGGCTTTCCAGGTCTGATGAGATATGTGAGCTTATCAGAATGGCGCGCTCAGCGTCTTCTTCCATGTATGAGCGGAGCATGTCGAGCACGTCCTCGCGGGCAACAACATCAAGGCCGGCAGTCGGCTCATCAAGGATAAGCAGGCGCGCGCCGTGGGTGATAGCGCAGATGCACTTGAGCTTTGCCTTCATACCCGTTGAAAACTCTTTAATCTGCTTGTCGAGCGGAAGCGCGAACTTTGTGCACATGTCGGTGAACCGCTGTCTGTCAAAGTTTTTATAGAGGGCAGCCTGAATGGGAATAATATCCTTTACACAGAGCCATTCGCTGTAACCAGAGTTGGACAGCACAACGCCGATATCAGCGCGGTCTGCGTTCGTAAGGCTTGCGGCGTCTTTTCCAAATACGCTGATTGTGCCGCCGTCAGCGCGGATAAGCCCAAGAATCGCCTTGAACGTAGTACTCTTTCCTGCGCCGTTCTCTCCTATAAGGCCGGTGATGCGGCCCGGCTGCACTTCAAGTGAGCACTGCAGCGTAAAGTCTTTGTAGTGCTTCGTGACATCATCAAGTTTGACCATTTATCTCTCCTCCAGGATGAGCCTGAAAAGCTCTTCCAGTTCAGCATCCGGAATGCCGCAGCTGCGTGACTTCTGGATGATTTTCTCAATATCCGCCTCAAGCGCTTTCTTCTGCTCTTCAAGAAGCAGTTCGCTGCTGGCGGCGGCAATGTACGTGCCCTTTCCGTGTACGGTGATGACAAAGCCTTCTTCTTCGAGCGCGTCATACGCCTTTTTCACTGTCAGGGCGCTGATTTTCAGTTCCTTTGCAAGCTGGCGGACAGATGGCAGAATATCGTTCTGCTTAAGCGTCCCCGCCGACACCGCCGTTTTTATCTGGCTGGTCAGCTGCTCGTAGATGGGAACCATCGAGCTGTTGTTTATAATAAGGTTCATGCGCAGTCCTTTGAGGGCACCCCGCCCTCTCAACAATAAACACTATATAACAGTGTAAACAGAATGTCAACTGTTATATAGTGTTTATTACAAAAAAAACGCTTTTATAGTGCGGGTGTGTTGTGATATAGTGTGCGTAAACGGGCGGTCTGCATAAAAGAGCGCGCCGCGTAAAGGAAAGTTTATGATTCTGTCACTTTTAATATCAATTCTGGTAATCGCCATTCTGCTTGGTGTCCTGAAGTTTGTGCTGAAACTGCTAGGCGTTCTGCTGCCGCTGGCACTGAAACTTGTTGGAGACATCATCATTGCAGCAATTGTAATTGTAGTAATTGTTGGAATATTGTGATCAGACGGAGAGTGCCAGCTCGGCGTGCAGCCTGAAAAGCAAGGAGTTGCCACATTCCACAATAATCTGCTGAGAGCATGAAAAAAGCCTGCGTTCGTAAGAATGCAGGCTTTTTTTGCGTTAGCGATTGGAGGGGCGCGTCAGCGGCTACCGGAGACTGCGCAGGCAGTCGAGGAGGCTGAGCGTTAGCGAACCCCGGAAAGCGCGACCCGGTGACAACCGGGGAACGTTACGTTCGCTACGCTCACTACCGGGTTTCAGCAAGCTGAAACCCGCGTTGATTTATTTCATGTTGATCATTGACTTGTCGTAGTCTGTCGGAGCTTCGTAACCCATAAGTTCAATAAGAGTGCTTGGCCATGAGCTGATGCCGAGGCCGTCGTTGAGCTTGGTGTTGTCGTACTCGCCCTTGTACTCTGGGTCGTAGATGATGCCAGGAACCGGGTTCAGGCTGTGGCTTGTCTTTGCCTTTGGCTCGCCTGTTGCCTTGTCAGCCTTTACGCTGCCATCCTTTGCATGCTCGTACATATCGTCTGAGTTACCGTGATCAGCTGTCAGACACATGATACCGCCGGCTTCCTCAACTGCTGCCTTGATGCGGCCCAGCTGCAGGTCCATTGCTTCCATTGAGCAGACGACTGCGTTGAATACGCCTGTGTGGCCGACCATGTCTCCGTTCGGGAAGTTCAGGCGGATGTGGTCGTACTTGCCGCTCTTGATTGCTTCAATAACCTTGTCGGTAATCTCTGCGCACTTCATCCATGGGCGCTGCTCGAATGGAACAACGTCGCTTGGAACTTCAATGTAGTCTTCGAGCTTTTCGTCGAACTTACCCTGCTTGTTTCCGTTGAAGAAGTAGGTTACGTGGCCGTACTTCTGTGTTTCTGAGATAGCGAGAAGCTTTACGCCTGTTGTTGTCAGGTACTCGCCCATGGTGCGGTCGATTGACGGCGGATTTACGAGGAACTGAGCCGGAACGTGTGCGTCACCGTCGTACTCCATCATACCTGCGTATTCGACTGCAGGAACTTTTGCGCGCTCGAACGGCAGGTCGCCGCCCTTTGGTGTCTCGAATGCGCGTGTAATTTCAAGGGCACGGTCACCGCGGAAGTTGAAGTAGATGACGCTGTCGCCGTCGTTGATTGTGCCGCATGGCTTTCCGTCAGCACCTGCGATGACGAACTCGTGCATATCCTGGTCAAGAACGCCAGGCTGCTCTTCGCGGTACTTGTTGATTGCAGCAGTTGCGCTTTCGAACAGGCGGCCGTTGCCTTCAACGTGTGCCTTCCATCCGCGCTCAACCATTGACCAGTCTGCGTTGTAGCGGTCCATTGTCATATACATGCGTCCGCCGCCTGATGCGATGCGGTAGTCGCAGCCCTGTGCGCTGAATGAAGCGAGGTACTCTTCAAGTGGTGTGATGTAGTTCAGTGCTGATGTCGGGTCTACGTCGCGGCCGTCGAGCAGTGCGTGAACGCGGACTTTCTTGACGCCGTCCTTTGCAGCCTGAGCAATCATTGCCTTAAGGTGATCAATGTGTGAGTGGACGTTTCCGTCTGAAACAAGGCCGATGAAGTGCAGCGCTGCACCCTTGCCTTCGTTTGCTTTTACATTTGATGTGAGCTTCTGCCAGGTTGCAGCTGCAAACATTGAGCCGTTTGCAATTGACTCACCGACGAGCTTTGCACCCTGAGCGAAAACGCGGCCGCATCCCATTGCGTTGTGGCCAACCTCAGAGTTACCCATGTCGTCATCTGATGGCAGACCGACAGCTGTTCCGTGTGCCTTAAGCTTTGTGTTCGGACAATTAGCCTTGAACCAGTCAAGGTACTTCATCTTGGAGGCCTTAACAGCGTCTCCTTCCTCGTACTTACCATATCCGACACCGTCCATGATGACCAGGACAACCGGACCACGACGACCCTGCCAGGCGGGGTTCTTCTTCAAAGCGTGCATCGTATCTGCCATTGTATTCTCCATCTGGGCGCCTCAGCCGCTTACGCGTCTGCCGGGCTTTTCAGGGTTCGCTCACGCTCAGCCTCCTCGCCTGCTTCCGCAAGCTCCGGTGGCCGCTCGCGCGCCCTTACAATCCCTGGCGCTCGTTAAATATATGCTGATTGCCTCACGCGCCAAGCTGTCTCTATAGAAAAAAGCTTGCACGTACAGTTTGAATATAACAAGTTTCGCCCTCTTAAGCAATGTCAGTTTTCTTGGGCTGAAAGACAGCGTGCGCTTTTCTTGGGCGGGAACACAGCGAGTACGTATCTTGGGGCGGGAACAGGCGCGGCGTGTGGAGAAAGTGGGGTGGAAATGGCAGAGAAATCAGCAATTTTGTGCTTTTTCGCGGAAGGTCCACACCCGCGCGTCCGCGAAAAGTTAGCTTTCCTGCATTTTCGCGGTCACTTGACACACACAGCCCACTGCGCTTGTACCACGAAAACGCGCGATTTCAGCGCTTTTCTCTGACTCACGCACAGAGCCAGCTTTCAAAAAGCACGCAATTTCCCAGAACTGACGCACCACCGCGCATTCTTACGCTGCCTACCGGCAGCGAAATTCAGCAAAATGGCGCTTTTTCGCGGACAGCACTATAGCGGCCTTCCGCGAAAACTGCGATTTCCAGCATTTTTCGCTGCCGTCTCAGGCAGCGGGAAAAAGCGGTTTTTTCATGGCTGCCAGCGAAATCTGCTTTTTTTTGAATTTTTCGCCCACTGAGCGCCTATAACAAATAATGAAAGCAGCTACAAAAAAGACAGCTTTCAGGAGGCTATATGAACAAAAGCAATATTAGCGAAGTATTCCCACCAGACAATGTTCTTCAGATGGCAGCAGAGCGGCTTTCAACATTGAAAACTGCTTTGAAAGAAGCTGAGCGGCGTCTGAGGACTGCGCCTAAAGGCCATCTGCGCATATCAAGGAAAAAGCGGGGCACTCAGTACTACTGCATTACAAAGAAAGGCGACAAAAACGGGCATTACATAAGAAAAAAGCATACCGCGCTTGTTGCAGAACTGGGACAGAAGGCTTTTGACAGCAGGACTCTCAAAAGTCTGAAAATGCAGATGAAGTGCTTTCAGAAAATCACGCGCACAGAAGGTGTCCTTCAGAAACAGCTCAAAAAACTGGTTTCCCTGAATGAAGATATCGCTCACATTCCAGACGCCCCGCTGCGACTGAGTAACGCGCAGTACATCGCGTTGTGGAAAGCTGTTCCGTACAGGACGAAGGGCATTTTACCAGAAGAGCAGCGTCACTTTTCAAGCGCGGGGCTGGCCGTGCGCTCCAAGTCAGAGGAACTTATCGCAAACGCGCTCGATGCGCACGGCATCCCGTTCCGCTACGAAGCTCCGGTCAAAGTTGAGGGCACGTGGCACCCGGACTTTTACTGCCTGAACGTGCGCACCCGCCAGGAGCTCATCTGGGAGCACTTCGGCATGATGGACGACGAGCAGTATCTCGGCAACGCGCTCGGCAAGCTGAAAGCGTACCAGACGCACGGCCTTCTTCTGGGACGCGACTTCATCTTCTCTTGGGAAACGTGGGCGGCCCCGCTTTCATCCGCAGATGTAGAGGAGCTTATAAAAGCGTACTTGTTGTAGCGGGCGTTGCGGGCGGCGTTTGAGCCCGCTAGAGGGGGCAGTGAAGAAGACCGGAGCGAGCAGATGCGAGTGAGGACTTCGGAACGAGGGGCAGGCGCCCCGTCGTACCAGAGCAGAGCAAGATTCTGTACGCACGCAGCGAAAAAGGGCTGGGGCGAAAAATCAGGCTCGCGCGATTTCTATGTTAAGCGGAATGCCGAAATCCGCCGGAAGCATCAGGAGGGAAAGAATATTGCCGGATTCGCGGATGAGTTCGCCCTCTCGATGGACTCAATCCGCCGTATTCTGTACCGCTAGATGAACGGCGGTCTGTCACGCGCGTCTTTTTACCGGCGGCATGCTTCACAAGGCATCTGAGCGTACGGCGGACGGAAGCGCGCGTCTTTCCATCAAGCAGGAACAGCGCTTTCAGCATGTTGGGCAGCGTGACCTTCCAGTTTGAGGCAAGTTCAGCACCCGTCTCTGCCGACGACTGCCGCAGAATGCCGAATACCGTTTCCACAAACACGCGCTTCTGCTCTGTCTCAAGTTCGTTAAGCCAGCCGTTAGCCGCCTGCCCTATTTTCAGGCTTGTTTCATCAAGTTCAGGCAGCGTTTCAAGGCCGCGCGGCTCCACCTGCCAGTTCAGGGGATAATGCTGGAACATGCCCTTCCCGGTGCTTTTGACGACCGTGTAGCGGCAGCTGTTGGTAAAAAGCATGCCGACAACAGAAAGATGCGGCTTGAAGTTTCGTATGCGGCCGGAAACTGCGCGGTATCCTGCAGAATCGAAAAAGTCTGCCTTGAAACCGGGGCCGTCGAAGTTCCAGATGCCGGCCAGCCGCGCCTGTACTTCAGAAGGAGCATGAGCGGCAGCGTACAGGGCAAGGTTGCCGCCCTTGGAATGGCCGCCCGCCCGGATGCTGCCTGAAAGTCCCGCAGCGGCATCATTCAGATAGCAAAGCGCGTCTGTCTGAGCCGGCACAATGTTCTTCCAGCCCATGTTGAAGTTTTCCTGCCAGCCGACAAGCATGGCATCTGTTCCGGAATACGCAAGAAAAGAGGAATTGTCCGGCAGCATGAACGTAAGGGCTGAAAACTGCTCTTCTTTTTCCATGTCGATAATATGCCGGCAGCCTGACACGCGGAGAGCACCAAAACGTAGCGTCTGCCCTGCAACAAGAAGAAGTTCTTTCGTCTGTTCTGTGAAAAAACGCTTGTAAAAAGCAGAACCAGTACACTCAAGTTCCGTAAGCGTTTCCATGGCTTCGGCAAGAGTCGGGCCGTTCTGGAAAAAAGAAGCGGGTACTGCATCCGTGTAATCAATGTACGCAAGCTGGCAGAGAATAAGTGCGTCTGCATCTGACAGAGGTGCATCAGTAAAGCTCAGGTCTCCGCGCCAGTAAAGATAGTCGAATAAATCAGCCACAGTAATTACTCCTGCAGTTACTCCTGATCGCGGGCTGCCTCGAACGCATTTCTGGCAAGAATTTCGAGCGTCAGACGAACGGCGTTACGCGTCTTTGCATCAAGGTGCGTCATGGCTTTCAGTATGTTCGGGATGGTGACTTTCCAGTTTTCAGCAAGTTCATTGCTTGTTTCGGCAGTCGATTTATTCAGGACACCGAACACCGTTTCGACGAACACGCGCTTCTGCTCAAATTCAAGGTCATCGAACCAGCCGTTGATGGCGCGGCTTATCTTGAACGTGTCTTCATCAAGTTCAGGAAGCGTGACAAACCCGGACGGCTGCATCTGCCAGCTCATGGGATCATGCTGCAGGACGCCCTTCTCCACGCTTTCAATAACGGTGTAGCTGCTGCTGTTTGTAAAGAGCATGCCGACAACGGAAAGCTGCGGCTTGAAGTTCCTGATTTTTGGGCCGACAGACAGGTATCCTTCAGACTGGAAGAACTCCGGTTTGAAGCCTGGGCCGTCGAAGTTCCAGACGCCCGTAATGCGGCGCTGTACTTTTGAAGGCGCATTCGCCGCAGCGTAAATCGTCAGGTTGCCGCCCTTGGAATGGCCGCCTGTCCGGATTGCGCCCCGGAGAGCAGCGGCAGCCTCAGTCATGTAGGAAAGCGCATCCGCCTGAGCCGGCACTACGTCCTTCCAGCCCAGGTTGAAGTCTTCCTGCCAACCGACAATCATTGCGTCTGTGCCGGAATAGGCTATGAAAAGCGTATTGTCGGGCAGCTCAAAGGTAAGGGCTGAAAACTGCTCTTCTTTTTCCATGTCGATGATGTGCCGGCTGCCTGACACGCCGAGTGAGCCGAAACGCCGCGTCTGGCCCGCGACAAGAAGAAGCTCTTTCGTCTGCTCTGTGAAAAAGCGCTTGTGAAAATTGCAGGAATCCCAGTCAGGTTTGGAAAGTTCCGCAGCTGCATCGGCAAGCGTCATGCCTTTCTTGGTGAAGGCGGCAGGAACGACATCAGTGTAGTCAATGTACGCAAGCTGGCAGAGAATCATTGCATCAGCATCGTTGAAAGGGACCTCGGTAAAACTAAGGTCACCACGCCAGAAAAGATAATCGAACATGTCAGCCATAAAAGCGCCTCCTGCCGCCGCCCGGAAAGCGGCTCATCACTTTTAAGATACTACCGCATGTGGTAATCGGCAAGTTTCAGGAGGCGGGCAAAAAAAAAGCGCCGCAAGGATGCGGCGCCGTAAGCGTCTAATCGCGAGAAGTGTGCATCGCACGCTTCTCGTCAATTTCAAAATGCCAGGACGGCATTTTGAAATTATGCCTGCAGAGCTGTTACTGCAACTGTTGCGACGATGTCGTCTACGTTACAGCCGCGTGACAGGTCGTTGAGTGGCTTTGCGAAACCCTGACATACAGGACCGATTGCCATCCAGCCACCCATGCGCTGGCAGATCTTGTAGCCGATGTTGCCTGCGTTGATGTTCGGGAAAATGAAGACGTTTGCGTGTCCTGCAACCTTGCTGCCAGGAGCCTTGAGCTCGCCGACTTCAGGAGCGACAGCAGCGTCGAACTGGAATTCGCCGTCAATTGCGAGCTCAGGATGTGCTTCCTGTGTAATCTTGAGTGCCTCCTGCATCTTTGGAACTGACTTCAGATACTTGTCGTCGTTGCCGCTTCCCTTTGTTGAGAATGAAAGCATTGCAAGGCGTGGGTCAATGCCGCCGATCTTCTTTGCTGTGTCAGCTGTTGCAACTGCAATGTCGCAAAGTTCTTCTGCTGTTGGCTCAATGCAGAGTGCGCAGTCAGCGAACAGGGCAACTCCCTCTGGGACATACTTGTTGCCGCCTTCAGGAGCAACCATGATGAAGCATGATGAAACTGTCTTGATTCCAGGAGCTGTCTTGATGACCTGCAGTCCCGGGCGGATTGTGTTTGCTGTTGAGTGGCATGCACCTGAAACGAAACCGTCTGCATCGCCTGCCTTCAGGATGAGGGCGCCGAACATTGTGCGGTCTTTGCAGATGTAAGCCTTTGCAGCGGCGACATCAGCGTATTCAGGAAGACCGGTCTTCTTGTTGATTTTGCCTTCGCGGGCCTTGTACAGGATTTCTGCATACTTATCTGCATCTGCGCTTGTTGCAGGATCAACAAGCTTTACGCCTGACAGGTCTACGTCAGGAGCAACTTTCTTGCATTCTTCTTCAGTACCGAGCAGGATGATCTTAGCAATCCCCTCTTTTACAATCTTTGCAGCTGCTTCAACAACGCGCTTGTCCTCGCCTTCGCAGAGAACGATTGTCTTGTTTGCAGCCTTAGCCTTTTTCAGCAAATCGTCAATAAATGCCATGAGTGCACTTCCTAAATGAAAAATATCCGCCGCGTCAAAGCAGCTTTCTTCTAAAATACACCGATAGCACGTCATTTTCAAGACCGCATGTGCTGTGTTGTGCGGGTACGGGTCGCCTGCCGCACAGCATAACCATGCGATATGTAAATAATCCCAAATGCGATATTTTGCAATTTTTAGTAAATAAATTGTCGCATATACTTGACAATTAGTTTAACTTGCTTTATAACTGAAAATGTAAGCGGAAAAGATGCTGAATCTCATTCAGCATGACACAGATTCACAGGAACTCCGCTTATAAGGAGAATTTATCATGTCAGTTTTTTTTGCAGTCGGATTTGGAGTTGGCGTCGGGCTTGTTGCAGCATTCTGCTTTGGCCAGAAAAAGAAGCAGGAAAAGAACGGAATCAAGGAAGACGGCTACGATGAGCGTCAGGTCGCCGTACGTGGAAAGTGCTACCAGGCAGCATTCTTCACCATTTTCTTCAGCGAAGTGGCTCTTTCAATGGTTGAAGCCATCCTTGAAGCTCCTACTTTCCTTCAGGGCTCAGTTCCACACATGCTTTTAGTCTTTGCAGGCGCCACAGTATTTGCCTGTTCAGCTATCATCAATGACGCATACTTCCGTCCTTCGGACAGCTCACGCGGACTTGTCATCGTGTTTTCAGCCATCGGCCTCTTTAACCTGTTTGTCGCAGTAAAAAGGATCATTGACGGTGATATCCTCAACGAAGCAGGACGTCTTGATTCAACCTGGTACAGCCTTGGTGCAGCTATTTTCCTTCTCATGGTTGCCGGAACAATCATCATAAAGAAAGCAGGCGACAAGAAAGCTGACGAAGCTGAAGGAGACGATGAATGAAGAACCTGAAGCTTAAGGCAGCCCGCGCGCTGAAAGACCTGTCGCAGGACCAGCTTGCTTCTGCAGTCGGCGTTTCACGGCAGACAATAAACGCGATTGAAAAGGGAGACTACAACCCGACAATCAATCTGTGCATCGCCATCTGCAAGGTTCTTGGCGTCACACTGAACGACCTTTTCTGGGAAAGTGAAGCCCAGTAACCATACCTGATGCAGGCGGAAGGAGAGAGCCGCTTATCAGCAAGCCCGGCAGAAGAGCACTGTACTTTTCATGCCGGGCTTTTTTTCTATTTGCAGTAACGTTAATTTTAATAAAGATATACAGATAATCACAATTTTTTCCTAGCGAAAAATACCTTTTTCCTTGATACTGTAAACATGCAGCAGCAAGCTACACAAGGTCTCATAATTCATTTCAACATCTGTGCATTAATCATCATGTTGATAATCCTCTTTTCCATTTTTTTCCGGAAAATGCTGAAGGGAGCTGTCAACAAATGGTTCATAGCGCTCTGTCTGATTACAATCCTGACAACCATTTCTGACCTTCTCTGCTCATATTATTCCACTCCTGAACACTGTGAACGTATCTCCGACGCAGTTTTCTTCATGATACACACGCCGTACTTTTTCCTCAGAGGCATCATTCTTCCTGTGTACACAATGTTCATCATTGCGAAGGCAGGAGCAACCTCAACCGTTTTCAAGAGGAATAAAATCAGTTTTTTTCTGGTAATCCTGCCACTGCTCATTTCCGTAACGTGCATGCTCATCAATCCGTTCATGCCGTTCATGTTTGAAAAATCGGATATATACGGATATCACCGCTTACCGGGTCTTTTCATTCTGTACATATGTGCAGCTTTTTACCTTATCGTAAACGTCTGCGTAATAATCCGGCTGCGTAAGCTTTTCACAAGGACAGAAATCATATCCCTGCTGCTTATGGCTCCTTTCCAGCTCATTGCAGTCCTCATTCAGTTCTTCAACTCAAATCTGCTTGTCGAAATGTTTGCGACGACATGCTCAATCCTCATCATCACCATTACCGTTCACCGCACGGAACTTATCCTTCACTGGGATTACGGCACGTACACAAAACACGCATACCTGGATGAACTGAAGAGCATTGAAATGCTCAAGCGGAATGTCACCATCATTTTTGCGAACATCAGGAATTACAGCGATATCCTCGCTTTCCTGCCGTTCAACATCCTCTCTAAAGTAATGAGCGACTGTGTTGAAACAATCATTGCCAATGAAACACGCCCATTCAGAAAATCGCAGATTTATTTCCTGGATGATGGCCTTTTTGCCATTGTTGCAGACCAGACGACAAAACAGGAAGCTGCAGAATTTGCCGGCATCATCAACGAACTGCTCAGAGAAACGATTACTGTGGACAGGCTGGAAATTCACCTCATTCCGCAGCTGTGCTATTTTGACTGTCCGGATGACATCAACGGCTACGAAGGCATGTTCAGCTTCATCCAGTCTTCATCATGGCTGCTGCCTTCTCAGAAAGAACCTGTTGACGCAGCCACCATTACAGGCACAAAGAACTTCATGGTAAGCAATGAGATTGATTCTATCCTTACAGATGCCATCAGCCACAACCGCTTCCAGATGTACTACCAGCCAATCTGGTCAGTAAAAGACAGGAAATACCGCTCGGCAGAAGCACTTATCCGTCTGATGAATGAGAAATACGGCTTCGTGTCTCCCGAACTGTTCATTGCAGCTGCAGAACGGAACGGCGCTATCTATCAGATAGGCGACTTCATCATTGATGATGTCTGCCGCTTCATTGCAAGCGACGACTTCAGGGAAAGCGGGCTCGAATATATCGAGATCAACCTCGCCGTCGCACAGTGCCTGCAGCCCGACTTGCCTGATAAAATCCGCGATTGCGTTGAAAAATATGGCATCAAGTTTTCTCAGCTCAATCTCGAAATTACCGAACGGGAAGACATTGCCGACCAGGCGCTTTTCGACAGGAACATCCGTGCGCTTTCAGATATGGGAATGACGCTTTCCCTCGATGACTACGGCACCGGCTATTCCAATATTCAGCGAATCACATCCATTCCGCTCGACATCGTCAAAATTGACAAGAGCTTTGTTGACCAACGCGACAAGCCGGTCATGCAGACCGTCATCAGAAACACGGTCGTCATGCTTAAAGGCCTGGATAAGGAAATTGTCGTTGAAGGTATTGAAGACGAAGACGCCGTTGACCTCTTTATGAAATTAAACTGCGATTTCATTCAGGGGTACTATTTCTCAAAGCCTTTGAATGAAAAAGCTTTCATTGAGTTTGTAAAGGAACAGAATCATGCCGCAACAGTCTAACCTGAATGCCATTTATACATATGACATCTGTGCAGTCATTATTGTCGGGCTCATCCTTTTTTCCCTGTATTTCAAGAAACTGCATCATGGCGCTATAAACAAAAGCTTTATTGTCTTATGTTTTGTCGTCTTACTGACAACACTGGCTGACCTGCTCGGACTGTATTACTCAAAGCCTGAGACAATCCAGACCATAACGCCTTTCTGGTTTTATGCATTTCAGTCAAGCTATTTCATCCTGCGGTGCCTGAACATTCCGGTGTATGCCGTATACATAATCATCTGTGCGGAAGGCTGGGAAAGCCTTAAAAAGAAAAGTTTCCTCTCAAAGATACTGTTTCTGCTGCCTTCCATGCTGATTATCTCCTGCCTGCTGATCAACCCGGCAAAGCCTTTCATGTTCGAACATGATCCCGTAATCGGCTATCACAGGCTTCCTGGCATGCTCCTCATGTATGTCCACGCAGTAATCTATATGGTTTTCTGCCTGATCATCATCATGAAATACAGGCACCTGTTTTCAAGAGTTGTCAGAATTTCCCTCATATCCATGTTCCCGCTGCAGATTGCTGCAATATTGATTCAGATATACAACTCAAACCTCGTCATTGAAATGTTCGCGACATCCTGCGCCATCCTGATGTTCACCGTCACCATCCAGAGGCCGGAACTGCTCATCAACTGGGAACTCGGCACAAACACGAAGCACATGTACTTCTCTGACCTGAAAAGGCTGACTTCGCTGAAAACACCCGCCACAATCCTGTTCATCAACATAAAGAACTACAAGGATATAAAGAATTACCTGCCAAGGGAAAAGCTCATCATCGTCCTGAAGAACATCTACGCAGAAACGCTTGAACACGCTCCACATGATTTCAGGAATGCGGAAGGTTACTATCTTGATAACGGTCTTTTTGCCATTCTGAATGCACAGGTGTCAAAACAGTCTGCAAAAAAATACGCGGATATCCTGTACGTCCTTTATTCACAGCCTGCCGTTCTGGACAAGCTTGAAATTCATCTGGTTCCACAGATTGGTTACTACGACTATCCGGATGACATAGGCGAGTATCACGAACTCATTTCCTTCATCCAGTCCTTCTCATCGCTGATGCCTCCGAACGCAAAAACACCGGTAGACATTGCGCGGCTTACTTCCACAAAGAACTTCCGGCTGCGGAACGAAATTGATTCCATAGTTGCCGATGCCATAGTCAAAGAAAAATTCCAGATGTACTATCAGCCAATCTGGTCAGTAACAAAGAAGAAGTTCATCTCTGCGGAAGCGCTTATCCGCCTGCCGGATGAGAAATACGGCTTTGTTTCGCCTGAAATCTTCATTCCAGCTGCGGAACGGAGCGGCGCCATCTATCAGATAGGCGACTTCATCATTGATGATGTCTGCCGCTTTATTGCACGCGAGGCGTTCAGAAAAAGCGGACTTGAGTATATTGAAATCAACCTCGCTGTCGCACAGTGTCTGCAGCCTGACCTTCCGGAAAAGATACGCACCTGTGTTGAAAAATACCGCATACGCTTTTCACAGCTCAATCTCGAAATCACTGAACGCGAAACCATTGCAGACCAGGCGCTGTTTGACAGGAACATTCAGAAGCTCGCGGATATGGGCATGATGCTTTCTCTGGATGATTACGGCACAGGTTATTCAAACATTCAGCGCATTACCGCAATGCCGCTTGATATAGTGAAAATAGACAAGAGTTTCGTCGACAAAAAAGATGAGCAGAGCATGCAGACCATCATCAAGAAAACAATCACCATGATGAAGGACCTGAATAAGGAAATCGTCATAGAAGGCATTGAAGATGAATCATCTGTTGATTTCTTCACCAATCTGGACTGTGATTTCATCCAGGGATTCTATTTCTCAAAACCACTGCCCGAAGACGCATTCATTGAATTCTGCCTGTCAAGAAATGTACAATAAAAATCTGTCAGTATTTTTATCCCCTTTATAGTAATTTTTTCCTGAAATTTTGTTTTTTCTCAGAACCTGTGCTATAATTCCATCAGATTATTTAAAATTATCTGGTAGGTGTTATGAAAAAGGCTATTTTCTTCCTTGCCGCTATTATTGTAATGTGCGCGCTGACAGGATGTCAGACAACTCAGAATCATGGAATCCTCAATGCTGGTGCAGATGTTGATAATCTGGCAACCGTAACTTTTGAACGTTTTGTCGTTATAGATACTATTGATGGCGATACTGTCGCATGGGGTGACAGCTGGAACAGCACAGATATCGTCCAGCTTGAAGCAGGCGTTCATATTTTCGGCCTTAAATTTCATGACAATCAGGGACACTATACAAGCGAGCCACAGACCGTAATCGCCCTTTTTGAAGCAGGAAAAAGCTATAAAGTATCATCAGAAATTTCATTCATCTGGGTAAATTTCAACGTTATTGAAGCTGAATCACAGAAATCTGTTGTTCTTGATCTGGACACCCTGTATGGAGAAGCTGAAAACGAAAACTTCATGTCCAACTTCATTGAGGCAGTCCTGAACCCGACAATGGAAGGCGTTGATAAGACAGTCATTGAAGAATGCGATGAATTCATCCTGTACAACGAACCCGAAATGAAGTTCACACTCGTTGACAAGGCTACAGGCGAAATCAAGAATGGTCACCGCGGATTTGTCACAGACTTTACATTCACCAATGGAACTGTATATCTGAAGTTTGACGATGGTTCTGTTACACAGGATGAATTCCTGGCAAGCAACTATCAGGAAGATGCCGACATCATCATGATAGTAACTGACTGCGATAAGGAAAACGTAACCTACACATACATCAAGCCGGACGACCTGAAAGGAAAGGTCATCACGCTGACAATCAGACTCGCAGACTGATTACAACTTTATTACATCCCGTTTCCTCTTGTTTTTTATACCTCGCCACGGCTGATAATGAAAGTGTATGGAAAAGCTCGATATAAAAAGCCGGCGTGAACTGATGAATCTCTGCACACAAAAGGCGGATAATGCCTTACAATAAAGGGAGCAGAGGTGTATCATGTCCCTTTATAAAAACTTTAAGACAGTTACGTATTGTGTCGCCCAGTGGGCAGACCGCATCACAGAAGAAGAGCTTCGGAAAGAAGCTGACTGGTTTCAGAAATATGTCGGCATAGACAAAGTCTACCTGGAAACGTACCGCGATGTATTTGCACGCAAAGAACAGCTTCTCATGATAAAGCGCGTGCTTGAAGAGTACGGCATTGAAGTAAGCGGCGGCATTACGACGGTGACTCCGCCGCTGAACGACGATGACAAAAAGCTGCAACGCCTGTTCGGCACCTTCTGCTACTGCAACACGGGGATGCGCGACCGTCTTAAGGAAATAAGCGAGTACACCGCAAGCCTGTTCGACGAGTTCATCATTGACGACTTCTTCTTTACCCAGTGCATGTGCGATGACTGCCGTCGTGAAAAAGGAGACCGAAGCTGGGCAGAGTTCCGTCTTGCAAAAATGCTCGAAGTTTCAGAAAACCTGATTCTGGGTCCCGCAAAGAAAGTAAACCCTACGTGCAAGGTCATCATCAAATACCCGAACTGGCGCGAAAGCTATCACGAGACAGGCTACAACCCGATGGAGCAGCGCCACATTTTCGACAGCATCTACACGGGAACGGAGGCGCGCCACAGCGCCCAGCAGGACCAGCACCTGCAGCGTTACTTAAGCTACTCGCTGCCCCGCTACATGGAGCATGTCGCACCTGGCAGGAACGGAGGCGGCTGGTTTGACCCGTTTGACTGCGACCGTATCGACACATATCTTGAGCAGGCGTACCTGACCGCGTTCAGCCGCAGCAAGGAACTCATGATGTTCTGCTGGCCGATGATTTACAACAACAGGCGCGCAACACCGCTCGGCTTCCAGTATCAGAAGATAGACGCGCTGCTTTCACAGGTTGGGAACCCGACGGGTCTTAAAGTGTACGTTCCGTTCAACGCAAGCGGCGAAGACCATATTGAAGACTACCTGGGCATGGCAGGCGTTCCCGTCGAGCCCGTTTCAGACTTCCCTGAGTACGATCCGGTAGAATCGCCCGCTGTCCTGGTGACTGCCGCGGCATTCTCCGCTGAAGCAGCATACGAGCCGTCAGAAGCGGCCACCGCTTTCACGGCAGACGGCACCAGCAAGGCAGCACGCGCATTCAAGGCAAAGCGCGTTGCCGATGATATCCTGGACAAGATTGCAGATTTCGCTTCACAGGGCGGCCGCGTCATCGTGACAAGCGGCTTCGTCATTGCCGCCCAAAAGCACGACGAACTCGCTGCGGATAAAACCGGCATGCGCTTATCAGACCTGACGAGTGTACGCTACACTAACCGCCGTCTTGATGCAGACGAGTTCCAGGCAGATATGCCGGGCACCATGGGCCGCCAGTATGTGAAGACCGCATCCCCCATCAGTTTCCCGCTGCTTGAACACAGAAACAATGCGAGCTGGTCAATCTGCAACGCTGGCCACGGCGAGTATCACGAGAGTCTCATCATGTATGACACATACGGCAAGGGACGCATCACCGTGCTGAACCTGCCTGACATGCCGTCACGCATCTACGACCTGCCGAAAGAAGTGCTCACGACCATGCGCTACGAACTTACCGCACGCGACAAAGTCTGGATTGATGCTGAAAGCGGCGTTTCGCTCTTCACGTACGACAACGGCACGTTCGCGCTTTACTGTTACGCAAATGACGGCTGTAAGCCACAGGATTTCAACATCTACTTCAAGATTGAGGAAGGAAAGCCGGCGCCTGAAAAGCTCAAGATTCTGCAGGCTGACGAAAGCGCGCCCGCATGGGGACCGCGCGCACTGAAACAGGAAGGCATTGCACCAGTCGGAATGTTCGGCAGGGAAAAAGCCGCGTTCTTCCACGGCAGGCTTACCCCCGGCGAGTTCGTGTTCCTGAAAGCGGAATAAGGCAACAAAAAGACACCCAATGGGGTGCCTTTTTGTTGCGGGCGGAGTGCTTACTGGACGTTGCGCACGACACGGAGGCCAAAGTGATTTCCGCTACCATCCGCACCTCTTCGAAATGGATATTCTTTGATCCGGTCATTCACCGACGCCGAAGAAGCCGGTTGGTTATAGCAACCACCACGCACTATCCGTTGTCCGGTTAATGCCGATCCCTTTGGATTTATTTCCGAATCACCCGTATATAAAGCATACCAGTCCCAACACAATTCCCACACATTACCGCTCATATCATACAGGCCAAAGGCATTAGGACTTTTCTGACGTACCGGCTGAACTCTTGAAACTCCCAATTCAGAATACCAGGCATAAGTAGACAACGCTGAAGAATCTTCCGTTCCACTGTAGACATAACTTGAAACAGAATCGTTTCCTGCGCGGGCAGCACGCTCCCATTCAGCTTCGGTGGGCAGACGGTAGCCGTTTGCTTCCCAGTCACAGACCACAGCATTCCAACTTTCATTAAATACTGATGGTACAGAACCACCGGCAGCCGTAATCCACACAGATGGGTCCGTCTCACCGTTTATACTGTAGCACGGTGTCAGTCCCTCTGCACTTGAGCGTTTGTTGCAGTACACAATAGCATCATACCAGCTTAAATTATAGACTGCCCGATCAGCCTCCGTTCCGTCTGGATTATCATCAAAGGTTTCTCCTAATGTACAGTTTTCTCCGAAGTATTCGCCTGCAGTCACTTCATGGACACACATATAATACGAACTGGTCAGTGTTACGCTATGCGGAATTGCGTCCGTAGTCCCTTCCCGTCCCATCATGAACGTTCCTGCAGGAACAAGGACAAAGTTAGCAGGCGTATCGCCTGATGACACATAATACGCATTCCAGGAAACGTTTTCAGAACCAAATTCATCAGTATCCAGCGTTTCTGTTCCATCAACACTGATCCACCGGACAAAACAGTGACTGCCAGAAGAGACACCAAACGGAATGGTAAATGTTGTCCCGTACAATCCGCTTACAGACTTGCTTGTCGTTCCATCGGAGAAGGTTCCTTGAGAGCCCGTATTGAACGTATACGTAATGGTATTGCGGTCATAAAACAGGCTGATGACAGTACCGTTGACCATCATTGATTTAAGGGTAAAACCTGCATATTCATTTGCGAGTGACGCTGGAGACGAAACAACGTCAAGAACCTTATCAGTGTCTGTATCTGCGGTAATTAAAGTATAATCGCCGTTTTCATGACTACCTGACACATTCTGCTGATAGTGATACACCGTGTACGTTCCGGCGGGAATGGCACCGGGAGCGTTCAGATCATCAGGAACAACAACAATATCAGGTTCTGGTTCACAGGAAACAAGCACAAAGGCAAGTGCGAGCGCAATAATCATTCCTGTCAGGAAAGTACCATGAGAAACTAACTGACCATTATGCCTTTGTTTTATCATTTTCAGTATATCTCCAATCATTTTAAGAACGCCTAGGGATTCGCCGTACGGACTACGCGGAAACCTGCTCCCTTATTACTGCGTACGAAAGGTTGATAAGATGCTCTTCTTGAAACGGCACAGTTATCTGCTTCAGAACGGAAGTCTCCACCACGCGAGATTCTCATATCACTTGACCCAGGTCCTATAGGATCGGTCACAGATTCTGATGAATACGCTGAGTTCCAATCCCAACACCATTCACTTACATTACCAGTCATATCAAACAAGCCAATAGAATTAGGATTTTTTCTCTTTACTACTTGAGTTAATTGAGAAGAATCTCCATACCAGGCATAATCCCCAAGATCAGTATCAACTGACGTGCCGCTCCACAATCTTGACTCAAAAGCATTACTGCCTGCCCGGGCAGCCCGCTCCCATTCAGCTTCGGTGGGCAGACGGTAGCCGTTTGCTGTAAAATCACAGACAACACTATTCCAAAAAGCATACCCTGAATCAGAAGCTGATTGAGGTATTGAATACTGATTAATCCAATCTGTTGGATTTGTCGAACCGCCAATACTGTAGCACTGTGTCAGTCCCTCGTCACTTGAGCGTTTGTTGCAGTACACAATAGCATCATACCAGCTGACGTAATAGGCAGGAAAGCTTTCTGGATCGCCTGGACTCGTACCACCATAAGTACAATAAGATTCATATTCGCCTTGTGTCACTTCATGATTGCACATGAAATACGCGCGTGTAAGTGTTACCTCATGGGCAGGCTGGTCTTCAGAAGAGTCTCCATCATTACCCATCATGAAAGTGCCGGCGGGAATATAGACAAAGTCATCAGAGGGAGGAGAGCACCAAACATACTCAGCCTGACAGGTCTGGTCCTCAAGTCCAAATACACCTGGAACAAACTCTGTTCCGCCTTGAATCACCCACTTTGCAAGTTGCCAGCCAGGATCTGTCTGAAGATTAATGGGCGCATCACAGGGTCCCCCGTACAGACCGGTTATTCTGCGGCTTGTCGCTCCGTCTGAGAACCAGCCTTGATTGCCTGTATTGAATGTATATGTTACGGATTTACGGTCATAGAACAGGTTGACCACATCATCCAGAAGCGATACTGACGGTGCGTTAAAGCCCGTATAACTTTTAGCTACTGAAGATACATCGGAATCGTTTTCTACAACCTTTCCAGTTTCAGTTTCAGCAAGCGTATAATCTGCAAGGGTTTTTCCACCTGTCGTCTTTTGCTTGTAGTGATGTATTGTGTACGTTCCAGCTGGAATACCATGCATGGCAAGTTTTGTATCCGGTCTGCAGGAAACAAGCAGGCATGCAAGAACAAAAATAAAGAATGCTTCTGCAAAAAGGGAACCATGAACAACAGGTGAAGAATGGTTTCGTTTCATAGTATGAGTATATCACAAAATCTGAGGCTTATCACGGCATATCGCCGAACAGGAAATCTATCTCATCTTCAGGAAGCATGAACTTTGGCCCGCCGCGCTCGACGCCGACATAACCGCCGAAAACCCAGCCGAACTTGCCTTTCTCGAACTCTATCTTGACCCAGGGGTCATCAAATCCGTCGATAGATTCAGTCTCATCCGTTATGGCAACTGTATTAAAGCTTCTGAAATAATGATCTTCATCCATCTGGATAAGACCGATTTTGCTACCGCCAAGGCCAGGAGCATCCCGCACGTTCAGATTCTCATATACGCAGACAGATTGCTCGAGCCGCCTGACATTCCACGTCTTTCCGCCAGACTGGATCACCTCAAGATACTCGCCCGAATTGCCACTGTAAATGTCATCAAAATAGTTGCTGTAGTAGCATATCCAGCCGGTATTGCCGTCTGTCGTAATCTTGAACCACAGCTCGCCTATCGGGGTTTTATTCCTGTTATACTGCCCGATGTACTCAATCTCGCACACCTCATGGATGGTAAGTTTGCTCCAGTACCAGCGGAAATCAGCAATCTTGTTCTTTGTAAGATAATCATCGTACAGCACCGGATCAACGCGTTCCAGCTGACCGCCAGCCTTGAAGGGCGCCGTCTCGTACTTTCTGACCGTGATGTTCCGTGTGCCGTCTGAGCTCTGCCTGAGGATGGTACCGTTCCCGCCATGATAGTCAGGAGCAGGTGTCTCCGCACAAAGAAGGGAGGCAACACAGAGGAAAAAACTGATAAGAAATAAACGGCGTTTCATACAAGACAGTATAGCACAAAAAAAAGGGGCACATAGCCCCTTTCCCATAATCAGCTCCAGAAGTGAGCTGCTATCGCTGTTATGACGCCAAAGATCAGAAATCCAATAATGATTTTCACGATCATAGGGTACCTCCTGTCATATCATTTTTCCTGACATGTACGGGAGTCTGCCGGAACTGGTGGTGATTACGTAAACTGATTTTTTTTATTTTGAAACCAGCTCAGGCTCATCCCATACAGTGACAGGCGAAACAGCTGCAGCACCTATATCACAGACTGAACCCACGCCGTAAGCCGGTGAAACCTGCTGAGCGCGGGACACATATCACCGGAAAAGGGAACTGATGTAATGCAAGAGGATGAAAGGCTGTCCCATCCTCCAGATTTACTGAGAGCGTCCGGTACGCCCGCCCTGCTACGCGTTGAGGGCCGGAACTTGCCGGATGAGTTTAAGACGACCTGAATGTCAGATTCTCTTTGAGAAGTGAAGCGGGCGGAAACTTCGCCCTGATATGCAGAAATGACCGCGCTGGCAGTCCCGCCAGAGTAAGCAGCAGCGCCCCAGAAAGCGGATGAGCGCGGCGTGCGTGAAAGGCACGAACTGCCCGCACACGGGCTGAACGCCAGAAGGAATGCGAAAAATGCTGCTGTAAAAGAAAAAAGCCGCTTCATCTGCAGTTATTGTGCAGAAAAAGCGGCTCTTAAGCAAGGGTTGTCCTGTGGGGGCTTACGCAGCCTCTTTCATCAGACTAAGCCCTGTGCAATCATTGCATTGCAGACTTTTACGAATCCGGCGATGTTTGCACCGGCTACGTAGTTGCCTTCCATGCCGAACTTCTTTGCTGTGTTGTAAGCGTTCTCGTGGATGTTGATCATGATGCTGTGGAGCTTCTCATCAACTTCCTCAGCTGACCATGAGAGGCGCTCTGAGTTCTGGCTCATTTCGAGACCTGATGTTGCAACACCACCAGCGTTTGAAGCCTTTCCTGGAGCATAGAGGATCTTGTTCTCAAGGAATGTCTTTACTGCATCAAGGTCAGATGGCATGTTAGCACCTTCTGCAACAAGCTTTACGCCGTTTGCAACAAGCTTCTTTGCATCTTCACCGAGCAGCTCGTTCTGTGTAGCACATGGGAATGCGCAGTCACACTTAACTTCCCAGACCTTCTTTCCGTCGAAGTACTTTGCTGACGGGAACTGCTTTGCATATTCAGAAATGCGGCCGCGGCGTGTGAACTTGAGTTCCTTGACCCAGTCGAGTTTCTCCTGTGTGATTCCGTCCGGATCATAGATGTATCCGTTAGAGTCAGACAGTGTTACCGGCTTTGCACCAAGCTGGATAAGCTTTTCTGCTGCGTAAACTGCAACGTTTCCTGAACCTGAAACAACGCATGTCTTGCCCTTGAAGTCGTCGCCGACTTTCTTGAGCATTTCCTGTGCGAAGTAAATCAGACCGTAACCAGTTGCCTGTGTGCGGATGAGTGAACCGCCGAATGTGAGTCCCTTTCCTGTAAGAACACCAGTGAACTCGTTTACGATTCTCTTGTACTGACCGAACATGTAAGCAACTTCGCGTCCGCCTACACCCTTATCACCTGCTGGAACGTCTGTATCAGCACCAATGTGGCGATAGAGCTCTGTCATGAATGACTGGCAGAAGCGCATTACTTCTGCATCACTCTTTCCGTGTGGATCGAAGTCTGAACCACCTTTACCACCACCCATTGGCAGTGTTGTCAGTGAGTTCTTGAATGTCTGCTCGAATCCGAGGAACTTCAGAACTGAAAGGTTAACTTCCGGAGAGAAGCGGATGCCTCCCTTGTATGGTCCAATGGCACTGTTGAACTGAACGCGGTAACCACGGTTGACCTGAATCTTGCCGTTGTCATCCATCCATGGTACACGGAACATGATTACACGCTCTGGCTCTACGATGCGCTCGAGGATTGCGTTCTTCTCGATTTCCGGCATCTGCTCTACAACAGGTTCAAGAGTCTCGAGGACTTCCTGAACAGCCTGCAGGAATTCTGGCTCATTAGCATTCTTTGCCTTTACCTGCTCAAACACGCGACTTACGTATGCATTTTTCATATAGTGCCTCCGTTATGTCTCAGGATGAGCACGAGCTGCATCCGGACTACAAAACTTTAAATTTACTTAAGTTATTTTAGCAAAATTAAACTTGTTTGTCGATAACTTTCTGTGCGGATATGAGGAAGAATTCAATGAAAAGCTGTGAGAAAGTTCACAGTTAGCGGATTGCTTCAATCAGTTTAATGGCGATGGCGCCGGCTGCAAGACACGCCACGAACGGAACCGGCTTGTTTCTGGCCTGATGACGCACGAAAGTCTCCTCGAACTCAGGCCGCTCTCGGTCAAGAGACTCGTTCTGGGCACGCACAACGTTCACTGCGCTGACGATGAGCGCGAGGACGCACGCAAGCACACAGCCCTCAAGCCAGCCGACAAAGCCCAGGTACGCACCCATTGAGCCGGAATAGAACACATCCGCAAGGCCGAGCTTACGGCGCCCGTCTTCAAGTTTGCCGCTTACAAGCCGGACAAGCATGAAAATAAGCAGCGCTATTGTTGTGGAAACAAGCACTTCAATGACGGCGCGGTTTCCTGCCGCGTCAAAAAGGCTGGCAATAAGTTCAAGGCCGAGCAGCAAAAGCGACAGAGCACGGCTTACTTTCAGAGTACGGATATCCTGAACTGCCATTACGATGGAAAGGCACGCAAAACCTGCGAAAATAAGCCAGTCACCTGCACTCATACAAAACTCTCCGACATTTTGAAAAAGATACTATGAATAGTACCATATTACAGCATCATTGAAAGCGTTACAACAAGCGGCATCGTCAGAATAGAGAACAGCGTCGACACCGAGACCATCGTGACAGCGAGCTTTTCGTCGCGGCCATATAAAACAGCGAACATGGCGGTGTTGGCGCCGGTCGGTGCGCTTGCCGCAATGATCATGGCGCTCAGCACGATACCCGAAAGACCTGCGAGACGGAAGCACACAAGAGAGATGAGCGGAGAAGCCAGCAGGCGCAGGAACAGATGCAGGATGAACTGCTTATCCTTCAGGATTTTGAGGCTCGTGATGCCAGCAAGATAATGGCCGATAATGAGCATCGGAACCGGCGTATTGAGCGCTGCGAGATGACCGACAGGAGCTGCCACCAGGGATGGCAGGCGGATTGGCGAGATGAAGAGCGCGACGCCCAGGAACACGGCGATGATGCCCGGATTCAAGAGGATTTTACCGACAGTGAACTTTTCCTTGTCGCCGGCAATAAGCGTCAGGCCGTATGTCCAGGCGAACAGGTTGAACACAGCGATGTAGGCCGCGCCGTAGAAAACGCCGTCAGGACCGAGCACCGCCTGCTGCAGCGGGATGGCCATATAGCCGCAGTTACAGAAAATCGTACCGAAACGGAGGACGCGCCATCTGTTTTCATCAGGCGTTGCGCCGTTCTTGCGTGCTTTTGCCGGATATGCGAACTTCGCGATGAAAATGCAGAGCACGTGCGTGAAAGCTGCAGCCAGCACAGAAAGCCCAAGTCCACGGAGCATATCCTGGTCGAAGTCGCGGTCAAATGACTGGATGATGACGCACGGTGTAACGATGTAAAGTGCGATGAACGCGAGGCTCTTCACGCTCTCATCCGTGAGCTTTTTCAGCTTGCTTAAAAAGAAGCCGACGGCCATCAGGATGAAGAGGATGAGCACCTGCTGTGAAACTGCAAGAAAGCTTTCTGTCATGCTTTCATACTATACCGAATGAGCATTCTTTACTATACTAATTTTATTATATGACTATCTTATCCGTAAAAGACCTGGCCAAGATGGGCCGCGACAAATCACTTTTCTCTGACGTTACCTTCGGTCTTGAAGAAGGAGACAAAGCCGCACTCATCGGACGGAACGGCACTGGTAAGTCTACGATGCTGCTCTGCATTGCAGGCCTTTTAACCCCGGATAACGGAACGGCGGTTTTCAACAGCCAGGCGGGCGTTTCCTTTCTGCCCCAGAATCCTGAATACAACCCTGAGCACACTATCCGCGAGCATATCTTCATGTCACGCGACGCCCGCGAACACGCTGCCGGCATGCAGGCCCAGGTTACTGAAACAAGTCCCAAGCTTTCGATTATCCACGAGTACGAAGAGTTGTGCGCCCGTCTCGCAGAAGCCGGCAGAGAAGACGACCAGCGGCTTCATCAGCGCTTTGAGTACGTCAGCCATCTGATGAACGACAAGGACCTGTGGACATACGAGGCAGAAGTCAAATCAATCCTCACCACGCTTGGCATAAGCGCTGAGTCGGGCGCGCTCGACAGGAAGATGAAGGAGCTTTCTGGCGGCATGATCAAGAAAGTCGCCCTCGCCCAGGTTCTTGTTGAAGACACCAAGCTTCTGCTTCTCGACGAGCCGACGAACCACCTGGATATCCGCACCATCACCTGGCTTGAGGATTATCTCAGAAACACGAAACGCTCGGTGCTCATGGTAACGCATGACCGCTACTTCCTTGACAGCGTGTGCAGCACGATTTACGAGCTTGAGCACGGTAAGTTCAACAAGTACGTTGGCAACTTCAGCACATACCTTGAGAAAAAGCAGACTGAGCTTGAGATTGCACAGAATACCGAGCGCCGCATTGAGTCGGTATTGCGTGTGGAACGCGACTGGCTCATGAGGGGACCGTGCGCCCGCGGAACAAAGGCCCGCGCCCGTGTGGACAACATCCACCGCATGATAAACCGCGAGAAGCTTCAGAAGGATAAGGGCTTCACGTTTGAGGTTGTGGGCCGCCGGCTTGGCGGAAAGATTCTTGAAGCGCACGAGATAAGCAAGAACTACGTGAAAGCAGGCTCATCCGGGGGGACGAGCGTCATCGCTGACTTCTCATACATGTTCAAGAAAGGAGAGAGAATCGGCATTTTCGGCGACAACGGCACCGGAAAGTCGACACTCCTCAACATGCTTACAGGCGCTCTCGCTCCTGATTCAGGCAGCGTTGAGAAAGGCCTTAACACGGTGTTCGGCTATTACCAGCAGAATCCCGTTTTCGCCGACACTTCGCTTACCGTAACTGAGTATCTGAAAGAAGCTGCTGAGTACGTTACACGCAACGACGGCAAGACACTGAGCGCCGGCCAGCTGCTCGAGGAGTTCGGCTTTGAAGGCCGCATCCTGCACTCAGCGGTCTCCACCCTTTCTGGCGGCGAACGGAAGCGGCTCTTCCTCATCCGCCTGCTTCTTTCAAACCCAAACTTTCTTGTGCTTGATGAGCCGACAAACGATTTTGACATTTTCACCATGTCCATCCTTGAGTCGTTCCTTGAAACGTATCAGGGCTGCATCCTGGTGGTCAGCCACGACCGCTGCTTCATGGACAAGGTCGCGGATACGCTTTTCATCCTTGAAGACGACGGCTCTGTCAGCGGATATGTGGGAAAGTGCACCGAGTACCTGGATTACCTGAAGGAATGCGAGGCGGAGAAAGCGGCAGCGGCCCGGGAATCTGCTTCGAAGAGCGGGGCCGAAAACAAGGCATCGTCTGCTTCCAAGACAGCGGGCGCATCCGCTTCCGGCAGCGTGTCGGAGAATCAGGCATCAGACGCTTCCAAGGCAAAGCCCCGAAAGCGCACGTTCAAGGAACAGAAAGAGTTCGACGGCATAGAAGACGAGATTTTCGCCCTCGAAGCGCGGAAGGAAGAGCTTGAGGCGCTGCTTTCAGGTGGTGAGAGCGACCACACAAAGCTTGCTGATTACGGCAGGGAATACGCGGCGCTCACTCCGCAGATTGACGAAAAGTACGCGCGCTGGGAAGAGCTCGGCGCTCTTGAAGAATACTAGGAGGCGCCTGTGGACAAGTACACTGAAAACGGGACAAAGCAGCGTGCTCCGAACAACCGGACGCTCACCCTGACTGACGCCGAGCGCACTGCCCTGCGCCCGCGGCTTCTGAAACTGAATGAGGTTGCTTTTACGGCCGCCGCGCTCACCGACAGGACACTCTGCGCCGATCTGATGGACGTTCTTCCGCTGCTGCCAGAAAAGTTCGCCGACCTTCTCATCATTGACCCGCCGTACAACCTGACCAAGCAGTTCGGCGGCGTCTCCTTCACCAAAACTGATGACGACAGCTACTACGCATATCTTGAAAGCTGGTTCAAGCCGCTTCTCCGCGTGCTGAAGGATGACGGTTCGGTGTACCTGTGCGGCGACTGGCAGAACTCGGCGCAGCTATACCGCATCATGAAAGAGAACCTGATCGTACAGAACCGCATCACCTGGCAGCGGGAAAAAGGGCGCGGCGCCATGCACAACTGGAAGAACAGCTGCGAGGACATCTGGTTCGGCACTAAAAGCGAAAACTACTATTTTGACGTTGATTCAGTGAAACAGAAGCGGCAGGTCATCGCACCGTACCGCGAAAACGGAAAGCCCAAGGACTGGGAAGAAACTGATGACGGCAAGTTCCGGCTGACGTTCCCGGGAAACTTCTGGGATGACATCTCGATTCCGTACTGGTCAATGCCCGAGAACACCGACCATCCGACACAGAAAAGCGAAAAGCTCATCGCAAAGCTCATTCTGGCCAGCTGCCCGGCGGGCGGTGTTGTCTTTGACCCGTTCCTGGGAAGCGGAACGACGAGCGTAGTCGCAAAAAAGCTCGGCCGTCACTGGTGTGGGGTCGAGCTTAACGAAGAGTACTGTCTCTGGGCTGAGAAACGCCTTGAGCTGGCGGACAGCGACGCCTCAATACAAGGCTACACCGACGGCGTCTTCTGGGAGCGCAATACGGCGCGCGCCCAGGCCTTGAAAGCGCGCTAGTCCCGCTTCTCCGTGTACACGCCGTCGCTGCACTGCAGTTTTCCTTCGCGGATGAGCGCATGCAGCACTGCATTTGCCAGAAGCGTGTCGTTTGTCAGCTCGTTCTGCGAGAAGCTGCCATTCTTTGAAAGCAACTCAAAAGCTTTTTCAACGCACTTTGTCTCATCCGTTCCTGCTTTTCTCATGCTGGAACGATGTGCATCACACAAAGCCTGTGCAACCGGCAGAAGCGTATCCGCAAGATCAGGCCTGCACTTGAGGTAGACTGCGTTTTTGTCTTCCGTTCCAGAGTTGCGGCTGAAAAGAAGTGCAACCCGCACATCCCCTTCTACAAGTGCATACGCGAGAACGTTCGGATCCTTGAAGACAACCTTTTCAGACTTGTACGGAAGAGCTGCAAGACCTTCCTGCATGACCGACTCATCCGCTTTCCAGATGTCACTTCCCGGATAGAAGAGATTCTTATCGACAAAGTAGGTATAGAACGTTTTTGAATAACCGCGTTCGAATGTCTTGTTTCCCTTCTGCAGCGAAAGGATTGTGTAAAGCGCTGTCAACATGCCGTTTCCAGAAAGCAGGGTTGCCTCTCCATCCGGCGTTTTCACCGGACAAGGAATGATGACGTGGCCTGAACTTTCAAAACCGAGGAACAGCTTGTGCTCGGGATAGTTGCAAATCCACTTGTCACCGACATCAACGGTGTCTGTCACAAATCCGTAGTCTTTCTGGAGACACACGGTCGCCATACAGTCTGACTCAATGGTACTGACTGCAGTCAGCGCACCGGTAGCAGCTCCGCACATCCCCAGACTGACGCCTTCCTGCTTCATCACTGCAGCAATGAGATACGCTTCTTCATCGCCATCGTACACTTTGACTGAATCAGTCTCACGACTGTACTCAAGGACAAATCCGCGGTCCCCGTCACCGTCTACGGCAATGCCATACACAGGATAATCGTCACGTTCATCATGTCCCTGAGCGTATATTTTCTGTACCAGAACAGGCGCGTATGGGATTTCATCACTTTCATACAGTGCGTGGCCTTCAATTTCAGCGACGCCGCAGTTTGCGTTAATATTTACGCCTGTCGGCTTTTGGGATGTCAGCGTGAATGCGATGCCGTTCTGAAAAAAGAACTGCACCGCGCTGTCTGTCCAGGAACCGTTTGCTGCATCCACGAAAAGATGCATGTTTCTGAAGGCTCCAGTAAATGACTTTGGTATGGATTCCTGTAAAAACGATATCCGCCGGGTACTGTTGTCAAAATGAGTAACATTTCCAAAAGACAAAGGACCTTGTCTGCTTGATTCGGAAGCCAGCATGTACATATATGCAGACAGGATGTAATCACCTGTGGGACCTTCGCTCAGCAGTTTTTTTCCATTAATGAAGAACTTAATGCCATTCTGATTTGATGGATTGTGGCTTGCCGTAAGCATTGCGCCACCTTTAATACCATGTTCCAGCATGAAAAGAGGAACATACGGAGTTGGCGACACACCCAGATCGACGACATTCATGCCACTCTCGATGAATCCCTGCAGCATACCGTGATTGAGACACCATCCAGTTGCAAGATCCCTGCCATCATTCGCTGTGCAGAACTGGTCACCATCTTCTACCAGACCATTGTTTTCCAGCATGAGGACAAATGCCTTCACCGAGAGTTTTACTATATCCCGGGACAGAATGCTTTCCCGGGTAAAAAGACGTAGAGCCTCAAGTCCTGATACGTGTTCCGTATACACCTTACCACGCATACCATCGGTACCCATGAACGAAAATCTGGATAGGAGGAGGACATTTTCGCATTCATGTTCGTCAGGGCTTGAGGACAGTAACGCCGCTGCTTTCTCAACATCAACCAGAACCGGATACGGATATTCCTTTGCCGCCTGGCTTTCCATAAGCGTTTTTACCGCCGGATTCTGGAAGATTTCATTATCAGTTTCAAACTGCTTTGTAATGAAAAGTACCATTTACTTACCCATTACAATCCGTACTTCATGTGCTTTTCCATCACATGCAGAAAGCGGAATGCAGTTTCCTTCAAGTTTCTTGCCGTCAAGGAAGGTTTCCTTTACGCCTTTTTCGACGCCATCCGGGTTTTCATAAGCGATTGAGAACGTCGTGTTCCGGAATGTGCGGACTGCGTTAAATGTCTTCCACTCAGCAGGTACGCACGGATTGATGACAAGACCGTTGTACTCAGGCTGCAGACCGAAGATGTTTTCAGCAGCAACACGAAGGCGCGTCGGAGCGGTTCCTGTAAGCCAGGTGTGTCCTGCCCTCATGTACTCGCCGCTTGAAGGGCCTGCAACGTATTCAGGATACACGAAGCGCTCAGCTGCATATCCGTACGGATCTTCTTCACTGCAGACAGCAGGAAGTGTTTCATAGAAGAGTTTCCACGCTTCTGTTCCCTTTCCGTAGTTGCACAGGGATGCAATGTACCAGCTTTCAACATGGCGGAAGAAACTTCCGTTTTCTTTCTTTCCTGGAGCATTGCGCTTGTAGGCAGACCAGTCATCAGGGAGCTTGCCTTCTGAAAGCGTCATGGAAGGCGTACAGAGACAGACACCGCCCTTTGCGGCGAGCTTCTTCTCTACCATGGCGGCAGAAGCCTCAAACTGCTCTTTTGTTGCAATGCCTGAGAAGCCTGCCCATGCTGTCGGCTCAAAGAAAATGAGTCCGTCTGTATCAGCGGAACCAACAGCCTGCTTTTTGTCACAGTCAGGTCCGAGTAGTCTGATGTAAGCGCCGGTTGAATCAATGCAGTATCTGTTGACTGCATCCTTGATGAGCAGGGCTTTTGTTTCGCAGTGATTCTTCACCATCTGATGTTCTGCATCCTCAAACTGGTTGCAGAGTTCCGCAAAATCAACATACGCCTTATACAGCATTTCTGCTGCCATGACGGAAAGGTGCTCAGGATAGCCGCTCAGGTCATCGTTCCAGTCAGCATCTCGCATAATTGGCATTCCCTGAACGCTTCTGTCCCAGACCTGTGAAAGGGCTACTGTACAGTGCTCAAAAATGGAACCCTTTGCAGCAGGTTTTCCTTCCTTTTCATCCGCGTACGGAGTTACCTCATTGAGGAACGCGAAATCACCGCTTTCCTTAATGTACTGACAGACTGCATAGATGAACCAGATCGGGTCGTCACAAGCGTTGAAATCTGTCGTTCCCGGTGCTGAAACGTAGAAGTTATGATAAGCACTGCCGTCAGCGAACATCTGTTCTGCTATATAAAGGAGGAAATCATGAACGCGCTTTGTGTCGTACGGCAGCAGTGCGAGAATGTCCTGCAGGATGTCTCTGAAACCGAATCCGTACTCAAAACCTGAATGGAAGCGTGACTTCATTCTGTTCAGCGCCATAACCATAGAGCACTGATACTGCAGCCAGCGGAAAGAGTGGCGGAACACATCCTCGCCGGAAACCGTAAGCTGGAGCATGTCAAACTCGTCGCTCCATGCCTTGTTTACCTCAGCGAGCAGTTTCTGAGCCTTTACCGGATCCTTGAGCTGTTCAAAAGCAGCCTTCACCTGAGCCTTGTTGTTGGTGTAGTAATCCTGTGTATCTGCTGCGACATTAAGAACGACAAACTGCTTTGTCTCGCCCGGAGCAAGCTCAAGCACGAAATGAAGGACAGAAAGTGCATCCGTCATTTCCTCAGAATTGCGGCAGGTAAGCTTATCCTGCTTGATTCCTTCAGGATTTGCCATGGTGTTTGTGTAATGGCCGACGAAATCTTCATATTTCTGTGAATGAGAAACGCTCTTTTCTGAGCATGAATGAACGAGGACGCGTCCGAAAAGTCCCTTAATGGTATCTTCATCACAGTTGAAGGAAATGCCGTAATCATTACGCCATACAATAGAATCAATTTCAGCATCATAAAAGCCGCCGGCCATCATAAGGGAATTGAATCCTGAGAACTGAATGCCGCGCGCGTCACCAACATTAACAGGAGCGGTTGCATACAGGTTCAGCGTACGCTTTCTGTCCGCAGTGTTCTTAACGGTAACCAGCTGAACAAGGGCATCATAGCCTTCCGGAATGAAGTTATCTGTCGTGACCTCAAGATCAGCGTACGCAGTCTTTGTTGTCAGCGCGCCGAAACTGAACGTCGTCTCAAGCTTCTGGTTTTCATGCAGCATCGGATACCAGTCATTGGAAAAGCAGGTGCCGTTTTCATCCCTTATATAGATGTAATTTCCAAGAAGACGTGTCTTGTACGGATCCTCGTGGACAAATCCATTAAGAAGATCACCTTCCTGGGTGCCGATGCGGGCAAAGTTTGAACCATTATTGGTAATTCCCCAGCATAAAGTTTCTGTCAGCGGACGGTTCCTGCGTGCCAGCAGCATAAGCCAGGGTTCACGTGTTTTATTCTCAATACTCTCTGTAAGATGAACAGTATCATCATTTGAAAAGGAAAAGTTTCCATTCTTTCTTGCACTCATAGTTTTACTCCATAAAAAATATGCTTTATGCTTTCACGTGAAAATTATTACACGTTATCTACCCTATCGTCAAGCAAAAATTTATTTATTTTCATTGCAGTTTTATGGAAATTCATGTACTTTTATGCATTCTTCCACTATTTTACCCCGTTTATTTCACTTTAACGTGAAAATATTTTTCTTGACAAATACTTTTTTTTGATTCAGGATAAGATTATCCTTGAGTGATGAAAGGGATGATTCTGGTTTCCGGAAATTAGTGCATGCCTGTTCCGGAGACCAGACATAAAACTATCTAATATTTCTATTTACAAGTAATTAGAAAGTTTTATGGATTTGCTGAGGTGTGGATCAGAAGCAAACCATCCTCTATCAGGCAAGGAAAAAGGAGTAAACACATGAAACAGTTTTTACGTAAAAGTGGATTAGTAATCCTCGCACTCGTTCTGGTTTCTGTTGCATTCACAGGATGTAACAAAGAAAAAGCTCCTGAAGCTGTTAAAGTTCAGGTAATGGTTGGTATGGGTACAGGAACTGACCCGTCACAGATTGCAATTCACGAAGAGATTCAGGAACTCTTCAATTCAACAGTTGGAAAGGAAAAGGGCATTGAGCTCGAGTTCCTTACTGTAGAATATTCAAGCGCAGACACCAAGTTCACAACACTGGTTGCTGGTGACATGACACCGGATATCGTTGGACCAGTCGGAATCATGGGTGTTGCAAAGTACATTGATGAATGGATGGACATTGAGCCATACATCAAGAAGGACAACGTAGACCTTTCTGTATATGATGAAGCACTAATCAATTCAAACCGCTACAACATCAACGGTGAGTCAAAGCTCGTTGGACTCCCAATCGGTTTCTATCCTTCTGTCCTCTACTATAACGAAGACATCTTCGACCGCGCTGGCATTGACTATCCTCCAACAGAATGGGGAACAGCAGACTGGACATATGACAAGCTCTATGCAGAAGCCCGCGCTATGACATTCGATGCTAACGGTCTTAATCCAACAGATGCAGGATTTGATATGTTCAACATGGCACAGTACGGCTACGACGGCCTCGACTGGGCTCCATGGCGTGCTATCGTAGGTAAGTACTTTGACGGAAACGGCAACTCAGTTGCTCTCGGTGTTTCAGAAGACTACAAGACAGCAAAGATGAACTCACCAGAGTGGAAGCAGGCATTCAAAGACCTTGAAACAATGGTTTACAAGGACTGTATCCGCCCTGCAACAACATCAAACATGGGAACTTCACTCTTCGGCGACAACGACCCACTCGGATCAAACAAGTGCGCTATGTGGGAAATCTTCTCATGGATGAGCTATGCATACGAAGGATGGGACGCAAACTTCAAGTGGAACGTTGCTGCAATTCCTTCAATGAACGGACACATCGTTTCTGCAACAAACGAAGATACATTCGTAATGTGTAAGTCTGCAAAGCACCACGACGAAGCATGGGAAGTTTACAAGTGGCTCTTCCAGCCTGAAATCTATGCAAAGCTCTGCAAGAACTATGGTGGTATTCCAGCTATGAAGTCACTGCAGTCAGCATGGGTCGACCAGCAGAAGGACGGCGTTATGGGTGAAGACGGCGAATACGAGTGGAACTGTTATCCACGTCCTGACATCAACTGGGAAGTATTCCTTGAAGCAGGAAAGTACGCTGACAATCCTAACAACGAATCATGGGTACCAAACTACAGCAAGGTTTGGGATGCAATGGAAAACGCTATGAACAACGTTATTTCAGGCAACTACACAACAACAGACCAGCTCGCAGAAGATCTGAACAAAGAAGTTCAGGGCTACCTGGATGAGTACTGGGCTGCACAGAAGTAATAATATCATTTCAAAAACAATTCAGGTTGCCGGCGCAAGCCGGCGGCTTGAAGTTTTTTCACCGCTGCAGATTCTGCAGCTTTTTTATAGGAGGCTGATATGGCTAAAGACAGAAGATTAGTACCACAGTCCGAAAGATACGCCAGATGGGGATGGCTCTTTGTATCTCCATGGATTATTGGTTTCATCTGTTTCACACTGGGACCAATGCTGGCTTCATTATATTTGTCACTGACGCGGTACGATGGCCGTAACGCTCCAGTATTTATTGGTCTTGATAATTTCAAAACATTGTTCCACGACCCGAAAGTATGGAACAGTCTTAAAGTAACTTTTAAATTTGCATTTATGTCAGTTCCGCTCGGAATCATTTCCGGCTTCCTGCTTGCATGTCTTTTGAACACAAAGCTCAAGCTGGTCAATTTCTGGCGAACTCTTTTCTATCTGCCGGCAATGATTTCCGGCGTTGTTATCGCCATGCTGTGGCGCGGTCTGTTTGATGACCAGTACGGTATCATCAACTATCTGCTGCGTAGTATCGGCTTGAACGGTCCGAAATGGCTCAATGACCCGAAGTATACGCTGTACTGCTTCCTCTTCCTCACGGTTTGGGGCTGCGGTGGCGGTATGATCATCTATCTTTCCGGTCTGCAGTCAATTCCGACATCACTGTATGAAGCTGCAGAACTTGATGGCTGCAACCGCTTCAGAAAACTTATTCACATTACCATTCCACAGATGACCCCAATTCTGTTCTTCCAGCTGATCATGGGTATCATCGGTGCATTCCAGTTCTTCTCAGAACCAATGATCCTGACAAAAGGTGGTCCTGCAGATTCGACCATGTTCTACAACCTGTACCTGTACAACAACGCGTTCAAGTACCAGTCGATGGGCTTCGCGTCTGCTCTGGCATGGGTTCTGTTCGTAATCATCCTTATCCTGACTATGCTCGTATTCCGCAGTTCTGAATTGTGGGTCTTCTACGAAAGCGAGGTGAAAAAATGAGAACAAAACAAGAATTAGAGCGAAGAAGAAAGACTATTGCCACAATCATCCTTGCAATTTGTGGTGTTGCAGTCATATATCCTGTCATTTCAATGGCATGTTCATCACTGTCATCAAAGACAGTCATCAAGACACAGCCGGCTTCCCTTGTTCCTATTGAAGGAAAGCAGGTTACCATTGACGGCTATGGCGTAAAGGGAAAGAAATACTTCCTGTACAATGTTGAAATTGACGGCGAAGTAAAGCAGCTCGCGTATGTTGATAAGGAGGATAAGCTCTGGAAGTACGTGAATCCGGATAATCCTTCAGAAGAATACCTTGCAGCTCCGGCAACTCCGGATGACCGCGTAAGGACTATCAGATTCAACTGGGCTAACTATCCGGAAGCACTGAAAAAAGCAGACTTCCTCAAGTACATCAAGAACACGCTGTTCATCCTTGTCATTTCAACATTCGGTGCAGTTCTTTCATCAACACTCGTTGCATACGGATTTGCCCGGTTCCCGTTCAAGGGAAGAAACACGCTGTTCATCATCCTGCTTGCAACAATGATGCTTCCAGAGCAGGTTTCGCTTATCCCGAGCTTCCTCATTTACAAGTGGCTCGGTTGGTACAACACCTACCTGCCGCTGACGGTAGCTTCGTTCTTTGCTTCCAGTGCATGGAACGTCTTCCTTATCCGCCAGTTCATGATGGGTCTTCCTGTTGAACTTGATGAAGCAGCAAAAATGGATGGATGCGGTCCGTTCAGAAACCTGTTCTATGTCATCATTCCACAGAGTTCTGCAGTTCTCATCACCATTACGCTCAATACAGCAATTTACTGGTGGAACGAATACTTCTATTCACTGGTTTACATCCAGGACAGAGAGCTGTACACCGTTTCACTCGGTCTGCAGTCATTTGATGCGCTGTACTTCAACAACAGCGGAATCAAAGGCGCTGCAACAATGATGATGCTGGTTCCGCCTGTCATTCTGTTCTTCTTCTTCCAGCGCTATTTCATCCAGGGAACTGTTGTTTCCGGTGTAAAGGGCTGATATTCAGGAGCAGGCTTTGTTCGCAGTTAAGATTTATGCTGCACCCGCTGATATCGACACAACAGTCGCTCAGTGGAAGCAGCTTGGCTTTGATACAATCATGGTCGGACGGGCCTGCCTGAAAGATGCGGCTTTCATAGAAAAGCTGCACGAAGCAGGCTTCGCCTTAAGCGTCGTTGAGCCGCTCTTCCTTGCAGATGAGGGAACCGCGCCTTTCAGCGACTACAGGCCGGCTTTGTTTGAAGACGGTTCTGTTGCGGTCGATGACTGGGTACGTTTTGTGTGCCCGTCTGACACCGCGTGGCTTTCAAAAGTCTACGACCGTATCCACAACGACGCTGCTTCCGGCGCTGATATCGTAACATTTGATTTTGCGCGTTTCTTCCAGTTCTGGGAGATGGTTCTGCCGGAAACTGATGAAGCCGCCTTGAAAAGAACATGCAGCTGTGATCTCTGTTCTGCCGCCGCTTCAGCTTTTAAAAGCGGACGGGAATGGCGCACAGGCGTCATCAGCAGCACTGTGAAAAAATGCAGCCAGGCAGCGCATGCCGCCAAATCAGACATCCGCACAGGCGTTCACATTGTTCCCTGGAAAACGGATATGTTCGGTGGCGCACTTGAAGGCGTACTCGGGCAGGACCTCAGTGAATTAAGCAACTATGTTGACTTTCTTGCCCCAATGACGTATCAGCACATGATCCACCAGCCGCCTGAGTATATCTCTGAACTGGTGACAAACCATAGAAAAACAATCAATGACAGAATCCCTGTCATTCCATCCGTTCAGATTAAGGAAATCTACAGAACAGATGTTCTGGCGCGCGATGAGTTCAGGAAAGCAATTCAGGAAGCGCTCAGAAGTTCAACAGGAGGGCTTTCTTTCTATCAGTGGACTGACATTGCGGAATCTAAAGAAAGCTTCGATATCATAAAACAGGAGTTACAACCATATTTATGAAAAAGACACGTTCAGCTGCAGCCGTCCTTATGTGCTGCATTGCCTTGAGCCTGTTCACATCATGCTCAAAAGGAAACAACATGAAAAAGACAGTTCCCGTTCAGTACGCAGGACTCAGAAGTTCAACATACGGTGTTGATCCGTTCCCGACCGTAGAAGAGTGGGACGGTTATGCACAGCACATGCAGGACGGCTTTGAAGGAAGTACCGGCTGTTATGTCTGGATTGTCGGCTACGTAGAAGGCAACAGCGCAACTAAGCAATGCGTGCTCAACTTCCCTATCGATACGAAAATCGAAAACGTCACTGACTTTCCGGTTGATATGAACAAGGACTTTCTTGAGATGGCAAGCGAAAAAGGATACGCCGTCTGGCTCCAGGTAGAGCCTGGTGACGCTGATCTTGTAGAACTTGCTTCTGCAGTCATGCGTCATTACAAGAACTACAAATGCGTAAAAGGCTTCGGAATTGACGTCGAATGGTATCATCCTTACGGAACAGACGGCTACGGAGTTCCGCTCACCGATGAAATGGCGGAAAACGTAGACAAGGCAATCAAGAAGGTAAACAGAAAATATACCTGTTTTGTCAAACACTGGGATGCTGACTGGTTGCCCCCGACTTACCGTTCTGATATGATTTTCGTTAACGACAGCCAGTACCACGAAACTGTAAAAACAATGCGTGGTGAATTCGATAAATGGGCAAAGCATTTTGCACCAAATACCGTCATGTACCAGATTGGTTATCCTTCAGATAAAAGAATCTGGGGAAAGTTCGACCAGCCTGAATACGAACTTGGTGCTTATCTTGCCGAAGGTGCTGCCGAAGACCAGAACGTCGGCATAATCTGGGTAGATTTCTCACTGCGTGACGTGATGGATAAATAAAAGATGTAGTATACTACAATACAGGGAAGTAATAATGAGTATTACAATACATGATGTTGCAAAAAGAGCTGGAGTATCTCACACAACAGTTTCCTGGGTTATTCATGACAGACCGGAAATTACGGAAGAAACAAAAGCAAAAGTTCTGAAAGCCATTGAAGAACTGAACTATCATCCGAATTACCTTGCCAGAAGCCTTGTTAAGGGAAAGACGAATACCATAGCGATTGTTGCAAACTTCTTCTCAAGTACCTTCGAAATGGAAATTCTGAAAGGTATTGAGCAGAGCATCAACTCCCTGAAAAGTTCCTACACCATTACCCTTTTCTCAACATTGGGACAGCACGATAAAGTACTTTCTGACATTGTGTACAGCAAGCGCGCAGACGGCGTCATCCTGATGAGCATCAGCCCGACCGATAAAGTCGTTGAGCTCTATCAGGAAAACAACGTTCCGCTTATGGTCATTGATGAAGAGGGGCACGGCGCCATTGAAGTAAAGCTCGACAACTTCCAGGGCGCCTACCTTGCCACTGAGCATCTTATTAAATCCGGCCGTACGAATCTTGCCATCGTTCTTGGTGATGGCGGAAAGCTCGGCCTTTCCCAGCTTGAACGCAAAAAGGGCTTTTTGCAGGCCCTGAAAGACAATAATCTTCCCTTCCACGAACAGAACGAATTCTACATTTCTGATTACTATTTCGAGGAAGGCCAGATTGTCTACAAGCGCATGTCACGAATAGCATCAAACATTGACGGCATTTTCTGCGCTGCAGGTGACGTTGTTGCAACGGGTATCATGCTCGAAGCCCGGAAGCAGTCACTGCGCATTCCTGAAGATCTGTCCATTGTCGGCTATGATGACATCATCTCTTCTTCACTGATTGATCCTCCGCTGACAACTATCCGTCAGCCACTGGTTCAGATCGGACGTAATTCATACGAAGTACTTGTCCGCGTCCTTGAAACGGGAACCACAGAAGGTATTGATAAGCTTGTGTACGAACCGCAGCTCATCAACAGAAGTTCTGTGTAACAAAAAACATAATTCAAAATACAGAAAGCAACACAGGCAAAATGCTGCATATTTCCGCCCTGTTACTTTCACGTGAAAACTAAAAGGAGGCTTTCATGAAAAACAAACTGACTGTACAGGCTGCGCTTATTTTAACCGCAATCTGCATGCTTTTCGTTTCCTGTTCTGGAAACGGTTCGGGTTCAGTACGCGCTTCAGCTGCAGAACGCGTTGACCTTGTCTACACAAATCCGGGAGAAGACTGTTCTTCTTCAATACGCTTTTCCTGGCACAGCAGCGAAAGCGAAGTAACGCTTTTGTGCGCGAAAGCCTCCAATGAATCATTCTTCCTGCCAAAAAAGGTGAAGTGCCAGGGCGTCTTTACGCCGGTTGCGTTTCACGATGGCGAAGAATACTATCAGTTTGAGGCAGAACTGAATCATCTTTCAAAAAACACTGACTACATCTATAAGTTCCGCTTTGCTGACGGAGCTGAATCTGACACGTACGCATTCAGCACAGCTGATAACGATGGCGAGTTCGGTTTCCTCTGGATTGGCGACGTTCATTCAGTTGCTGACATTCCGCACCGCATGGAACTTGCTGAGGAACTCGCCGCTTCTGCAGAAGTGCTTCTTGAAGGCGACATGGACCTGGTGGTCTCAACAGGAGATGAAGTCTGCTATGGCGCCTACTACAGCGCATGGCAGCAGTGGCAGCACACGTTCATCAACCAGAAGGTGTGGGCCGGCATTCCAGGCAATCACACGTACTACGACGTTTTTGACGGAGATCAGGAAATCGTGGACGAACGCTGGTGGGACGCAACCCAGAATCAGCCGATGAACGGTCCTGAAGGTCAGTCAAGCTCATTCTGGTTCAAATACGACTCAATCCTCTTCATCGGCATTGACTGCATCGATTCTTCACACATCAACGAGCAGAAAAAGTGGTTCAAGAAAGTTATTGAAAGCAACGAAGGTCAGTATCAGTACATCGTTGTCTTTGAACACTATCCGTACATCAACAGCTTTACCGGCTCGTTCGGCGGCACCGACGTCAGTTTCTTCCTGTGGCAGCCGGTGTTCGACCAGTACGGCGTAGACCTTGCCCTTTCAGGCGACAGTCACGTATATCTTGAATCAAAACCGCTCTACAAGAAGAAGGTTTCCGCGGATCCGGAGAAAAACGGAACGACGTACTTCGTAAGCCCGCAGATAGGCGACCGTGCGCGTGAAATTGAAAGCTACGTCAGTCCTGAGCTTTTCGAAGCACGCATCACGAGTGCTGACCTTGCCCAGAGTTCGGGCTTAAGCGCTTTCAAAGTCACAAAGGAAGGCATGACGCACTATCTGCTTGACGGCGACGGAAACATTGTGCACGAAACGTTCATCAAGGCTAAACGCCCGTACACAGGAAAATAAGGAGGCGCTTTCATGAAAACAAACAAATCAACACTGCTCAATATATCAATGCTTTTACTTGCCCTGATCGGACTCGTACTTGCCTTCAGCCTGCTCCTTACCTCATGCAGCAAAAAGGGAAGCCCGACCGAACTCGCATCCGGAAGACGCAACGTCATCTACTCATACAAACTGGATGATGTCATGTATCCTGAGCAGTACACGCACATCGTCATTTCGTTCCTGAAGACAGACAAGGAAGGCAACATCTTCGCTTCGAGCTTTCCGCACAAGGCAACGAAAATAAAGACATTCAGAGAAAAACATCCTGAAGTAAAGATACTCTGCTCGCTCGGTGGCGGCAGCAACAGCGACATGCTCGCTCCGTGCATCATCAATGCAGAGGCCCGCAAAAAGCTTGCAGAACAGACAGCGGCGCTTATAAAAGACCGCGAGCTTGATGGCGTTGATCTGGACTGGGAGTACTACGATGATTACAAGGCTTCGAATGCCGCGTACCTTGACCTTGCACGCCAGCTCCGCGCCCTGCTTGGAAAAGACTACCTCATTACGATGGCGGGCCAGAAAGCGGAAGAGTTTTACGCTGAGGAAAGCATCGTCACCATGATGAACGACGTACTCGATTTCACAAGTGTCATGACATACGACTTTGATTATGAGTACCGCTCAAACGGCAAAATCGGCTTCAACGGCAACTTCACCGAAACACGCGCCCTCATGGAAGATTACGCCCGGTACGTTTCAAAAGCTAAACTCAATACGGGAATCCCTTACTATGGCGGCAAGTACCAGGTAAAGGAAGACCGAGTTTACGCCCGCGATGAGAAAGCTGTCAGTTACCTCGGTTCCGTCAACTATCCGAACGTCGTGAAGGTCATCGGTGACAAAGCGGCAACGCCTGACGGTTACGCTGATGATAACGGCGTTGCTCTCGCCGTCGACAACAAGACGCTCTACATCTTTGACAACGAGACGACAGTCCGCACAAAGGCAGCATGGTCCTGTGACCAGGGTTTCGGCGGCGTCATGGCGTGGGTTGCAAGCGATGACGACGGGCTTGCTACGCTGCAGAAAGCAGTTACCGACACACTGAATAACTACAGAAAATAGAAAAGGCCGCTGTTCTTGCGGCAAAAAGGAGAAACATATGAGACTTTGGTTTATCAGACACGGCGAGCCCGATTACGACACAGATTCACTGACACCGCTCGGAATTGAACAGGCTGAACTTCTCGCAGAACGCATCAAGTCAGTTCCGTTTGCAGAAGTTTGCCACTCTCCCATGGGACGCGCACGCCAGACATGCGAAATAAGCAACAGAAAGCTCGGCAAACAGGCACAGGAGCTGCCGTTCCTTAAGGAAGTTGAATGGGGTAACCTTTCAGGCGACGCGTACTGCGATGAAAGCCCCTGGTCAATCAGCGACCGGATGATAAAGGAAGACCACTGGTATCCGAAAGGCGAAGACTGGCGCACTGATCCGCGTTCATGCCAGGACCGCACCATTCTCGATGTTGATAAGAGACGGAAAGCGTTCGATGACTGGATGGCTCAGCACGGATACGTCCGTGAAGGCCAGCTGTACCGCATCGACAAAGCGTATGACGAAGATGTTGCGTTCTTCTGTCACGGAGGTATCTCCTGCACGCTCGTCTCACACTTGCTCAACATTCCGTTCTGGCAGTTCATCGTGCACTACCCTATGGATATGACAGCCATCACCAAAATCAACATAAAGGGAAAGACAGGCAGTTATACGGCAGCCGAAGTCGATTTCATAAACAACTATTCTCATCTGCCATACGAAAAGATGACACTCTATGAGGATTAATCAGGAGGATATGATTATGAACAGAATTCCATCAAGCAACCCGCCATGCGGATTAGAGCCAAAACAGGTTCCGCAGCTTATTTCATTTACTTTTGACGACAACACCTACTCAGGTTTCCCGGGTTCAGGCGCAGAAGGCGGCATCCGCTTCATCATCGACCAGCTTCATGGGCACAATACTGCGGGCACATTCTACGTAAAGGGAAACAACGCGACAGAAAACCCGTTCGAAGACAATGAACTCATCAAGCAGGCATGGAAAGAAGCCTACGACAAGGGATTTGAAATCGGTTCACACACGTACTCTCATCCACATGGCATTGAGACTGACTGGGACGCTGTTCCCATGACAAGAAAGAAAGTGCTTTTCAAGGATGACTGGAAAAAGGAGATTAATCAGTGTCTCGACGTCATCAAGAGTCTTGGCATTCCACGCTCAGACGTTATCGGACACAGAACGCCATTCCTCGCCTTCAACGACGATGTTTACAGCGCCCTTCAGGAAATGGGCTTTGAATATGAAGCTGCTGTCGAAGAAGGCTGGCAGACAGAGCAGGATGGAACAAACTTCCTGTGGCCATACACGCTCGACAACGGCTGTGAAGGCGACAAGTGGGTTTCTGAAAACTTCTTTGACGGCGCTGAACCGCTCATCGGAAAGCATCCGGGACTGTGGGCCCTGCCATGCTATGCGTGCATTGTCCCTCCGGATGACAAATGCGTGGAATACGGTACAACAGTCGGCGCCCGCGAACGCCTTCACAAGCAGAACCCTAACTTCGACGTGGAAAGCGGCAAAGTTACCGGCCTTGACTGGAACATCTGGTTCGAGTTCTACATGACGAAAGAAGACGCACTCGCAACACTTAAATATACGTTTGACCTTCGTTACAACGGCAACCGCTGTCCATGGCCGATCGGCTTCCACAGCGACATTTACTCTGACAAGTACGACATCAACGACCTTGAAGGCGATGATCCTGCAAACATCAACGCAAACGCCCAGCAGCGCCGCGAGTGCTTCGCTGAGTTCCTGGAATACGTGCTTTCAAAGCCGGACACGCGTGTCGTCACATCAGCAGAAATGCTCCGCTGGCTGAAAGACCCGTCCGCTTTATAACAGCGCTGCGAGTTCATCCCCCGTCTGAACGCCCATGACGCGGTTTGTTGACTTACCGCCTTTGAACGTAATGACGGTCGGGATGCTCTGAATGGCAAACTTATCCGCAAGTGACGCCTGCTCATCCACATTCACCTTGCACACCTTCACATCCGGATGTGTTTCTGCAAACTCTTCAAGGATAGGCGCAAACATCTTGCACGGACCGCACCACGGTGCCCAGAAATCCACAAGGACCGTCTTTGTTGATTTGAACACTTCATCATCAAAATTGTCTTCAGTAAGAATAACTTCCATACTTACAAGATACGCTGAAAACCGGCGGAAGGAAAGAAAAAACGCCCGCACACCTTGAAAGCGCACGCCCGCACGCGCTACTATGAGCCATATATATGGAAACAACACTGATTCAGTATCTGATAATCTGTCCGCTTGTGTTCATAGCGGGCTTCATTGACGCAATCGCAGGCGGCGGCGGCCTGATTACGCTGCCTGCCTACATGATAGCGGGACTTCCCGCGCACAACGCAATCGCCACCAACAAGATGGGCTCTACCATGGGAACGACGGCAGCGACAATCAAGTACGCGAAAGACGGCTACATCAACTGGAAGCACTGTGCGCTTGCCGCCCTGACCGCACTCGCCGGCAGTACGCTCGGCTCAAACCTGGCGCTCATCCTGTCTGATGAAGTGTTCAGCATCATAATGGCGTGCATTCTGCCGCTCACCGCAATCTACGTCCTGACGCACAAGTCTTTTGAAAGCACAAAAGAGCCGTTCTCTGAATGGAAGACAATCATCATCTGCGCAATAATCGCGTTTTTCATCGGTATTTACGACGGCTTTTACGGCCCGGGTACAGGCACGTTCCTGCTGCTCCTGCTGACCGGCCTCGCCCGCGTAACGCTCGATGAAGCGGCAGGCACGACAAAAGTCATAAACCTGACGACAAACGTCACCGCACTCACCGTGTTCCTGATTAACGGCAAAGTAATCCTGCCGCTGGGCCTCGCAGCCGGCGTGTTCAGCATTGCGGGAAACTGGCTCGGAGCCAGCGCCTACTCAAAGAAAGGCATAAAGTTCGCCCGTCCGCTCATCATCGTGGTCCTCGCGATTTTCTTAGTAAAGCTGATTGTGGGATTTATCGGCAATTAAATCAATCTATCGGCAAGATATAATGTAATTTCCCGCATATATAAATGCTTTATATCTTGCCGATAACTCAAATCACATAGAAGGTTCACACCTTACTCACGATCAGACCCGCTTTATTTTTGAAACAAAAACGCTCGGCATAACAGATGAGGCAGTAAAGATTGATGATATTCTTGATTTTCACGTACGTTTTGAATCAATTCATCCGTTCCAGGATGGTAATGGGCGCATTGGCCGCTTGATTATGTTCAAGGAATGCCTGAAGCACAATATTGTTCCATTCATCATCACAGAAGAGATTAAGATGTTCTATTACCGAGGACTAAAAGAATGGAAATACGAACGTGGATATCTCAGAGATACCTGTTTAACTGGCCAGGATGCAATGAAAGAAATCTTGAATCACTTTGGAGTTAAGTTTTAGGTTGACGACCCTATAATTGCGGGTCGTCATACCTGTCCTCTATTATAACATAACAAAGTCATTTGCCCCCACTATCGATTCCTGATAATCTTCCTCAGCCTGATACAATCCCATATTGCAGTACTGCTTTTCTATCAATCGCATAATTCTGACTGTTCCCGTATCAGGAATATACGACTTTATTCTGTTCAGATGCTTTTCGGCTCCTTTGCGATTCTTTGTAATCCGTACAATAGCATATCCATAATTCAAAACTGATAAAGCCATTGTCGAAAGCCTGATGTTAGCACCCGTACAGATTATAAGTTCCAGATCTTCTAATGGAACTGTAACTTTCCGTTTCTTTTTTGGAGTTATTTCCTGTTCATACGCAAAACTTCTTTTTTGCAAAAAGTGGGCACTTTTTATGGATTTGCCTGTAAATGTGCCTATGTATTTGCAGGAAAATGAGGATTAGTGCGTTCCAGTTGATTCTGACATAAAGAGAACGAACATTTCCGCCGCTTTTTTCAGGCAATTTGCTCTATTTTTGGGCACGCGCGTGCAATTTCGTTATAACTAACGGATCATCTTAACAAATGACATAGGCACATTTTCGCTTTTGACAGGAAAATGTGCCTACTTTTCTGAAAAAACAAATTTATCAGCTGCGGCCCCGTGCACGCTCCGTTGCTTATGAAAGCACGTGCTTATTTAGCTTTTGCAGCCTTGCGTGCTTCGCGCTTTCTCTGCAGATTACTTACGATGATGGAGCAAGCTGAGTCACCAGTGATGTTCAGCGTTGTGCGTCCCATATCAAAGATGCGGTCAACGCCAGCAACGATTGCGATACCGTCGACTGGAAGACCGACTGATGTCAGAACCATGGCGAGCATGACCATACCGGCGCCAGGAACACCTGCAGTACCGATTGAAGCAAGTGTTGCTGTTGCAATGATGGTGATCATCTGGCCGAGTGTCAGGTCAATGCCGTAGCAGCATGCGATGAAGACAGCGCACACACCCTGATAGATAGCCGTACCATCCATGTTGATTGTCGCACCGAGCGGCAGGACGAATGATGTAACGTCTTTGTCAGCACCAAGCTTTTCTGCACAACCCTTGTTGATAGGAAGGGTTCCGACAGAAGAAGCACTTGAGAAAGCGAAAATCATTGCAGGAGCCATTCCCTTGAAGAACTTCCACGGTGAAACGCCACCGAGCGTGCTTACGGTCAGTGAGTATACGATGAGGGCGTGGACGACGTAGCACAGGTATGCAACGCCAATAACCTTTGCGAGCGAGCCGATAATCTGAGGTCCGTTAGTTGCAATGACCGGAGTGAGCAGACAGAAGACACCGTATGGAGAAAGCTGCAGGATCATATCCATAGCCTTGACGAAAACGTCATTCCAGCGGTTTACGCCTTCAATGGTCTTCTCTGCCTTTTCGCCGAGCAGCAGAATTGCAAAGCCTACCAGGATAGCCATAACGATAACCTGAAGCATTGTTGCATTTGAAAGCGGGTTAATGAAGTTTGACGGGAAAATGTCTACAAGCGTCTGCATAAAGTTTGTTGATGCACTCTGGGTGTAGCTCAAATCCGTCGTTGCAATTGCAGGGAACGTTCCCTTGAAGATGTTTGCACCAATCAGACCGATTGTTACAGCGAACAGCGTTGTTACCATGTAATAAACAAGCGCCGTAATACCGACAGAACCGACTTTCCTGACATCCTTCATGGAGATGATGCCGGCCATGATTGAGAACAGAACAACTGGAACAACGATGAACTTAAGCAGGTTCAGAAAGATTGTTCCAAGTGGCTTAATGTACTCAGTCGCGAAGGTCGGGTTCTTCATGAAAAGAAGTCCGACTACAATTGAAAGGATGAGGGCGATGAGAATCTTTCCCCCGAGAGAGAGTTTTTTCTTTTCCACAATTTTACTCCTGATATATAACTTTATGTAAAATTATAAAGGGGATTTGTGGAATGCGCAAACTAAAAAAACAGGATGAATCTGTACGGAGCTAATCGCCCCACCGCTGCCAGAGATTATACAGCTCTATGTTGTCGTCCTGGAAATTCGAGAAGCACAGGTACCGGTCATCGGGCGAAACATCGAGCCCCGTAGGCTGGTTACCGCCGTCAATGATAAAGTACTCAGACATATCCACCGTGTCGAACACATAAATCTTGCCGTCTTTGGGGCTTCTGAGCGTGTAGTCTTCAGGATTGTTCGGTCCGCGGCATGACACGCAGAGCCAGCGGTCTTTTATCAAATCTATCGTGTTCGGATTGTTGAAGACTTTCACCGTCTTTTCAATCTTGAACGTCGCAAGATCGACCACGTACACGGAGCGGTAATACATGTCGCTTATGTAAGCCTTAGTCTCAGCGCGGTTCACCACAATATGGCGCATAGCCGCGTTCTGAATGCTGATGACGTTGAGCCGTTTTCCCGTGCTACAGTCAAACTTTTCAATGACGCCGCCTTCAAAACTCAAACTAATGATTTCACGACCCTCTTCAAGGAACCACAAACCGCGCGGCGCCTGCCCTGTCTTAAGCTTCCGGACAAGCGTTCCCGTTTCGTAGTCGATGAGAGACACGTCATTTGAAATCCAGTTCGACACAGCGAGCATGCCTGTTTCCGCTGACCAGGCGATGAACTTTGACCAGTTGCCTCCTGTCGGAATTGCGCGGCGGTATTCAAAGCCCGGATACGAGTATTCATACAGCGTTCCCGTCGTCATCTGGGAAACGAGGAACGCATTCTTTTCTGGAATGAAAAGGCCTTCTGCATAGCCGGTCTTCTCAGATTCAGGACAGACGACGTGCTGTCTTGTCATCCGTTCGTTCTGCACATCGAAAATGTCAAAGCCATCACCATCCAGAAGCGGCAGTACGATATAGCGGCTGTCCGGAGAGAAAAGTACCTGTTTTGGCTGACGGCCACACTCGAATGTTCCCCGGTACTCAAACGTCGGAATGTCTACACCATAGTTCTGGGAAAACAGGCTTTCCAGACAGAACACAGTGAAACAGAGCAGGAAAAACGCCCTCTTCATGAAATACTCCTGACGGATTATATCTTGTTCTTCTGTGGCTGACTGAGCATCTGCTCCCGACACACATTCTGATAGTAGGGGATGTTGCTTGTTGCTGTGTCATACACACCGGCTGCCTTAAGCTGAACTTCTGCATTGGTAAAGCATTCAAGCGCCTTCTGCCAGTCACCTACCTGCACATACAGCTGGCCCAGTTCAAAATTGAGTCTTCCAGATGCAAGATTATCTTCCTTCCAGTCCGGGAGAATGGATACCATCCATCGAATACCTATTTCAGGACATTCATAACTGTAAAAGAGATCTGTCAGACTCCACAGATAATCATCATCATGCGGTTCGTAGGCAAAAGCATCTGTCAGTTCCCTGATAATGTCTTCATTATATGAGTGTTTTCCCATCTGATTTCCATACAGCATGATATCCAGAGCTTTGAATACATTGTACTCATAGTATTCATCCAGCATGTATGGTTTTGCCGCTTCAATAACAGCAAGCGCACTGTTTATATCCTGATTATCATACATGAAAGCATCTGCAAAAATCTGTGCACCTGCAGCAGCATCCGTCGGAATCTGACTTAACAGAACGGCTTTTGCAGCACAGGACTTGGCTTTCTGATACTCACCCATGTACATGTAGGCCAGCGCTTCCTGATAGTAATGATAACTGTAGTCAGGCTGACTGAGTTCAAGACAATGGATGACTTCAAGAGCCTCGCTGATGTAACCGGCTGAAAGGAATGAATCTATGCTGCGATACAGGGCATAGTCGTTATACACACCGGCAACAATGGTTTTCTTGAAGTACTCGACAGAAAGTTCATACGTATCTTCCATATCCATGAACCAGTCATCACCGAATTCAAATGCAGAACATTCATAATAGCAGGCCAGTGCCATCTCAAGGATATGCGGCATGACGCCGTTACAGTTTTCAGCAACATACGTTTCAGCAGCTTCAACAGGATCCCAGAAAACCTTCTCACCTTTCTGTGAAGGGTTTTCACGGTACTCATTCAAATCCTGGTCAGGTGCAAGGTTGGTGAAAACGAACATCTGATTCATGATTGTGTCAGTAAAGCAATCAATGGCATGGAGGATTTTCAGCGCGACAATGTATTCGCTGTCATCTTCACCGTATGCATACCAGGCATCAAGAAAACGGTTCTGATCTGCCAGAGCCTCTGCCTTTTCCTTGCGTGTCCTTACATCAGCAGGAATATCAGCAAATGCGGCGTTGTCAACAATAAGCGGCTTTCCAAAAAAGGAAGGATTACCGGCAACTTCATATTCAGCAACCCATTTCGCATATACGGGATTTGAAATAAGGGATGAAGCAGAGGCAGCAGTTTTTCCAGCCGTTGCGGCTTCAGGGCCGCCGGCAATAACGTGTGGAGTTCCGTTTTCCACAGCGATATCAGAGCCGCTGTCTGTAGCGCAAGAAAAAAGCAGTGCGCAAACCAAAATCAGTAAAGCAAATATAATCTTCTTCATGATTTCAGTATAACACACTGCTTTCTGTTTATCAGTCGGGGGATATCCCCAATCCGTTTAGAACTTCAGGATGTAGTTCTTCTTCTTTCCGCGGCGCAGGACGATAACCTTTCCTTCAATGGTGATATCCTTTGTAACCATGAAGTTCTCGTCGCTGATCTTGTCGCCGTTCAGGCTGATGGTACCTGCTGCCAGGAACTCACGGCCTTCGCGCTTGCTTGAGACAATCTTGTTGATGACCATGACGTCCATGATTGTTGCTTCCTCAGCCATTTCAACAGTCGGAACGTCGCGGAAACCAACCTCAATGTCCTTGAGTGACAGCTTCTTGATGTCGCCCTTGAACAGTGCCTCGCTGATTGCAACAGCCTTCTCGTACTCGGCGGCTCCGTGCAGATCGGTGATGATTTCGCGTGCAAGAGCCTTGTGAGCCTCACGCAGTTCCGGGTGCTCGGCGTTCTTCTTCTCAAGTTCCATGATTTCATCCGGTGTAAGGAAGGTGAAGATCTTGAGGTAAGAAATAACCATGCTGTCATCTACGTTGACCAGGTACTGGTACAGTTCGTAGCTTGATGTCTTGTTGAGGTCGAGCCAGAGAGCGTTTCCTGCTGACTTGCCGAACTTGTTGCCGTACTTGTCGAGAACGAGCGGCATCGTGAAGCCGTATGCTTCCTTGCCCTCAATCTTGCGGATGAGCTCGATACCTGTGGTGATGTTACCCCACTGGTCAGCACCCTCAGCCTGCATGATGCAGTTCTTGTTGCGGTAGAGCCACAGGAAGTCGTAGCCCTGAAGCAGGGTATAAGAGAATTCTGCATATGTAATACCTGTTTCAAGACGGCGTGCAATGATATCCTTGTTGAGCATGTAGCTTACGTTGATGTACTTGCCGATATCCCGGAGGAAGTCGAGATAGGTGTAATCTTTTGTCCAGTCGTAGTTGTTGACGATTTCGGCCTTTCCATCAAAAAGCTTGTCTACCTGTGCACGGATGCCTGCCATGTTCTTTTCAAGCTTTTCCTTTGCCATGATTTCGCGTTCTGCAGTCGGGCGCGGGTCACCAATAAGACCTGTTGAACCACCAACGAGCAGAATCGGATGATGACCGGCGTTAGCAAAGCGCTTTGCCGTTACCAGTGATGAATAGTGTCCAAGGTGAAGGCTGTCTGCAGTCGGGTCAGTTCCCCAGTAAAAAGTGACATTGCCGGAATTAATCTTGTCCTTAATGTCTTCACCCGCGGTATCCTTGATGAGTCCGCGCCACTCAAGTTCATCGTAAAAAGTCATTTGATTCTCCTTGTGCCTTCAGTTCCTCTCTGAAAGCCATATGCAAATATGCAGATACATTACCATTTTTTCACGGTGTCTTCAACAAGCGGATGAGCAGGTGTGCTTTACACAAAACCCCGCGCGGGTGTATTTTGGCCGTATGACTAAGGATTTGACTGAGGGCAGGCCTCTGCCGCTCATCTTAAGTTTTTCGCTGCCGGTTATGATGGGCTTTCTTTTCCAGCAGCTGTACAATGTTGTGGATACCGTCATCGTAGGCCAGATTCTGGGCAAGGGCGCGCTGGCGGCAGTCGGTTCCACAGGCTCTGTCAACTTCCTGATTCTGGGCTTCTGCAACGGCGTCACCAACGGTTTTGCACTGCCTATTGCGCAGAAGTTCGGCGCAAAAGACTACCGCACGATGCGGCAGTTCCTCTTCATGAACGCCGTGCTTTCCATTGTGATTGCCGCCATCGTGACGACACTGACCGTCATTCTCTGTAAGCCGCTTCTGCTTCTCATGATGACACCGCCCGACATCGTGGATGACGCAGTTCTCTACATCCGCATCATATTCGCGGGCATTCCGGCAACGTTCCTGTACAACACGCTCGCCAACACACTGCGCTCAGTCGGTGACAGCCGCACGCCGCTCATCTTCCTTATCATTTCTTCCGTCCTCAACATAGGGCTCGACCTGCTGTTTATTCTTGTCTTCGGACTCGGCGTGCAGGGAGCGGCGATTGCTACCGTGCTCGCCCAGCTTCTGTCAGGCATTGCGTGTTTCATCTATATGCGGAAGAAGTTCGAGATCCTGCATCTTTCAAAGGATGACCGTAAGTTCCGTCCGCAGCATATCGGCCCGCTTTGCAACATGGGTCTTCCAATGGGCTTTCAGTACTCGATTACCGCTATCGGAAGCGTCATCCTGCAGTCTTCAATAAACGGGCTGGGCTCTGATGCTGTCGCAGCGTTCGCGGCTGCCATAAAGATTCACATGGTTTTCTGCATTGTCTTTGATTCAATGGGAACGACGATGGGCACCTGGAGTGGCCAGAACACGGGCGCGAAAAAGTTCGACCGGCTCTGGTCAGGCGTGCGCGACGCAAGCCTGCTCTGTCTCGCCTACTCATGCGTGATTTTTGCGTTCAACTGCTTTTTCGGGGATAAACTCGGCCTGCTTTTCCTAAGCAACCCGGGCGAGGAAATCCTGACGAACATCCACCACTTCCTGATGGCGAACAGCGGCTTCTACTTCCCGCTCGCGCTGGTGAACATCATCCGCTTCTCGATTCAGGGCATGGGCTATTCTAAGCTCGCCGTAACATCCGGCGTCCTTGAGATGGTCGCCCGCGCGCTCACCGGCTTATTCCTGGTGCCTGCGTTCGGCTTCATCGCAGTATGTTTTGCATCGCCACTCGCCTGGATTTTAGCCATCGCGTTCCTGATTCCGGCGTTCTTCCTGTGTAAGCGCGCTCTGGAGAAGCAGTCTCAGTAAAGATTTCTCACTGCACCCGGCTCTTCAAAAGCGCAATCTCGCTGATGTAGCCTGCGCGCTCGTTCGGCGTTTCCAGGATGAACGGCTTGTCCTTAAGAGCGGCGTGATTTATGACGCGTACCAGAGCTTCAAGGCCGATTTCGCCCTGACCGATTTTCTGGTGCCGGTCCTTGTGGGCGCCCAAGACGTTCATGCTGTCATTAAGATGAACGGCCTTAAGCCTTTCAAGACCAATCACTTTGTCAAACTGCGTTATGACGCCATCCAGATCATTCACTATGTCGTAGCCGCCGTCCCAGACATGGCATGTGTCCAGGCAGACACCAAGCCGGCCGTCCAGCGGTTTACCGAACGACTGTTCGGCACGGTCAATGATGGCGCGCACTTCCTCAAATGTGCGGCCAATCTCAGAGCCTTTGCCTGCCATGGTTTCAATGAGCACGGTTGTTGAAATGTCAGATACAGCACGGAAAACGGCCGCAAGCATATCCGCTGTAAGCGCAATACCCACATCCGCGCCCTGCTTTACATGGCTGCCCGGATGGAAGTTGTACAGGTTGCCCGGCGTATAGGAAAGCCGGTTCAGGTCGTCTATCATCATGTTGCGGGCAAAATCACGGAGTCCGGGATCAGCTGCGCAGGGGTTCATCGTGTAGGGAGCATGCGCAACCAGCGGCGCAAAGGCGTGTTCACGGGCAAACGTACAGAAAGATGCAGCATCTGCCTTGTCGAGCGGTTTTGCAGCGCCGCCACGCGGGTTTCTGGTGAAGAACGCGAACGTGTCTGCGCCGACAGAGACAGCTTCGTTTCCCATGGCCATGTAGCCGTCTGAAGATGATTCGTGATATCCGATATGAAGCATGATTATTTTATATAGCGTTTGAGCGTACTGTACAAGACATCAGGCTCAATCGGCTTTGCAAGGTGCGCGTTCATGCCCGCTGAAAGCGACTTTTCCACATCCTCTGCAAAAGCGTTCGCACTCATTGCAACAATAGGAACAGTCTTCGCATACGGAAGCGGGGCACCACGGATCTTTTCGGTAGCGGCAAGACCATCCATGAGCGGCATGCGTATATCCATGAGGATGCAGGAATACCAGCCGTCGCCATGGTCCATGAACTGCTCAACCCCGACAACGCCGTTTTCCGCTATATCAACAGTAAAGTTTACATGCTCAAGGATATGCTTGGCGACTTCAATATTCAGAGGATGGTCTTCGCACAGAAGCACGCGCTTTCCGCTGAAATCAAACACTTCAGGCTGAACTTCAACATTTTTCTCCTCAAGCTTTACTTCTGTATCACACTTGGATGAGTCAATGCCAAGCATGACGGTGATACAAAACGTCGTTCCCGCTCCCTGAGTACTCTGAACGGTAATGGTTCCGCCCATCATTTCAACAATATTCTTGCTTATGGCAAGTCCAAGTCCTGTTCCGCCATAAACCGTTGTTGTTCCCGTATGTTCCTGTCTGAACGGCTCAAAGATATGCGGAAGGAAGTTCTTGCTTATGCCAATGCCCGTATCCGCAATGACAAAACGCAGCATGGCTTCTGAATTGTTGATTTTCTGCCTGTCGACCGTCAGCGTGACTGAACCGCCCGCCGGCGTGTACTTGATTGCATTTCCAATAATATTGATGAGAACCTGCTGCAGACGGGTCTGATCACCGATATACACCGGATCAACCGCATTCAGGAAGCGCGACTCATACGTTATTCCCTTCGTGGCAGCCTGGGACTTGCTTATGACATCAATGCCGTCAATCAGTTCAGAAGACGAGAACCTTTCATGCTTGATTATCGCCGTGCCGCTTTCAATACGGGACATGTCCAGAATGTCATTGATAAGCGACAGAAGGAACTTTGCAGAAACATCAATCTTTTCAAGACAGTCCTTAACATGCCCGCTCTTATTCTCATCCTGAATGCCGAGTGCCGTCATACCGATGATGGCATTCAGAGGTGTTCTGATTTCATGGCTCATATTTGAAAGGAAACTGCTCTTTGCAATAGTTGCCTGCTGAGCCTGCTGCAACGCCATAGTCAGCAGTTCTTTCTGAGCCTGCTCATTTTCGAAGTTCTCGGTCACATCCGTACACGTAATGATGATGAGGTTCGGGTCTTCCGCCATGTAAAAGCATTTCCAGCCTTTCAGCAGCTTGCGTCCGCTCATCTCATCCGAAGTCTGCATCGTATAGACGTATGAATCTTTTCCAACGAGTTCGTCCTGTATACGTTCAAGAGTAAGAGCTTCAAATGCCTCTGATGTATTGCCCGAATCAGGCGGAATGTCGAGCAGACGGTACAGAGCTGTCTGATAATCTGCAATCCGCGAATCTTCGGGAAGCTCATCCTGCAGACCGTTCGTGAACGTAATAAGCTTTTTGTCTATCGTATCGATAAGGCCGATGAACTCATAATCCGTCTTGATAAGATACCGCGAAACAAGCTGCTGGTTTTTTGAATAATCAATATCAAACGTATAGATGAACGCTTCAATATCATGCGTATCAGGGTTTTCCAGAAGCTCAACATCACTGCGCCGCCAGACAGACCGTCCTGTTTTAGGATAATACCTGAACTCAAAATGAATGGAATTCTCGCCTTCATGGAAGCGGTCAATCAGGGACTGTGTATTGAATACAGATTTAAAGCGTAAGCGGTCCGTTTCATCGGGAATATCATTTGCCAGCTGCTCAAAGAAATACTCAAGTCCCTTACTCTGGTCCAGTTCAGCAAACGGCGGAATGTGACAGCGGCAGTCAAGACAGAGGTTTCTTGAAAGACTGACCGTAAACGAAGCGAGTGCGTCACGCTGGGCAAACAGGCGGTAATTCAGGAACGAGTAGTACTTCTGCTGAGCCTTCATAAGGCTGTTTACTTCAGTAGCACTTCCAATGAGCCGTCCCTTTCCATCTTCAAAAGAAGATGAGCGGTTGTATGAAATACGGAGCCAGTCCCACTGCCTGTTCATCCTGTTCTTTCTGCGGACAATACAGGTAATGTTACTTGCGCCGTCAATCAGCAGCTTGAACATGCGCCTGTACGTTGACACATCATCCGGATGGCAGTAATCCTGCTGAATAGTCTGCTCACAGAACTCTGCAAGGCTTGCGAACGGTTTCAGGTTTATCTCATACAGACGTGCAATGCTTGATGACACATTCAGTGACATGGATTCAAGATCTATCATCCAGACGAAAATACCTTCCTGATCAGCGGCCACCCTGAAGCTTTCCTCAAGCTGGTCGTACTCAGAAAGTGTTTTTGGCTCAATGATGACAGGTGAACTCTTCTGTTCATCCTCGGTCTGCGAATCAGAAAAATAGTCCGGTGAAGAAAAATGAATGCTTAAAAGCTTGATTTCGCCGCTTTCAACTCCGCAAACTTCCACGGTAAAACGCAGTGAAACGAAATCGTATTCCTCTTCACTTCTGGAAATATTGATTTTTCCAAAACAGGATGCGACATCACCATATTGTCTGATTACAAGTTCCGGTTCTGTAAAGAAATGAGTGGTCTCTTCAGAAAGCTTTTTCTGAATGACTTTCAGAATGCCTTCACGGTTATCGGCATACTCATCTGGAAAAAGGCCAACCCAGACAGCATCTTCCGCCAGTAACGGCTCAAATTCCTCAATGGGAGGACGCTGCGTATACATTTCAAGCCAATGGCCGATGAAGTTTTTTATCCTGTCTTCAGATGAATTCACCGATGCTTTTTTCATAGTCCCCACAGTCGGAATTATACCACAGCAAAAACGCTTATGGTAAAATGGGTTGTTTTTTTCGTTTGCACAGTATATTATTTCTTTTTCTGATAAAAAAAGACGAACCGCATGCTGCGGACCGAAAAAGGAGACACGTATGAATCTCAAAGGACGGAACTTTCTCACACTCAAGGACTTCACACCGGATGAAATCCTGTATCTGCTCGACCTGGCAGCCGATTTGAAGGCAAAGAAGAAGGCAGGCACACTGCTGACTGACATGCACGCAGGAAAGAACATCGCGCTCATTTTTGAAAAGACAAGTACCCGTACCCGCTGCTCCTTTGAAGTTGCCGCACATGACCTCGGCATTCAGACAACATACCTGGCAGAAGGCTCACAGATGGGCAAGAAGGAAAGTATTGCCGACACTGCCCGCGTTCTTGGCCGCATGTACGAAGGCATTGAGTACCGGGGCTTCGGACAGGAAATTGTTGAAGAACTCGCAAAATACGCAGGTGTTCCAGTATGGAACGGCCTTACCAATGAATACCACCCGACACAGATGCTCGCGGATATGCTCACTGTACGCGAACACTGCGGCAAGCTGAAAGGCGTAAAACTCGTTTACTTCGGCGACGCCCGGTACAATATCGGCAACTCGCTCGCCGTCGTCTGCTCAAAGCTCGGTCTGAACTTCACTGCATGCGGCCCGAAAGCGTACATGCCGAACGCAGCGCTGCTCGCTGAGTGCGAAGCGTGGTGCAAGGAAAGCGGCGGAAGCATTACGCTCACCGAAAGCATTGAAGAAGCAGCAAAGGACGCAGACGTGCTCTACACTGACGTCTGGGTTTCCATGGGCGAGCCGGATGAGGTCTGGGCAGAACGCATTCACGACCTTGAACCGTACCGCGTCACCATGGATGTGCTGAAGAAAGCGAAGAAGAGCGCAATCTTCATGCACGACCTGCCGTCTTTCCACGACATGAAGACAAAGATTGGCAAGGAAATCGGCGAGAAGTTCGGCATTAAGGAAATGGAAGTAAGCGACGAAGTGTTCGAATGCGACCAGTCGGTAGTTTTCGATGAAGCTGAAAACCGCATGCACACCATCAAGGCTGTGATTGCCGCAACGCTGTAAAAAGCAACAGTCTTCCTGAAACTGATTATTGCAATACTACTATATACAGCATTATAATAAGAGAAGTATGATTTCTAAGCAGACTTCCGTAGCTCTGAACATTGGCCTTAATGCGTACAGTATTGCCATCAGTATGCTTGTCCTGATTTATCTGTGCATCAGGAAAAACAAGTCAAAGGCTGACAAGTGGTTCATCACATCCCTTGTCACAAGCATTGTGATGGAGATATCTGATTCATTCACCTGGCTTTTTTCAGGTGCAGCACATCCGTCATATTTCATCATTCATCCCATTGCAATGTATGTGTACTACAGTTGTACATTCTTCCTGATTGCTTCTTTCATTTATTATGTTGCCAGTTTCGCAGGCGGTAACCTGCATAAATACGGACGCAATAAAATCATCATTGCCTGTCTGGTAATCTATTATGGAGTCCTTCTGACAAATCCCATCTCAAAAGGACTCTTTTCCTTTGATGAAAACAACATCTACTCACGGGGACCACTCTTTTCAACCATTCCCGTTATACTTGAAATAATCCTTTATATCACTCTGGTAAGTGTCTTTGTCGAAAGATTCAGATACATGTCTAAAGTGGCAATGTTTCCTTTACCAAGTTTCATTGTCTTTCCCATCCTGATGCAGGTCATTCAGGGCATTTTTTACGGCATAAGTCTGGTAAGCATAGGCTACGCACTTTCGTTCATATTAATCTTCATCAACACAAACCTCTTCCTTGAAAAAGAACGTGACAAGAACGCTGACGAAGTGGCTAAGAAAGAAAACCGCATCGTTGAAATACAGGAACACACGATTATCAGCCTTTCAAACCTTGTTGAAAACCGTGATACCGATACAGGCGAACACGTACTCAGGACAAGAGATTACGTTGAGCTTCTCGCAAGGCAGTGTCTTAAAGATGGTCTTTTCAAGGATATCATTGACGAACACTATATCGAACTGCTGAAAAAAGCGGCTCCAATGCATGATATCGGAAAAATTGTCGTTTCAGACCTCATCCTGAAAAAGCCCGCAAAATTAACGGATGAAGAATTCTCTCAGATGAAATGTCACGCTTCTGAAGGCGGCAGGATTGTCCAGGAAATTTTAGGCGATTTTGACGATACTGATTACATCCGCATCAGTACGGAAGTTGCATCCTGTCATCACGAAAAGTACGATGGAACAGGATATCCGGATGGATTGGCAGGTGATGCAATTCCGTTAAGTGCCCGCATCATGGCAATTGCAGATGTCTTTGATGCCCTGGTTTCCGCCCGTGTGTACAAAGAACCGATGAGTTATAAAGAAGCAATCCAGATTATCGGTGAAAACAGCGGCACCCACTTTGATCCGGTTCTTACAGAAGAGTTCCTGAAAATCCGCGATGAGTTCATTTCCATCTATGAACATTATAAAAAAGCTGCCCGTTAAGGCAGCTTCTGTCAGTTTTTATTTCTTCTTCAAGAGTGCGGCGAACGGATTGTAGGTGTCCGTTCCGTCGTCGTCCTTCTGGCTTTCGAAGTACTCCTGTGTTGTCTGCTCTTCCTCGCTCAGCGTGCCCGGAATCAGGCTGATTCTGTGACCGGCTGCATCGACGCCCTTTACGACGACGGCGAGCGTGTCGCCTGCCTTGTACAGTTTTCTGAGATTTGTGGAGCGCTCCACGTTCTTCATTTCAGAAACGTGCAAGAGGCCGTCAATGCCTTTCTCAAGCTCGACGAACACGCCGAAGTCTGCTACGCGTGAAATCTTTCCTTCAATCTTGGTGCCAGCAGGGAACTTGTCTGCCATCTCATCCCACGGGTCAGCCTCAAGCTCTTTCATACTGAGGGAAACGCGCTCGTTCTGCCAGTCCATCTTGATAATGACGGCGTCAATTTCCTGGCCTACGGAAAGCACATCCTCAACCTTTGAAACGCGTGTGCGGCTGATTTCTGAAACAGGAAGCAGCGCCCTGAAACCGCCGATGTTTACGAACGCGCCGTAGTTCTGCAGTGACTCAATGACGCCATGAATCTTGTCGCCAATCTTCAGCTTGCCCTTAAGCGCTTCCAGCTGCTGCTGCCAGGCCGCCTCTCCGATTGCGCGGTTTGACACCATAAGGTTGCGTCCCTTTTCTTCAAACTTTGTAATCATGAATGTCAGATGGCGGCCGACGTAAGCGTCCGGAGCTTCCTTCTGACGGAAGCCCATCTGTGAGTACGGGCAGAACGCACGGGTTGAGCCGATCTTAACCTCGTAGCCGCCCTTCACTTCCTTTTCAACGCTGCCTTCTACAGGAATATGGTTCTTGTAAGCGTTCTCAAGCATTTCGCTCGCGGCATTCTCACCGCTTATCTTTGTGGTGAAACGCATCTCGCCGCCCTGATAGCCGACGAAATAGACCTTTATCTTATCGCCTTCCTTTACGCTTACATTTCCGTTATCATCCGCAAACTCTGCAGCATTCAGAACACCTTCAGACTTTGTGTTCAAATCAAGAAAAATGGTGTCGTTTGTTACGGCCACAACAACAGTTTCAATCTGCTGGCCGGGTTCAAGTTCTTTCATTTATTATTACCTCGTAATCTAAAATACTTAATTGGTATGGAAATACTACTCTAAAAGGGAACGGTATTCAAGCAACTCAGGCTTGTATTCCATGTGCATGTTATCCCAGATTTTCCACTTTGCCCCGTACACAAATCCATACTTTTCGAAAATCGCGACCACCTTATCAGGGATGAGCCAGCGGCGTGAAAGCGGCGTCGTTACCCAGGCGTCTCCGGCAATATCGCGCCGCCACTGCCAGTACAGGTTCTTCTGTCCCCATCCCTTGGGCAGGATATCAACCGCTATGCCGAGCGAATGAACGGAACGATTGCCCGAATCAGCGATTTCACGCCAGTTGAAACCATCACAACGGTCAAGATTTGTGACAAACGCATTCACTTCTGTATCAGACTGAGCAAGCCATTTAACGTCTCTTTCTATTGCCTGCAGCAGACTTTTGAGCTTTTCGTGAACATTAATCGTCTTACCAAGAAATGTTGTCTTTACAATGTGCCGGTCCGCACGGGTTCGTGTTGTCGTATCATAGATGAAATCATAGAAGAACGTTCCCGTTCCGTACGATGCTGTCCTGACTGCAACCGAAGTTTCATCCAGGATTTCCTGAACCTTCTCATCAGAAAAAGTTGCCGGATCAGGAATGTAATACGGATAGACATACAACAGAGAATCGTATTTTTCCTGCAAGTCAAACTTTTCAAGAGGCAACATTCTGCCATCGCACCAGTACAGCTGGATTGTCCTTCCTTCGTAGTTCATCGTAATGCGCCAGTCAGACAGTTCATTATCCCATTCTGAGGTGAACTCAACATCCGGATACGCATTTTGAAATGCCTTGAGCATGGAAGGTCCTATGGAGACAGTAAAACGGGATGAAGCAGTAAGTGGCAGATGACCTGATTGGGAATCAGCGGATACAGTGCAGAAAAGCATCAGAAACAGAATAAACACACGAATGATGCTCAGAGGATGGATAAGCTGGAAGCGTTTTCTGCAAACTGATGTCACACTGCCTCCAGTTCAACGGACCAACTGCCTTTTCCAGGGCCGGCCGCTTCCCCGCTTTCAGTAAGCACGCGGGACAGATACGGAAGCATTTCCTTAAGCTGTTCGTCTAAATGCCACGGCGGATTAATCACCATCATGCCGGACCCGTACAGGCCCGCTTCCCTTTCAGGCGAATCAACAAGCAGTTCCGCACACAGAAAGCTTGATGGTGTGGCAGCGGCGGCTTCGCGCAACGACGCTTTCAAAAGCGCAATCTCGCTTTCCCGGTGCTGCAACAGCGGATACCACAGGCAGAGAACGCCGACCGGCCAGCGGCGGTGCGTTTTTACAAGCGCGTCTGCTGTGTTTGTCCAGTCGCTGTCCACTTCGTAGCTCGGGTCCATAAGAAGCAGACCCCGCCGCGGATCAGGAGGTAACAGCGCATCAACAGCCTCGAACGCGTTCCTGTGATGAATGCCCAGACGGCCGTCATGAATGCTTTTCTTCATGTTGACGCGGAGCACGTCTATTTCAGTATTGTGAAGCTCAATGAGCATGAGTTTGTCTTGTGAACGGAGGTTCCGTGCCATTATTTCAGGCGACCCCGGATACTTTCCCTGTGCAGCGTATCCGCGGCAAAGTTCAAGGTACGGCTTGAGCGACGCGGGAACATCGTCTTTCCAGGCCCCGGACAATCCGCTCTCAGAAGCTGCCGCAGCAACATCAAGCAGATGTACAATGCCTTCTTTTGTCTCACCAGTCTTTTCAGCGCGCTCGTCATCAAGCACATAAAGCCCGGCGCCCGCGTGTGTATCAACAAGCGTATATGGCTTATCCTTTTTCTGAAGGCTTTGCAGGGCGAGTGTCAGTAATGCATGCTTGAGGATGTCAGCGTGGTTGCCAGCATGAAAAGCGTGGCGGTAACTTAGCATAGTACCTGAAGTATATCAGAGGTTTTCTGTAAACGCAATTTCACGAGACCAGGAGACTGTCTCGCCGGGCGCTGCCTTGAAAGAGAAGAACAACTCAGGGCTTATGGTTCGCTTATGTCCCCAGACGTCGCATTTCTCTAGCCGGAAGCTACCGGTCTCTGACATGCTGAACGGAAGCCGTTCATCTTTCAGAAGCCAGCGGGCCGGATACGGACTTTCCTCTGACGGAAGTACCTGACCGGTAAGTGAGCCCAGAAAGAACTCGTGCTTTCCGCGCGGACGGCCAGTCAGTGAAAGCCCCGTCATCTCGCGGACAAATATATGGTCTTTGTCTGAAGCATCTGAAAGGACATCGCGTCTGACTGTCCACGGAAACTGTAGGGAAACAGCTTCGTTTATCCTGTTACCGCCCGGCTGCAGGAAATTATGCACGTACTCATCAGTGGCGAACGGTTTATCCCCTGTGTTAACGAGTTTGTATTCGGTGATGAAGCCAGACTCTTTCAGGGAAATGGTCTTTGTGTACTCGTAGCCGTAGCCGTTCCGTGTGCCTGACTTGCAGAAATACACGGCCCTGTCGTCGTGAACTTCCTTTTCAAATGTAATGGGATCAATAACGTACTGAGTATAGAAAAAGTACGGGTCGCTGTTTTTCAGAAGCCAACCCGTACCAATCTTCGGAAACCAGGCGCTTTCGCCCTTTCCGTCGCCATCGTTGTAGCCTATGCAGGAGCGGATGCCGAACTCGTTATGCATGCCGCGTCCATAGATGGCGTCTTTTCTGTGCAGGGGTGCTTTCTCGTACCCCAGCATATCATATCCTTTGTAGCTTGCCTTAACGACAGTTCCGTTCCAGTCAAACCGGCTGCCTTTATAGACTTCGCCGGCTGACTCAACAGTCAGGACTACCTGACCGTTGTGTAATACATCTGACACAAAAAGCTCCTAGAACTTGAAGCCGAAACTCCATGTTGTCCTAATCTTACACTCTTTGTCAAAAATTGTCTTGTTGTATTCCTTACTGCCGTTCCACATATCAAAAGCAGCATTGTTCCATCCGTCAACCATCAGGTCCGCATTGAAGGAAGTGAAGAGGGTAAACTTGTTTCTTTCACCAAGATTCAGTGTTCCGCGAAGTGTCGGATATGTCATGCCTTCTCCCGGAAGAGAATCTGGCCCTTCATCTTTTGCCAGGGCTTTTATATCATTGATGAACCTGTCTGAGAAGTAGTAGGAAGCTATATCTGATGTAATGATTGAGCGGGAAAGGAACTCAAGATCAAACGTCAGGTCGCCCTTTCCAAAGCGCCAGCCTACACCACAACCAAACACTCCGAAATCTCCGTCAAAGTCTGCACGAGTACCGGCAAGCCATGTTATATACAGATGCTGTGTTCCGGTCTGGAACTGACACCACATCAGGTTCTTTCCAGGAAGGAAATCCCAGTACAGACCCACCTCATGAATACCGTTTCCGATGAAGTTCAGAAGTCCTAATGCGACACCGTTATTTTCCTCAGCAATGTTAATCAGTCCAATCTGAACACCGTCTATTGTTTTTGCTGAATTCAGGAATCCTGAAATCTGGATGCCGTCAACATCTCCCTTTACTTCGTTCATGAATCCTGCTGTCTGAATACCTTCAAAGTTACCCCTGACTTCATTTGAGAAACCGGCAGTCTGAATGCCTTCTGCATTTCCACGGACAATATTCATGAAACCAGCAGTCTGTAATCCTTCCATTGAATTGTTGACCATGTTCATAAAACCAGAAAACTGCATTCCCATGATATTATCCTGCTCTGCCATGAATGGACTGAAGACGATGTTTGCATTCATTCCCGGAGATGGAAGGTTGATTCCCGGAACAAAGCTCAGGACAAACGGCTGATAGTTCACATAAGTCTGAGGAACTTCGCCATATACCGGAGTTTCAGGGATGTACGAAGAAGGCGTTCCCTGGTAATACGGGTCGTTGTATTCGCTGTACTCACCTTCATAACCATATGCACGGCCAGCAGTTGCGGAAGTTGCCGGTACAGATCCCGGTCCGCGTGCCACACCGACCGTCTGCTGGATCTGCTGCATTCCTGAAGTGCTGAGCATTGTTGTTTTTCCTCTGCTCAGCTGCACTGTTGCCTGACTTGTTGTTGAACCGCTGATGACCGTTACCTGATACATGCCGACAGGAAGCGCAATTGACATTGCACTGCCAGCAGCCTTGTTGATTTCAGAAACCAGCTTACCCTCAAGATTTCTTACAAGGAACTGTCCTGAAGCTCCTGCAGGAAGTGCCAGAACTGAGTCTGCAACAGAAATGTCTGTCAGGATAAGGTCTCCGGAGCCAACCATCGTAATGTTGTAAGACGGATGCTGTGCGCCGATCTGGCTTGTCTCAGTCTGAGAAAGCGTATCGTTGAACGCGTAATAGTACAGCTCATTCAGTGAAACCTTGTCGTCTCCGGATGTGTCAGCTGCACCGCGAAGGCCGGTAACAATTGAATGCGTGAAGTATGAGGCGCCGATTGTGTCTGATTCCTGGGAAGCCTCGCTTTCTGAGCTTGATGAGAAGTACGCATGTCCCTGGACAATTGCAGAATCATCTACAAGGAAGGACTTTTCGCGTGAACCGCCCTTCGCCCTGATGAAGTTTCCTGAGAAGCAGGAGTCAAGCATGACGACGTGAACATCGCTTGGAACTGCAGTGATTGCTGCCTTAAGCTCAGAGTAATTGTAAGACTCGTTGCCAAGAAGCAGTGCGTCTTCATCAGAATGTCCTGAATAGTAGAACAGGAACTCTGTGCGCTTCGCATTCTTTGCATTGCGTTCGATAATTGAGGTGATGTTGTCGAGGGCACCGTCAATTTCATCCTTTGAAGAGTCTACAAGAATGAAGCTGTTCTGCTTCTTTACACCACCAATCTCAATCATGGTATCAGCAAGTGTCTGGGCATCGCTTCCTGCATAACGCAGAGTCTCGCGTCCTTCTCCACCTTTGTTTGATGCAACGTAAAGAGCGTAACGCTCAATCGAACCTTCTGCATTCTGAGCCACAAGTGCAGCTGCAAAAAGCAGCGCCATCGCAGCACATGCAATCAATTTCTTTGTAACCTTCATATATAAACTCTCCCGGTCCTATTTCAAAAGAAGTATGTCTGTAATGTCCGCATTTTTCGGGACATAATTTGAAAAATCTTCGGTCATGGCGCGGTCTGCGTTCTGGAAAGAACTGACGGCCTGCTCAACTTCCCTGATGCTGAACTGACTGTCTGCCGTAATCAGCAGGAAGCGCTCGAAAGAAGGCGCATCGTCAAGCCTGTAGGAAAAATCAAGTGCTATTTCGCCTTCAGATGAAAGCGGAGCAGCAGCATCTCCATAATCAGGATAATGCTGGGAAACACAGCCGTTACCATCAATGGAAAGGATGAAACCGTACTTTGCTCCTGACGCTACATATGAAATCTGCAGGATATCGCCTTCCTCAACATGCGTGCGGTTCTCAAGACGGACAGCAGCATCTCCTTCTTTGCGGTAAATGTGCATACGTGGTCCGACGCCTTTTGCACGTTCCGTAGATGAAGCAGCTTCAAGCGTCACGCCCGCTGCTGCAGCAGCATCAGTCCCGGCTGCAGCACCGCTGTTCTTCACAAAAAGCGGAATCATGACTGCAAGACAGAGCACTGCAGCGGCTGCGGCGAACTTCATGATGCGCTGGGTTGGGAAGTGGACAACGCGAACTTCCTGAGGCTTGCGTTCTGCTGCATTCAAGGCAGCGTCGGCAAAATCAGCCTGTCTTGGGGCTGTAGCGCGAGCAGCAAGCTTAGCAGCAACAAGTTTCTGCATGTCATCAGCAGAATACTTTGACAGAATCTCGCGGTCTGAAGCCTTAAGTTCTGAAAGACGCTCATTTCTGTCTGCTTCCTTATATTCGTTTGCAGGAATCTCACCTGCGTTAATCTGCTCAAGGATTAACTGTTTTCTTGCCATGATAACATCTGCCTCCTACAGCCGTTTAGCTTTCTCTTTCAAAACAGAAAAGCGCTTGCGAACGCCAGAAACTGACATGTTCATTTTCTGTGCAGTTTCTTCAAGAGTGTACCCGTCTACAAAATGAAGAATTGCCATCTCACGGGTATCTTCCTTTGTTTCTGAAAAAATGCTTTCCAAAACTGCGCGGCCGTCAATCACATCCTCATGGAATGCTGTCTGGTTATCAGCGATTTCGTACATCACTGCGTCGAAATCAGGTCCAGAGCGGAGCTTGTCTGACCGGATCTTATTCAGGCAGACACGAGTTGCGACAGTGTAAAAGAGGCTTGAGCACACGGAACTCATCTGCGTTCTTCTTTCAAGAATGCGGACGAATACATCCTGCATGGCATCAAGCGCCTTCTCTTCATCCTTAAGCATGAAGCGGCACCGTCTCAGTACCATTGGTCCATAAGTTTCATACAGCCGGCCAAAGTCATCCATGGTAACTTCAGCATTTTCAGTTTTCATTGCGCATTATTTCCTGTTCGAAATATGTAACACACGAGGCTTGATTTTGTGTTACCCGTCCTAACAATAAATAAAATATGGCATTATTGCAAGGTTGCCTAATCCGTCTGCATTTAGTACATTTAAGGCATGACAGTAAGAATCATCATACGCATCGCAGCGCTCGCAATTTCAGCGTATATTTTCGCAACAATGAACATCCGCAAGAAGAAGCTCCAGGAAAGCCTCGGCACCTGTCAGCTCGAACTTACCCGCAAGACAACGCCCGTTTTCTGGGTTGCCGTCGTGCTTGTTCCGCTTTTCATAGCCGCGCTCTGGCTCAGGACGTTCGACTTTTACGTTGAAGTCATTCTGTGCGCAACTGCAGTTCTTGCCGCCATCATCGTGACGCGCGAAAGAAACTACGGCATGCTCAGCGGCGTCTGGGACAACGCGCTTATCGTTGACGGCCGTCTGCTTAAAAAAGAAAACATCGCTTCTTTTCCAACCTTTGATTATGAAACGGATGAAGATCAGGAGCCGCAGGATGAGATTTACCGCCGCTCTCTTAAGGTTGTAACGGAAGATACAGGGATTATCTATGTCGGCTTTGCAGATGAGGAAGAGAAGAACGCCGCATGTGAAATCCTGAAGAACTGGCTTTAGCCCGCTTCCAGAAGAGGCGCCATCAGCATTTAAAAGAAGTTCGGGCTGAGCAATCAGGAAGATTACTCAGCCCGGTATATTTTAACGGACTGCAGCTTGGCTGGACAATCCGGAAAAAAAAGACGGCTTAAAAAAGCCGTCTTTTTTGAAGGCGCCAATCAGAATCGAACTGATGCATAACGGTTTTGCAGACCGCTCCCTTACCGCTTGGGCATGGCGCCATGGTTGTTACACTATAGCAAAATCAGATTTCTTTGTCTAGTCTAAACAGCACAAAACAGTTACAATAGATACATTATGGAAAACGCATTCTACGACTTCATCATAATCGGAGCTGGGCCTGCCGGTCTTTCTGCCGCCCAGTATGCAGCACGTTCAAATCTTTCAGTTCTTGTCATTGAAAACGGAACTACCGGCGGTCAGGCGCTGAACATCAACAAGCTTGAAAACTACCCGGGCGTTTATCCCGCAGTGGATGGAGCAGCATTTGTCGAAAGCATGAGGGAACAGGCTCAGGAATTCGGCGCGTCCATTCTGCGTTCAACAGTCACGTCCATCGATAAGATAGGTCAGAAGTTTGTCCTTGAAACAGAGTCAGGCCGGCTCTCCAGCTGGGCCCTGCTCATTGCGACAGGCGCAGAGCACTCCCGTCTCGGCGTACCAGGCGAAGACAAGTTCGCCGGCCGTGGTGTTTCCTGGTGCGCAACCTGCGACGGCCCGTTCTTCAAGAATAAGCGCATTCTCGTCGTCGGCGGTGGAGATTCTGCCTGCGACGAGGCAACATACCTCTCAACACTGTCACCGTACGTCACGCTCGTTCACCGCCGTGGCAGCCTTCGTGCTCAGAAAGCCGTCGCCGAACGCGTTCTCAGCAACAAGAACATCACCGTTCAGTTCTTCACGCAGGTAAAGGAAATCAAGGGCGTTTCAAAAGTGGACTCTGTCGTACTTGCTGATACTAGAACCGGCGAAACACGCGAAATGCAGATGGACGGAATCTTCGAGTTTGTCGGCATGAAGCCGCGCACAGAGCTTGTGGAAATGCTCCGGAAAGACGACAAAGGATACATCATTACGAACTACAACATGGAAACTTCCATAAAAGGCATGTTCTGCGCCGGTGATATCCGCGCAAAGCCGTTCCGCCAGATTGTTACGGCAACAGCAGACGGCGCTACTGCCGCATACAGCGCAGGCCAGTATATCCGCACCATAAAGAATGAGGCGTATGTCTGATATGACACGCCGGATGCGTAGACTTACAGCCGCCTGTGCAGTTATCATTATTGCAGCGGCAGCCATCTTTACCTCATCCCTTTTTGCTTCACAGGGAAATACCAGCACAGGCAGCACAACAACGATCAGCCTGCAATCCGACGGCTATCCGGAAGACCTGAACTTCTGGAGTGATTATCCGGCAGATGAGCTTGCCACAGCCCTTGTAAACCGCATGACAGACACAGAGCTTCTTGCACAGACGTACATGCTCTGCTGGCCTGGGCAGGAACCTTCCGCTCAGCTCACCACGTGGATTGATGAACGCGCAGCCGGCAGCATCAAGGTATTTGGCTGGAATTCAGACAATCTTGAAATTCTTGCAGATGCAATAAAGTATTATCAGGAACGCGCACAGGCGACACGCTTCAAGATTCCTCTTTTTGTCGCCACAGACCAGGAAGGCGGATGGATCCGTCACGTAAAAGGCGAAACAAGTGACACACCTGGTAACCTTGCCATTGGCGCTGGCGCACTTCCCGTTGACGCATATTACACAGGCTACTATATCGGTCGTGAAATGGCGGCTCTCGGCATAAACATGAACTTCGCCCCAACGCTTGACCTGTACACGCAGATTGAATCAAGCGTCATCGGGCCGCGCTCGTTCGGAGAAGATCCTGAAACAGCGGGTATTCTTGGTGCAAGTTTCATGCAGGGCAGTCTTGACGCAGGCGTCATTGCCACCGCAAAGCACTTTCCCGGACACGGCGATACAAGCGATGACTCACACGGAAAACTGCCCGTCATACATATTGATGAACAGACACTGAACGAACGCGAGATTGTTCCTTTCAAGACAGTCATTGAAGCAGGCATTCCCGCAATCATGAGCGGACACCTGAACTTCCCGCAGATTACCGGAAACGGAGAACCTGCTTCTTTAAGCAAATACTTCCTGACCGATATTCTCAGAAACGAGATGGGCTTTGAAGGCCTCATCATAACTGATGACATGACCATGATTGGAGCTACCTCCTGGGCAGGAACGCTTTCCAGTGCCGTTCAGATGTCACTCAGGGCAGGCAATGACATCGTTCTTTTTGCAGAACCGGTTCCTCCCAATGACGCTGCCTGGACAAAGAACTTCCGCCTGATGCAGGAAGACGAAGAGTTCCATGACATAGTTAAAGAAGCTGCCTGTCGCGTCATCAGGACAAAACTCGACTACTTCAAGAGCGGCAACGCAGCCGCGCTGTATCCTGACTCATCAACACTTTCAGAAAAGATACCCGACCCGGATGGTGTTGAGTTTTATACCCAGCAGGCGCTGCGTTCCATAAGCGTTACTAAAGCAGATCTGTTTCCGTACACGACTGAAATGGCCTCACAGGAAAAAGTGCTCATCTGCGGACAGTTCATCAAGTACGGCGACGAATTCTACAAGCGCTATCCAGATGCAGACTTCTACTCTTACAAATACTCAATGACAGCAGGTCAGCTGGCTGAATACAAGCAGACACTGCCCGCCACCGCAAGAAAATACGACACCATCATTTTCTGTGTCGCAAATGAAGAAAGCGAGGCGCTTGCACGCACTCTCAGAGACTGCGGGAAAAAGGTCATCATCATATCCATACTGTCGCCCAAGTTCACGCTTTCACTAGACTTTGCGGAGACGATTCTGTATGCCTACAGTTACTCAGATTACTCCTTCAAGGCAGCCGCTGCTGTTCTTGCAGGCGAGATTCCCGCTCTGGGCGTTCTGCCCGTCACCATTGAGGACTGATTATGTTTGTCAGGGAGCTTACACCAGACACGCTTGAAGAAGCGGCCGCCTTCATCGGATTGCATGAAGAGCGCTCCATAGCCCTGATGAGCCACCTGACAGACGGCACAAAACTCCGCATGCCGGAAGACCAGTTCGTCTATTATCTGTTCCGCCGCTCTCGGAAAGAACACATCGTTGCCGTCGTCTGCCTTTCAGAAAACGGCCTCGTCCTGCATCACATAGGCGATGAAGTATACGCTGATGAAGAACTGCGCACATCCATTGCACGGGACCTTCTCGGCGCCCTCCGCCAGATTCCGCTTTACTGCATTCTCGGTGAGGAACGGGGCAGTGAGTTTATCAGGAACTGTACGAAAAAGAAGTCACGCGCCGCCATTCACTATCAGCTCATGACATGGAACGGCGTCCCCCAGCCTGAAACGCAGATGAAACCTGGCGTTTCATCACCTGCACCAGTACCAGCCGGTTTCACACTGACACGGTGCACTGAAGACGACACTGAGGCACTGCTGCCGCTTCAGAAAGAATATGACCTTGTGGAAGTGCTGCAACCCGGCGATGAATGGAACGAAGACTTCAGCCGCCTGACACTGCGTAAAAACCTGCGTACCCAGCACATTATCGGCCTGAAAGCGGACGCGCAGTTCGCGGCAAAAGCAGGGACGAACGCGATCGGGCTCAAATGGTGGCAGCTCGGCGGCGTCTACACACGACCCGAGTTCAGAAACAGGGGCTGTGCAGCTTTTCTAGTGGAACAGCTTGCGCGATTGGCAGGCGCCGAAGGAAAGCGGACAGCGCTGTTCGTAAAGGAAGCAAACACAAGCGCGAAGGCAGCGTACACGAAAGCGCACTTCATTCCGCTCGGGCCGTTCGAAATCATCTATTACTAAATACCAGTTACACATCCTGCATCCCCTGCTCATCCGCCTGCTTCCATTCGCCATGTTTACCCTTCCGCCTCATTTCAGTATATTTATAATGTATGCGTAAAAATGACAGCACAAAAAACATCCTGCTGAACACTGTTTCTGCAGCCTTTGGCCTTATGCTCTTTGGCTTTGGCATCTACCTCACCATTCAGGCAAACATCGGCGTTGATCCATGGAGCGTTCTCTGTTTCGGTGTTTCCGGTTCACTCCACATCCTGTATGGTAACGCCTCCATCCTGATAGCACTCGTCCTCATCGTCGTAGATGTAGCCATGGGCGAGAAAATCGGAATAGGTACGCTGCTTGATGCAGTTGTTGTCGGAAAAACCGTCGATCTTCTGAACTGGCTTGATCTTATCCCCAAATGTACATCTATTGTTTCCGGTCTCATCATGCTGCTTGTAGCGTTCTTCATCATGGGATGGTCACAATATTTCTACATGAAAAGCGGCTTATGCTGCGGGCCGCGCGACAGCTTCCAGATAACGCTCGGACGCAGGATGCCTAAAGTCCCGATGGGTGCCGTATATGGCATCATCCTGCTTGCTGTCCTCATTCTCGGACTGCTGCTTGGCGGCAAAAGCTCTGTCGGCATTGGAACAATCATTTCGCCTGTCGCGTCAGGGTTCCTGCAGCAGCTTGCTTTCAACATCATGCATTTCGAACCTAAGGATGTGGAGCATCAGAGCATAATAACATCATTCCGTACATTTTTCGGAAAAGGAAAGACTATGAAAAAGACGGCAATTCTTCTTGATATTGACGGAACCCTGTGGGATACGACCGGTGTCGTCGCAGGCGGATGGAACAAGGCGATTCAACTTGAAGGACTCGACCTTCCTGTTGTTACAGCTGACCGTCTGAAAAAAGAGTTCGGCAAGACGATGGATGCCATCGCCGACAGCATGTGGCCAACTCTTGATGCAGAAAAGAAGGCTGACCTCCTCAAGAAATGCTGCTACCACGAGCACATCGCCGTTGAGGAAAACACAGAGAACATCACGTATCCGGGAGTCGTTGAGACAATCCGCGAGATGAAGGACAAAGTTGATTTCTTCATTGTCAGCAACTGTCAGGATGGCTACATTGAGCTTACCATGAAGAAGAACGGCATCACCGACTGCATCAGAGACTTTGAGTGCTTCGGCCATTCAGGGCTTGGAAAGGCTGAGAACATCCGTCTTCTTATTGAACGCAACAACATTGATGAAGTGTATTACGTCGGCGACACGCAGGGCGACTACGAAGCGTGTACAAAAGCAGGCGTCAAGTTCATCTGGGCTTCGTACGGTTTCGGAAAACCGGAAGCATACTTCGCGAAAATCGACCAGTTCAGCGATTTGAAGAACATGTTCTAAAAGATGTGCGGCTCGTAAAAAGGCCGCACTTTTTTTTGCCAATGAGCGCCTTATCTTCTATAATAAAGATATGGCCAAAACAGTTTTACAAATCCTTACAGAAAACATTTCCGATTCATCTGCTTTTTTTGTCTTCCCGACACAGATTGCCGCTGACTCCTGGGCAGATGCGCTTCTCGATTCGCTCGGAACGGGAACAATTGCACTTGAACGCTTTACCGCCTGGGATACATTCAAGGGAAGTTCCATCCGGTCACAGAAGCAGGATAAGACAAGCATTCCGTCCCAGTTACGTAAGCTGTTCGCCGCCAGACTCATTGCTGAAAACGCAGAACGGACTGCAGCAGGCTCTCCGCTGTTCACTTCACTCATAAATCCGGAGTATGCAGATAATGCCTCCAGTTTTACTGACTGGATTTCAAGCCTGCTGCCACAGCTCGCCCTCTGGAAGGAAAAACAGAAGGCGGCGCCCGCTGATCCGGAAGACGTCGACCTTGAACGCCTGTATGAAGCGTACAGAGCCTTTCTTGAAGAGAAAAAACTGTTCGACCCTGCATGGGAAACGCCTCCGTTTGACGCACGCGGAAACAGATACATCATTTTCTATCCGGAGATTCTTGAAGACTTCGCCGAGTATCAGGATCTGCTTTCAGAAAGCGAAAACATCACGCTCGTGAAAGCGGATGACGTTGCGCCGCTTTCAGACACCAGCAGCACACCGCAGGCAGATGATGCATCCGGCTCCGCACACAAAATCCGCACGTTTGACAACAGCAGGGCAGAACTGCATGCACTCGTACTGGAAATAAAGCGCGCTCACGAAGAAGACGGCATTCCGTACGAGGATATGGCCGTCAGCATTGACAGGGACGGACTGCTGCTTCCGTACATTGAGCGCGAACTCGCCCTGTACTCAATCCCGGTGAAAAGCCGCATCGCACAGCCGCTGACTTCGCGCGGAGCAGGCATGCTTTTTCCGCAGATTCAGGAATGCGTTTCCTCAAACTTTTCATTCGAGGCAGTGAAAGACCTTCTTTTAAACAATGACCTTCCGTGGAAGGAAAAGCAGCTCAACATGGAGCTCATCAACTTCGGCATAAAGAACTCGTGCATCTGTTCGTTTGAAAAAGACGGCAAATTGTTCGATGTCTGGAAGGATGCGCTCAAGGCTGAATCCCGGACGGAAGAACGGCTCAGCACATTCTATGACAAGCTGAAGCTGCGTCTTGAAAACATCTCGCGGGCAAAAACCTTCAAAGACATTGAAGAAAGCTATTTCGCATTCCGGGGAGACTTCTTCAACGAAGAAGGTTTCACTGAGCAGGCAAACAACGTGCTTGGCCGCTGCCTTAAAGAACTCGCTGAACTCATCCGCATTCAGAATGAGTTTGAGGATGAAAAGACGAAGGATTTGCAGATCAGCAACGCCTTCAGTTTTTTCACGAGCCAGCTTTCGTCAACGAAATATCTCGCGCAATCGGCAGCAACAGGCGTTCTGCTCTATCCATACCGGGATGCCGCAGCAGCCCCGAAAGCACGCCACTTTGTACCCGCTGCAGGACAGGACGCCGTTACCGTCACCTACAGCCCGCTCCGCTTCCTGAGCCAGGAAAAGAGAACTGAACTTGGCGTCGAAGATTCTGACGTTTCAGCCATCTTCCTGAAAATGTACGGCCAGAACAGCGTTCAGTGCACCTGGTACTCATGCGCAAAAAAAAGCTTTGCAGGCTACACTCTGCCCCACAGCGCCCTCGCTTCAGAAGACGGCTCCGTTCCCAAGGACAGCGACCCGATTGCAGAACAGCGCGCATGGCTTTCAGGGCAGATGGAAGCGTTCCCGGCCACCGTCTCTGAAACTGACAAAGCGGGCTTTACAGAATGGAGTTCGCGCGCCTGTGCGCTTTCAAGTGATGATACTGCGCTTTCAGGCATTTCACGGGACAGGTTGTACGATGGAGATCTGGTACGCGTTTCAGAATCAGCACTGGCAGACTTCTTCAAGTGCCCGCGGCTCTGGTTCTACAACCGCTGTCTGAAGCTGAAGCCTTTCACGCTTGAAGCTGATCTTATGGAAGATGTCTTTATCGGTACGCTCTATCACAAAATTCTTGAGACATTCTTTGCCTCAATTAAAAACAGCGCAATGAATCAAATCCTCAATCCGGATTCTCCCGGTGTTCTGGATGATTACCTTCCCCGCATCAACATGGCTGTTGAAACAGGCATTGCAGCTGCTAAAGGAAGTCCGCTCTCAAGGGAACTTCTGCAGAAGCAGAAAGCTGCGTACACCGAAAAGACCAGAAACTGCATCCTTGATTTCTGCCGCTATTTCTACGGAAGCAGCGTTATCGCCACCGAAAAGGATATAAGCATGGTTCCCGCTGATAAAAAGTATCTCTATGTGGGAAAAATAGACCTTGTATTAAGGACAAACGACGGAAGGATTATCCTGATTGACTTCAAGACAGGTGGAAGTCCTTCAAAAAAGAGCTGCTTCCCTGCAAAAGATGATGAAAACCTGCTCGAAAACTTCCAGTTCGCCATGTACATAAAACTCTGGGAGCATGAACACCCTGATCCCGACGATGCCGTTTCAGAATGCTACTTTTATGAAATCAGTAACTGCGCGACAAAGATAATTGTTGGAACCACAGCCAAAGACTCAAAATACAGACCTGACATGGACGCTTCCATAGCGCTGCTGGAAAAATACGCTGACATATATGCAGACGCTGTTTCCTCAGGTTCGCTTGAAGCCGGCATCCAACCGGTTTTCACGACCTGTTCCAGTTGCGGATACAAAACAATCTGCCGCTCAACGTACACCATTTCAGGAGACAAATCGCTGATTGCAGCACAGGAGGATAAGGACGATGAGTAGAAAGGAACCGAAAGACCTGCTTGATGTACTTGAAAAAGAACAGCTTGCTGCGGTAACAGACACCTTCTCAGAAAACTCCGTTGTTGCTGCAGGTGCAGGCTCAGGAAAGACCTACACGCTTGCCCGCCGCTTCGCCTGGCTCGTCTGTGAAAAAGGAATCCCGGTAGACAGGATTCTGACGCTCACCTTCACAAAGAAGGCTGCAGCTGAAATGTACCAGCGCATTTACGCGACACTCAATTCGTTCACGAAAATCCTTTCTGACGAGCAGAAAGAGCGGGCGGAAACAGCTGTCCGTGACTTTTCAAAAGCGCGCATTCAAACGCTCGACTCATACTGCAGTTCCATCATCAGGGCAGCAGTACACACATACGGCATCCGGCCTGATTACACGACAGACGTTGAACAGGCAAAGGAGGCAATCAAGAAGCTTGCGCTGCCGTTCGTCCTTACGCATCAGGACAACCCGGCCCTCCAGATGCTTGTGAACACGCGCTCTCCCAGTGAAGTTGCCGACTCGCTCTTTGCATCGGTCATCATCAATAACTCAACTCTGACAAAGCCCATTCAGTTTACACACGATTTCCAGAAGCAGACGGATAAAGCGCTTACAAAATGGGCAGAACTCAAGGAAATTACAGAAGAACTGCTGAAACAAATCCCTGAAGACCTGAAAGCATATACCAGCAAAAGCGAAACACAGATTAATAAAAGGGATGACCTTCTGAAGTTACTTGATGAAAACAAGCCCGTTTTCCCGGACATAACGCTTCCACCTGCTGATGAAGCAATCCAGAACACGGCAATTCTTGATTTCCTTCAGAAACTAGCCGTCATTGCCGGCGAAGACGTTAAACTCACCAAAACGTCCGATGCCATCCGGAATCTTCGTCCTGTATTTGAGGAGTTCTCAAGTCTCGCGAACTTTGTCATCCGCTGGAACCTGCTCAATTCACTCAATCCGCTTCTGGAAGAATTCCAGGAAGAATGCGCTGCTGCAAAAAGAACGCAGGGCCTGCTGACATTCGCAGATGCCGCAGACCTTGCCATCACCGTCCTTACAAACGACAAGACGTTGCGCCACGCTGAAAAGAGAGCATACGACAAGATAATGATAGACGAGTTCCAGGATAACAACGAACTGCAGCGCAACCTGCTGTTCCTGCTGTCCGAACGTGATGAACTCTGCTCAGACGGCATTCCTGAAAAAGATGACCTCGTCGCAGGAAAGCTGTTCTTCGTCGGTGATGAAAAGCAGTCTATCTACAGGTTCAGGGGCGCTGATGTCTCTGTTTTCAACAAATTGAAGGACGATCTTCCAAAAAACCTGTCCCTCTCCTTGAACTTCCGGTCTCACCCGGCCCTGATAGCAGCGTTCAACACACTCTTCGGCGGCTTTGCATATCCTGCACAGATTAAACACCCTTACAATCCCGGCCCATCCGTTCAGGACGCGCCTACGCTTTTCAGAAAGGGAAATCCAGAGCCATACGAAGCGACCTACACGCCTGCGTTTGTTCCAACAACGAAGTTCCCGGATGACAAATCTCCTGTCTCAACTGAAAAACGCATCCATGCCGGCATCATTCTGACGGCAAAAGATGAAGAAAGCGGCTCAAGTGATGCTGCTAAAAAAGCGGAAGAGCTGAAGGATGTCGATTCTGAAGCCATCTGGGTTGCCGCAAAAATAAAGGAGCTGATTGCTGGTGGCCGTAAAGCAGGCGACATCACGATTCTGCTCAAGACACTTACACACCAGCGGCAGTTTGAACGCTATCTCCGTCAGGCAGGCATTCCGTATGCAAGTGAAGCAGTTTCCGGCTTCTTTGATGACTCTCCGGTCAACGACATGACCGCCTGCCTCAGGTGGTGTGTCTATCCGGCCGACCGCATTTCGTATGCCACCCTGCTCAAATCACCGTTCGTACGCCTTTCTGATAATGCCGTACGTGCAGTGCTCGCTGGCCAGCCCATCTCTCCGGAAGAACAGGCTCGCCTTGATGAGGCAACCGGCAGGCTCAATGCTTTCAAGACAGATCTTGAACACATTTCCATAGCAGAAGCTGTTACCCGTCTCTGGTACTCGCTTGGCTATCAGTTTGAGACTCGCTGGAACGACACCGTTGCCCTGTACAGTGAACTGTACGACTTCCTGTTCGAGCTTGCCTGTCGTGCTGACGCAGACAACAGGACCATCTCCTGGTTTGTTGATTACCTTCAGGCACTTTCTGACAACAACGGAAAACTCGATGACATGGATATCCCGCTGGAACGGAAGGATGCCGTCCGCATCATGACAATCCACAAGAGCAAGGGCCTTGAGTTCCCGGTTGTCTTTCTGTGCAACACATCATCCCGTTCCAACAACATGGAAGCGTCATCATCTGCGTTCTTCACAAAGGATTGGGGCGTTTCCATCAACACGGGAAAACTGCCCGGCATAAAGACAAAGTCTTCCATTACCCTCAAAAACAATTACTTCTATGAGCTTTCACATGAGATTGAAAAGAAAATGGAATGGGCAGAACTGGAACGCGTCCTGTACGTTGGCGTTACACGCGCCTGCGATGAACTCTACATTACCGGTTTTTCAAAAGACGATTCATTTGAGCTTTCAAAAGGCAACAAGGAAAAAGAGCAGAATGGCACGTACATTCCAGGCAATATCCATGCACTCATGCGACCACTCTACTATTACTACAAAGATAAACCGGACGAGTCTCCATTCACGCTTGAAACGCATCCTCTGTATTCGCGTACTGAAGCCGACGCCCTGCTTTCCATAAGCAGAACATCACGCCCCAACACAGAAGACATGCGTACCAGAACTGCCGAAACAGGCGCCCCGCTTTTCGAAAGCGCAACGTCACCAGCTCCGTACACAAGCGCGCGCCAGACATGGAATCCAAGCCATCTCGGCCTTTCTGGAGCGGACGGAGTTCCAGCAACTGAAAGCGGAACCGGCGCCTGGCCTGTAGAAGCGGACAATCCGCCGCCTGCTTCCATCTTCGCACAGGTTGACGCGCTCATAAAAGAAGCGCCCGCATTCACCAACGCACACTTTGGAACACTCGCCCACGCTGCCATTGAAGAAGCGTACACAGGAGAGACCATCCGTCTCAGCCCTGAAATAGCGGCGGCGCTCACAGACAAACAGCGCGAAAATGCACTCCGTCTCGCACGGGAACTGGCGCCCTGCTTCTCAGGATCAGAACTCGGTCAGCTTGCAAAACGCGCGGCATGGCGGCAGAACGAATACGATTTCAAGATGCGCCTGCCAGCTTCGAAAGGGACAAACGATGTCCCTGTAACAGTCAAAGGTCAGATTGACCTGCTTTTTGAAACTGAAGAAAACGGCGAAACCGTCATCTACATTATCGACTTCAAGACTGACAGCGTAGAAAGGCCTGAGGAGCACGTGACACAGCTTGCCTGTTACAGCCATGCTGCCCGCCAGATGCGGCCGCTTCCAGACGGAGGACAAAAGAAAACCCGCTGCTGGCTTTATTACCTACGCAGCGGGCATGCAGTTGAGATTACGGCAGATACCGGAAAAATCAGCCCTCAGGACTTTGCTCCTCTTCCTCAACAGGAACAGACTCTTCAGTCTCTGTAATGTCATCAAGTTCATCCTGTGAGAAGATTTGCTCGGCGTTCAGAACAATAATAAACTCACCTTCGCGCTTGGCAATTCCCCTGATAAAACGGGTCGCTATGGTGTTTCCAAATTTCGGAGGAGGCTCAATCTCCTCATCCGCGATTTCTATTACTTCCTGAACAGAGTCTGCGATTGCTCCAAAAATCACAGTCTCATCCTCTGTCGGTCTCAATTCCATGACGATAATGCGGGTATTCTTATCGGGCTCCCTGTCATCAAGGGCAAATTTACGGCGCATGTTCACTACGGATATACCCTGTCCGCGTGAGCTGATTAGTCCTTCCATCCAGGTGTCAGCACAGGGAACACGCGTGATGTGCTGATATTCCAGAACTTCCTGAACGTTCGTTACTTCAACGGCAAAATGCGAATCTGCCAGTGTGAATGTTAAAAAAGGATGCGACATAACTTTCTCCTGATAGCCACTTTTTACAGGTGGTACCTCAAATTTACTGTACCATGAGACACCCGTACCCGCAAGGAAGATATTCCGCTTTACTTCAAAAAATTAATCCTATATACTCGGCCTATGGATACAGCAAAGAAGCCCGCAAAGGCACCTAAAACTCCACCGGCACAAAAGTGCGCTCTTGTCACCATCGTCGGCCGCCCGTCAGCGGGTAAATCAACGTTTCTGAACACTGCAAGCGGAGAGAAAATCTCCATCGTTTCTCCAGTCCCGCAGACGACGCGCAACGCTGTCAAAGGCATTGTGAACACTTCCTTCGGCCAGCTCATTTTCGTAGACACGCCAGGCTATCACGAGTCTGAAAAAAAACTGAACGTGAAGCTCCGGACCATTACGACTGACCAGCTTTCTGAGGCGGATGCAATCCTGTACCTGATAGATGCAACACGCGAACCGGGCGAAGAGGAGCTTCTCACCTGCGACCTCGTCCGGCCTGTTGCAAAGAAGACCGTCATCGGCATCAATAAATGCGACCTTCCCGCAGCTTGCCCCGAAAAAGCACGGGCATTCCTCGCAGCAAACTTAAGCGAAGTTCCTTCTGAGCGTATTTTCGACATTTCCGCAAAGGAAGACACGAACATAAACGACGCCCTCAAAGCCCTGTACGACCTGAGCCCGGAAGGAGAACCCCTCTATCCCGAGGAGTTCTACACAGACCAGGAAGTCGATTTCCGCATTGCAGAAATAATCCGCGAACAGGCAATGAACCGTCTCTTTGATGAGCTGCCGCACGCCATTTACGTTGATATTTCAGACATGGAATGGCGGAAAGACGGCCGTGAGCTCTGGGTCCGCGCATTCCTCGTCGTCGAGCGCGAAAGCCAGAAAGGCATGGTCATCGGCAAAGGCGCGAGCATGATACGCACCATCCGCCTTGAGTCACTGAAAGTGCTGAAAGAGCTGTTCGATTACAGAATCGACCTTGATCTGCAGGTAAAAGTCAATAAGAACTGGCGCCAGAAAGACGTCATCCTGACTAAGCTCTTGAAGTAACCGTTCCGTCTGCGTGGGCAATAAACACGAGCGGGTGGTTCTTTGTGAAGAAGCCGTTCTCCACAACACCGGTGATGCGGTCGATTTCATCTTCCAGTTTCACCGGGTCAACAGGCTTATCCCACACACAGTCGACAATCAGGTTGCCGTTGTCCGTGATGACAGGGCCCGCTTTCTTCACGCCTTCGCGGATTGTGCAGTGGGCGCCGAGCTTTTCAAGCGCTGCAATGACAGGCACCCGGCCTTCAGCGATTACTTCAACAGGAAGCGGGAACTTCGTTCCAAGAGTTGCAACTTCCTTGCTTTCATCAGCGATAATCACGAGCTGGGCAGCAGAATACTCAACAAGCTTTTCCTTGAGGTGGGCAGCACCACCGCCTTTTATCAGATTGTTCTCTGGAGTTATTTCGTCAGCACCGTCAATGGCAAGATCAAGCTGCCCGCCGATTTCGCGGCTTGAAAGGCTGTACACAGGGATACCCAGCTCTTCACAGGCAAGTGTTGTCTGGTAACTGGTCGCTACCGCGCGAATGCCCGAAAGCGTTCCGTCTGCGATGCGCTCTGCAAGGCGGTGTACGGCCGGCATGGCGGTTGAGCCTGTTCCAAGGCCTATTTTCATGTTGCTCTTGATGAGCCCTTCCTCAATCAGTCTGTCGATGGCAGTTGAGCCAACAAGTTTTTTCTGTTCACTTTGTGAAAGTGCGTTACTCATATTCTACTCCAGTAAAAAGCGAGAACTGGCGGTACGCCTGGTTCTTCAGCATGCTAAATCCATTTTCAACCTGACAGCCGGCTTCTTCAGCCCGCTCCAGCATCGGGGTGCGTTCAGGGCTGTAAATGACGTCGTACACACATTCATGACCCTTGAATGAATAAAAATACAGCGGGTCGCGTTCTGCATCTGTAACAGGCTCGGCTGCAACATCAAACATGGAATTGTAGACGCCATCATCAGTTTTCTTCTCTTTTTTGACAGCACCCATGCCAATCGGTGTTGTCTGGATGATGAGGTCTGAGTATGTCTCAAGCAGGTCAGCATTCTCAGGACCGAGTTCCGCATATTGAAAACCGTAGTGTTCGGCAAGTTTCTTTGCTTTTGGCAGCGTCCGGTTGAAGATGCATGCCTTTCCGCGCAGTTGCTTTATGACATACGCCGTAGCCCGGGCTGCTCCTCCCGCACCGATGATTGCAACCTTTCTTCTTGCCAGAGTATCTGTTCCAAGGAAGTTGCACAAAGCCTGTTTCAGTCCGATTGCATCCGTATTGTAGCCAATCCATTCACCAAAGCGCTTGATTGCCGTGTTGCAGGCACCGATTTCTCCCACTTCAGCAGAAAGCTGCTGCATATCTGGCAGAATCTTCTCCTTGAACGGGATGGTGACCGACATGCCCTGAACACCGACGACATTGGCAAAATCGATTGCTTCTTCAATGCGCTGCGCTTTTATCGGAATGTAGACAGCATTCATACCATGCTCGCGGTAACCCTTGTTGTGGATGGCAGGACTGTCCGTTACTTCAAGCGGATAGCCGGTAATGCCATACAGTTCTGTGTTGCCGTCTATTGCGCGGAAATTATATGTCTCTGAAAGCGTAACCGGATCAATGTGTCCGATTGGTTTCATATTCTCAAGCTGTTCTGGAGCAGTTGTATATGAAAGGAAAGAACCGAGTCTTGCTGAAAGAATGCGGGAAGGCAGTCCATATGGACCCATAACGGTAATGATACGTTCCTGGTCATCCATTTCCTTTGTCTGGGCGAAAATCTGCGTAACATCAGAAAGCGTACGCGCCATACAGGCAACTTTCGGAATCTCGTAACCTGTTGTCCTCATGGAGTCCATCATTTCAGCAAGGTTCCTGACCGGCGCATTCATATTGTGATAGCTCCGGATAACACGCGTATTGAAAGCAAGGGCGGCATCCTGCAGGCTTGGCACATGGTAGTCGCTTTCAAGGTCAATGTAGGCGAAGTTTTTGCGGGCATCCTGATCAGCAAATGCTAATGCGCGTGCAAAAAGCGTCGTACGGCTTGCCTCGCCTTCGTAGTACTGGCCGCCATCAATGCGCCTGCGGATTGTCAGGATGCAGGGGATTCCGGCCATTTCAGGGAAACGGCGGATGTTCAGGCGTTCATCGCTTGAAAGGTAATCAACGCGCAATTCGGCAACATCAATCCATGAACGGTACTTGTTGAGTATCGCAAGATCTTCTTCCAGAGTTTTTCCGGTTAAGCACAGACAGATTTTAGGACGATGCATGGCTGACTCCACATTGTATATAATTGCACTTTTTTTGCATATTTTTGCAGTTTGACACTATTCTCGCATCAAAAAGCGTGATAGTATTATAGCATAATGGTTTATCGGGTGTAAACGCACTTTAATAACCAGAAAAGGAGTAACTATGACAAACAAGGAAGCGATCAAAGCATTGGAAACACTGCGGACATATACAGCTGCAGGTCTTCTTGATGTTGTTACATACGTAACAGAGGTCATCAAAAAACTGGATGCTGCCGGTATTTCAGACCCACTTAACACAGACTTCACACCGTTGAAGAAATAAAACGTGGATAAAAACTTAATATACAGGATGTATAAAAAATGATAGGAACATTTTGGTCATTAGTGCCTGCAATTGTAGCTATTGTTCTGGCACTTCTTACAAAGGAAGTTTATTCTTCACTCTTTATTGGTATTGTCATTGGCGCAGTTTTCTTTGCGATTGACGGTGGTCTTGGCTTTACCGGTTTTATGAACCAGCTGGTAGGCGATGGATTCGTCAGCAATCTTGCAGATTCCGGTAATGTCGGTATTCTGATTTTCCTGGTTCTGCTCGGTGGAATGGTTGCCCTTATGAACAGAGCTGGCGGTTCTGCCGCTTTCGGTAACTGGGCAAAAAAGCACATCAAGACAAAGGTTGGTGCACAGGCCGCAACAATCGTTCTTGGTATGCTCATCTTTATCGATGACTATTTCAACTGTCTTACCGTAGGTTCTGTAATGAAGCCGGTTACAGACAAATATGGCGTTTCAAAGGAAAAACTGGCATACCTCATTGATGCAACTGCTGCTCCAATATGTATCATTGCTCCTGTTTCTTCATGGGCAGCTGCAGTTTCAGGCTTCGTAACAGAAGGTGAAAATGGTATCGGCCTTTTCATAACAGCCATTCCGTTCAACTTCTATGCATTGCTGACACTCATCATGATGTTCGCTATGGTTTTCATGCGTTTTGAATACGGAGAAATGTCAACGTACGAAAAAGCACTTACTGTCATGAGTGAAGCAGGTGTTAACGAGGAAGTTGAAACAAAGGGAAAGGTCATTGATTTGATTCTCCCTGTCGTTGTCCTTATTGTTCTGTGCGTTCTCGGCATGATTTATTCAGGCGGTTTCTTTGATCAAGAATCTGGCGACTATCACAATTTTGTCTTAGCATTCTCAGATTGTGATTCTGCTGTCGGTCTTTCACTCGGTTCATTTGGAGCAATCATCTTCACAATCATCTACTTCGTCTGCCGTAAAGTACTTACATTCAAGGAAACCATGGAATGCATTCCAGACGGATTCAAGGCAATGGTTCCTGCAATTCTGATTCTGACCCTTGCATGGACTCTGAATGGTATTACAGCAACGCTTGGTGCTGATGTATATGTTGCAGGCCTCATTGAAAAGTCTGCAGGTTCACTCAAACTGTTCCTGCCAGCAATCATATTCATTATTGCCTGTCTGCTTTCGTTTGCAACCGGTACTTCATGGGGTACCTTCGGTATTCTTATCCCTATCTGCATCATGGCTTTCCCAACCGGTGCAATCCGCATTATTTCAATGTCAGCCTGTATGGCAGGTTCTGTCTGCGGTGACCACTGTTCACCAATTTCAGATACAACAATCATGGCTTCTGCAGGCGCTCAATGCAACCACGTTAATCACGTTTCCACACAGCTTCCATATGCGGTTTCAGCTGCAGCAATCTCATTCATCGGCTATATCGTAGCCGGTCTTACAATGAATCTCGGCATTGTAGCAGCAGGCATCATCTCCTGGGCAGTAATACTCGTTGTCCAGTTCGCCTTCCTGTTCTTCATGAAAGCAAGACAAGCTAAGAAAGCTGAATAACAGATAAGCAAGCAGGCGTGTCCCAGTCTGCCAGCTCCCTTATCTCACTTGTTCTGCTTTTATAAGCCAAAACCAAAAAGAAGACCCGCTCAAATGAGCGGGTCTTCTTTTTTTGGGAACTAATCATGAAAGAGAAGGTGCGCCCCCTTCTCTCTCATGCTCTTACTTACGCTTCAGGTATTTGACGCTATCAAGTGCAACTGCTGCGATAAGGATGAATCCCTTGAAAACGAACTGCAGGTTTGTGTCGATTCCGAGGAAGGTCAGACAGTAAGTCAGGCCGGTAAAGATGATGACACCGAGAACAGCGCCGCGGATTTTTCCGATACCGCCGTTAAACGAAATACCACCGACAACGCAGGCTGCAATGGCGTCGAGCTCGAATCCCTGTCCTGTTCCAGCACTTGCGTTTGCACGGAATGCTTCAAGGAACGCGCCGCATCCGTAGAAGACGCCGGCCATGATGAAGATTCCCATCGTAACGCCCACGACGTTGATGCCGCTTACTGCAGCCGCTTCAGCGTTACCACCGACAGCGTACATATTCTTGCCGAATGTCGTCTTATTCCAGATGAACCACGCCACGATAATCGCGAAGATTGCCGGAATAATCAGTTTAGGGAACGTAATCAGATTGCCGTTTGCAATGCCAAGAATCCAGCGGCCGCCAATCAGATCCTTGATTTCAGCATCAATTGAACCGACCGGCGTTCCTGATGTTCCGAAGAAGAGAAGTCCGTAGATTATCAGCTGTGAAGAAAGAGTGGAGATAAACGGATGAATCTTGAACTTTGCCGACCAGAAGCCTGAGAAGCAGCTGAATGCAACACAGAGCGCTATTGAAAGTCCCAGTGCCATGGCGAGACGGCCAGCCATCGGAAGACCGGTGAAATCCCACGGTTCCATACCGAAGAACGTAACAATGTTCTTTGTCGGGTGCAGGATAAGGCCTGTGGTAACAGCACCGAGCGCAACCATACGGCAGATGGAAAGGTCAGTACCAGCTATAAGAATAAGTCCTGCAACACCAAGTGCGTAGAACATACGTGTCGAAGACTGCTCCAGGATAGTGAAAATGTTCGGCAGGGAGAAAAGCCGTCCGTTTCCAGAAAGAGGAGCAATGATAATACAAACAATAAAGAACACGAGGATTGCAAGATACAGTCCGTTATCAAGCAGGAACTGTGACATCTTGAACTGATAGGCATAGTTCTTCAGTCCGAGCTGGAAATCCTCACCGGCATTTGCACGGCCATTACGAAGAGCACGGTTTGTCTGGACATGGTCGACAAAAGCCTGATTGCGCGCATCCTTGCAGCGACCAACTTCAGTCTGGAACTTGCTCTTTGCATCAAACAAATCTGAAGAGCACTCAAACTTTGCAACTTCCTTCTCTTCCTTTGAAGCAAGCTTTGCGATACGTGCCTTTGCAGCAGCCTTAATGTCAGCGACCTGCTTTTTGTAGGCAGCCGTAATCTGAGCCTGAAGCGCCTTCTGCTCTTCATCCACCTGCTGCACGTACGCTTTTGAAATGACGTTGGCATAAGCGACAGATGCCTTTGTAAGCTCTTTCTTCTCTGCTTTGTTGGCAGCGGCTACTTTCCGGGCTTCAGCAATCTGAGTCTTGCAGTCAGCGAGAATCTTAGCGCACTCGTCTTTTTCAAGCATGCGGTTTTTCTTTGCAGACGCAATTTCCTGACGCAGATCGTTGATCTTATTCACGCCGTCCTTGCGCAGGTCTTCAAGAGCAGCCTTGTATTTCTGCAATACTTCGTCTTCATCCAGTGGCTTAACAGCCTTGGAAGCAACCAGTTCAGGCAGCTTGTTGAGCGCCTCTGACTGTAATTTCATTATCTCTTCCATTTTTTCAGACATACTTACTCCTTTATAAATACTTTGCAGAAAGCCGCAAGAGCTCTTCCTGATTTGTTTCTTTAGTGTTTACAATGCCGGCAAGCCTGTGATTCGACATGACGGCAATCCTGTTGGTTATGCCTAAGATTTCAGGCATTTCGCTTGATACGACAATAACGGTCTTTCCTTCTTTAGCCATCTGGATGATGAGCTGGTAAATCTCGTATTTCGCACCGACATCAATACCGCGCGTAGGCTCATCCATAAGGAAGATGTCCGGGCTGCGCTCAAGCCACTTTCCGATGATGACCTTCTGCTGGTTTCCACCACTGAGGGAGCTGATGCACTCATCCGCTGACACGCACTTTGTGTGCATTGTCTTGATTTCGCGGTTGGCAGCATCTGCCATCTTCCGTTCGTTCAGGATACCGGCAGTCTTGTACGCTTCCAGATTAGTGATGACTGTATTGAACTTGATGGTGTCCTTGCCGAACATGCCGTTCAACTTGCGCTCTTCAGTAACAAGTGCGAAGTTATATTCCATCGCTTCCTTGCTGCTGTTGAAGCGGAGTTTCTTTCCGCCCAGAATCATCTCACCGGATGCAACGGTACGCACGCCGAACAGCGACTCAAGCAGCTCACTGCGGCCGGCACCGACCAGTCCGTACAAGCCGAAAATCTCGCCTTTCTTCACCGTGAAAGAAATGTCTTCGAGCACCGGATCGTACTTGGTCGTCCAGTTCCGTACCTCGAAGTAGTCTTCGCCAGGCGTGTTGTCCACATCCGGATAGCGCTTGTCGAGAGAACGGCCGACCATAGCGGCAATCAGCTCATCCATACCGGTTTCCTTAACCGGCTTTGACATGACCATCTTTCCGTCGCGGAGAACAGCGACTTCATCACATATTTCAAAAATCTCATCAATCTTGTGAGAAATATATACAAAAGAAACGCCCTTGCTCCTAAGGTCGTTTACTATAGAAAACAGCTTCTTTACTTCACGCTCTGTCAGAGACGACGTCGGCTCATCCAGAACGATGATTTTTGCATCATAAGAAACGGCCTTTGCAATTTCGACCATCTGCCGCTGTGAAACGGACATCTTTCTCATGATTGCCTTAGGGTTTACATTCATGTTGAGAGACGCAAACAGCTGGGTACTCTCACGGGCCATTCTGGCCTCATCAATAACTCCGAAACGCTTTGGGTATCTGCCCAGGAAAAGATTGTCAGTAACGGTGCGGTCCAGACACTGATTCAATTCCTGATGAACCATGGCAACGCCATTTTCAAGAGCATCTTTCGGATTCTGAAAGTCGACAGGTTTTCCTGCCAGATTGATTTGCCCTTCATCCTTTGCATAGATTCCGAACAGACATTTCATCATGGTGGATTTTCCGGCACCGTTTTCGCCCATAAGGCCCATAACCGTACCCTTTTTCACCGTCAGGTTGATGCCGTCCAGAACTTTGTTCTTGGCAAATGACTTGGACAGATTTTTAATTTCGAGCACTATTTCATCCATAAAAATCCCTCGCTTTTTTAACAAAAAAGCCTGCAAAAACCGGCATAGCAAGTTTTAGCAGGCTTTATCCCTCATGCTGTCAGCAGATTAGTACTTGAGTTTGTCTGTGTAGTCAGCAGCTGAGTTTGTCTTTACCATGTTGATGGCATATGCATCGAATGAGTTCAGGTTAAGGAACTTGTCGAGGCAGCTTGCTTCAGACTGGCCGTCACCCTGGACAACTGTCAGGTCAATACCCATGAGAGGTGCATAGTATCTGAGAGCTGGCAGATAGCTTGATGACAGGAAGTTATCAGCTGAGTTATAGATAGTAAGGATAACCTTCTTTACAGGAGCATTTGTCTGCTTGATGCCAGGATCGCGAGTACCCTCTGTGTATGAAGTCCAGTTGTCCTTGTTTACACCAGCGTTCAGTGCGAACAGACCGCGCTGATCTGCCTTGTACTGTACTTCTGGAGTAATCTTGTTGCCGTACTGGTCTGGAGTTGTGAAGCCCTTTGTATAAACATCAGCGCCAGTAAGACCATCGAGAAGGTTGCGGATTACCTGAAGTGTTCCAGCAGCCTGTGCGTCTACGTTCTGTGAAACTGTTCCTGAGAGCTTACCAGCACCGATTGCTTCGATAGCATCTGCGTTAGCATCGTAACCGAAGATAGGTACACCAGCAGGATAGTTTGAAGCCTGCAGACAGCCCATTGCCATACCATCGTTGTTTGATACAACCAGGTCAATCTGATCGCCGTACTTTGTTGCCCATCCGCCCATAGCTTCTGTAGCAGCGTTTGCGTTCCATGTTGAACCGTCTGTACCTGTCATAGCCTTGCCTTCAAGCTCGACTACTTTATATGTCTTTCCACCGATAGTGATTGAGCCTTCTTTCTTTACAGTTGGATCAGTTGATCCGTTCCATGTACCGAGAGCCTTGCGGGCGCCTTCTGTACGAGCCTTAGAGTCGTTGTGTCCAACGTCACCAATGCAGAGAACATAACCGATGATTCCATCGCCATTGCGGTCGATTGATGCGTCACAAGCTGTCAGATAATCTGTAATGAGCTTGCCCTGTACTGCACCACCACCAGCAGCATCGAATCCAACATAGTATGTGCTTGCGTTGAAATTCATTGCTGTCATGTCGATTACGCCAGTTGTCGGGTCAGATGGCTGGCGATTGAAGAATACGAGCGGCTTGTCCTTGTTCAGGACTACTGTTGCTTTTTCTTTTGATCCACCAGCAAAGGCAAGGCCTGCTACCAGGGTCAAAACAAGAAGACTCAGGATAAGTTTTTTCATTTTTTCCTCCGTTTGTTTCGTGTTCGAACACGAACATTAAATTTGTTATACACCCAGTTTAAGCGCTTGTCAAATAAAATTTGTAATATGTATTTAAATTTATTTAAAAATTGCGATTTCACAGCTTTTTGCTAACTTATTCTTGAAAATTCTCTAAATTGGCGTTACTGTAATAGCGTGTACGAACACGTGTCTGTTTTCTGTTCGTAAGGATATGTTATGACTCTTGCTGAAATTGCTGAATATGCTCATGTCTCAAAGGGAACGGTCGACCGCGTCATCCATCACAGGGCCGGCGTTTCAGAACGCACCAGAAAGCTCATAGAATCGATAATAGAGGAATACGGCTGTGAGACAAACCCGATAGCCGCACAGTTGAAAATAAACAAGGAATTCATTATAGGCGTACTTCTTCCTCCGCTTGAAGATGGCGGAGGATACTACGCTGCACTGCTGAAAGGGCTGCGTCGTGCAGAAGAAGACTTGAAAGCCTTTAAAATCAAGCTTGACTGCATGTTCTTTGACAGGACGATTCCCGGTGAAGCGTATAACCGAGGGAAAGAGCTGCTTTCCCATAAGCTGGACGCGTTCATTACCATGCCAGTTGTGCCGCAGGAGTTTTCAGACCTGATTCCTCTTATCGGAGACCTTCCGTATGTGTTTATCGACACTCCGCTCGGTGTCACCCAGCCTATCCTCACCATTGCACAAAACCCGTACAAAGGCGGTTACTGTGCCGGTAGAATAATGAAGATGATCCGGGGAAGCGGCACATTTGCCTGCATACGCATGTTTCAGTCAGCATACAATCTGCGGGAACGCGTCCGCGGTTTTACAGACTTCTTCGCCAATGATTCTGGCTCACGCATCATTGACACCATCTGCTCTGATTTCTCCAATTCAGGAATCTACAACTTCATGGAAACGCTGTTTGCTGAACATCCGGACATTTCAGGCATCTTCATTCCGCATTCGGAAGTACACCTGGCCTCATACTATCTGATTAATCACGGATTAAAGAATAAAGTCACCGTCATTGGATATGATCTTCAACCCAGCAACAAGGCTGGTCTCGCAGATGGAAGCATAGACTGTATTCTTGGTCAGCGTCCGGAAGACCAGGGATTTGAGGCTGTCTATAAACTGTATCAGCTGTGCATCCTGCACCAGGATATTCCTGCACAGATTGATGTTCCGATAGACATTTATTTCAGGGAAAATATCATTTAGTCAAAGAAAGGGTGAGAACCTGCTCACCCTTTCTTTCATCAGCGGACTATCTGCCTCATCAGCTCTTTGTCTTCAACTGACAGAATCAGTTCCGAGAACTGAGGAACCGCGTACGGAACAGTCAATTCGCCTCCAAGATGCCTGAAAGTAACAAGCGTATACGAATCACCTTCAGGAGGAATGACATCAATCTGAACCTTCAACGGATATGGATACGCGGCAAGCTCCGTAGAGAAAATACCGTATGATAAATCGTTTTCAATTCCTTCCGGCATTGCGATCACACATTCTGAAACTGAATAAGCAGAAGCCTGACCATCCGTACCAGGAACTTTCTGAGAAACGACCGTTCCCGCTGTTTCACCTTCTTCAAGCAGACGGGCTGTCCAGTTGAAGATAATCTTAGTGCGGCTCATCTGAAGCAGGGCATCATTCAATGACTTGCCTACAAGCCACGGAACCCTGGTCGTTTCGTTACCCGGTCCGCTGCTTACTATAAGAGAAAGCGTCACAGGAGATGTAATGGATGTATCTGGCAGCGGATCCTGTTCCAGAATGGTACCTGGCTCTGATTCATCAGCCCGGTACATCAGAGTTTCCGGTACATTGATAAGCTGCACGGCCATTCCAGAAAATGCCGCCTGCAATGAGATACGGACATCATCAACTTTCTGACCGACATAATTACCGACACGGTCAACAACAATACCGCGGCTTACCGTAAGATTAATCCGCCGGCCCGCCTTTACGATGGTGCTGGCAGGAGGATCCTGCTCAAGAACAGTGCCTTTATCAGCAGCAGAAGCTGAATAGCGGAGCTGGATTTTCGGATACAGTTCCTTTACCTGCATGGCAAGAAGAGCTTCTTCAAGCGGTTCTCCGACAACATTCGGCACCATAACCTGTTCCGGACTTTGAAGTACAAGGAAGAAAACAGCAACAAAAATGCCTGCCATAATAACCAGCATTCCGATAGCAGAAAACAGCAGTGTAAGTCCGTTATGCTGCAGGGAATCCATGTACTTACGGAAGTTTATGCCAAAAGCGGTATTCGCCAGTCCACCAGCTGCAGGCTTTCCGGTCTCCTGCACGGCTGTCTCAACAACTGCAGGCTCAGCCTGTTCTACAGGTTCTGCAACAGGAGCAGCATCAGCCTGCTCAACGGCAACTTCTTCTGCCGGAGATGCATCATTCTGCTCTGCAACAACTTCTTCAGCAACTGCTTCCTCTGCAACCGGCTGCTCAACTTCAGCAGCAACTTCGCTTTTCTTACTATTTTTCTTTGCCATAATCTATTCCTGTGAACTTGCGGGATCAAACCGCGTTCCTTCAAAGTTCTTTGTTCCATTTAAGAAAGCCTTGAAATCCATGGCTTTCTTCGCCTGCCACTGCAGTTCGCTTACAGCAAGCACGCCGTTTCCCGCCTGAATAAGGATACCGGCCTTCTTATCAACGCCGATAACTGTGCCAGCGGCGCTTTCATCAGCACAACCCGCTTCAGCACTCTCAGCAGCCTCATTATAAACTGCAGCCTTGAGCAGTTTCAACTGCACGCCACCAACGCTTGTAAAAGCTCCCGGCCACGGCGAGTACGCGCGGATTCTTGCGTCTATATCTGCTGCGCCCTGACTCCAGTCAATGCGACCGTCTTCTTTCTTGAGCATGGTGCAGTACGTAGCCTTGGTTCCGTCCTGGGGAACGGGAGACGCAGTGCCTGAAGCAAGCGCATCAAGCGCTTTCACGAGCAGCTCTGCACCACGCGCTGCGGCGTCATCAAGCAGGCTGCCGGCAGTTTCTGTGCCTGTAAGCTCAAGTTTCTCCTGCACAAGAATGTCGCCTTCGTCCATTCCCTGGGCAAGGCGCTGCACGGTAAGCCCCGTAAAAGGCTCGCGGTTCAGTATTGCAGCCTGTGCCGGAGCACAACCCCGGTACAGCGGCAGCAGTGACGGATGATAGTTGATGCCGCCTTCACTGAAAAGCGCCATGAACTTAGGTCCGAATATCTTGCCGTATGCAAAGCACACGAGAATGTCCGGCTTAAGGGCGGCAACCTGCTCACGGGCAGCTGCGTCCAGATGCTCCGGCGTAAGCACCGGAAGACCGAGTTCTGCTGCGGCAGCGCCGGTGTCAGTGGGAATAAGCTCGTGGTGTCTTCCCTTTGTTGAAGGCGGATTGGTGAGGACGCCCACTATTTCATGACGGCCGCCTGCCAGAAGCAGCTTCTGCATATCCATGAGGACGCGGGCAGAAATATCCGGGCTTCCAGCGTACAGAATCTTCATCAGCGGGCCTCTTTGCGTGCCTTTTTAGCAGCGATTTTTGCTGCTTTTACCGCCTTTGCAGCTTCTTTTTCCTTACGGCGGGCTTCTTTCTTAGCAAAAGAAGCTTCTGTCTTTGCCTTGAATTCTGGATCTCCGCGGTCTATATAGAGGATACCATCAAGATGGTCATACTCATGCTGAATAACACGTGCAAGAAGGCCATCCGCATCGAGCGTAAACGGTTTTCCCTTTTCATTGAGTGCCTGAACGGTCACTTTCAGCGGGCGGCGGATTGTTTCGTATACTTTCGGGATTGAAAGACATCCTTCATCATAGTCGCCCATTTCTTCTGATGTCGCGATAATCTGCGGATTGATGAACACACGCTGGACATCATCATCTGCCATGACGACAAACATTCTGAGTGAAAGGCCTACCTGAGGAGCTGCAAGGCCCACTCCATCGGCTTCTATCATGGTTTCCAGCATATCCTTTGCAAGCTGTTCAATCTCTGGTGTAACCGCCTCTACAGGCAGTGCTTTCTGGCGCAATACTTCTTCGCCTAATATACACACTCTCATGCTTACAGAGTATAGGATTGAGGCTCTTAGGTCAAGGAATGGACAGGGATGCAGTCTTGACCGAATCTCTAAAAAGTACTATCTATAGGTATGCAGAAATTACAAGCCGACAACCAGATTATCTCACAGTTTGTTGAGACTCCCGTTAAAGAAGCCATGGAGAGACTTTTCAGCAGCGATGGTTCTGCAACTCCTATCGATGCCGCAATGGTAATGGCAGATTTGTTTGGAGGCTCATCAAGCTTCCGTTCAGTTCTTGAAGCAAAAGAAAAATCAGAAGCTGAAACAAAGCTTATCTCAAGTTTTCATAACAACCTGAACCTGCTTGTCGTAAAGACATGGGTTGAAAAAGATGATGAAACACAGAAAGAACAACTTTTGTTCCGTCTCGACTCAGTCTGTAAAGCACTTGCAGAAAACACCGACTATGTTTCTTCCTATGTAGAAATCGTAACACTTCTGCACGATGCAGTCACACTCCTTTTCGGTTCCCAGACAAAGCAGAAAGACTTCATGGAGTATGCATTCCGCATTGATCCGGGTTTCGGAATCTTCTGGTGGTACATTGAAAGCCTCCCGGATGACATTCCTGCACCGGAAGCAGCACGCATCTATCTCCTTTTAGGAATGCTTTTCCTTTCTAATTACTGATAGCTTTCATCCCCTTAAAAAGGCGGTTTATATGAGCTTACAAAAAGTTTTCGAATCTCTCAGAAAAGGTGCTGACGCACTCGGATGTGCTGATGCTGCTAAGAAAAATGCTGGTCTTCTTGCCGTGCAGAAATCTCTTACAGCAAACATTCCTGCCATTCTTGAAGCAAACGCAAAGGATGTAGCCGCAGCCCGTGAAAAAGGCATGAAGGAAAGCCTTGTAGACAGACTCTCACTTAACGAGCAGCGTCTTACCAGCATCATTTCATGCATCACGACAATCATTCAGCAGACAGACCCCATCGGCCAGGTTTCTACAGGATGGACCGCTCCCAACGGCATGCAGATAAAGCAGGTCCGCGTTCCGCTCGGAGTTGCCGCCATCATCTATGAATCACGCCCGAACGTCACCGTAGACGCGTTCTCCATCGCATACAAAAGCGGAAACGCTATTCTCCTCCGCGGAAGTTCATCCGCTCTTGAAAGCAACAAAGCCATCGTCAAGGCAATAAAAGAAGGACTCGCTTCTTGCAGCGAAGGAATCCCGGACGCCGTCGCGCTTGCAGACTCAGGCAGCCGTGACGAAGTTGATGAGATTCTTACCGCAAAAGGCTACATCGACGTTGCACTGCCGCGCGGCGGAGCAGGCCTCATCAAGATGGTCGTGGAAAAGGCAACTGTTCCCGTCATTGAAACGGGCAGCGGCATCTGTCACCTGTATATAGATGATTCAGGCGACATAAAGACCGCCATTGATATTGCTGAAAACGCAAAGTTGCAGCGGCCGGGCGTCTGTAACGCCATTGAGGTCATGCTCGTTCACAAGGATATCGCTGAAAAAGTGCTGCCCGCCATTGCAGAGCGGTTCAACGGCCGCGCTGAGTTCCGCTGTGATCCGGCAGCACTCGCTGTGTTTGAGAAAGCGGCTGCAGGCTCATCCTGGACCGCGACCACAAAGCTCACTGCTGCTGGGGACGACGACTTTGACACAGAGTTCCTTGACTACATTCTGGCCATCAAGATAGTCAGCGGCGTAGCGGAAGCGGTCGCCCACATCAATGCGCACAACACAAAGCATTCTGAGTGTATCGTCACAACAAATACACAGCACGCACGCTATTTCCAGAAGAAAGTGGATGCGGCTTGCGTCTACACAAACGTGTCGACACGCTTTACTGATGGCGAAATGTTCGGCTTTGGCGCTGAGCTCGGCATCAGTACGCAGAAGATGCACATCCGCGGCCCTATGGGACTTGCGGCACTCACCACGACAAAATACATCATTGAAGGCGAAGGACAGGTACGATGACAGTTCAGGAAGCAGTTACCGGCGCACGTAAAATCGTCGTAAAAATAGGTTCAAACACACTCGCTAAAGCGGATGGCAAGATAAACACAGAGTTCATGGCAGGTTTTGCAGAACAGTGCGCAGAACTCATGAAGCAGAGCAAGCAGATCGTCATCGTTTCTTCCGGTGCTCAGGTCGCTGGCGTTTCCACAATTGACCGCTGGTCCCGCCGCAAAGACATCCACTACCGGCAGGCTCTGGCTGCAATCGGTCAGGTTGAGCTTATGGATAAGTGGCGCGCCGCTTTCAGTGAGTTCGGTATTCACATCGGCCAGCTGCTTTTCACACGCGAAGATTTTGAGAACGACCACTGCACGCTCAATATGCGCAACACGCTGTTCACGCTTGTCGATGAGGGCGTCGTGCCTATCATCAACGAAAACGACTCTGTCACGTTCGATGAAATCCGCATCGGCGACAACGACAACCTTTCAGCGCTGACCGCAACCATGTGGAGCGCTGACCTGCTCATCCTCTTCAGTGACATTGACGGCGTGTATACCGCCAATCCGAAGAAGAACGCTGACGCAAAACTTGTCGAGCTTGTTCCGGATATTGCAGAACTCCGTAAGAGCATCACGATCGGTGACACAAACAGCTTCGGTACCGGCGGCATGGAGACAAAGATTCAGGCTGCAGAAAAGGCTGTCAGCTACGGCATCCCGATGATTCTTGCAAACGGCGGCTATGAGGATGCGCTCATCGGCCTTGCAAACGGAAACAGAAAGGGAACGCTTTTTACGGCAGAATAACAGACAGAGCGCATGGAAGTGCCGTGTCTTCATCATTACAGAAAGTCCAGGAGGATGTGAAAATGTCAGTTTCATCAAAGAAAATCGGAATCATCGGCTGCGGTGTCATGGGAAGCGCCCTCATCACGGCTGTTGCAAAAGTTGTTCCAGGCAAGAACATCATCCTTTTTGACGCGGATACCGCCAAAGCTGCTTCTCTTGCAGAAAAGCTCGGCGCCACCGTTGCTGAAGACTGCACGAAAGCAGCCGCGGCAGCAGACTATCTTATCGTAGCGGTTAAGCCGAACGTCATAAGCAAGGTTATCTCTGACATTACGACACTCGTTCCTGAAAACGAGCTGCCGCTTTTCGTTTCAATTGCAGCCGGCGTGGACATTGAGCGCCTTAAGAAGCTCGCCCTCATTGAAGCCCGCTTCATCCGCCTCATGCCAAACCTGCCGGCTACGGTCGGCGAGGCAATGATAGCGCTTACCTGCGGCGACGACATCAAGGCTGAAGAAGTCGCTGACGTTAAGGAAATGCTTTCAAAAGCAGGCTCCGTGGAACAGGTCCCTGAGTCACTCATGGATTGCGTCACCGGCGTTTCAGGAAGCGGTCCTGCTTTCGGCTTCATGTTCATTGAAGCGCTCGCAGATGCTGCCGTAAAACTCGGCATGCCACGCAAGCAGGCATATATTTACGCAGCCCAGACACTCAAAGGAGCCGCGACGATGGTGCTTGAGACAGGTGATCATCCGGCAGCCCTGAAAGACGCTGTCTGCTCACCAAACGGTACGACAATTGCCGGCGTTGCAGCACTTGAGGAATGCGGCTTCAGAAACGCTGTCATCAAGGCGGCAGTTGCAGCGACAGACCGTTCTGCAGAACTTGGCGGACGCAAATAACGGCAGCAGACATACATTTTCATAAAAACAGAGGCTTTGCAAAATGCAGCACATTTCTCTCGTCGCGTTTCTCGGAAACGTCGGCGACCAGTATAAAAACACGCGCCACAACACAGCGTGGCTTTTCAGCGACACACTTCCCTTTTTAAGCAGCGCCAGCTGGCAGTCAAAGTTCAAGGGTCAGTACTGCATGGTGGAACGCGCCGCCATTGCACGCGCTGCAGGCATAGAGCCAGCCGGCTCCTTTTACGAAGGCGACAAGAAGAACGTCTTCTTCCTTAAGCCAGACACATTCATGAATCTTTCCGGAGAGAGCATCATCCAGCTCGCACAGTTTTACAAGATAAAGCCAGAGAACATCCTCGTCGTACACGATGAGCTTGAAATGGCGCCCGGTTTCGTCAGCCTGAAATGGTCCGGCGGTCTTGGCGGCCACAACGGGCTCCGTTCCACGAAAGAGAACCTCGGAACAGCAGATTTCTGGCGCCTCCGCTTCGGCATCGGCCGCCCGAATCATCCTGACATTGCAGGCTACGTGCTTTCTGCCTTCACTGCGGATGAGCGCATCATCCTTTCACAGGCGTTCGCCCAGGCGGATGAGCTCATGACGCAGGTTCTGACAAAAGGCCCTGAAAAGCAGCTTGATGCCTGGAAGAAGAAAAACTGCGCCGCACCTGTCGCAAAGTAAACTGGAAGACATAAGGCGCTGCGCGCCATAGGAGAACACATCATGGAAATGAACAAGACAGAGGCCGCTTTCGGCCGCCTTTACGAGATAATCGCACGACTCCGCGCTCCGGACGGATGTCCGTGGGACAGGGCACAGACACCTGACACCATGAGAACCGACCTTGTCGAAGAAGCTTTCGAGGCCGTCGATGCCATTACCCAGCACGATGCGCCACACGTCTGTGAAGAGCTCGGCGACGTCATGCTGAACGCAGCCATGATTGCCTACATGTATGAGCAGGCAGGCGACTTCACGCTCGCCGGCGTCCTGAACCTCGTGTCAGACAAGATTGTCCGCCGTCACCCGCACGTGTTCAAGGAATCAGAAGGCGCATCAGAAGCTCTTGAAGGCGGCGCAAAGACAGCAGAGCAGGTGCTTACCCAGTGGGATGCAATAAAGCGTAACGTTGAAGGGCGCGGCGATGTCGAGAGTGTACTCGATGAAGTTGCAGAGGGTCTTCCGCCGCTCATGCGCGCATACAAAATGCAGAAAAAGGCCGCAAAGAAGGGCTTTGACTGGGACGAAGCAGCACCTGCAGCCGCAAAGGTACGCGAAGAGCTCGCTGAACTTGAGGCGGCCGCCGCTGTCACCGGAGCAAAAGACAAAGCTGCTGAAACAGAGGGCATTTCTGACGAAGTGCGCGACCACATTGAGGATGAAGCCGGCGACCTGCTTTTTGCGGCGGTCAATTACATCCGTCACCTGGGCATTGACCCAAGCATTGCCATGGCGCGCGCAAACGCAAAGTTCCGCCGCCGCTTCGGCTTTGTCGAAAAAGAAATGTCACTCGCTGGTCTTCCCATGGATCAGGAACATCTTTCTGAAATGGATGCATTCTGGAACAAGGCTAAAGAAAACGAAAAGAACTGAAAGAAAAGTGGACGAAGCCCACTGATTACTATATATTAATAGGGAAATACACAACTGCGAGGAATTATCATGAACGCATACGAGCACATCAGATTAGACGACCCGGATCAGCCGGACCAGACAGAAGAAAACAAGCAGAACGACAAGAACACTTCAGATCCGCTTTCTGCCAAATTCCTTAAGACCCGTCAGATTATCCTGAGCGGCGAAGTAAACAAAGCTCTCGCAGAAAAGGTTATCAAGCAGCTGCTTCTTCTTGAGGCAGATTCTGACGAACCAATCAAGATTTACATTGACTCACCAGGCGGAGACGTCGATTCAGGCTATGCCATCTTCGACATGATCCGCTTCATCAACGCACCAGTCACCATCATCGGTGCAGGCCTTGTCGCAAGTGCAGGCGCACTCATCCTGCTTGCAGCTCCAAAAGAACGCCGCTTTGCACTGCCTAACAGCCACTATCTCATCCATCAGCCACTGAGCCAGATGAAGGGAACAGCAACCGAAATCGAGATTCACGCTGCTGAAATTGAAAAATGCCGGGCACGCATCAACAAGATGATCGCGGAAGAAACAGGCAAGACTGTCGAACAGGTTGCGGAAGATACAGACAGAGACTACTGGCTCAACGCAGAAGAAGCACTTGAGTACGGTCTTGTCAGCAAAATCGTAAAAACACGCAAAGACCTCTGATTTTACGCCGTTCAGCACAGTTTCGCTGATGACACGATTTTTACAATTTGCTATACTCCCCCATGTATGAGATTTGATTTAAACGAAGAAATTCGCAATCAGATTATTTTCTCGATGGAAGACCAGGGAAATTCATACGTTTTTGATTCAGTGGAGCTTAAAGCAGTCCCCGTTTCAAGCGCAACAAAAGAAGAAGACCGTTTTTACAAAATCCCGGAATGGGGCTCTATCAACGGTTTCAAACTGATGGAGCGCTTTGTCGGTCTGCTCAGGAATCCGCTGGCACGGGAAGCGCTCCGGGAAGTTCTTTTTTCCGGTAAAGGCGTATTCCGCAATTTCAAGAAGGTTCTGAAAGAGTACCCTGAAGTCGAACGGCTCTGGTATACATTCAAGGAACGGGAAATGAACCGTCTTATCCTTGACTGGTACAACACGCTGTGCGAATCATGGGGACTGGAAAAACTCGAAGAAGAACCTGAAGAAACGGATGATCTCGTGCATGATGATTTTATTTTCAGGGATGGAGATTCTGAACAGGATTCAGAGAACATTTTCATCTGTGCCGATACCTGGCTGCAGGAAATCGAGCATCAGTATCCCGGAGAACTGGGAATTGTTCTTGGCGAATTATGGCAGAATCAGCGGTACGCATATGACGCTGAAGCAGAAAAAGTTCTGATTGCTGAAACTGTTGACGGAGATTTTGCAGGATACATTTCAGTGGCGCCATTTTTTGAAAATGCGCCTCACACGGCAGTGCTTACCATGCTGTTCGTTCAGCCCAGATACCGGGGGCTCGGAATCGGACGCGAATTACTCACCCAATGCCTTTCCAGGCTGAAAAACCAGCAAGTTCATTGGGCGACAGTTGCTAATGCAATAATTCCGGTATCAGCAGCGCATATTCTGCGCGATTGCGGTTTTACCCAGATTGGAACTGGGTTCATCGCGAATTTGTAAAACCAAGGAGAAAGCCGTGAACGAAGATCGGTTTGTAGAACTGCTCCGCAATGCCGTTGAAGCAGTAAAAAGTGAAGAAGATCCAGTAGAACTTAACCAGCTCAGAAAGGTCTACAAGAAGAATGTGCCTCTCGCACTCCGTATGTATGTAGCTGCATATCTTGCAAAGAATGCAACAGGTGAAGACAAGGGTGGCAGACGTAACCGCCGCGATGACAACCGTTCACGCGGACGCAACCAGGAACGCACACAGCGCGAATCAAGAGCAGAAAGAGAGCCACGCGAGCCTGCAACACCACGCGTACAGATTGACGAAGCACTTGCAACAACAATTTTCATCAGCATCGGAAGAAACCGCAAGGTATTCCCACGCGACCTTATCGGCCTTATCGTTCAGAATGCAAACATCGAGCGCGACCGCATCGGCGACATCCGCGTTCTCGACAACTACTCATTTGTTCAGCTCTACACAGACGATTGTCCTACAGTCATCTCAGCACTCGATGGCTTTGAATACCGCGGCCGCAAGCTGACCGTAAGCTATTCACGCAAGAAGACAGATGAAGAAGTTGCAGCATCAGCTTCTCCAGCTCCAGCAGCAGAAGCAAACGCCAACACTGTTGAAGTTTCTGTAACTGATACAACTGAAGAAGAGGAGATGAGCGCAGAAGACGCAGCTGCTTTCCAGGCTGCAACTGCCGCCGCTGACAAAGCAGGCAACTCATTCTTAATCTAAGATGAAGATAACAGGTATTCAGACCGGATACCTGGGTACCAATACATGGATCGTCCCCGTTGCAGACTCCTGCGGCGGGGCGTTTTTTGTTACGGACCCGGGTGGCGATTCACGCGATGCAGCGTACATAACAAAGGTTCTCGAAAAACTGGCGCCTGCCCCGCACGTTGCCGCTTTCATCATGACACACGGTCACTTTGACCACGTCGGCGCTCTGCCGTTCCTGCATGAAACGTTCCCTGATGCCGCCGTTGCCATTCACGGAAATGATGCCGCGTACCTCGGGACAGCAGCGGGTCAGCTTCACATAGAAGACTTTACTGCACTGCGCCTTGCTGACTACGTTGAGGAAACGCTTGATGGCCACCCGCTGCCGGAAGCGACCGAGCTTTTGACAGAAGGCGGCGTCCTGCCCTTTGCCCCGGAATGGAAGGTCATCCATACGCCGGGACACTCACCGGGTTCTGTCTGCCTGTACTGCGAAGACGCCGCGCCCCTGCTTGATGAAAGCGAAGTTTCACGCGGCATAAAGCACATTCTGCTTTCAGGCGACACGCTTTTTGACGGCGCTTTCGGCAGGACAGACCTGCGTGGCGGCAGCGATGCTGAAATGCGGCATTCGCTTGACCGGCTGAGCACAGTAATCCCGCAGGGAACACTCGTCCTGCCCGGGCACGGCGGATCATTCCAACTTTGACAACTCAACGTTAATTGGCTACAATGTATCTATGAAGAAAATTGTGTTGTGTCTGTGTTTCCTGGCACTTATCCTTTCAGGCTGCTCAAATAAGCAGAAAGAATCCGGCATTTCAGACACAGAACCACAAATCCCCATCCCGCAGGAAGAAATCCTTGAACTGCCAAAATGGATTCCAGGCGATTATCCGCGTGTCGCAGTCTTTTTTGGCTATGGTTATCAGACAGAAGAAGAACAGGCCCCTGTCCTTGCAGAACTCGCAAAAGAATTCGGCCTTATTCAGGAACAGGGACTTATTGTTCCTTTTTCATTCCCTGATGTCTATTACACAAATAAAAAGGTTTCATCCTCATTCATCATTGACTATCTTAAAGAGTACGACCTTATGGCTCTCATCCTCGTAGGAAGTCCTGACAGAATTCACTATTCACTCGCAGATTTACAGGATGAAGAAGTAACATATCCCATATTCTCCATATTTCCACAGGATGATGTTACTGGAACAGAAGCCGGTTCTTTCCTCGTTCTGGACTGGCATGAATCCGCAAGTGAAGAAGGAGATGAAGAGCTTGAGAATGCAGGATTTACGGGTGACCTCGGAAATATCCTGATACCACTCATCCACACGATAAAAGGAAACATCCGGAAAGGAATTCAGGAAAATGCCGCTGCTTTTGCAGATGAACTTGCACGCCAGATGAAAGATACTATGCCCGGTATAACTATCAGACATTATGTGGATCCGGAAACAGGCATAAAAGCTTTCAATCACTTTGTACTCGGAGCTTAGTAATGAACGCACTGATTCAACAGGAAAACGGTCTCATTGGTTCTGAAAAAGACATAGCTGCTCTTGCTGAAAAAGCAAAAGCACGTCTGCTTGTTATTTCCGATTCACACGGAGAATATGAAGTTTTTCAGAAAATTGTCGAAGATTTTGGTCCTGACTCAGACGCGCTTGTTTTCTGTGGAGATGGAGCCTGCGACATCCTGGAGCTTATGAAAGAAGCGCGGAATGATGAAAAACTGCGCGCTGTCATTCCTCCGGTCATTGCATTTGTCCGCGGAAATGGTGATGCACCGCTGTATCGCGTACCATTTGATGCAGAAGAAGATGTGCGTGCTGCAGAAGACCCATCCCTTCCACCCGTCCTAAAGCAGCTTTCTGTTCCAGACAGAATTGTTTTCTCTGCTGCAGGCCGCTCCATTTTTGTCGTTCACGGACATCACCACAACGTAGACTGGGGTGTCGACACACTTTCCATGCTCGCCGGTACCAATGATGCAGACCTGATTTTCTACGGACATACACATCGGCCATATCAGGAAGAAGCAGGCGGCTCTCTCATCCTTAATCCAGGCAGCTGTTCCCGTCCACGCGGCAGTCCGTTCCCGTCATTCGCATCAGTCGCATTCCCGGGCTCAACGGAGCGCTTTGAAACTGAGTACTTCACCATGGACAGAAACATTTTCGGCCTCATGACATTTACTCCGTTTTCAATCTGACCTTCTGAAAACATTTTCCCTGAATTTCCCTTTTTTCGACTTCAGTATCTTTAAATTTCTTTAGTATTTTTATAAAATCAGTGTATATCACTAAAAAGGAAAGGTATAACTATGAACTTAGAAGCATTCGCTTTTGCCGTTTACCTGCTTATCGTTCTTGCAGTAGGTATCTACTTCTTCATCAAAGGCAAAGATGAAAGCGGCGATAAATCCTACTTCCTGGGTGGCCGTGCAATGAACGGTATGGTCGCAGCCCTTTCTGCCGGCGCGTCTGACATGAGCGCATGGGTTCTCATGGGTCTGCCTGGCGCAATCTATCTGTATGGTATGGGTCAGGTCTGGATTTCAGTCGGCCTTCTTATCGGTACAATCTGTGCATGGATTTTCGTAGCTCCACGCCTGCGCCGTTTCTCAATTACTGCAAATGACTCAATCACCATTCCGCAGTTCCTGACAAACCGCTTCCTCTCAAAGAGCAAGGCACTGCAGATTATCTGTGCAGTCATCTTCATCGTTGCATACTGCATTTACGCAGCTTCTTCAATCGTTGCCTGCGGCGACCTGTTCAACTCAGTTCTCGGCTGGGACAAGTCAGTCGCTATGATCGGTTCTACAATCGTCATTCTGGTGTACACATTCCTCGGCGGATTCAACGCTGTCTGCTGGACAGACTTCTTCCAGGGCCTCTTAATGCTGCTTGCTCTCATGACAGCTCCTATCGTAGCTGTTTTCGTCATGAAGACACCTGGCTTTGTTCCAGAAGCAGCTGTCATAACTCCTGAAAACTACTACAACATCCTTTCTTCAGGAAAGTTTGACTGGAAATCAATTGCGGATATTCTCTCCGGTCTTGGCTGGGGTCTCGGCTACTTCGGCATGCCTCATATCCTCATCCGCTACATGTCAATCAAGTCTGAAAAGGAAATGAAGAAGTCACGCATCATCGGTTCAGGCTGGACAACACTCATCCTGCTCATGGCAACAATCGTCGCACTGACAGGCCATAACTTCCTTGGTTCTGCTCTTGAGGCAGGAAGCGAAAGCAAAGTCTTCATCGTCATGGTCCGTAAGCTTTTCCCGAGCCTGCTCGCCGGTATCCTGCTTTCAGCAATTCTTGCTGCCTCCATGAGTACTGCTGACTCACAGCTGCTTGCTTCTGCTTCCGCATTTGCTTCTGACGTATACAAGCCGATCTTCAGAAAAGACGCTTCTGATAAGGAAATGCTCTGGGTTGGTCGTGTCATCGTTCTCGTCATTTCTGTAATTGCATACTTCATTGCAGCTAACCCGAACTGTGGCGGAATCATGAATCTGGTTTCAAATGCGTGGGGTGCATTCGGTGCTGCTTTCGGCCCGACAATCATCCTGTCACTGTACTGGAAACGCTTCACCTATAAGGGTGCAATCGCCGGTATCGTAACCGGATTCGTTGTTGACGTCCTGTGGCTCGAATTCCTTTCAGGTACAGGCCTCTATGAAATCATTCCTGGCTTCATCTGCTCACTGATTGTTGCAGTTATCGTAACAAAGTGCGACAAAGAACCATCTGATGACGTCAAGGCTCTGTTCGACAAGTCACTCAAGCCAACTGACTAAGCAGATTACAGCATACGCTGTTTAATCCTGATGAAAGCCGGTAGCTCTTCGTGAGCCGCCGGCTTTTTTTATTTGCGTAACCGCTCAAATAATGCTACCATTTCCCTATGAATAAGATAAATGTATATGATGGCGCACCGTTTCCTTATGGCGCGTCAGTACAAGGCAATACCGTAAACTTCTGTGTCTTTTCCCGCAATGCCACAAGTGTCACTCTCGACCTTTTCGCAGAAGAGCATTCTGCATCCCCATATTTTTCGTACACCTTTGACCCGGCCCGCAACAAGACCGGCGATTTATGGCATGTCGCGCTGACAGGACTTCCTGAAAACGCCCTGTACCTGTATCGCGTAGACGGTCCGTTTGAGCCTTCCCGCGGTCACCGCTTCAACAAAAACGCATACCTTATAGATCCGTATGCAAAAGCACTCACCTGCACATCCCTTTTCGGTAATCTGCCGCCAGATTTCGTCGTTCCCATGGACAAGACGGATATTCTTACAGGCCGTCTGATTGATCCGGCGAACTTTCCAAAGTGCGTCGTCGTGCGTGATGAGTTTGACTGGCAGGGCGACCGTCCGCTGAACTATCCGCTCAGGAAAAGCGTAATCTATGAAACGCACCTTCGCGGCTTTACAGCGAACAAGTCTTCCAACGTACAGCACCCGGGAACGTACCGGGGCCTTATTGAAAAGATTCCGTATCTGAAAGAGCTTGGTGTTACAAGCGTGGAGCTGCTTCCTATCCAGGAGTTTGATGAGAAAGAGAACACGAACGTTAATCCGCGAACTGGTGAACGGCTCGAAAACTACTGGGGCTACAGCACCATGGCCTTCTTTGCGCCAAAAGCTTCGTACGCAGCGGATAAGACTCCGGGCAGCGTTGTGACTGAATTCAAGGAAATGGTGCGCGAAATGCACAAGGCCGGGCTCGAAGTCATTCTCGACATTGTCTTCAACCACACGGCAGAAGGCAACGAACACGGCATCACGATGAGCTTCCGCGGCTTTGACAACAGCATCTACTACATCCTTGAAGATTCCAGCCGGCAGTACTATTCCAACTATTCCGGATGCGGCAACACCATGAACTGCAACCATCCTGTCATGCGGACGTTCATCATAGACTGTCTGCACTACTGGGTCACCGAAATGCACGTTGACGGTTTCCGCTTTGATCTTGGCTCCATACTCGGACGCGACGGAAAAGGCCGGCTGCTTGAAAACCCGCCGATTCTTGAGCGCATTGCAGAAGACCCGCTGCTTCGTAACACGAAAGTCATAGCCGAAGCCTGGGATGCGGGCGGCGCCTATCAGGTGGGAAGTTTCCCGGGTGGCCGCTGGGCAGAATGGAACGACCGCTTCAGAGACGATGTACGCAAGTTCTGGAGAGGCGACGACGGCATGTGCAGTGCTTTCGCCACCCGACTCACCGGCTCTTCTGACCTGTACCTGCGCGACGGCAGAAAGCCCTTCCACTCCATCAACTATCTGACGAGCCACGACGGATTCACGCTCAACGATCTCGTTTCCTACAACGGCAAGCACAATGATGACAACGGCGAAAACAACCACGACGGCTCTGACAGCAACTGCAGCTATAATTACGGCTTTGAAGGCCCTTCAAGCAACCCGAAGATAGAGGAATTACGTTCACGGCAGATAAAGAACTACATCCTGACTATGATGGTTTCCCAGGGAACGCCTATGCTGCTTGGAGGCGACGAGTTCCGGCGCACTCAGAACGGCAACAATAACGCGTACTGCCAGAACAACGAGCTTTCCTGGCTCAACTGGGAAAACCAGGAAACGTACGCAGATGTCCTCCGTTTCTCAAAAATGATGACGGCGTTCCGTCTCAGACACCCGGCGTTCATGCGTCCTGAGTTTTTCCAGGGTGAAAACTGCCCGCATTTCACGCTGCCGGATATCACCTGGTATGCAGAAGACGGCAACGCGCCTGACTGGGAAAAGCTCAACCATTTCATCGCATTCCGCATAATCGGGACGAAAGCGGCTATTGTTGCCGACACTGACGACGCGGATTTCTTCATCATGTGCAACGCTTCCCTCAAGGATAAGACAGTGCGGCTTCCTGCAGCACCACGCGGCAAAAAGTGGTTCCGCGTCGTGGACACTTCAGCGCCTTCACCGGAAGATATTCTTGAACCAGGCAAAGAAGAGCAGCTCAACGTTCAGACGCGCTACGTGCTTCCAAGCCGTTCCGCAGCACTTTTGATAAGCAGATGAAAAGTTTCTGTAAATAATATCTGTATCGCGTAGTTTTTTCCCTTTCTCTTTCGTATAAATGCGTTATAATGCAAAATGCAGGTTCTGCCCGCTTTTTTCCGCTGACCTGTATCAGCTCGTTCCAAGGAGAATACAAAAAATGAATTTTGATGCTGAATCCTTTAAGGCAAGTCTTTCTGCACGTCTCAAGAGACAGTACGGCAAAGACATTACACAGGCAAACAAGCACGACTTATTTGATGCTGTTTCCGCTTCAGCAATGGAAATAATCACTGAAAACTGGATGAAGACACGCAACGCTTACTACAAGCATCAGGGACGGCGTGTGTACTATCTTTCTGCAGAGTTCCTCATGGGCCGCGCTCTCAGCAACAACCTGATCAATGCCGGAATCATTGAAGGTGTAAAGGATGTACTGAAAGAGCTCGGTGTAGACTACAACATGGTGGAAGACCAGGAGCCGGACGCAGGTCTCGGAAACGGCGGTCTCGGCCGTCTTGCAGCTTGCTTCCTCGATTCACTTGCGACACTCGACTATCCGGGACACGGATACGGTATCCGCTACAAGTATGGTATGTTCGAGCAGCACATTGAAAACGGCTATCAGGTCGAATACCCTGATAACTGGCTTGTCCACCGCGATCCGTGGGAAATCAAGAGAAGCGACCTGGCCGTAACCGTAAAGTTCGGCGGCAACATCATCAGCCGGCCGGGTCCGAACGGAACGACAAAGTTCACCATTGAGAATGCGGAAGAAATCATAGCAACGCCTTACGATATGCCGATTGTCGGCTACGATACCAATACCGTAAACACACTGCGTCTGTGGGAAGCTTCAAGCGCAAACGGATTTGACCTTCAGCTGTTCAACAATCAGGAATACGCACGTTCAGTCGAGCGCCAGATGTCAGCTGAAAACATCAGCCGTGTCCTCTATCCTAATGACAACGGTCCTTCCGGAAAGGCACTCCGCCTGAAGCAGCAGTACTTCTTCTCATCCGCTTCGCTGCAGGATCTGATCAACCACTTCATCCAGGACCACGGAACAGATTTCAGCAAGTTCCCTGACTATCAGGTCATCCAGCTGAATGACACGCATCCTGTCGTTGCCATTCCGGAACTCATGCGCATCCTCATGGATGAACACGGAGTCGGCTGGGATGAAGCATGGTCAATTGTCACAAAGACATTTGCCTACACGAACCACACAATCCTCGCAGAAGCACTTGAAAAGTGGCCTATCGACATCTTCCAGGGACTTCTGCCACGCATCTACCAGATTGTTGAAGAAATCAACCGCCGCTTCATGATTGAGCTCCGCCAGAAGTTCCCTGAGGATTATCAGAGACAGAACCGCATGAGCATCATCCAGAACGGCATGATTTACATGGCCTGGCTTGCAATCCACTCATGCTTCAGCGTAAACGGTGTTGCAGCACTCCACACAGAGCTCCTGAAAAAGCAGGAGCTCGCTGACTGGTACGAGCTGTATCCTGAGAAGTTCAACAACAAGACAAACGGAATCACTCAGCGCCGCTGGCTGCTTTCTGCAAATCCGCGTCTTGCAGAGTTCATTACAAAGAGAATCGGCCACGGATGGGAGAAAGATCTTTCAAAACTCCGTGAGCTCGAGAAGTTTGCTGATGACAAGGAAGCACTGCAGGAACTGCTCGACATCAAGCAGGAAAACAAGAAAGACCTTGCTGAGTTCCTCAAGATCAGTCAGAACGAGTTCCTTGATCCGGCTTCCATCTTCGACGTTCAGATTAAGCGCCTGCACGAGTACAAACGCCAGCTCTTAAACATTCTGCACGTCATGTACGAGTATAACCGCCTGCTTGATGATTCAGACTACAATCCGCCGGCACGCACATTCATCTTCGGTGCTAAGGCTGCTTCCGGTTACCGCCGCGCAAAGAGCATCATCAAGCTGATTAACGCAGTCGCTGACCGTGTGAACAACGACCGCCGCGTCCGTGGAAAGCTCCGCGTTGTTTTCGTTGAAAACTACTGCGTATCCGTCGCTGAAAAACTCTTCCCGGCATCTGAAATCTCAGAGCAGATTTCTACAGCAGGAAAGGAAGCTTCCGGAACCGGTAACATGAAGTTCATGGTAAACGGCGCTGTAACGCTCGGAACACTCGATGGAGCAAACATTGAAATCGTTGAGGAAGCAGGAAAAGAAAACGCTTTCATCTTCGGTCTTACCGCTGATGAAATCCTCGCAATAGAAAAGGAACATAACTACAATCCGCAGAAGTATCTTTCACGCAATCCTGGTCTTGCAAAAGTCATGGAACAGCTTGTGGATGGTACGTATGACCCGGATATGCAGATGTTCCGCGAACTGTATGATTCACTCGTCTACGGTGTTGAAGGACAGCGCCCTGACGTGTATTACGTACTCGCAGATTTTGACGCATATGTTGCAGCCCAGGATAAGGTTGCAGAAGCGTACAAAGACAGAATGGGCTGGGCAAAGAAAATGCTCCTGAACATTGCAAGAAGCGGCAAATTCTCATCAGACCGCACAATCGAAGAGTACGTAAAGGATATTTGGAAACTGAAGAAGCTCGAAGTGCAATAAACGGAGACTTTCTTAAAAGTTTGCGGGCTCAGCTGAAAAGCTGGGCCCGATTTTTTTGTCATGCTGAACTGGTTCAGCTTCTCTTCTTTTTAAGAAAGCTCAGTTTTGTTTCGCCTAAAACGACGGCGATAAACATGAGCGCGCAGCCGATGATATTGCGGCCGGAAAGGATTTCATGAAGGAAGATGACGCTTGAGAGCATGCCGAAAACACTTTCAAAAGACATCAAGAGGGACGCAAGAGACGGCTCCAGGTACTTCTGGCAGACAGTCTGCAGCAGGAAGCAGATCATCGTGCTTCCAAGGCCCAGGTAGAGCATGCTTCCGATAATCGTTGTGTCTTTAAGCGCTGCGGCCGGGAAGGCACCGTCAATGATTGGTGCAGTTATCCAGGAAAGAACGGCAGTGAGCGCTACCTGAAGAATAGTGAGCAGGATGGGGTCATCACCCTGAGAATAGCGTGCAATGTAGATGATCTGCATTGCATAGCAGAGGCCGCAGATAAGGGTCAGTACGTCACCAATGTTTACAGACAGGTCGCCCTGAAGCGAAAGCAGGCCGATTCCCGTAAAGGAAAGAAGGGCGGCAACAATGCTGTAGACGTCGGGCTTGTTTTTGGTCAGAGCCCAGTTGATGAATGGGACAAGCACAACATACACGGTCGTGAGGAAGGCGTTTTTGCCTGCTGTCGTATAGTTGCAGCCGATTGTCTGGAAAGCGTATGCCAGGAAAAGCCAGATGCCGATGAGGAAGCCGTGCTTGAGCGTCTGACGGTTCAGTTTCTTGAAACGTGGAATGAAAACGAGTGAAAGCACAACCGTCGCAATGGTAAAGCGGAAGGCCATCATCCAGATGGGAGGGACAGCGTCGAGCGAGTTCTTTACGACAACGAACGCAAAGCCCCAGATCATTGTTACAAAAATAAGACCGGCAGAAGCCAGAAATGTCACAAACTTTTTTGACATATAAACCTCTGCCGGTATTTTACAGAAATTCTATGAAATAGAAAACTGCCGGGCGCGCTTTTGGAAGCGCTTCGGGCTTTATCTCCACTCCAGAGTCAGGCTGCTCTTCTTCTGCAGAATTGCATAACCGAAGACACTTGGGTTCTCCCATCCGTCGCCGGTTTCATCGTACCAGCTGAGCGTTCCGGAGCGTGTTCCTTCTGCGTTTGCGTCGTTGACCTGCAGTTCAATGCCAATCTGACGTCCTTCCAAGGGTTCAATCTCCGTCCACTTGATGGCTGCTTCAATGTTGTAGCCTTTTCTGGTGACACGGGCAGCAGAAACGATATTGTCTGCCGTACAGGTTTCTCCGCTGAAAGACTGTCTGTTCTGGAAGCTGATGCGGTACTGCTTGTCATCTGTCTTGTATGAAGTGGCTCTGTCGCAGCGTTCATCAATGAAAATCTCGAATGAATCCTGCTGATAGTCGTCTGCACTGTCTGCATTAAGGCACTTATCCTCAACATGAGCAAAGACATAGAGGTTTTCTTCATCCCACATGAGTTTAACCCACGCCTTGACGTCTGCACCAAGATTAATCTCCAGCGGAATCTTCTTTACAAACCACCACTTGATATCCTGCTTTCCGTTAATCCTAGGCGTTCCCTTCTTGATACCGATGACAGGTACCTGTTTCGGAGCCTTGATGATGCGGTCAATCTTAGAATCATCAACAAATGCCCAATAAGCCGGCTTAGCCTTGTAGTTGTCATCGAACAGAAGCGGACTCTGATACTTGCCTGTCTGCTGATGGAGCCAGCTGTTCTTGTCGACGACACCCCATACAGTGAAGCCGCCAACCTTAACGCCTTCGTTTACGAGAGTCTGCATGGCATCATACAGATCAAGATAGCGAAGACCTTCATTGCTGAACTCTTCGTGTTTCTGCTCTGCTGCTCCTGTATAGCTTGCACTTGCCTTGAAATCAAGCTCTGTTATCTGAACCTGTCCGACAATAGCGGCATACTTACGTGCTGCAGCAGCAAATGTCTCGCCATCCGGAGAAGACATGCTGTAGTGCCCCTGCATACCGAAGCCATCAATACGGGTTCCCGTTCCAGGTGCACCTTCAGCCGCCTTTACAGTCTTCAGAAGTGTACAGATATCATCAATTTTACCTGCCTGTGTGTCGTTGTAATCATTGTAGTACAACTCAAGATTAGCCGGTGCATACTTGTTAGCGAACTTGAATGCATTGACGATGTACTCTTCATTTCCGTAAACCTTCCACCACATGCCATCAGTTCTGTATCCGCTGGAATCGCTGACAGCTTCGTTTACGACATCCCAGCCGTAGAACATGTCCTTATACTTGCTGTCCGCACCAACAAAATGTTCGAGAACAGACTTGATGTACCACTCGTGGCGTTTTGTCATGAGCTCTTTTGAGGCAAGGGGCTTTGTCTTGTCATAATCTTCGTAGAAGAACCAGTCTGGTGTCTGAGAATGCCAGGTAAGAACATGGCCACGGATGCGGATGAACTTATCCGGATGAGCGTCGTTCCATGCTTTGATGACATCAAGCATTGACTCAGCACGGCTGAAATTCATGACCGGAACGACAAGTTCCTCTCCATTCAGCACAGCTGTGGTCTTTCCCGGACAGACGTTGTTGCTGTAATTGAAGATAGCATCCGGTTTGAGTTCATTTCCAAGCGTTACTGCATTGAAGTGTTTTGTAACAAGGTCCATGACCAGATTATCAGAAAGTTCTGCCTGAGTAAGGGAAGTTCCAACAAGGAACTCTGCTCCCATGACCTTACCTACTGCTGCGCGCAGGTCAGGAATGTCAGTTTCAATTGATTTCGGTCCTTTTGAAATCTCGCACATTGAAACGCCGGCAACATAGTATTCCCCCAGAACACAGACGCCGGAACCATAGTTTGTGCCCTGCTCAATTATTCTGATTACAACCTGCTTTATGTCGCTCGTCGCCGCAATCCTGAAAGTTCCCTCAAACTTAGTCCACTTTCCCGGAGTCAGACGCTGAGAAGCTGATCCAGTGATTTCGGAAGAATATGAGCCGAGATACGCTGTGTTGCCATCCGCTGTTGTAATGAACGGAGCAAAATCAACCTGACACTGGTCAGCCGGCTTTCCATCATAATCACTTGAAAGCATTGCCCAGAATTCGTAGGAATACACTTTTCCCCTTTCAACGGAAGCTGTAATATCCTGCGAAAAAGACTCCCAAGGCTGTGTACGGTTATTGATTATACCGTATGCTGTAAGGCCAGGTGCAATTTCAACATCACTTGTTCCTGCCTTGATTGTGGCACCACCCTGGCATGCTGCCCAGGCTCCAAAATCTGCTTCAGTGAAGTTCCCGTTTCTGATGATGTTCTCACCATAAGAAGTTTCCATCTCGGCGTACACACACGTTGCCATCAGAAGGAAACAGAGGGCTGCAATCACCACTCTGACAGATGTTTTGCTTTTCTTCATATTGTATTATTTCCCCTTTTAATCGTCCCGGTTAACGGAACGGTTCTTTCTATAATAATATAGTGCTTTGAAAGATGGCGGTATCTAGGGTTTTCCCTATATGCTGTACTCCTCATATTTATACAGAAATTATGCAATTTTATTGAAATTTCGCATAAATATGCATATTTACGCATTGACATTGCATAATTATCTATGATAAAGTTGAAGAGTCAGGAGCTTTTCTGCACAGGCAGAGACTCCATGGAGGAAATTCATGAAAAAGACACTTATCTCTGCCATTTTAATCATGATGGCACTGTCTGTAGTATTAGTAGGATGCAAGAAAGAGACTGTCGTCATTAAGTCCGTTGCAGACCTTGATGGAAAGAAAATTGGTGTTCAGGCTGGAACAACAGGCGAAACCTGGTGTCTCGAGAGCCTGCCTAATGCAAAGATTGTATCATTCAAGACTGGAATGGATGCAGCAATTGACCTGAAGATTGGCGCAATTGATGCAATCGTTCTTGACGAACTTCCAGCTGAAGCTATTGTTGAAAAGAACCCGACTCTGTCAGTTCTCCGCGATTCTGTCTTCACAGATAACAAAGAAGAATATGCAATCGCAATCAAGAAGGGAAATCAGGCTCTCGTAGATTCAATCAACGCAACAATTGCAAAAATGAAGTCAAACGGTGAATACGAAGCTCTCGTTAACGCTTTCATGCCAGTTGAAGGCTCAATCGTCATCCCTGCAGTTTCAGCAGTAAACGGTTCAACAACACTTAAACTTGGAACAAACGCAGCATTCCCACCATTCGAATATGTTGACGGCAGTTCAATCGTCGGTTTCGATATCACAATGGGACAGAAGATTGCAAATGATGCAAATGCATCTCTTGAAGTTGTCAACATGGAATTCGACAGCCTTATCCCAGCTCTTCAGTCTGGAACAATCGACTTCATCGCAGCTGGTATGTCAGTAACAGAAGAACGCAAGAAGAACGTTGATTTCTCAGATCCATACTATGCTTCAGAGCAGGTAATTATTGTCAGGAAATAATCGAAGATTATTTCCTGACAATGGCGAGTTTTGCTAACGCAAAACATCGCGGGATTTATTTGCATTAAATAGAAAGCCCGTCCGGCTACAGTTGGGCGGGCTTTTTTTATTGGCTTTTACAAGCAGACGCTGATGTCACGACATGGTTGTCGTGACATCATTAAGCCATTTTCCGCTTAGCAGGCGGACAATGCCCATGGTGCATTTAAAGACTTCATCTGAACGGATGCAGAGATACAGCGCCCAGTATGGCAGATGCCATGCATAAACGCCGGCAAAACCGAGCGGAATAGCGAGAATCCACAGGAAGCCAACATCCATGAGAAGCGCATAGATTGTGTCACCTCCGGACCGGCATACACCAACGACCATCGTCATGTTGCTGGCAGAGAACGGATACAGCGCCATGGAAAGATACACCATCGTCACGGCCATGTGCATGACTTCAGATTCAACATTGAACACGTACGGCAGCACAAGCGAAAGCGGGATAAGCAGCAGGCCCAGAACAAGACCGGCTCCGGCATTGAAGAACGTGTACTTCTTTGCAAGCGAACGGGCTTCATCATGCTTTCCTTCACCAATCGTCTTTCCAAGCAGAATGCCGGTAGCGTTACCGGTTCCAATGAAGAATGTCCAGATAAGATTACCGATTGTGCTTGTAATATTAATGGCAGCGACCATATCCGTTCCCGCATGTCCGTAAATGACGTTCTGCATTGTAGTACCCAGGCCCCAGAGCGTCTCATTCAACAGAACAGGCAGGCAGATTTTCACATACTGACTCATAAAGCCCGGCTGCCGTCTGAACAGGCGGGAAGGAGAAGCTGCCATCTCGTACTTCTTGATATACGGCACGACAAGCAGCAGGATGAACTCAATAATACGTGACACTACAGTTGCAACAGCCGCCCCGACAACGCCCATGGCAGGGACATACTCTGTCCCACCAAAACTGACGCCGAAAATAAGCAGGTAATTGAGCACGCAGTTTACAATGACGGACACAAACGTCGCAATCATCGGCAGTTTGACGCGCTCGGTGCTGCGTTCGGCGTGTGCAAACGGGAAGCCGAGACCAATGAAAAGATAACTGAAAGAAACTGTCTTCAGATAATCCACACCAATGGAGATAAGTTCTTCGTCTTCAGAATAAAAGCGCAGGCACATTTCCGGCTCAAAGAAAGCGAGCAGAAAGAACAGCACCGAAATTATTGCTGACAGAATGATGGTGATGCCGAGTGTCCGGTGAACGCCATCCATGTCTTTTTTGCCCCAGTACTGAGAGATGAAAATTGATCCGCCAGAAACGGTACCAAAGAGCACCATGTTCATCAGGAAGAAAATCTGATTACCAAGCCCGACAGCCGCAATTTCAACTGAACCAAGCTGCCCGACCATAATCGTGTCGAGCATGTTGACGAATGATGACAGGAAGTTCTGCAGGATTATTGGAACCGCTATCGTAAAAAGCGGCTTAAGAAATGTGAACATATGTCCATTTGTAGCATAAAACCGCAGGAGCGTGAAGACAGAGGGGAGCCTGCATCAGGTTACATCGTGCAGCCACTTGCCGCTCCTGAAACGCCGGTTTCAATTATTTGCCAGGATACACCGTATCTGCTGTGGGACTTGGGTGATGATGATTACTCATTTTCCATGTCTGAAGACGGCACAACAAGCACACCGCTGAATACAACGGCATACAGCGTCCAGATAACTGCTTCCTGCAATGTCTGTGACATTGATTATGATGCCGCAAACGGCAGATTCTTCGTTGTTTATGATGCAGGCAGTCGTTCTTACAAACTGAAAGTCATTGATAAAGACGTCATGAAAACTGCAACAAACCTTTTGGATGCAGATGGCGATGAAGTTGCTCTTGCCCAAGGGAACGATTACCGTTACTTCACCGCAGGTTCAGCAGAAAACAACACTTACTGCGCTATTTTTGACGATGACTGGGGCTGGTATGAAATGCGGGCGTTTACAAGGGAGTCGCAGGCCTTCAGCAGGTTTCAGATGTAACTAAGAAATTCCTGGCGACAGAGGATGGAGACCCTGGAACAGCATTTGCATACGAAGTAGCTGTGACAGGGCAGACCGCACAGGTCTACTGCTATGATCCAGGTAATGGATATTGTCCTATAACACCAGGTACCTACATCCAAAATTTCGACTGGTTCTTCGACTAAGCCAGCAAAACATGCCTGAATGCGCACTCAGACATGTTTTTCAGCCCCCGTTGCTTTTTTGCGGCGGGGACATTTATTTTAAATACGTTTTAATCAGATACTTCACATAGGTGACGTTCAGCGGTCGGGAGAGATTTTCCTGCGTACAGATGAACTCGCAGTCTGGCATGACTTTGTGCATGCGGTAAAGCTGGATTTTATCGAAAGCCTTGTCCTGATAGTCGGGCTTCTGCATCATACCGAAGTGCTCCCATGCAAACTGCTGCCGGGTCCGGACGTTCAAGCAGAAAAAGTCGGGACGCAGCTGCTTTTTTGTCTCCGCTATGACGACGGGATATTCGTACCGGTATGGTACACCGGCTTTGAAAAGCTCGTTGGCGATTATCAGCTCGGACTTTGACCTGACAAACTCGCCGTTGTCCGTCCGGAACTCATCGGAATCGACCGCCATCTTCGAAAAAGGGACCGCTTTCCAAGCCGCCACAAACGCGCTGTCCGGCACATGGATAAGCTCAATCAGCTCCTTCCGCGCCGGGTAAAGCGCCTGCTGCGTCTGCAGGACGGGATCGCCCGCTGTAATTGCAGTCCGCATGTCCTCCAGCGTCTCAAGCCATGGCGCAATCTTCTTCAGCAGCCGCTGCTCATAGCCCTTCTGCGCGTACTGCCTGATAAGCGGCATGAGCCCTTTCTTCAGATACTTCCGCTTTCCATTATGTACGAGGTAGAACTGCGACCGGCCATGATTCGCTGAGATTTTCAACCGCCCTTCCGCATACTTCTTTTCACTGATAGACTGCGCTAAGGCCGTATACCAGTCGATAAGCTCCTGCAACGCCAGCGCTGCTTTGACCGGGAGAAATGATTCGTTTTCCATACTATTATGTTACGAAGGGCGTGGGCACTTTTTTCAAAAAAAGCGCTGGCAGATGGCGGAAGGGGCGCTGCATTCACAAGCAAAACGACCGTCCTGAAGGCGCTTTTTATGGAGGTTGGACGGTTCGGCGAGAAAGCGCATTTTGCGCGACCGTCCTCATCGGCTTTACAGGCGTGGCTGGACGGTCGTTTTCGAGCGGTTTTCCAGAGGCGACCGTCCAACTCGCGTTCAGACGACCTGCTGGACGGTCGTTTTCAGCAACGCCATCACGCCCGCTCGTAGCAGACGGCGTTTATTAAGAGAAAAGACCGTCCAACAGGCAAAAAAAAGCCCGCTTGGACGGTCGCGCCACGACAAACAGCTTTTTTCGACCGTCCAACTCCCTTGTTAGCCCCCGCTTGGACGGTCGAGCATTTTTTGACATGCAAAAAGACCGTCCTGAAGGCGCTTTTGTAAGAGGTTGGACGGTCGCTCGGGCGCGTGTCTTAAAACGGCAACAAGGACTTCTTTTTTATGGGGTCTTAAAAGCAGATTGCGGGGGCGCCAGCTCCCGCTAGAGGGGGCAGCGGAAAAAAAGGCCGGGCCTTTTTTGGAGCGAGGGGCAGGCGCCCCTTTAAGTTACATCGTGCAGCCACTTGCCGCTTTTCAGCCTTATGGCGCCCATGATCATCTTCAGGAACTCTTCGCTTCTTATGCACATGTAGATGCCCCAGTACGGCAGGTTCCACTTAAGGATGGCCAGAAAGCCGAGCGGGATGGAGATGAGCCACATGAAGCCCGCATCCATGAAGGCGCCGTAGACAGTGTCACCACCGGCGCGGCACACGCCCTTTGCCATACACATGTTGAACGCGGAAAGCGGCCAGAAGATGATCAGCATATGGAGCATGCCTGTGGCCATTTTGATGACCTCGGGCTCAACGTTATACAGGAGCGGCAGCAGCTTTGAAAGCGGCACAAGGATGAAACTGGCGATGACGCTCGTTCCCGCCATGAAAAGCGCGTAGACTCTGGCCTGTTTCCGCGCTTCATCGTAGCCGCCCTCGCCAATCTTCTTGCCGATTAAAATGCCTGTCGCGGCACCCGTTCCCATGAAGAACGTCCAGATAAGGTTTGAGAACGACGAGTTGATGTTGAGCGCCGCGACAATCTCGGTACCCGCATGTCCATAGATGATGTTATGCGTTGTAATGCCCAGGCTCCAGACCGTTTCGTTGATCAGCACCGGCAGACAAACCTTAACGAACTTCCTGAGGAAACCCGGTTCGCGCGTAAAGTACGCCTTAAACCCCGCAGCAATCTCGTAGCGGCGCACAAACGGCACTATGGCGAGCAGCAGGAACTCAATGATGCGGCTCACGACCGTCGCAAAAGCCGCGCCTACGACACCCATCTCAGGGATGTACTGCACGCCGCCGATGTTCACGCCAAAAATAAGCAGATAGTTCAGGATTCCGTTGAACACGACAGATAAGCCGGTTGCCCACATCGGCAGTTTGACGCGCTCGGTGCTGCGCTCAGAGACGGCGAACGGCAGACCGAAACCGTAGAACAGATAGCTCCACGACGCTTTTTTCAGATAGCCGATGCCAACCGAGATGACCGCCTCATCCTCTGTGTAGATGCGGAGGCACTGCTCAGGCGCAAAGTACGCGACCGCAAAAAAGAACACGCTGATGACAAACGCCATGACGAACGTAATGCCCATCGTCCGGTGCACACCCGGCATATCCTTTTTGCCCCAGTATTGAGAGATGAAGATTGCACCGCCGGTGATCGTACCGGTCAGAATAAAGTTCAGAAGGAAGAAAATCTGGTTTCCAAGGCCGACTGCTGCAATCTCCACAGAACCAAGCTGACCGACCATAATCGTGTCGAGCATGTTGACGAACGATGACAGAAAGTTCTGCAGAATGATGGGAAGCGCAATAGTTAAAAGAGGTTTCAAATAAGCGCGCATATACTCAGTCATAGCACTTTGCACTAAGTTTGTCATCTGGGCGTCCCCGTCTGCCAGGCAGCCGGTCCGGCTTTCCAGGGCTCCGGCTCACGCCTCCGACCGGCGCATGCGCCGTTCTCGCTACGCTCGCCCTTCCAATCCGTGACGCGGATACGCTGTCATAGCACAAAGCACGTTACGTTGCTATCGGCAAAAAACGGGATGAAAAAGGAAGAAAAACAGTAGAAAAAGCAGTTTTTTTCTTCGTTTGCTATATAGTATCAATA
>JAGHRS010000002.1 GCA_018066285.1 Candidatus Treponema caballi
ATATTATACTAATGGATATAATGGATGGTTATGAGTAAATCTAAACTTGGAAAAATTGGATTATGGTTGCGCGAATATCATTATTCCCTTTTTGTCCTTTTTATAATACTCCTTATTATTGGTTTCCGAAGCGGACGCTTTTCAGGAATACCTGAAATTGAGGTGTTCCCGGATAATGTCTATGAAAAGACACTTCATGCTGTTGCCAATAATAATAACAGTCCGTACACATTCATTGATGAAAACGGGAAAGGCCAGGGATTTGATGTTGAGCTTGTCACTTTTATTGCGAACAAGCTTCAGATGAACTTGGTAATTGACTATCTGCCCTGGGATGAATGTATTGCGCGTATTACAGACCATGAGGCAGATCTTCTTCTGACATGTGATTATTCAAGTAATTTTGGTGAAGGTGTAAATCTTATTAAGACACAGCCGGTTAGTGAAGACGATTTTGTTGTTTATTCCCGGAAAAAGATTACATCCGTACCCGAACTGAAAAACCTGAAAACTGCTATTTCTCCTGATACCAACGTTGTCCAGAAAATGCACAGTCTGCAACTGACTGATAATGGCATAGTGTGTGAAGACAATGTTTCCACCATGAAGGCTTTGCTTTCCGGAGAGGCTGACTGTGCAATAATCAGACAGTCTGTTGGTGCGGTGTTGCTCAGAGAACTCAGAAAAGAAGGGTTGCAGACTGATGTAAAGGCTTATCTGAAGGTTGGCGACAGCCCTATGTGCCTTGCCATAGATGGAAAGAATGGAGAACTTGAAAGTCAGATCAACCGGACTGTCGATATATTCAAGCTTGATGGCACAATAGACGCTCTTAAGGAGAAATGGCTGACAACATTTGTCAGACCGTATTCCTTTGTGGAAGTTCTTGAAATGAACCGCTGGGTTGTCTTTCTGCTCATCCTGTTTGTTGTATTTACCATAAACGCGTTTTTCAACAACAAACGACGCTGGCTCAAGGAACAGGAACGCGAGCTGAAAAAAGAGCAGATGATGCAGCAGCAGATTCAGGATGCGCTTGCAGAAGCTCAGAAAGCAAATGAAGCAAAGACTGTATTTTTGAGCAATATGTCTCATGATATCCGGACGCCCATGAATGCAATTATGGGATATACCAAACTGGCGTTGAATCATATTGATGATACGGAACTGGTCAGGGGGTATCTTGAAAAGACCCGGCTGTCATCGACACATCTTCTTTCGCTTATAAACGATGTTCTTGATATGAGCCGCATTGAATCAGGCAAAATGATGCTTTCTGAAAAAGAAGAGAATCTGCAGGAAATAGTTCATTCGCTGGAAGAAATCGTGCAGGTTGATGTAGATGCAAAAAAGCTTTCACTTTCAGTTCACTGTGAAGAACTTCAGGATGAAATTGTCATCTGCGATAAGCTCCATCTCAATCAGGTCCTGCTGAATGTCCTTTCCAATGCAATAAAATATACTCCGGAAGGTGGTGCTGTGTCTCTGACAGTCAGCCAGAAAAGGCACTGGGGTAAGAAATCCGGAACCTGCCGTTTCGTCATCAAGGATAACGGAATCGGCATGAGCAGTGACTATCTGAAAACTGTCTTTGAGCCATTCACTCGTGAAAAGACTGCAACGGTCTCTGGCATTCAGGGAACCGGGCTTGGCATGTCCATTGCAAAGAAAATAGTGGATATGATGGGTGGAAAGTTTGAGATTCAGAGTGAGCCAGGAAAAGGCACGGAAGTGATTCTGACTTTTGTCTTCAGAATCGGGCAGGAAACCGAAACGGTGTCTGCGGGAAAAAAGTCAGAGAAAGAGTCTGGAAAGCAGAACTTTGAAGGCCGGAAGCTGCTGCTGGTTGAAGACAATGAGTTTAACCGCGAGATTACGACTGAGATTCTTGAAGGCTACGGTTTTGTCATTGATACTGCAGAAGACGGCAGCGTTGCCCTTGAGAAAGTGGCAGCTGCTTCTGCTGGCGCTTATGATCTCATCCTCATGGATATACAGATGCCGGTTATGAATGGTTATGAGGCAACCCGCAAAATCAGGGCTCTGAATACAGAAATCTCCCATATTCCGATTGTTGCCATGACAGCAAACGCTTTTGAGGAAGACAGAAAGATGGCACTTGAAGCTGGAATGAATGATCATGTCGCAAAGCCGATTGACTTCGGAAAACTGAAACAGACGCTGAGCAAATATCTTATCTGATGAAAAATTCTGCTTGCTTTAAAAATCCTCTCGTGATATATTGATGATATCAAAAAGATATCAACTTTCACCTGAAACATATTCAGGCCGGATATCATCTAAGAGAGGTAGGCTTATGAGCATGCTTGAAATCAAAAACTTTTCTAAATCGTACGCAGCAGGTAAGAAAGCTGCTGATGACGTTTCCATCACCGTAGAAGCCGGAGACATCTTCGGTTTTATCGGCCACAACGGCGCCGGTAAGAGTACGACAATCCGCTCTGTCGTCGGTGTCCTGCAGTTTGATGAAGGCGAAATCCTGATAGACGGCCATTCGGTCAAGGATGAGCCTCTTGAGTGCAAGAAAGTTACGGCATACATCCCTGACAATCCTGACCTGTACGAGGCGCTTACCGGCATTCAGTACCTGAACTTCATCGCGGATGTGTTCGGCATCAGTGCTGAAGAACGCGAGGAGCGCATCAAGACATACGCCGGACGCTTTGAAATTGAAGCCGCGCTCGGTGACCTTATTTCAAGCTATTCACACGGAATGAAGCAGAAGGTGGCCCTCATCGGCGCCCTCATTCACGAGCCTAAACTGCTCGTGCTCGATGAGCCGTTCGTCGGACTTGACCCTAAGGCCGCCTTCACCCTGAAGGAAATCATGCACGAACTGTGTGCGCGCGGCACTGCCGTGTTCTTCTCAACCCACGTCCTTGATGTTGCCCAGAAACTCTGCAACAAGATTGGCATCATCAAAGGCGGCAAGATGATTGCATCTGGCACCATGGATGAGCTTATCGGCGATAAATCACTTGAAGACGTATTCCTTGAGGTAGTGGACCATGACGAAAAATAACACCTGGACACTTCTGTCCGTCCTGCTCCGCTCATCCGGAAACGGCAACAGATACCGCTACTCAAAGGATAAGAAAGAGCGCAGCAAGATTGCCGGCACCGTCGTCGGAAACATCGTGCTTGACCTGTGTATCGCGGGCCTTGGCTTTTACATGTGCTACGCGTACTGTTTCGCCGGTCTTGGTCCTGAACTCCCCGCTCTGTGCTCCATGGGTATTGTCGTCGCATCGTTCCTTCTGACGCTGCTCAAGACAAACGGCTACCTGTTCGCTTTCAAAGGCTACGACATGACCGTTTCTCTGCCGTTCCCGATCAAGGATGTAGTCGGTTCGCGCTTCCTCTACATGTACGTGAAGAGCCTTCCGCTCAACCTGTGCATTTCGCTTTCAATACTCGCCGGTTACATCATCTGGGTTGACTTCAACTTCTTCTCCGTCGTTCTCTGGATTGTGCTGACCGTACTTCTGCCGCTCATCCCGATGGTGCTTGCAGCCCTTGCCGGTGCGCTTATTGCAGCAATCGGCTCCGGCTTCAAGTTCAAGAAAGCGGTGCAGGCCATCCTGCTGTTTGCGTTTGTCCTGCTTTGCTTTGGCGCCCGTTTCTTCTTTCAGGATATGTTCCAGAACGATCAGGTTGAGCAGGTCATGACTGATGTCGCGTCTGCCATTGACGGAACGCTTGCCTGGTGCCTTCCTGCAGCCTGGTTTGAGCAGGCAATTCAGGGAAAGCTTGGCGGCGCAATCGGCCTGATTCTGGTTTCCGTGCTTGTGTACGAACTGTTCGTCATGCTCGTCGGCAGCCGCTACCGCCAGATCAACTCACGTCTTATGGCAAGCCACGCAGGCAAGAATTACAAGCTTCGTACGCTTAAGACACGCAGCGCCGTCCGCTCTGTCGCGTTCAAGGAATGGCGCGCTTTCTTAAGTTCACTGAATTATCTGGTAAACTGCGGCATGGGCCAGATTCTCTGCTTCATTGTATCAATCGCCGTGCTCATTTTCCCGGCAGAGAAAATCATCAGTCTGCTTGCTCCAGGCGTTCCCGTTGATGCTGAAATCATTGCGGTCATTGCGCCGTCAATTCCGTTCATCGTCTACTTCTTCCTCGGCATGGTTTCGACAACTGCCGTAAGTCCGTCGCTTGAAGGAAAGAACCTCTGGATTTTGAAGAGCCTTCCGATGGATGTGAAGACCATATACCGCGGCAAAATGCTCTTCAATCTGTGGATTACCCTGCCGTTCATGGTTGTCGGAACAGCGTGCCTCTGTATCTGTGCGCACACGACGTTCGGCCAGTTCCTGCTGTATACGTTCAGCGGCCTGGTGCTCTGCGTGTTCTCTACTCTGTGGGGCATGGTCTGCGGCATAAAGCACGTGAAGCTTCAGTGGGATAACGACATTGAAGTCATAAAGCAGGGCAGTGCGGTTGCCGTCTATCTGTTCCCGAACATGTTCGGCACAATGATAGTACTGTTTGGTGTCATCATTCTTGGAGTCAACAGCACCTTCAACAGCAACGTTGTTGTTTTGTGTGCCACTGCGCTGTATGCGCTGCTTGCCTTTCTCTGTGCCCTGCGTGTCAGAAGCTTTGAGAAGAAGGGATTTGACTATTTACAGTAAATAAAGCGGGCCGGAGCTTACAAGAGCACTGGCCCGGGGGGAGTTGTTAATTATGGAAGAGAAAGTAATCAGTGGAAAGAAGAACGGCATGTCTGTGCTGTTTCTGACAGTTGTCCTGTATGTTGTCGCAATACTTGGACTTGTTTTTGGCGCAACAAATCTCGGCTCTTATGTTCTTAATCCGCGTGATGTGGTGATTGTCGTTGTCTGCGGCCTGTACCTGCTGCTTGGCTGGATTCCGCTGCTGGGCCTTCGTGTCCTTAAACCGCAGGAAGCACTCGTGCTCACTCTGTTCGGCAAGTACTACGGCACGCTTAAAGGTGCGGGCTTTTACTTCGTAAATCCGTTCTGCGTCGGAGTTAATCCGGCTGCAACCACAAAGCTTTCTCAGAGCGGCGATGTTGCATCCCGTCCTGTGGTGGCTGTTCCCGCTGCAGGGCAGGTGCCTGTCGTGACAGGCATGCTTGACAAGAAGATGTCGCTCAAGATTCAGACGCTGAACAACGCAAAGCAGAAGATAAACGACTGCCTCGGAAATCCGGTTGAAATCGGCATTGCAGTCACCTGGCGCATCGTTGACACCGTAAAGGCTGCCTTCAACGTCGACAACTACAAAGAATATCTTTCACTGCAGTGTGACACAGCCCTGCGCGACATTGTCCGCATTTACCCGTATGACGTTGCTGAGAACGTTGACACGACTGGCGATGGCGTTGCTGATGAAGGTTCCCTGCGCGGTTCAAGCGAAGTTGTCGCTCAGCGCATTAAGGATGAGATTCAGAAAAAGGTTGATGTAGCCGGCATTGAGATAGTCGACGCCCGCATTACGTATCTGGCATACGCTACTGAAATTGCAGCCGTCATGCTCCAGCGTCAGCAGGCTTCTGCCATCATTGATGCCCGCAAGATGATTGTGGATGGTGCTGTCGGTATGGTAGAGATGGCTCTGGAGCGCCTTAAGAACGGCGGCATGGTTGAGCTTGATGAAGAGCGGAAGGCGGCGATGGTGTCAAATCTGCTTGTTGTCCTCTGCGGCAATCACGATGCACAGCCAATCGTTAATTCGGGAAGTCTTTACTGATGGCAGATACTGCTTCCGGTAAAGATGCCGGCAAGAAACAGGTTCCCCTGCGGCTTTCTGCAAAGCTGTATGACGCACTCTCTTCCTGGGCGGAAGATGACTTCCGCTCGGTGAACGGGCAGATTGAGTATCTGCTTTCGGAGTGCGTCCGCCAGCGTAAAAAGAACGGCAAGTATGTCTCGGATGAAATTGATGTGCCGCCCGAGCTTGACCTACATTGAGATGAGGCGGTTGTATATGCTGTTTTCCGGGATGCCGCCCTTGATGTATTCAGCGCCGAGCACTTTCTTATAGAACGGGGCAGCCTCGCGTACCCAGCCGATGACAGCATAGCCGTAGCCGTAAGCGCGCATTGCTTCAAGTGTCTTGAGCATAAGCTGCGTTCCTACTCCGCGGCCCTGCATGTCAGGATGAACGCCAATCGGTCCGAAATAGTCCTTTGCGGTTGCGTCATAGCAGGCAAAGCCGACGACGCGTTTGTTCTCAACAGCGATGAAACAACGGACCGGATCCTGCATCATGGCATAGCGGGCTTCGCCAATCCAGCCTGCGGCAAAATGTTCCCGGATGAAATCAAGAACTGCCTCTGCATCACACGGATGCATCTGGCATATTTTTATACCCTCAATTTCCTTGAAGGCAGGGATGGTAGTAAGATTAACAATCATGTCGTTTCCGTCTAACATAAAAAACTTCCTTGTAGCAGGCTGAAAAAACGCCTCTTATTTAGTATCAGTACTGTTATATCACAGAATCTCCATTTTCTGAAGAGTTGTTTTTCTGAAAAAACGTACTATAATTATTACTGTAGGTAGAATTATCTGCTTAAGGGATGATACATCCCGTACACTATAAAACTGGTTTTATCAAAAATGATAAAGCAAAGAGGAGAAAATGATGAGAAAAGTACTGATTGCACTTATTGCAGTATGTATGCTTTCAGCCGCGGTTGCATCACCGACAGGTTCTTCAACGTGTTCTTTGTACACTTCTGAGACGGATGATGTGCTGAACGTAAACAACTGGTCAAATGTTGATGTGGGAAACGGTTTCCTGTTCATGAATTTTTACAATGACTACAGTCTTCCAACTGTTGGTTATGCTAAAAAGCTTGATGGCGGACTGTTTATTGCCGGTTCTGTAACGGGAAATTATGGTTCCTATAAAGATTCAGACTATAATACTCAGACAGGAAAAGTAGATGAAAGCGTAGGAGAGAGCAAGGTTTCTCTCTCTGCAAATGTCCTTCTTGGAATTGCAGACTGGGGTTTCAAACTGTCTGCAAATTTCAATCCTTATACAAGAACGGTGGATAATTATTCCAGTGACCCTTCTGAAAAAACAACAACCTCAAAAGGCTCTGCTAATTTCGATATATCAGCGGGAACATCTTTTGCTGTTGGAAACGGAACATTAAAACCATATGCTGGAATTACTTATTCTAAAAATAATTATAAAGTATCAAGTAATAAAGTTCCAACTGACAGTCCTTTGTATGATAATTTCAACTATGATTATGGTACTTCTACGTTATGTTTTTATGGAAAAGCTGATTTTCTGACTGCATCAGAGAATGGCCGTCAACATAGAGTAGGAGCTTATTTCAGCTATTCTGATACCAAGTACAATGACAGTGATTATGCTAAGCTGGTTACCAATGTCTCTCAGACCGATGAAAGTACAGACATTTACTTTGCGCCATCATATGCCTTTATTTATTCTCCTGTTTCAAATGTTTCTTTTACGGCAGAAACTGAGTTGTGGATTTCTAATGTAACTCAGGCGATTGATAAAAATAAATATGCTAAGACTCGTGTGTATCTGTACGAGGACCTCGGGGCTATTTACAAGGTTACTGACAAATTCCAGATTAATGGCGGTGTACAAGTATGTGGAAGTGGATATACACAAGAAAACTCTTTTGATGGAAAGACTGAAGATAAGAAAGTAACATTTGGTACAACTTCAGGTTCAGGAACTACAAAATACCTTTACAATCAGGGTATTGATACCACTCCATACTTTGGTCTGTCGTTTGATGTAACTCAGAACCTGAAGGCTGATGTTTGTGTTCTTGGAACCCGTTCAATCACAGTAAGCTACAAGTTCTGATTACAGTTTTCGTAAGCTGAATAAAAGCCTGCTTCACTGAAGCGGGCTTTTTTTGTATAGTCTGAATATGACCCGCCGTTGTCTTAAATCTGCATTACGTGTTACTTTTCCCGTTTTCTTAGGCTACATGACCTGTGGCATTGCATTTGGCCTTGTGCTTACAAATGCCGGGTACCCGTGGTGGCTCGCGACACTCATGTCAGTGTTCATGTTCGCCGGAGCCGCACAGTTTGCTGCGGTTCCTCTTTTTGCAGCCCACACGCCGCTCGCCGTCATTCTCGTCACTGAGGCGCTTCTTAATATCCGCCACATTGTGTACGGCCTTCCGCTCATCAATCAGTTCAAGCAGTGCGGGCGCCGTAAGCCATACCTCATCTTTGCGCTCACGGATGAGACTTTTTCGCTTCTGACAACCGTCTCTGTTCCAGAAGACGTCGCGCTCCCTGAGTTTTACAGCACGGTCGCTGTCCTTGATCACCTCTACTGGATAGCAGGCAGTACGCTTGGAGCCATTGCAGGCGCTCTCATCCCGTTTGATATGACCGGCGTCGATTTTGCCCTGACAGCGCTCTTCGCTGTTCTGACTGTCGACCAGTTCGCAAAGTTCCTGAAGAAGGGGGCTCACGAATGACAGTCACAGAAGCCATCATCGCCATGTTCTGTATCGCGCTCGTCATTTTTGCAGAGCGCCTGTTTCCGTTCGTGCTTTTCTCAAAGCGTGCACCGGGTCGTCTTATCCACATCTTTGAGCGCTATGTGCCGCCGGTCGTCATGCTCGGCCTGCTTATCTACAGCCTGCGTTCTGTCAGTTTTGCAGAACCTGCGCTCTGGGTGCCGCCTGTCGCCGGCGTTGCTTTCAGCGCTGCAACATACGTCTGGAAAAAGAACACATTCATCAGCATATTCGGCGCCACCATCCTCTATATGGTGCTCCTCCGTGTGATGTAAAGCTGCGTTGCCACCAGAAAGGAGATTTCATGAAAGTTCAGGTAGTCATCGACAACATATCAAAAAGCAGCCTTCTTAAGGAATGGGGACTCTGCGTCTACATAGAGTACGGGGATAAGCGCTATCTGCTTGATTCGGGCAGTTCAGCGAAGTTTGCGGATAACGCCGGTGCGCTTGGCATAGACCTTTCCGCTGTTGATTACGCCGTGCTTTCACACACGCACTACGACCACGCAAACGGCATGAAGAAGTTCTTCAGCCTGAACAGCAACGCTCCGTTTTATCTGAGGGAAGGGAGCGGCGAAAACTGCTTTCATCACCATTTGTGGATTGTAAACGTATATATCGGCATTAAGCGTGGCTGGCTCAAAAAGTTCAGCCGCCGCATCAGGTACGCTTCCGGCGTCTGCCAGCTTGAAAAAGGCGTGTATCTGCTCGGTCACACGACACCAGGCCTTGAGGAGAAGGGCAGACGCGCCCACCTCTGGATCCGCGAGAACGGCCGCCGTTCTGAACTGCGGGAACGCGGAATCAGCCGCTTCCACCCTGACGATTTCCGCCATGAGCAGAGCCTTGTCTTTGAAACGGAGAAAGGGCTTGTCATTTTCAACAGCTGCTCTCACGGCGGGGCGGACACCATCATTAAAGAAACAGCAGCCGCCTTCCCTGGTCAGAAAATATACGGCATGATTGGCGGCTTCCACCTGTTCTGTCTTTCGGATGATGAAGTGCGCTCTTTTGCCCGCCGCGTACGCGACACCGGCATAGAGTATGTCGTTACCGGTCACTGTACGGGGCAGAGAGCGTACGAAATCCTGCACGAAGAGCTCGGTGACAAGGTTATCCAGATGTTCAGCGGACTTGAGCTTGATTTGTAACAGGAAGGGCTTTCTTCAACAGCGCCTCAGAGGGAGAGGACGCCGTTCATGCCTTCTGCAATCTGCTCAATCGTGAGACTGTGGACGCCTTCTACAAGCACGGCGCTGTTACCGAACAGCTGTTCGAAAAGCGGCTTGAAGTTGTGGTTTTCATCATAGTGGAACGTCGCGTCCTGTTTTCCGAAAATGCCGGCGGCACGCTTACAGTCAGCCGGTAAATCGTACTTTTCAGCCTTTCTCCATCTGGCAAGAACGTCCGCGTTGACGCTTACGGGAGCTCCTGAGTCGCGGTCTTTTAAAAGCGGAATCTCATGAGAGGGCAGCATGCACGGGTTTATCGCAATCTTGAAGACGGGCCGCTTGCAGCAGAGCGTATAAAAGCCGCCGAGCGACGCCCCCACGAGGATGCTGACGTCGTTTTCATCAATGTAGCGTTCAATCTGCTGCTGTGTTTTCTCAACATCAGTATGCAGTTCAGGGAATGGAAACGAGATGACGCGGTAATCGCTCTTGTCCTTGAAAAAAGAAACGAGCCCGTCGTATGTGCCGCCTTTTGGGTTTCCGTTGAATCCATGTATGTACAGAACTGTCTTCATTGTGTGTCTCCTTTCGCTCTGCTTAATCTGCGATGTGGTTGCTCCATAGTAAAGATAGCGCAAGTGTCTGTTTTTGGAAACAAAAAAAATGCAGAGCTGAGTTTCCGGAAAAAACATTGTGACATCAAAATCGTGTTTTATTCCTTATCTGCAGGATAAGCGGAATCCCAAAAGTATAAAAAATGCTCCTCCTAAAATTGAACTTTATTTATCCAACTTTAGGGGTGTACTTCAAATGAGCATGGTGTCTGCAATGCCTGTGTCCTTCAGGTACTTCTCAGCTGCAAGGACGATGTTGCGCGGACTGCCTTAGTTAATCAGAAAAAGTCTGTAACTGCTTGTTTCATGGGTACTTGATTAGCTCGTGCCTTTTATGATATAAGGTATATGCTTTTATCCGGGACTCCGGTAAAAAGGAGGTGACACACTTTATGGCAAGAATCCTTGTTGACGATTCTGAAAACCTCGAAAAAGCCATCAAACGCTTCAAGAGAATGGTTGAAAAGGAAGGTATCATCCGCGAGTACAAGAAGCGGGAATATTTCGTAAAGCCTTCTGCTATCAATCACCAGAAGCAGACTACGCTTGAGCGCAAACTTCTTAACAAGAGAAGAAAGACAGAAAAGAAGGATTACTAATCTTTTCTGATAAAAGGCAGCCGGTTGTTTCCGGCTGTTTTTTTTTATCCAACAATGCGGTATAATGCACAGCAGATGCTGTAACTTAGTTATGGCAGTCTTGTTTTTTTATCGGAGAAATAAAAAATATGAAACCAACATTACTTGTGCTTGCAGCTGGAATGGGAAGCCGCTATGGCGGTGTAAAACAGATTGATGCAGTAGGCCTTCACAATGAATGCCTGCTTGATTATGCAACTTTTGACGCAATGAGGTCCGGATTTGGAAAAGTCGTCTATATCATCAGGAAAGATATTGAGGCTGATTTCCGTGAGCGCCTTTTTGACCGTGTTGCCCGCAATTTTGATGCTGAGTATGTCTTTCAGACACCGACTTCCATTTTTACTCAGGATCAGCTGAAGTTGATTTCCCCGGAACGCAAGAAGCCGTGGGGAACGCTGCACGCAGTCCTTTGTGCAGAGAATGCGCTTAAGACGCCGTTCGCCGTCATCAATGCTGACGACTACTACGGCCGTGATGCAATCCAGACAATTGGAAAGCATCTTGCCGCACAGGGCCCTGATTCAACAGAACAGGCTGCTGTCGGGTATGTCCTTGAAAACACCATGAGCCCGTCTGGTTCCGTTTCACGCGGCATTTGCACTGAAAAGAACGGCGAACTCGTTGCAATTCATGAAAATACAAAGATTTACTATGAGGATGGTAAAGTCATTTCCGAACTTGAGGATGGAAAACACATCCTTACCGGAAAGGAATGGGTTTCTATGAACCTGTTCGGCTTTACGCTCTCTGCTTTTGACACTTTCCACAACTACTGGGACAATTTCGCAGCAACAAAGATTGGCGAAATCAAGAGCGAAGCCCTGCTTCCAGAGGCTGCTTCCCAGATTCATACAGACGGGAAAGGTACAATCAAGTTTTACAACTCTCACGAAAAGTGGTTCGGTATGACTTATTCCGAAGACCGCGAGAATGTAAAGAAAGCCATCGCTGAAAAGACAAAGAGCGGCTACTATCCTGAAAAACTCTGGGAAAAATAACAATGTTCAAGACATCTCCGTTTGTTTCTGAAAAAGTCTGGGGCTATGAGCGCTGGATTATCTCTACGCATGCAGCAGGTCAGAGTACTGTGCTTTCTGGCGATGAACGATTTAATGGCAAACCGCTCCCGGCCGCTGTCGGCGAAGACTATCCGCTTCTGGTGAAGGTCATTCAGGCGGATGACACGCTTTCTGTGCAGGTACATCCGGATGACGATTATGCCCGCCGCGTGGAAAATACATACGGAAAGACCGAGTGCTGGTACGTTCTGGGTGCTACGCCCGGGGCAAACCTCGTGTGCGGCCTGAACAAGAACTATACAAAAGAAGAACTGGCAGCCGCCATAAGCGGAAACAGGCTGGAAGACTGCCTCAGGTACGTTCCTGTTGAGAAAGGCGACTTTGTGTTCATCCCGGCGGGAACGGTGCATGCCATCCGCGGAGGATTACGTTTGCTCGAGGTACAGGAGCCGAGCGATATCACCTACCGTCTGTATGACTGGGGACGCCCGCGTGAAATCCACGTGGAGAAAGGCCTTGAAGTCACAAAATGGGATGCGCCTGATGTCGTGAAAAACTTCGACGACGTGTTCAGCTGCGATTACTTCACGCTTGAAAAAGGATCTGCAATCGGTTCTGTCGAAATTACATCCGATGTAGGCTTTATGGCATGCACATCATCTGTTGGCGGAAAAAAGCCTGAAACGCCTGCCGTAAAACGCGGCTGGGTGAGCCTGTTCATCCTTGAAGGTGCGGGAACAATCACATCATGTGACTGTACGAGCATGTCTGTAAAGGCAGAAGATACCATCATGTTCCGTACGGATGAGCAGCTGCTGCTTACACCTGTTCCTGGAAAACGCATCAAATACATGAAAATCATGTAACAGCCACGTTTGTGTGGTATACTACAGACAGCGGAGGATTTCCATGTCAGCGTATTCAAAGACCATCCATATTCTGGACCAGAAAAACACATCCCTCAAGAAAGAACTTGCTTCAGAAGAAACGCAGATTGGTTTCATTTATCTTGATGATACTGTCTGTACGGAAGAAGATAAAAAGCATTATGAAGAGCTGAAAGCTGATTTCCAGCATCTTATGGCCAACCTTGCTGAAATCAAGAGCCTTGAGACAAAGAAAAAGGAGCTTTCTGCAGACATCCAGAATGTGAAGGCAGAACTGGCAGGTCTTGTCACAAAGGAAAGCGGCCTTATGCTTACTCTTGGTATCGCTCTGTATGGTCAGAGCGGTGCTGCTTCTGTTCCTTCCTTCAGCAAAGCATATGAAGAAGCTTCCTCGTATGCGGATAAGGTTACATCCCTTAAGACGCAGTGTGAACAGATGACGGAATCACTTGAACTGCAGAATGTGTTCAGCCGTGTTGTCTCAAAAATGAAAATCAATTCACTTTCCATGTCGATAAACTCCCAGCAGAAGAAGCTTGATTCAGCACTTGTTGCCGGAGCAAAAGCTGTTGTAGACAGTCAGGATCTTCCGGATGAGCTCAAGTGTCCTGCTTACGAGACCTGCGTGGCTTTCAAGAATGACTGGAACAAGAAGAGGATAGAGCTTGAAGCCCTTCAGGATGAATTCCAGAATGTGGAAGTGACCTTGGCTGATTTTGGAAAGAAGACGCTTGTACAGGAAAAGGCTGATGCTAAGAATGCGGAGATTGAGACTTTCGCCCTTCAGGCAGGTCATCTCTTTGACAAGAAATATATAACCCGTGATGGCGAAATGCTTACAGAATTCCCTGCAAAGTATGCAGAACCGCTTGCAAAGGTTCTTTCTCTCAGAACAGAACTTGCATCCGTAAACCGCCGTATCGACATCCTGCAGTATTCAGAGCAGATTGATGCTGCAGAAGATACAGAAGATTCGTTGAAGAAAGAGGTTGCGGCAAACGAGGAGCGCATCAGAAAGCTTGAGGCTGAAAACGACAGCCTGAAACAGCGTATCCGTGAGAATGCCGCCGCCGCTGAAGACTTGCGTACACACCGTGGGGCCGTTGAAAAGGAAGAAGGCGTTTCTGCCGCAGATTTACTTGATGATTATGACATTGACCCTGATGCAGTACGTCCTGCAGAGAGAGTCGTTGAATCTGTAAAGAAGACCGCAAAAAAAGCTGCCGGTGCTGTAAAAAAAGCCACGTCGAAGAAAACTGGTAAATCCCGCACCAAAGATGGCGAAGCCATCGAGCCAGACGACGAAGAAGCAGAGTTTCTGAGTGCATTAAATGCAGCAAAAGCATCTGCTGCAGCGGACGGAAAAGAAGCAGAATAGTCATTTCTCCACTTTTATGCTATACTGTTGTATATGGGTGGAGTAAAGAAGAGTACTGCGCGTTCCTCTGCGGCAGTATATGACGAATCAAAAATTCAGACATTAAGTCCTCTCGAGCACATCAGGCTCAGGACTGGTATGTACATCGGCCGTCTGGGTGACGGCACCAATCAGAATGACGGTATTTATATCCTTCTCAAGGAAGTAATCGACAACGCTGTTGATGAGTTCATCATGGGCAACGGTCGCCGCATTGATATTGAAGTAAAGGAGAACCGCGTCAAAGTCCGTGACTACGGCCGCGGCATTCCGCTTGGAAAGCTCGTTGACTGCGTTTCCATCATTAACACGGGCGCCAAGTACAATGATGACGTCTTCCAGTTCTCAGTTGGCCTTAACGGCGTTGGTACAAAAGCAGTCAACGCACTCAGCTCTTATTTCAGGGTTGTTTCCGTGCGCGACGGCAAGTGCGCCGAGGCCGTCTTCAGCAAGGGCAAGCTGCAGTCAAACAAGACAGGCCCGGTAAAGGAAGGCACCAGAAACGGTACTTTCGTAGAGTTCCTTCCGGATGAGGAAGTGTTCGGCCCGTACAACTTCAATCAGGAGTTTGTCGAGAAGCGCATCTGGAATTACGCGTACCTGAACACCGGTCTGACATTAGTCTATAACGGCCAGAAGTTCGTCAGCGAGAAGGGCCTTCTTGACCTCCTCAGCAACGAAATTGAAGGCGAATCGATTTATCCTGTCGGCTACTACAAGGGCAAGCATCTTGAGTTTTCGTTCACGCACTCAAATGCATACGGCGAAAACTACTTCAGCTTCGTAAACGGTCAGTACACATCTGACGGCGGCACGCACCTGTCTGCTTTCAAGGAAGGCTTCCTGAAGGGCGTGCAGGACTTCTACAAGAAGCCGTACAAAAGCGAGGATGTCCGCGAGGGCATGACCGCTGCCGTTGCCGTTAAGGTGCAGGACCCGGTTTTTGAAAGCCAGACGAAGAACAAGCTTGGCAACACGGATGTGCGCAGCTGGATTCTCGCTGAGACAAAATCTGCGGTAGACGACTACCTGCACCGTAACCCTGATGTGGCGAACATGCTGCAGCAGAAGATTGAAGCTAACGAAAAGCTCAGAACCGAGCTCAACACCGTAAAGAAAGAAGCAAAAGAGGCTGCCCGTAAGATCAGCCTGAAAATCCCCAAACTCAAGGACTGCAAGTTCCATATTGAGGACGGCCCTAAAGGCGAGAACAGCATGATCTTCATCACAGAGGGAGATTCTGCTACGGGCGCCATGGTCGGCTGCCGCGACGCCAACACCCAGGCACTGTTCAGCCTTCGTGGAAAGCCTGCGAATATGTACGGGGCAAAGAGAGCCGACATCTACAAGGTCGCCGAGCTCTACAACCTGATGATGGCGCTCGGCATTGAGCAGGATGTGGCGAACCTCCGCTACGGAAAAATCATCATTGCAACCGATGCCGATAACGACGGCTTCCATATCAGAAACCTGGTCATGACGTTCTTCCTGGGCTACTTCGAAGAGCTCATTACGAGCGGCAAGGTCTATATCCTTGAAACGCCGCTGTTCCGCGTACGCAACAAGAAAGAGACCGCGTACTGCTACAGCGAGGCCGAACGCGACGCTGCCATAAAGAAGATTGCCGGCGCAGAAGTCACCCGCTTCAAGGGTCTTGGTGAAATAAGCCCGTCTGAGTTCGGCAAGTTCATCGGCGAGGACATAAAGCTTGTTCCTGTCGAAGTGTCACAGCTCAAGGCAGTCCCCAAACTGCTTGAGTTCTACATGGGCAAGAACACGCCTGAGCGCCGCGACTTCATCGTGAACAACCTGCTTGAGGAGATTGATGCATAATGGCTTACGTTAAAAACCTTTTCGACAGAAACTTCCTTGAGTACGCAAGTTACGTCATTCGCGACAGGGCAATTCCGGACCTTGAGGACGGCCTTAAGCCGGTTCAGCGCCGTGTCCTTCACACGCTGTTCGAGATGGACGACGGCCGCTTCCAGAAAGTGGCGACGGTCGCCGGCCGCTGCATGCAGTACCATCCGCATGGAGACAGCTCGATTGTCGGCGCGCTCGTCGTGCTTGCAAACAAAGAAATCTTCATTGAGAAGCAGGGTAACTTCGGCAACATGTTTACCGGAGATGAGGCCTCTGCTCCCCGTTATATTGAATGCCGCATCCGCCCGATAGCGCGCGACCTGCTCTACAACCCGAAAATTACGCGCATGGTCCCTAACTACGACGGAAGAAAGGAAGAGCCGGTCGTCTTCAGGGCAAAGCTGCCGCTCGCGCTCATTATGGGTGCTGAAGGCATTGCAGTCGGCATGAGCACCAAAATCCTGCCGCACAACCTGAATGAAGTAATCGAAGCGGAAAAGGCGTGCCTCCGCGGTGAGCCGTTCCAGCTGTATCCTGATTTTGCGACAGGCGGTATCATCGACGTTTCAGACTACAAGGATGGAACGGGCAAAATCATCAGCCGCGCAAAGCTTGATCTGTCTGACCCGAAGCGCATCGTCATCACGGAGCTTCCGGCAGATACGACGACAGAGGCCATCATTGACTCAGTGGAAAGCGCTGCAAAAGCCGGCAAACTCAAGATTTCTTCGATTACCGACCTGACCGCTGCCAAGGTTGAGATTGAGATAAAACTGCAGCGCGGTGTCTATGCGCAGGATGTCGTTGATGCGCTGTATGCGTACACAAAGTGCGAGCAGTCAATCTCCTGCAACCTGCTCGTCATAAAGGACAACATGCCGGTCGTCATGACGGCGACTGACGTCATCAAATATCACAGCCAGAAGCTCGTTGGCATCCTGAAGGATGAGCTTAACCTCGAAAAGGCTGAACTGACGGATAAGCTGCATCTCCGCACGCTGGAGCGCATTTTCATTGAAGAACGCATCTACAAGGCGATTGAGCAGATGAAGACTGCCGAGGCTGTAAACAAGGCTGTTGTCGACGGATTCAAGCCGTTTATGGCAGAGCTCATCCGCCCGATTACGGATGATGACATTGACCACTTGCTGAAAATTCCAATCCGCCGCATTTCCTTGTACGACATCAACAAGAACCGCCAGGAAGTTCAGGAAATCAATGCGCGCTTAAAGGAGATTGAAAAGCTTCTGAAGCACATTGTTGATTACGCAATCGGCTGGCTTGACGGCATCCAGAAGAAGGCGGCAGATGCGCTCGGAGCTGATTTCATGAAGCGCAAGACAGAGGTTAAGTCTTTCGACGCAGTTGATGTAAAGGAAGTCGTCAAGCGCGACATGACGCTCCGCTACGACGGCAAGACAGGCTATCTTGGAACTGCCGTCTCAACTGGTACTGAAGTCTGCAAGGTAAGCCCGTACGACCGCATCCTCTTCATCCGGAAGAGCGGCATCTACACGGTATGCGATGTGCCTGAGAAGATGTTCGTCGACAAGGGCATGTGGTACTGCGGTCTTGCCGACAAGGAAGAACTCAACAATACGCTTTTCACGGTCATCTTCCGAGACAAGAAGACTAAGTTCATGATGATAAAACGCTGCCGCATCACGCAGTTCATCCTGAACAGGGATTACTCAATAAATCCTGAAGGCACGGATGTCTTTCATATAGATACGCGCCAGGCGTTCAGTTTCATTGTGAAGTACACGCCAAAGCCGCGTCTCAAGGTCACCGAGCAGGAATTCCACGCGGGCGACTATGAAGAAAAGGGGGTAAAAGCCCTTGGTGTCCGTCTTGCGTCTAAAGAGGCTGATAAGATTCTGCTCAATAAAAAGCCCGCGCAGCCTGAGCTGCTGTAAGCGGATAAACAGCGGCTGCTGTAAGGAGTAAACATGCGTTCAACAAAGGAATTACAGACAAAGGTCAGGGAAACTGTGCGGGAGAGGCTTTCTCTCATCGTCGTTTCGCTTGTCGTGCTCATTTTTGCAAGCACCATCCTCTCATCCGTGCTGCTTGCTCCCATCCTTTCGCTGAGCATGGCGGGAACGTCTACCGTCCTCTCGTTTGTTCTGGCCGCTGTTGCCATGTATCTTTCCTGCGCCATCATCATCTTCCTGGTGTATGGCTTTTCCATCATCCTCGGCCGTTTTTACCGGGGAGAACCCGCTGTTCTCGGCTACATGATCTGGGGCTTCCGTGATTGGAAACGGATGAGCCTCTTATCCCTCTTTGCAAGCCTCGTCATTTTTGCTGCTACGTTCATTGTTGTCGTTCCGGTAAGCGTATACCTGACATCCTCGATTGAAACAGTTACCGAAGAAGCGGTCCTGGCGGAGTTCAATGCATTCATCATGGCAATTCCGGTCATCCTGCTTGCTGTTACGGCGATTGTACTCCCTGTCTTCATGCCGTTTATGTTCTCATTTCCGATTATGTTCCACGAGCGCGGAATGAAGCTGTTCGCCGTCCTGAAGAAAAGCCGTGCGCTTCTCAAAGGACGCAAGTGGCGGCTGTTCTGCTTTGCCATGAAGTGCGCGCTTTATCCACTCATTACATGCGGTGTGTGCCTTGCGGCCACGTTCCTGTTGCCTGAAGAAAGCGCACTTGGCTCTCTTGCAGGCCTTGTGTTCAGCGTTTCGCTGTATTACTGTCTCGTGTACATCGTCCTCGCTGTCACTGCCTATTACTACGAACTTGCAGATCCTGATACGCTTTGTCTTGTTGGAATATCAGATTTTCCATCTTTAGCTATGTCTGATCCGCTTTTTGTTGATGCTCCTGCTGCTTCTGATGCAACGCTTTTACAGGAGGACGGATGCGAATCCTCACCGGAAGAGCCGAATCAGAGAATGTGGTAAAAGGCTCCCGCTTTCTTTCGGAAGTCATACCAGTCTCCTCTCAGGCAGAAGCGCGCGATACACTCAAAGCCCAGAAAGAAAAGTACGCTGATGCAACTCACGTCGTTCACGCTTTCATAAGCGGGCTCGGCGCCGAAGTCATGGGGATGAGCGACGACGGCGAACCTGCGGGCACTGCTGGCCGTCCGGTGCTTGATGTGCTTAAGGGACGCGGCGTGACCAACATTCTGCTTACGGTAACACGCTGGTTCGGCGGCACCCTGCTTGGTACCGGCGGCCTTGTGAAAGCCTACGGTGACGGCGCCCGTGCTGTGCTTGATGCTGCAGAAGCCGCGGGACTTTTTGAAGAATATGTTGAGAAAAGTACATTCAGCTTTTCTGCAGACTATGCGCAGTACGAGAAGCTCAAGCGGCTCTTAGGTGCGTTTACGGTCAGCGAAGTGAGCGAGCGGTTCGGCGCCGCGGTCGACGTTTCAGGAAAGATTCCCGCCGCCGATGCTGAGAAACTGAAAGCGGCCGTGTTTGATGCGACGAATGGGAAAGTATCAGTCACGATTATATAACATTTGCATATATCATTATTATGGGATACCATAAATCTTTTTGTTATAGAGAGGGTAGTTGTGAAAACGAAAAAAACGTACATCCTGTCATTGTTACTTGTTATTGTTTTGATATGTAGTTGTGTAAGCTGCACAAACCGGAAAAATGCCCGGAAAAACCTGCTTACAGAGATTAAGAATATCTGTGAGCAAAAGCTGAATACCATCGACTATTACAATTTTGCTGCCGAGGATTTTGTCCTTGATGATGAAGTAAGAACGCTTTGTAAAACGTATCTGATGATAGATTCTTCAGATAAGGAAGTTACAGCATTATCTGTTATAGTAAATTCATCAGAAGAAGATTTCATTACAAATATAGAGGCTTTCAGAAAAGACTATCCGCGATCCTGTTTAATGGAGTATGTGGATTATCTTGAAGAATTCGGTCTGCTTGGTATTTCTTCAAAACCAGAGTTAATTCCAGATTTTGAAAAAAAATATCCCGGATCTGTTTTTATAGAACACATGGAAATTGAACAGTTTCACCTCTTCTTTGATGAAGATTATTTCACTTCCATTGGTTATCTTGTCCGTGACGCCTGCTTAGATTATGATGAGTCATGGACTGATGATCAAGTAACAGCTTCTATATTTAAAATAGTTATAGCAATAGCTTTTTCTGATTCAAGTGATGATTTTTTTACTTCTGAAGATTATTCTGACGGACAGGATTCTGAAGATTCGCTATCATCAAGAGAATATCTACAGTCTGTAAAGGATGTTTTTATAACTGAAGAGCTGATTCCTTCTTTTATAGAAAAATATCCGGAATCAAGGGTCAATCCTTTCCTGCTGCAAGCATCAGAGATTTTCGCAATCTGGGACTATACATCTGAAGATGATTCAGACAAGGGAAACTATCTCTTCGAGAAAGAGAAAGTTAAAATGATAGATGAATATCTGTCAAAATACGATAACGAGCTCGGCAGGGAATATCTTGAATCTGAAAGAGATTCTTATCAGAAGTCAATAGAAACCTATGAAAATAAGGTAGCAGATAAAATATGGGCAATTAAAACGTATGTAAATAATTATAACGAGTATACAGAGCAGAAGTATCTTACAAATGAAGATATTTCGGGAATTTATACAAGCCCGACTGCTGACAGAAAAGAAGCTGCAATCAGATTCCTGGTTGATTCAGAACGCAAAATTGCTTTCAAGCTGTATGAACAGGGAGATACCGTACGCGGAATAAACATTTCCAATGATTCGTATTTTATAACGGTAAAAGACTCCTTTGGAAGTGAATATACATTTAATGGAACTAACTGGGATGACAGAGTAACTTTAAGCTCTGTAGATTCCCAAAAACTGAATTCATTAATGCGTGTTGATCAGGAATTGAAATTCCATATAGAAAGAACAACGTATGGATATCAGTCGAATTATGCATTTACCGTTGATACAACTGGATATAACAGAGTATTCGAGCGGTTGTAAAACATAGAGAAGGGGATAAAAAAAGGCATCCGTTGTGGATGCCTTTTTTACTTTTTATACAGGCTTATATACTGCTTTTTATCAAGCGGAATAAGAGCAATGCAGGCGATAATCGAGACGAGTATGACGGCAAAGACTGCTGTCCAGGCAGCAACGGAACCGGTCGTATCAAAGAGGCGGCCTGTCGTAAAGAGCAGACAGCTCTGAAGGATGCTTTGCAGAACGGAAGAAACGCCGTTAATCCTGCCGCGGTGGCTTGCCGGAATGCGTTCTGTAAGGTACGGCCCGCAAGTAATGGTGGAAAGGATTTCTCCGAAAGTGAACAGCGCCATGGCGGCATAATAGACGGGAATGGTTCCAAGGAAAATCAGGAACAAAACATAGCCAATCAGCACCAGAAGCATGCCGTACAGCGTTTTCCGCGTGTGGCTTGTGCGGGAGAACAGCGTTGTCAGAAGCGGCGTGAAAATGACGACAATCACGCAGTTCAGGCTTGAGACGCTTCCGAATATGAGCGCGCCTTCTTCTCCGTGGACGCGGCTTATATCAAGCGGCATAAGGTACGTGTACTGATGATATGCAGCCCAGAAAAATGCTGTGAGAAGTGTATACAACACGATGACCGGATTCTCTTTAAGGACTGTCCATAAACTTGCAGTGTCACGGTTTGCCTGGTATGAGGCTTCTTCACTTTCTTCTGAAACAGGCGTTACATCCTTGATGCAGACAAAAATCAGAATGGTAGAAAAAGCAATTGAGGTTCCGCTTATCAGGAATGAAAGCCACAGGTAATTGACGAACAGCAATCCTGCAATGGTCGGCGTTGCAACCATGCCGAGGTTCATGCCCAGATACATGAGCGAAAACGCTTTCGTGCGGTCTTTTGTGAGCGTAATGTCTGCAATGAGTGAGTCATATGCAGGCCGTTCCATGCCCTGAAATCCGGCTGCAATGATGGAAAGCACGATTGTGCCGAGTGTAAGCGGAATAAAGGACGCAATAAGATAAAGGATGATGGAGACCAGATCGCAGTAGACGATGACCACTTTCTTGTTGCAACGGTCTGCGATTTTTCCACCGATAAGGTTTGCAGGAAGAAATGCGATGCTTGCCGTAAGTGTCACAACTGCAACACCTGTCGCATCCATGCCGAGTTTCTGATTGAGGATGAGGGTGAGGACGGGCCATATCATTGTGCCCATATTTGTTACGAGCTTACCGAAGAAAAGTATGTATACTTCCTTCCGTAAGCCCGTATACTGCCTGAAAAGAGGAATCGTCTTCACTCGGTAATAGACCTTAGAAGTCTGCGAGTTTTGGTGCGCGTGGGTATGGAATTACGTCGCGGATGTTCTGCATGCCGGTTACGAAACGTAAGAGGCGCTCGAATCCGAGACCGAATCCTGAGTGCGGAACTGAACCGAACTTGCGGAGTTCCAGGTACCACCAGTAATCCTTTGGATCCATGCCGAGTTCCTTGATGCGGTTGGTGAGCTTTTCAAGGTCAGCCTCACGCTCAGAACCGCCGATGAGTTCGCCGATTCCAGGAACGAGTACGTCGACTGCACGTACTGTCTTTCCGTCAGGATTTGCCTTCATGTAGAAAGCCTTGATTTCCTTTGGATAGTCGTAAACCATGACAGGCTTCTTGAAAATCTGCTCTGTCAGATAGCGCTCGTGCTCTGTCTGCAGATCACATCCCCAGAATGCCTTGTATTCGAACTTGTCGTTGTTCTCTTCAAGCTTCTTGACTGCATCTGTGTAAGAAATGCGTACGAAGTCTGAATCGCGGACGTGTGTCAGCATTTCGATAATGCCAGGCTGAACGCGCTGGTCGAAGAACTTCATGTCCTCTGCGCACTTGGTGAGTGCCCAGTTCAAGAGGTACTTTACGAAGTCCTCAGCGATATCCATGTCGTCTTCAAGCTCGAAGAATGCCATTTCAGGCTCAACCATCCAGAACTCGGCAAGATGGCGCGGAGTGTTTGAGTTCTCGGCGCGGAATGTCGGTCCGAATGTGTAGACGCGTGAAAGAGCTGTTGCGTATGTCTCAGCCTCAAGCTGGCCTGAAACGGTCAGGCTGGCTTTCTTGCCGAAGAAGTCTTTATCGTACTGAACAAGGTTTGCAGCCTTTGCAGGATCCATGCCTTTTGCACCGGCCTTGATTCCCTCTTCTGCAATGCGGTTCAGGTCCAGTGTCGTTACCTGGAACATTTCGCCTGCGCCCTCGCAGTCACTGCAGGTGATGAGCGGTGCGTTGAAGTAGTAGAAGCCCCTTTCCTGGAAGAATGAGTGTACGGCAAAAGACATTTCGCTTCTCATGCGGCCAACGGCACCGAACATGTTGGTGCGGGCGCGAAGGTGGGCTTTCTCACGCAGGAACTCAACGGAGCAACCCTTCTTCTGAAGCGGATAATCCTGCGGGCAGATGCCCAGAACTTCGAGCGTTTCAAGCGTGACTTCAACAGCCTGGCCTGAAGCCGGGGACGGAATGAGCTTACCAGTAGCACGGACAGATGCGCCTGTCGTAACTTTTGCAAGCATATCCTCCATTGCCGGTGTTCCTGCTACTGCAGCATTAGTATTATTATTATTTACGGCATTGCCGTTATTTGCGTTTTCGCGGTCATACGTTAACTGAATGGCGGCAAAACATGAACCGTCATTTACCTGAATAAAAACTAAGTTTTTACTGTCGCGCTTTGTGCGCACCCAGCCGCATACTGTAACTTCGCGGCCATCCGGTTCGGACACAAGAAGGTCCTTAATAAGTGTTGGTTTCATAGTACTTTATTTTTATCATTTTTATGCCTGTTAAGCAATAAGCGCGTAGTTTAAATCCGTGAACTAGGGGACGGTTCTCTGGTTCACGGATTATTTGCGCGGAGTGCTTTCGTTCCAGTTGTTGACAAAAGCATTGTACAATAGTACAATAAAAAGCATGAAGAAGAAACGGCTTATCATTGATGCTTCTTGTATTATTGCCATTCTTAAGCAGGAACCGCTGGCCCGGGATGTTTTAATGAAAACTGCCGGTTATGAATTAAGTTCTGCCGCCTGCCTGCCGTTTGAAATCGGCAATGCTCTTTCAAAGCTGGTAAAGCGGAACCTCCTTAAAACAGACGAAGCGTTGAACTGCTTTGAGTTGTTCCAGAAAATCCCGCTGTCTCTTCTTGATGTAGATTTTGAGAATGCCCTTCATCTTGCAGGAGAAGAATCTCACTACTGTTATGATATGTATTATCTTGACTGTGCGCTCAGAACAGGGAATCCGCTTTTGACGTATGATGAAGACTTGATTGCCATTGCGAAAAGGAGGGGTGTGACATGCTTATAATGAATTACTCTCAGGCCAGGCAGAACCTTTCATCATTTCTAGATCAGGCTAAGAAAGATGGCTCTGCCGTCATCACGCGCGCAGACGGCTCAAAGTTCACGGTTATTCCGGCAGCAGATGAAAGTGCAGCTTCTGTTTCTCCGTTTGCAGAACTTGCGGCTTTCGCATCATCCCTGCGCTCCACGCTTTCAGACATCCCGCTGACCAGCCTGCTTTCTGCGTTGAAAGAAGACGATGATGACCGCACTGATAGAATGATTATGTATGCTTCTGGCCTTAAACCGCAAAGTAATGCTTCTGAAAACCGGTCACAGTACAGCCCGCTGGTAAATGAACTCGCCGGTATCATCCAGGCTGCAGAAATCCCGCTGGAAGAAGAGCGCCTATGATAAAAGCATTTGTTTGCTCTGACGTCATATTGGATTTTCTTGCACACAGAGTTCCCCATTTTCACTTTGCCGCCCTGCTTTTTACCTTTGCTGACATGCAGAAAATAGAGCTGTATACGAGTCCTGCTGTTCTGATACAAGTTGAGGCAATCCTAAAAAAACAGCATGGAGATGAGGATGCAAAAAAAATCCTCAGAAAACTGCGCCTCATCATTCACGTGGCAGACTCAGACGAAAGAGCGCTGGACCGTGCCCTCAATGCCGACTCTGCAGATTTTCCGCTTGCCCTTGAATGGTATACTGCAGAAGCACATGACCTGCCAGTTGTCATTACGCGTGACGGTCTGTACAACAAAGCGACCGGAGTACAGGTGCAGAACCCTGAGCTGTTCCTGAAACAGAATGGCTTCCTGGAATAGCCGGATGAACTGAAAAATACTCTTTATGGCGCAAAGGAAGCCGGTCCGGCTTTTTCAGGGCTGTGTACATGCTGAAAAACGTGCGCTGCATGAATTTTGTGCAAAAAGTGGTCCCTTTTCGCGCGTTTTTCCGAAAAAGTGACCATACTTTATCTGTGTACGGGCGTGCGAGTGACCTTTTTTCCTGAACCAGTGCAGCCAAAGACAGACAATACTCCGTTTTTGCTATAAAAACCACATCCGCGCCCTTCATTTTTCCACAAAAATGCGTACCCTGCATATGAGAAACGCGCGGTGCTTTCTTTTCAATGGTCCCTTTTCGCGTGTTTTTCCTAAATAGTGACCACTTTTTAGGATTTTCCGTGCTATAAGTAAATCATGCTGCCGTCAGTTTTGAAGGCAGCATGATTTTTTTTATTTAATACCCTTTCATCGGAGGAAATAATGAAAAATATATGTAAGAAGATTGCAGGAGCAGCATTGGTACTGTTGCTCCTGTATGTAATGACTGGCTGCCCGCACGACTCGTCTGACAATCCACCAGCACAGCCGACACCGCCAGCTGAACCGCCGGTACCAGCTGGTTTTGTCAAAATTAACGGCGGAACGGTGAGTTCAAGCTTTGGTAATAACGGTGGTCCGTTCTATAACGCATCAGAGCAAACACCGGTAACGGTCAATACGTTCTACATGGCAGAAACAGAGCTTACCTATGCAAAGTGGTATGAAGTGTACACCTGGGCAATAAGTGATGAACGCAGGGCAGCAATGTATACCTTTGCGAATGAAGGTAGTGAAGGATATGACGGTACAGACGGAGCAGCCCCTACTGAAGGCAACACAGAGCCTGTAACCTGCGTAAGCTGGCGCGATGCTGTTGTCTGGTGCAATGCTGCAAGTGAAAAAGACGGCCTTACCCCGGTCTACTGGCTTGAAGGAACAACTCGGTTTACCGATACAACAAAAGTCTTGCGGTTTGCTGAAGGCTATGTTTCTGAACCTGGTGACGGCAAGGCCGAAAAAGCCGTAATCAACGAGAGTGCAAACGGCTACCGGCTTCCGACAGAAACAGAATGGGAATAAGCTGCAAGAGGAGGAAACCCGACAGCAGCAGCCTGGAATTACCGGTGGGCCGGAACAGATGAGCAAAGTGAGCTTGCTCACTTTGCTGTGTACAGTACAAACAGCACTGCCAATGTGCGCTCAAAAGAGAAGAATACAGAAGGGGTGTATGACATGAGCGGAAACGTATGGGAGTGGTTCAAGTCAACAGACTCTTCGGGGTCCAATGGCCGTGTGTGCCGCGGTGGCAGTATGAACTATAGTGCGATTGGCTGTACTGTTGCGAACCGTATCTACTACGCCCCGCGTACCTCGGGCGGCATTGGTTTCCGTGTTGTGCGTAACGCCGACTGACGTTTCCAGTGCTGGCGCATCTTGCACGGAAAGCCTGAAAGTGCGTATATTAAAGACATGAGTGAATTAACGATGAAGGCACTTACAAAAGAGCGCCTGATGATAAGAACAACTAACCCGGTACGCGCAAACGTACTGTTGATGCTGGTCAACGCCGTCAAGAATGTAACCATTGATGAGCGCCGTGAAGAAACTCCTGCCGATTTTGCAAAGGCTGCCATGAAGATGAAGAATGAGCTCCTTTCAACAATCCAGGACTACAAGAAAGGCAATGCCGACACAAGCGAACTTGAGCTTGAGCTTAAGGAACTTGAGCCATTCCTGCCAAAAATGCTCTCAGAAGCTGAGATGATCGAGGCTGCAAAGAAGGTAATCGCAGAAATCCCTGAAGCAGACCGCGTCCTCAAGAACATCATGCCTAAACTCAAGGCAATTGAAGGCTTTGACATGAAGGCTGCAAAGGACATTGTCGCAAAGGTTATGTAAGCGGATGTGTCCCGCGCGCTTTTAAAAGCGAAAAAGACGGCTGTTCGGGCCGTCTTTTTTATGCCTAGAATCTGCCTTCAAGAACAGCCTTTCTAAGGCACGCATCTGCGATTGAAGAAATCTTCATCCTTGGGATGTGGCTGCAACGGTACACAGCCTTCCTCGTAATGTGTATCCGATTTTTGTATAACAGGCATTAGATGCAGCATAATCTGCATCTGTGTAGAGCATGGGTGTAGATCCCTCTGCCTGTATTATCTCTGTTACTTCATGTACAAGATGTTGTGCATAGTGTTTTCTGCGGTATTCAGGCTTAGTGTATACACCGCTTATGGATGAAAGTTCCGGGTCGCGGTTGTAGTAACAGCAGGCTGTTGTTATTTCTTCATCATTTTTCCAGAAAAACAAAGCTTTGTCATCAATGTGCTTTTGGGCAACTTCAAGGCAATGTTCGTATGAAGGTTTTTCCTGTCCCGTTTCAGGATAAAAAGCTGAGACGAGAGAGACCGCTTCTTCCATATCTTCGGGTGTGCAGCAATACAGTTTTCCGTCTGATGGCTTCTCTGGCTTAACTGCAGACTGACAATCGTATGCAAATAATCCCATGGAAATTGCAGCATGAAAACCAGACTGTTCTGCTTTTTCAATGAAGTAATCAGCCAGTTCATATTTGATGTTGAATTTGAAGCCTTTATCGAGTGGACGATGCTTGCAGATGAGTTTCCATACTTCCTCTTTAACTGTCTCAGGACAATTATTTCTAGTCCATATCCATACCGGATACGCAGCGTTTGAATGACAGATAATCATGTTCTTATGATCAGTCAGGATAAGGTCAGTTGTATTCCGGAGAATCCTGTCCAAAACAAGAAATGTGTATTTATCCTGATGAAGCAATTCAAAGTCTTTATCGTTTATTATCGTGTCCATAAACTGTTCCTTGCTGATATGCCAGCTATTTCTGCATGAGTGCAGCGTAGTCCAGGTGTTTTTCCCGGGCGTAAGTGAGGAAGTCTTTTTCTTCCTGAGTCACCCGTATCTGAAACTTCAGAGGAGATCCGAACTTCTGCTTCCTTCCTGCGTTTTCGCGGGCGCCTCCGTGTCCGAACTTTTTCTCATAAGCAGCAAGACCAGATTTTTTCAGATACTCTTTTTCAGAGAGTATTTTGTCATCTGGCAAGACTTCTGATTGTAACTTCTTTGTGACATATCCTTCTGCGTCTTTTATGTAAACAAACTCATTCATTCTTAGACTATACTCCTTGTATTTTGAAAATGTCAACAGAATCAAAATACTATATCTGCGTCTATTAGTATTATGGCCGCTCACCGCCTGCTTTTTTCAAAACTCGTTTCAGTTTCATCCGGGATTGTGGTAATATAAATGGCAGATACGTTTGTAAAATAGGACAAAACTGTATCGTAATTGCAAAGAATCTTCATCCTTGCAGTGGTAGATTATTGGAGAAAGAGAATGGAGTGGCTTTCCTGCCTTAAAGAAGCAATAGCGTACATGGATGACAACCTGCTGGACATAAATGGGCCAGAGGATGTCGCGTCTCATGTAAGCGTCTCTTCCATGTACCTGCAGCGCGGGTTTCAGATTCTGACCGGAATCACGCTCGGCGAGTACATCCGGAACAGAAAGCTGTATCTTGCGGCAGTGGAACTGTGCAGTTCGCCAGCCTCCGTTCTTGATGTTGCCCTGAAATACGGCTATGAAACGCAGGCGAGCTTTGACAAGGCGTTTGCCCGCTTTCACGGCGTCACACCGCGTGATGTAAAGAAAGGGCAGGGCAGCATCAGGACATTCCAGAAGATGAGTGTCAGAATCGCTGTTAAAGGTGGGTTCAGTTTGCCGTTCAGGATTGAGAAGAAAGGGCCGCTTGCTTTTGTGGGTTATCAGAAAGCGTTCGACTACGAGGATTGCCGCGCATCAGTCGGCACGTGGTGGGATGAGTTCAGAAGTCATGCAGATGAGCAGCCGCCGTACGTTGTGCAGCATCATGTCGGTGAGTATGGCCTCTGCTTTGGCGACGTTGGGCCCGTGCAGTTCAACTACGTGATTGCAGGCCTTCTCAGTGATGCAGACACAGCTGAAAAAGGCCGTCCTGAAGAAATGCTTGTCAGGGAAGTCCCTGCAGGCGAATGGGCAGTCTTTGAATGCACACGGAATGAACTCTTTCAGATGTGCGACAAATTCTGGAACGAATGGCTTCCCGGGAACGAGGAGTATGAGCTTACCGACGGCTGTGTGGTCGAATGGTATTCTCAGGAAGACGGATTCAGCCCCAACCAGAGATGCGCACTATGGTATCCAGTGAAACGCAAATGAAGGAGTGAAGAATGCTTATACAATTACCTGAAGAACGCAAAAACGAAATTATCTGCCTGTTCAAGAAACGGCAGCCAAATGCATCTGCATTATGGAGCTATTTCAACGGCACCATGGCAGGCAAGACATATGTGGATGACCTTACTGCACCGACAAAGGCAATCTGTCAGCTTGATATGAGCTGGACATTCATCAGTGATGACGCTGATTTTGCCTGGATTGAAGAAACGCTTGCTGAAATCATCAGGATTACCTGGATTCAGGTCATCTGGGCTCCTGAAAGACGGGGCCAGTACCCGCTTCCGGAAAGCGGAAAAGTCATTCCTCGCAATGAGTACACCGAGCGCGGCCCTGCGCTGGCTGAACCGCGTGATGTAGAAATGGCACCGTTCTGCAAAGAACTGCTTGAAAAACTGCCCTGGGCTGACTGGCACCTCTCAGTGTACGGAACAGCAGAGAAATTCTTTGAAAAGACGTTCGGCTTTTACGCTGTCGAAAACGGCGTACCGTACAGTGAGGCAGAAGCAACTTTCATCGCCAACGGATGGTGTGAAATCGGCATTATTACTGTTGAGGCAAAGCGCCGCATGGGCTATGCGTTCGCATCGTGCCTCCGCCTGCTTGAAGAGATTGAAAACCGCGGCATGAAAGCCATCTGGGCCTGTGACAAGGAAAATGCAGAGTCAGACGCGCTCGCAAAGAAACTCGGCTTCATCAATCCTGTTGAGTACGACTTCATCTACTTCCCGCATCAGCACGATTGACAGAAGAAATCAGGAAGCTTCAGCGAATGGATTTACTATCCTTACACCGGATATGATTTGTCCGTCGCTGAGGTCTTCTGAATAAACGGTGGAACAGCCGGCATCAGAAGCAACTGCAACAATCAGTGAATCCCAATATGAAAGCTGCGAATCTTTACTGATTTGTAACGCATGAAAGACGTTTTCTACGGAGATTTCGTATACGGGATATTGAGATGAAATTTGTTCGCAAATCCCTATGACAATATCTTTCTCTATCTTGAATTTTTTTGTTGCGATATTGAAGAACTCGCCGATAGTTTGTGTTGAAATTAAGGGATATCCTTGCTTTCGTATTTTTTCCAGAAAGACTATTGATTTGTGTTTCTTTTCAACTTCATTTTCATCGTAAGAATAAAGAAACAGATTTGTATCAATAAAACTTTTATCGCTCATGCATGTCCTCCCTTGTCCATTTGATGCCATGTGAACTGAAATGAACGCTTTCAGCAAGTTTTTGAGATTTCTCCATGCCGGCCTTCCATTCTTCATACGTCGGCTGTCTCGGTGGTGTGTTGTGGTCGAGGTGGGGTGCTCTGCCAGGATTCTGTGCAAGGCGGGCAGCTTCCACATCGTTTGACATGCTCTGAGCCACTGTCGTAAGCAGTTTTGCTTTTTCGGAATAAAGAAGTTTTGGGAGCAGGCTGAGTATCTGATTCAAGACATTCTGCGTTCCGTATGCGGCTGATGGCTCCGCAAAGATACAATCTGTATCCTTGATTTCGTACAAATCAGGTTGCGCTGTTTTGGATTCAGATAATCCGTTTCTACTGTCGGAAAGCTTATCCCCAAATAGTTCATCAAACGAAAGTGTGTACAGAGTACATAATGCTTTTGCAGCTTTTAGGGACGGTTCGACTTCGCCAGTCTCATACTTGTTGTACATCTGGCGCGAGATACCGATGAAATCCGCGACGGCAGACTGTGAGAGTCCCCGCTTATCACGCAATGTCTTTAATGTGGTGTTCATATGTATAGTATAGTATGAGATGACAAGAATGTCAAATAAAATAGCATTAAAAAATGTAAAAATAGTAGCATGGTAGGGTGTAGAGGTGTTTCACTCAGTATACGCTTGAAGCTCAGTATCCCTTACACGTCCGTCTGGAACTCGTCGAGTTCGCGGAGCCGCGCTTCGTCGAGCGTGTAGGTCAGGTTCTTCTCGTTGGTGGGGAGAACCGTCCCCTTGGGGCCGTTTTTGGCGCGCCTGAGATATTTGACCTGCGTGCAGTACAGGTCCGCCGTACGTGCTTTCCGCGCCTTGCTGTAGTAAATGGCGAGATTTCCCGCATCCTTTAAGACTTCGGGAGGTACGCTTTTCCCCGGCCGCGCTTTGATGAAGACATAACCGCCAGGAAAGTCGCGTGTATGAAGCCAGAGGTCAGCGCCCCTCACGTGATGGCGGAGCAGTTCGTCGTTTTCGTCAGCATCACGCCCTATCAGCAGCGTCCAGCCTTTTATCTCGTAGCTGATGCCGGGCCGCTTCTTCACAATCTGCTGCTTCGGCTTTACCTGCTTCCGGATCATCTGCTGCATGCGGAGCGGGTTAGGTTCCTTCTTTACAGCCTCGTACGCCGCCTCTAAATCAAGCAGTTCCTTTTTGGCGCGGCTTATGTCGTGCTCAAGCGCATCAAGGCCCGACACGCTTTTCTTGTACTTGTCGTAGTAGACTGCAGCGTTTTCCTGCGCGTTCTTTTTTAGGTCTATCAGGATGCGCACCTGGGCGCCAGTTTCGTAATCCTCGCATTCAAGGAAGTTTGAAGCGCCGTCAATCAGATGGCCGTATGTCAGAATCAAATCGCCCTGGTGCTTGAGTTTGTCTGATGCAAGGAAGCTTTCGCGTTTTGCCTCAAGCTTCTTGAGCGCGCCTTCCATTTTTGAATGCTTGCTCGTGTACCACTTTTCAGCCTGTTCAAGCAGTGACTCGCGTGAAAGCGCCTCCGCGTGCTCAGCGTACCACGTGTCGATTCTCTCGCTGTACGTCGGCTCACGCCCTGCTTCCCTCGCTTTTATGAAAGCGGGTGTCTCATCAAGCTCGCTGAACGTGCGTACGGGGAAGCGCTCTGTGTCGGGGGCGGGAAGGCTCTCGCTCACTTCCGGCGGGATGAACGTGCCGCCAGTAACTTCGTTCTTCTTGGGGCGGCGGTAGAACACATCCAGGATGACGTTGTTTTCATCGGTGACGATGATGTTCGGGGCGGCACTCCAGAGGCGTATGTAAATGAAGAGCGTCTCTTTCCAGGTACTGATGTTCATCTTTATGACACGCTCGTAGCCAATCTGCTCACACGAGTTTATGCGGTAACCCCGGATGCGCGAACGGAGGAATTCCATGAAGCGCAGGGGCTTGTCGTTCTTCGGGATTTTGCGCCGCGTCTCGTGGATGCGCGTTGCTCCCGGCGCAAGGCAGATGAGGACGGTTTTAGGCTGATTTTTGCCATACAGATACAGGGCAAGACTGTCAAAGCCGGGCTGGATAATCTCCTGAATAAAGGAATAGGATATATCCAGTTCGCTTAAGACAGTGTTTATTTCGTTACAATTTAATGACATAGTTTATTTTGCGTATTTTTCCAGTTCTTTGGTGAGCGCGACCGTGTTCTGTGCCTGTTTACGGAGACGCTGTGCGAGCATCTTTGAAAGGAAAAGACCATAGTGCGGATACTTCCGGATAAGGTTCAGGAATGCGTTCTTTGGAATGCGTATGAGTTTTCCCTCTCCAATGCTGATGACGGTCGCCGTACGTCTGTCGTTCAGGAGAAAAGCCATCTCACCGATGAACATGTCGTTTGGCGAAAGGATGGAGATGAGCTTCTTGTCTTTGTAAACGGCGAAGGTTCCTGAAACAATGAAGTAGAGGTCATTTGACACTTCGTTCTGCAGACAGACAACTTCCTTGTCACTGTACTCGACCGTGTTGAAAGACTGCATGATGCCCGGAACGGTGTTTGAAGAGCTTTTCAGGTTGTTTATCTCAAAGGAAACCTCGTTTCCCTTGTCGTTGTATGTCATGTTGCTCGTCATTTCTGCGGATATGGCAATGCCGCGTCCGCTCATCATATCCTGTACGGATGGATTTGCATTGATGACGCTCTTTACACGTTTACGCCAGTCGAAGCCGTCGCCGTCATCGCGGATGATGAACTTTGATCTTGACTTGCCGATGAGGTACGAAAAATGAATCTTGCGTTCGCGTATTACGGGGTCTCTGTTCTTGAGTGCGATGAGATCAAGGATATTATTTCCTTTTTCAAGCCAGTTGTTCTTTTCTTCGGATGTGATACCGCAGTTTCCATGTTCAAGTGCGTTTGTCAGAAGCTCTGAAAGCGCAGTCTGCAGATTTGAGCGTTCGTCTTTGTTGAGGCGGTTTGTGCTGTACAGATAGCTTACGAGGAACGTGATGTACAGCTGGAAATCAAGCGGATCGTTTCCACAGACAAACTGGCCTTTTTCGCGTCCACCGAGATTTTCCTGCATACCGCGGTTGAACAGCAGCTGCTGGTTTTTCCAGAGAATACGGACGAGGCGGGAGAAGTTTTCACAGAAGGCAGTAATTGTCTGAACGATGAGGATGTTCGGGTTTTTGAGGGATTCAATCTCATCTGCTTCTTTTTTGCTTTTTACGATGGCGATGATGCCGCCATTATGCAGCCACGGGTCATTGTCAATTGCGGATACGACACGGTGACAGTCGATGTGGGGAGAGGTGAAATCAAGAATTTTGATTTCCGGAAGTTCGTAATCTATGAAACTTAATGCGTTGTCAGTGTCAGAGAAGAAGGTTGCATCGAAATATGCCGAGTATTTTTTACATACTGCTTTAACTGTTTCAATGATTTTTTTGTTTGCTGAGACGACAAGTATTTTTTTCATCAAATTTCTCCACTTGCTATTACTATAACACAAAAAACTGAATTTTGTAAAAAAACACGAATTTCTTAAAATATCGGTTTCAGAAGGATTTTTATGCAGTTGTTATTTTCCGGGTGATTTCGTATTATGAAATTATGATTGAAGCAACCGGAGCTCAGATTATCACGACTCTTCTCGAACGGCAGTGCGTAAAGTATGTTGCCGGAATTCCAGGGGGATCTGTCCTTCCGCTGTACGAAGCTCTTGCTTCAAGTAAACTCCGGCATGTTCTTGTCCGGCATGAGCAGGCGGGCGGTTTTTTCGCGCAGGGATATGCACGTTCAACCGGATTGCCTGCAGTCTGCATTGCGACAAGCGGACCTGGCGCCATGAACCTGCTTACCGCCATTGCTGATGCGCGGGCAGACTCAGTTCCCCTTGTCGTCATTACCGGTCAGGTTGCCACAAACTTTATCGGAACGGACGCGTTTCAGGAAGCTGACACGTTTGGCCTTTCTTTCCCGATTACAAAACACAGCATGATGATCACCGATGCGAGTGAGTTGCTCGAAGCCATTCCAAAAGCCTTCAGACTCGCAGCTTCGGGCCGTCCGGGGCCTGTCCTCATTGATGTGCCGGTCGACGTACAGAAGCAGAAAGTGCGCTTTGAAGCGTGGCCTGAACCTGGCCGGCGTGAGCGCCGTGCAGCACGCTACCGTACAGAAGGTGCTGAACTCGCTTCCCGGCTCCGCGTTTTCACAGAGACGCTTGTTCATGCAAAGCATCCTGTTCTTTTTGCAGGCGGGGGTTGTAACTCAAACTGGAGCGCCGCCGCACTCGCTGATTTTCTGGAAGTGTTCCCCATGCCGGTCGTCACAAGTCTTATGGGGCTGTGCGCCATACCGCATGACCATCCGTGCTATGCAGGCATGACCGGCATGTACGGTTCTCCTTCTGCAAACGAGCTTCTCAGAAGCGCTGACGTAGTTCTTGCGGCTGGTGTGCGTTTCGATGAGCGTGCTGCAGGCAGACGCGGCGAGTTTCTTGCTGATGCGAAACTGCTTCACATAGACATCGATGCTGCGGAAGTAGACAAGCTGCTTCCTGCTTACTGCTCAATCGTTGCTGATACCGAATCCATTTTCCCGTGCCTTACCCAGTACTTCAAGCAGTGCCTGATCAAGGGCTCAAAGGACGACCTGGCGCGGCTTGCTGAAGAAAGGCGGGAATCCATGACAGACGGAGCACGCCTCATAGAAGCGCTTGCTTCCTGTGCAGAGCGCGCCGGATATGCTTCTTCGGATTTGCTGGTAACAGCCGACGTCGGCCTTCATCAGATGTGGACGGCGAACGGATTCCCGTTCAAGTATCCGCGGCAGCTGCTTGTTTCAGGCTCACTCGGAACAATGGGCTTCGGTCTTCCTGCTGCAATTGGTGCTGCCGCGGCGCATTCTGAAAAGCGTGTACTCTGCGTATCCGGTGACGGTTCCATCCTCATGAATGTGCAGGAACTGGCGACGCTTGCTGAAATGAACACTGATGTGACTGTTTTCGTCTGTGACAACGATGCGCTTGGCATGGTCCGCCAGCAGCAGAAAGGACACCGTTCTTATGCGACATCGTATGAAGAGGGAACGAATATTGCGCTTGTGGCAGAAAGCTTCGGCATCCCAGCGCGTTCAATCAGCGCAGAATCTGTCATGAACGGAACCGGTGACTGGATAGAGTTTGCGTTCCCGCTGAAGGGAAGCGGTCCGCGCCTCATCCGCTGTGTGATAAAGCGCGATTTAGCCTAGCAGGTTTTTCCGCCTGCAAGCTGGGCGAGCGCGTTTACCTGTGAGCCAAGCCAGAAGCCGTCGATGGTTTCTGCTTTTCCCTCGTCGCAGGCAGCTGCGAAATCGCTTGAAATCGGTATCTTTGTGATTGTCTTTACGTCGTATGCCTTTGCAATTTCTGCAATGCGGCTCTTTCCGAATACCTCAATCTTCTTTCCGCAGTCAGGGCATTCAAGATAACTCATGTTTTCAACAAATCCGAGGACTGGAATGTTCATCATATTTGCCATCTTTACGGCTTTTTCGACAATCATGCCGACAAGTTCCTGCGGAGATGCAACGACGATGACGCCGTCTACAGGAAGTGACTGGAATACTGTAAGCGGAACGTCGCCTGTTCCCGGTGGCATATCAACAAACATGAAATCAACGTCGCCCCAGATGACGTCCGTCCAGAACTGCTTTACGGCACCTGCAATGACAGGACCGCGCCAGACGACGGGGTCTGTGGTGTTTTCAAGAAGCAGGTTCAGTGACATGACCTTGATGCCTGTTTCTGTTTCGGCTGGAAGAATGCCGTCGTCATTTCCGCCAACATGTTCTGAAAGTCCGAAAGAGCGTGGGATGGACGGACCTGTGATGTCTGCGTCGAGGATTGCGGTTTTATAGCCTTTCTTGTTGAGCATGACGGCGAGCATTGATGTTACGAAAGATTTTCCGACGCCGCCTTTTCCGCTTGCAACAGCGATTACTTTCTTGATGTGACTGCCTGCATTTGGCTTTTCATGCAGGTCCTGAGGTGCTGTTCTAGAAGCGCAGTTGCTGCTGCAGGTAGAGCAGTTATGTGTACATTCTTCACTCATGAAGGAATCTCCTGATTAAATACTGTGTGTCAGTATAGTCTTTTTATCCATTTGGGGCAATGATGAATATATAAGAAGATTAAGTAAAAAGTTTTCTTAAGATTTTACCGATAATAATAATAAAATGCTAAAATGGAGTATATGGAGATTTTCATTTTTTTTAATATTATGATATACTTACAGTATGGGGTTTCATCTTTTGAAAAAACATAACATCCTCATGAGCATTCTCCTGCTGGCTATGTTCTGTTTCCTGTTTTCAGGATGCAGTAATGACAGTCAGGATGTTTTTTTCATCAATGATTCATGGTCCTGTTGCCCGGTAGAGACAGGTTCCAGTATTTATACCCCGGTTTCATCTTCATCCCTTTCTGATTTGACGTCATTCCTCCCGGAGAGGGAAGGATATATATGGCTCCAAAACAATTTCTCCTTGCCTGAAGATTTTAAGGATAAGGAACTGAGCGTATTCCTCGGCAAACTGCGCATCTCAGCAAAAGCATGGCTCAACGGTGAATATATTGGTTCTGTTGGCCGTTTCCCGCCAAACAACTTCATTCCGGGCACTAATGCAACAAGTTTTCTTCTTCCGGAAAAGATTCTTGAAAGGGACGGCAACAATGTTCTCAAACTTCTGGTGTATGTTAACGGTGTTGGTGGAATATCAACGGAAACATACATTGGCGAAGATGATTACATCGAGTCTGTTACCCGGACTTACAATTTCAGGAATTCCGGTATAGCGTTCGGTGCGGCATGTATTCTGCTGATTGTCGGTATCGCATATCTGGCTGTCTGGTCTGCACGTAAAAAATCGACGGCATATCTGCATTATTCGCTGATGAACATTGCTTCTGCATGCTATCTTGCACAGTTTTATGTTGCAGAACTTCCATTTCTGCAGAATATGTCGTATCTGACGTTCTGCAAGCTGGTACTGGCTTTGTCAGCATTCATTACCGGTTATTTTGCCACCTCATTTATCCGTGCCTATTTCCACTGGAAAGATACAGACAACATTTTCATCATCAGGATATCGCTGCTTTTCGTTCCGTCCCTGATAGCTCTGTGTATTACCGATGTTGCGACGTTCATGGAAGCCCTTCCTTTCCTGTACGTTTTTCTTGCTGCACAGATTGGCTTTGCGGTTTGGGCTGTCATTGTTGAGTTCCGTAAAAAATCAAAAGATGCCGCTCGCCTTCTGACAGGTTTCAGTCCCGTTCTTTTAGGAATACTAATCGATTTTATCCTCTTTGTTTTCTCAAACGATACGGAAATTGCCTACTTTACCGTTTTCGGATGGCAGGGTGTCATTATCGTATTCTTCATTGATCTTGCCCTGCGGTTGAAAGAGATATATACAAGGCTTGAGTTCCTCAATACAAAACTAGAGCAGCAGGTTCTGGACAGAACGAAGAATCTGTCGGATGTAAACCAGCTGCTTGAGAAGGAACAGAAACGGTCTAATGCTGATATTGCCATGGCAGAACGTGTTCAGCGTTCATTCCTCATTCCTGATGAGACAAAGTTCGAGGATTGGGATATTGCAGTGTGCTACCAGCCGTTGTCAGGTGTTTCCGGAGATCTTTACGATATTTATTCCGAAAACGAAACCTTCTATGGAACTTCTCTGTTCGATGTTTCCGGTCATGGTATGGCAGCAGGACTGGTAACCATGCTTTCAAAAAACATCATCTCTAACCAGTTCCATGCAGGACTGAAAGTAAAGAAAGACCAGGCTTCTCCGTCAACCCTTACCCAGGTCATGTATGCAGTCAACAACGCAATTATTGATGCTAAAGGTGATATTGAGAACTATCTTACCGGAGCAATCATGCGTGTTGCTGGCGGGGACGATGGTGGAGCCTGTGAGCTTGTCAATGCGGGAAATCCGTTCCCTATGCTCAACCATGATGGAAAGATAACTGAGCTTAAGCCTGAAGTCGGCAAGACGCAGATGGGTATGATCGGAATTGATGGTCTTGATGTTTCTTTCCCGACGATTAATTTCAGAATGGAGCCGGGCGATTCATTCATCCTGTTTACAGACGGCCTTACGGAAGCAGAGAATAAGTTTGGCGAGCAGTTTGGTGTTTCCCGCCTGACACGAGAGTTCTCTGATTGCTCTGGTCTTTCAGCTCAGGAGCAGCTTGATTACATCATGCACTGCCACAAATCATTTACCGGCAGCAATCCTCATGAGGATGACATTACAGTAGTTGTCGTTCACCGTAATAAAAAAGCGGCCGAGTAAGCCGCTTTCAGAAAGACAATTCAGTTACAGACGAACGGGAACTCCGGATTGGCGGAGTTCTTTTTTTATGCTTCCGACCGTATAATCGCCGGAATGGACCATGCTAGCAATAAGTGCTGCGTCAGCGTGGCCACCTTCCGGTGCATCAGAAAGCACGTCTGTCAGATGGCTGATCTTTCCACCACCGCCAGATGCAATGACAGGAACGCTGACTGCGTCGCTTATCATGCGGGTAAGGTTAAGCTCATAGCCTGCGCGCGTTCCGTCCGCATCCATTGAGTTCAGGACAATTTCGCCTGCTCCAAGTTCAACGGCATGAATAGCCCAGTCGCGGGCATCAAGCTCTGTGGCAATGCGTCCGCCGTTAATCCAGACACGGTAGCCCGACGGCATTGCCTCGTCTTTCTTGACGTCCATGCCGAGCACGATACACTGATTTCCGAAGATGCGCGCGCCTTCCTTTATGAGTTCCGGGTTTTGGACGGCCTTTGAGTTGAGGCTGATTTTTTCAGCTCCTGCAAGGATTGTCGCGCGGATGTCTTCTATGGTGCCAATGCCGCCGCCAACGCAGAACGGAATGAAGACCTTGCTTGCAACGCGTGAAATAAGGTCAAGGATGGGGCCTCTTCCGCGTGCTGACGCGATGATGTCGTAAAAAACAAGTTCATCTACACCCTGGCGGTAGTATTCTTCTGCCATTTCAACCGGGTCGCCGATATCAACGTTATTAAGGAATTTGACACCTTTTGTTGTGCGGCCGTCCTTTACATCAAGACAGACGATAATGCGTTTTTTCAGCATGATGCACCTCCAAGGGAAGCAAAGTTCTTCAGCAGGGTCAATCCGTGAACGGCTGACTTTTCCGGATGAAACTGGAATGCCATGACTGAACCGTCCTGAATGATTGCAGGAACTTTTACGCCGTAATCGGTCCAGCCTGCAACCACATCCTGGCTTTCTGGGCAGATGATGTATGAATGAACGAGATAGAAATCGCTGTTTTCAGGAACGCCTTTTACGAGCGGACAGACGGGCGTTCCATCTGTTTTTTTAGCGTATGCAATGCTGTTCCAGCCAATCTGCGGAATCTTGAAGTTTTCGGTTATGTTCTGCTCTTTATAGACTTCGCTGAAATGGCGTACGCTGCCTTTTATGAGGCCAAGACATGGTGTGTCGCCTTCTTCTGACCAGTCGAAAATGATCTGGGAGCCAAGGCAGATGCCGAGCAGAGGCTTTTTTGATGCAGCATACTCTTTGAGAAAAGAATCAAAACCTGTCTTCTTAAGCTGGTCCATGGCGTACTGTGCATCGCCAACGCCGGGGAAGATGACCCTGTCTGCTTTTTCAAGGTCTTTTGGATTTTGTGATGTGATGAAATCAATGCCCAGGGCTGTTACAGCCCGTTCAACGCTGCGGATGTTGCCTGCGTTGTAATCAACTATTCCTGTCATAGTTCATTCTACAAATTTAACAAAGTTTTGTACAGTTTTTGCCGATATGAAATGCATGAACATCTCAGAAATTGTATCTGTCTCAATGGCAGTCATCACTAATATCAAGGTAATCATTGCATTTGCTGTTGTCCTTATATTCTGGGCTTTTATCAGTTTTGTGCTGTATTACAAAAAAGGTCCGCCGCGTCCAAAAGGAAAAGGCAAAAAAATCCCGTCTTCGTCTCCAGCCCTTAATGCTTCTGCAGAAGCTTCGGCTCAACCAGCGGAAGATTCTTCCGGAGAAGCTGCTCCTGCAGAAGAATGATGTTGTACGCCGCTTCTGTTTCTGATGACAAACAGCCTGTCTTTCCATAGAAACTTTCCTTTCCTCAGTCTTCCGCCTTTATCAAGTGCATCAATCACTGAAAGATAGTCGCCTCTGTCTGGCTGAACCCTGCCTTTAAGTGCGGAAAGCCTTCGTGAGCCGCCGCCCGCAAGCTCTGCCGCAGCTTCCTCTGCAGTAAACTGACCTGCGTGCCTCCTGATGAAACGGAGAACGTCTTTTTCATCCTGTGCTTCAGTTTCAGCAACGCCAAGGCATATGTCGCAGCCACGGCACGCTGCCTGTTCTCCGCCAAGTGCGTCCAGAAGAACCTGGCGGCGGCATGTTGTGCTTTCAGCATAATCTGCCATGACGCGTTCTCGTGATCCGGGAACGGCAGCTGCGGCTTTTCTGCTGTCTTCTCTGCTCCAAACAAGAAATGAGTTTGCAATGCTTCCGTCACGCCCGCCTCTTCCTGCTTCCTGAATGAACGCTTCTGCCGTTGCAGGTACGTCAAGGTGAATGACTGTGTGGATGTCCTTTTTATCAACGCCCATGCCGAAAGCGCAGGTGCAAACGAGAATGGCGTCTTTTTTAGGGTAAAACCAGTGCTCTGTGTCGTCTTTTTCTTCGCGCGTCAGTCCTGCATGATAAAAGCGGACTGAATCCGTCAGCTCGGAATGCAGATGATGCTGCTGTTCTGAAAGCATGTGGGCCATCATCTCCGTTCTGTGCCTGGTGCCGCAAAACACGATGAGCGGCTTTTCTTCCCGTTCCGCAAGAGCCAGAACAGCCGCTTCTTTTGCTGATGCATAGTGCACGAAATAGTGGATGTTCGGCCTGTCTGCCTCGCTACGCACAATGTGGCCCACTCCCCGGAAAAGGACTTCATTCACCCGTGCAAGTACAGTCGGTGATGCAGTTGCTGTAAAGGCTGTAACGCGCGGCACTTTAAGGCGGTCTATTATGTCGCCCAGTGTCAGGTACGCTGGCCTGAACGAATCTCCCCATTCACTGACGCAATGTGCCTCATCTATGGCGATGTGCGCAATTCCGCATTCTGCAAGCTGTTTCACGAGTGCATCCGATTGCAGTACTTCAGGATTTGCGAGGATGATTTTTGCGCCGTTCTTTATGGCTTCGAAATTCTGTGCCCGCTCTTCTTCAGACTGTCCGCCTCTGAAAACAACGTGTGTTATGCCGCCTTCTGTCATGCGGCGTGCCTGATCTGACATAAGGGCTAGAAGCGGGTAGAGGATGAGTGTCGGTCCTTTGAAAAGCATGGCGGGCACGAGAAAGCACATGGATTTGCCCGCTCCCGTTGGCAGAAGGACTATCTGCTTTATGCAGGCAGGCAGCGCAGCTTCCGGAGAAGCGGTCTTCTCTTCAGGGGATCTGTCGTCAAGCTCATCAAGAATATTCGCTATGACAAGCCGCTGCCACGGGTACAGATAACTGATGCCGAACGCTTTCTGCGCCGCGAGAGTGACATAATCTGCTTCCGGGGCATCTTCCGGAGAGCAGGGCTTTGCAAGAATTGATTCTTCTGTGTTCATGCCCTTTATTATGGACATGCAGCGGGTGTTTTTTTCAAAAAAAGATGGTTTTCCTTTCCGGACAGTGGCTGTCTACTGCAGGATTGTGATTTCTACGCGGCGGTTCCGGCTTTTTCCTGCTTCCGTGCTGTTGTCGGCGACCGGCATTGTTGAGCCGAATCCGCGGGTAAAGATGTGGTACGCATCGCGGACGCCGAGCTGTTCAAGAAATGCTCCAACCGCCTGAGCCCGTTCTTCAGAAAGCGTCTGACACGCTTCTTCTGAGCCCGCGCGGGCGGTGTGCCCTGAAATGAGCAGGTCGTTGCCAGGAAAGGCTTCCAGCAGTTTTCCAAGCTTGATGAGCTTCCCCTTTTCAGAAGGAAGCAGCACGGCGGAATCGGCCTTAAACTGAATGTTCTCCAGGCTTACGGTAATACCCTTGTCATCTGCGGAAAGCGAGGCGTCTTCGAGTTGAAGGTCTTCCAGCGTTTCCTGCACGCGGCTCAGAACTTCGGGTGCGGAAAGGTCTTCAGAAGAAGTGTATTCAGCACTGGCTGAGCCTGCATATTCAATGATGTTGCCAAGCCGCGTCTCAAGCACAATGCGGAATTCTTCGCTGTACGAGTCAATGACGCCGCGGTCGTTATCCCAGAAGATAGTCTGCTCTGCGTATTCCATCATGCTGCACGGATAATCTTCTTTTATGCCTCTGGGAACGGGAATGTCACAGAAAATGGAACTCTCAGCTTGTATGACATGGAGCGTCTTTCCATCCCGTTCTATCACATCCATATAGGTATAAAACGTATCAAACGGGACTCTGAGCGGTTCTGCAACACCAAAAGAGGCCCTCATGTCATGGACTTCCTCGCCTTGTCCTTCCCACGTATCCCCGGCCTTCAAATCGCGTTCAGGAAAAACAGGCTCGTTCCTTACAACCGGCATGAGGTACTCATCATCAATGATGTAGTGGCCGAACTCATCCGATGTAAAGACGGACGTGTACTCATCGCCCCAGATAAAGCGTTTTTCCGTGCTTCCGGCGGTGCGTGCATTTTCGGATGTCATGAAAACCGCTTCCTGTGTACCGGTTCTGCCGTCAGGAGAAGCATCTGTTACGTGAACGGATATGCGGTTGATGATTTCTGATTCATTGGCGAACGTTCCGTTAACGCGGACAGTTTCATTCACTGTAGAGAGAATACGGTATTTTTCATCCTGATTATACTTGAATCTGAACTGTTCTGCTGAAAGGGGTAGCAATAGTACTGCAAGAAGGAAGATACTGGATGCCTTGCGGATGGCACCTGAGGGGAGTACAGAGAAAAAACGTGAAAATGACAAAATTCTCTCCTTTGTCATATTGAAAGAATGACAGAAAATGACTATGGTTACAGTATGAGTATCGGTAATAAATATACTATTCAACAAACAGTTCAATCAGGTTCAATAGACGGCAAGTGCCGTGCAACAATAATGTCTTTTCTTTCTCTTGCCCAGGATCTTGCTTCTTCACACTATGGTACTGGAGGACGTTCAATTCCTCATCTTCAGAAAGAAGGCTTTACCTGGGTTGTGACGAAGCAGCATTTTGAAGTGCGGGAATATCCGCTCTGGCTTGACTGCTATAAGGCAGTTACCTGGGCGAAAAAGCCACGGGGGCCGTTCTGCTACCGTAACTTCGCTTATTCCTATGCTGAAGACGGAAAATATGACACTGTCGATGATGCGTTTGCAGATCAGGTAGCGAAAGGCGGCTCTTACGGCCAGATGCCCGCAGGCCTTTCAGAGACTGCAGATGCAGCTGCCCAGCCCTTTTTCACGGGTTCATCCCTCTGGATGGTGCTCGATTTGTCTACAGGGCGTCCTGTCAAAATGACCGATGAGCTTATGGGTAGCCTTCAGTTTTGCGAGGATTCAGTTCCCGGTGAGGAAATGGCTAAAATCCGTGACCCTGAGGAATGGACGTTCGGGCATGAGTTTACACCGACAAATCTTGATATTGATCTGAACGGTCATGTCAACAATCTTGCGTATGACAGATGGATTTTATCGTTCCTGCCCGAAAAAGCGTATGCAGGAAAGCTTGTAAAGGCGATAGACATGTACTTTATTGCGCAGGCAATGTTTGGTGATGAGCTTGTCTGCCGCGCTGCAGAAGTGGAGCCTGATGTGTGGGTGCATTCCATTATCAGGAAAGCAGATGGCGCCGAAATGTTCCGCGCCCGCACCGAATGGGCTCCCGAATGGGAAATCTCCCGCCCGGTGACAACAAGGTAAAAAAGTCCAGAAAGCAAATAAGTCCACGAAGCCAAAAAAAAGAGAAGTACAAGGATGTACTTCTCTTTTTTTTATAACTGACTAATCCCGCACGAAGGGCTTTGCACTTCGTGCAGTTGAATGATTGCATGGATGCAATCATTCAAACTTACTCGTATCTGATTGTCTGCCAGGCGTCGTTGTAGTTCTGGATGTATTCGCCAAGGTCATACTTGAGCGTACATCTCATCATTGCCTCGTTGTCGTAAGCAGGAGTTTCCTTTACGTACGCAGAAGCTTCTGTGTTTACGCTGTTAGGGAAGCGGAAGTAATCAAGGAACTCTGCATAGATTTCAGGTCTGTGGATGAAGTTGATGAACTCACAGGCTGTGTCATAGTTCTTTGAACCTTTGAGGACACACATTGAGTCCATGTACATAGGACCGCCTTCCTCTGGAATGAAGAAGTCTACAATATCCCACTTGTCTTCTGGAATCTCGCTGAAAACGACTTCCTCATATCCCTGGACAATCCAGAAATCTCCGCGTGCAAATGACTTACCGAAACCTTCAGCATCGAATGTTACGAGGTTTGGTTTCCACTGGGTGTTAACCAGATCTGTAGCTGCCTTGAGTTCTGCATCATTCTTTGTGTTGACGTCGTATCCGAGGTGAACGAGTGCATCGCCGAGAACTTCACGCATATCGTCCATCATACACATGTGCTGGTCATAAGCCTTGTTACCGAAAATGCTCCAGCTCTTTTCATAGTTGCTGACCTTTTCAGTGTTGACTGCAATACCTGCTGCACCCATGTAGTATGGAATGGCGTACTTCATATCCGTGTCATATGTTGCGCGCTTTGTTACTTCAGGATTGATGTACTTCAGGTTTGGAATCTTGCTGTGGTCAATTTCTTCAAGCATTCTTTCGCTGATGAGGATTGATGTGAAATCCTGTGATGGGAATACGATATCATATCCCTTTGCACCAGCCTTAAGTTTTGCATACATTTCTTCATTTGAAGCGTAATTGTCTACATGGACTTCGACGCCGAACTCTTCTTCGAACTTTGCAATGACGCTGTCCGGTGTGTAATACGTCCAGTTGAACAGATAAAGTTTCTTCTTGCCGTCGTCTTTCTTTGAACATCCGGTAAGTGTTACTGTGAGCAGTAAGAGGATAATACTGCTAATCCGTAAAAGAGTGTTTTTTTTCATGATAAACCCCTTTTTGTGTAATATGAATCAATTGCTTGCTGCAATGACTTTAAGGAACTTGCGCAGACAGAATGCAACGATGACTGTAACGAGAATCATGACGAATGACAGTGCGTTCACAGCTGGTGAAACACCATAACGGATCATGGAGTAAACGTACAGAGGGAGCGTTGTTGAGCCCGGGCCAGAAACGAAGAATGTAATGACGAAGTCTTCAAGACTCATCGTGATTGACATAAGGAAGCCGGAAAGGACACCAGGCATGATTGCCGGAATGATGACCTTGATCATTGTCTGTCTGTCTGTTGCGCCAAGGTCGTGAGCAGCTTCTATGATTGAGAAGTCAAACTCATCAAGGCGGGCTATGACCATAAGGAAAACGAATGGCAGACAGAACGTCGTGTGTGCTGCGAAAATGGTGAACATGCCCAGTGGCAGACCGATGCCTGAGAAGAAAATCAGCATGGAGACACCGACAATAACCTCAGGAAGGACCATCGGCAGGAAACTGATTGTCTGGATGTACATCTTTCCCTTGAACTTGTACCAGTTGATGCCGATTGCGGCAAGCGTACCGAGTACAGTTGCAACGACGGATGACGAAATAGCTATGATGAAACTGTTCAGAAGTGACAGCCAGAGGTCGTCTGAATCAAAGAACAGTTTGTGGTACCACTGCAGGGAGAAACCGGTAAACTGTGCGCCTTTTGAGCTGTTGAACGAGAAGAATATAATGTAGAACAGCGGCAGGAACAGAAATACCAGCGTTATGATAAGAATAATCCGTGAGAAAGAGAACGGCTTTCTCTTCTGGAAAGCGCGGCGTGCGTGACGTGCCGGCTCTGACATAGGCTTCTGCTTGTTGATGCGTGAAATGAACTTCTTGTAGGGTGAAAAACTCATAACTTTCCTCCCTGAATGCCGGACATCTGAGTCTTCATGGCAGCTTCCTTCTTTGAAGAAGCCATCATCCACAGGACGCCAGCCGTACTGATGACGGTGATGATCATTGAGAATGATGCGGCAAGCGGCCAGTTACGGGTCTTGTTAACCTGGTCAACAATGATGTTGCCGAGCATGTAAGAGTCTTTTCCACCAACGAGCAGCGGAACAGTATACGCACCGAAAATCGGGATGAATGTAAAGATGATTGCAGTCGTCACGCCGCTCTTGATGTTTGGCAGCAGGACTTTGAAAATGGCTTCAGGCTTTGTGGCACCAAGGTCACGTGCAGCTTCCAGAAGCGAAAAGTCAAAGCGGTCAATTGCTGTGAACGATGGCAGAATCGCGTACGGAATGTACATGTACACTGAAACGAGGATGACAGCCTTTGAGTTGTAGAGCAGGGAAACTGTGCCGTCTGTCAGTCCAAGCTTGATGAAGATGTTTGACAGGAGTCCGTCGTTTCCAAGAAGACTCATCCAGGCAAAAATGCGGATAAGTGAGTTAGTCCAGAATGGAATGATGACCAGGAACAGCAGCAGAGTCTGATGCTTGCTCCGTGCCATTGCATAGCCGCAGGGAAGGGCAAACAGAATGGTGATGAGCGTTGCTACCACAGAAATCCATATGGTGCGGATGAAAACCGTTCCGTATGCCGGATTGAACATCTGCTTGTAGGCAGCAAAGGTGAAGGTCCACTCAACACCGCCGTAAAGGCCTTTCTTGAGGAAACTGTACAGAACGATGATGGCAAGAGGCGCCACAAAGAAAATGGTGAACCAGATGCCCATTGGCCAGGCGTACTTAACGCCGGGATTCAGCTTTTTCTTCATTTCTCAATGTCCTCGACAATATAGCCGTCATTTGCGCTCCAGGATACGTAAACCTTATCCTTCCATTCAATCTCCGGACCATCATCCAGATAGTTGGTGTGCTGCTTGAAAACCTTTATGACTGTTCCGTTTTCAAGCCGGACGTAGAACTTTGACTGGAAACCTGAATAAACAGGCTCTTCAACTATACCTTCGAAAACATTTATATCATTTCTATCCGTCTTAGGCGGTTCTGTCGTAATGCGGATCTTTTCAGGACGAACGGAAACACATACCTTCTGTCCCGGCTGTGTCATGTCGTAGTCAGTTACCTGAATTGTCTTGGCGAGTTCAGGAATGTCGAGACGGCACATATACTCTGTCTCGTTTTCTGTTGTCTTGTAAGGTGTGCATTCTTCAACGCGTGCAGTGAACAGGTTTGTCTCGCCGATGAACTTTGCGACGAACTCTGTTGCAGGACTTTCGTAAATCTCGAACGGAGTACCTATCTGAAGGACTTTTCCCTGGTTCATGACGGCAATTCTGTCTGAAACGGAAAGTGCTTCAGACTGGTCGTGCGTTACGTAGATGAACGTAATGCCGATCTTGTCGTGCAGGGCGTCAAGGTCAACGAGCAGCTGAGTCCTGAGTTTTGCATCAAGGGCAGAAAGCGGCTCATCGAGCAGCAGGACAGACGGCTCATTGATAAGTGCACGGGCAATGGCGACGCGCTGCTTCTGACCGCCTGAAAGCTGGTTTGGCTTTTTATCTGCGTGTGCATCAAGCTGAACCAGATGCAGATATTCCTTTACCTTTGCATCAATTTCCTGCTTTGGCACTTTCTTGAGCTTAAGAGGGAATGCGATATTGTCAAATACTGAGAGATGAGGGAACAGCGCGTAACTCTGGAATACAGTGTTGGATGGACGCTTGTCCGGCGGCAGGGGAAGCACGTCAGTATCATCGAAAAGAACAGCTCCCGTGTCAGGAAACTCAAAACCTGCAATAATGCGGAGTAATGTGGTCTTGCCACATCCGGATGGACCAAGAAGCGAGAAGAACTCGCCTTTATTGATGGTGATGTTTACATCGTCCAACGCGTGGAATGTGCCGAAGGTCTTTGACACATTCTCAATTGTTACTGTACTGCCTTTCACTGTTTGTCGTGTTCCTCCAGGAAAAACATAAAAATGCGGTAATTCGTACAATGCAATATTACACCCCCGTTGTCAAGTAATTATTTAAAATATTCCGCTCATTTTTTCAAAAAAAATCACTATTCTAATAAAGAAGATTTTGAGCTATACTGTTTTTATGAAATACAGACGTTTTCCTAAAATTGACGAGAGTGAGATATCCATTCTTGGTTTCGGTCTTATGCGCCTTCCGCAGACAAAAGAAGGTGAGATTGATGAAGAAGCTGTCCGCGAACTGGTGAAGACAGCATACGCACAGGGCGTAAACTATTTTGATACAGCCTATCCGTATCATGGTGGAAAAAGTGAACTTGTTATAGGAAAGATTCTTGAAGAAGAAAAACTTCGTGACAAGGTGTATCTTGCTGATAAATGTCCGCCGTGGGTAATAAAAGAAACGTCAGATTTTGACCGCATTCTTGACGAGCAGCTTTCCAAGCTCAGAACTGACCATATCGACTTTTACCTTATGCATGCCCTGAACAAAGAGTCCTGGACCCGCATGAAGGATCTGGGATGCATCGCTTTCCTTGAGCGTGCAAAGCATGCCGGCAAAATAAAGCACATCGGCTTTTCATTCCACGACAGCATCGACGTTTTCAAGGAGATAGTCGACAGCTATGGCGGATGGGAATTCTGCCAGATTCAGTACAACTATCTTGATGACGACGGAGAAAAGAAGCGCGGTAATCCTGGAAAGCAGGCGCTCGCATACGCTGCTGAACACGAGATTGGTGTCATTGTCATGGAGCCTCTCCGTGGCGGTCTTCTTGCTAATCCGCCGGATGTTGTAAAAGACATTTTCAAGGCAGCACCCGTACAGCGCACGCCTGCTGAATGGGGACTGAAGTTCGTCTGGGAAAGCCAGGAAGTAGTCCTCCTCCTTTCAGGTATGAACGCCATGGAACAGATGCTGGAGAATTGCGCTACTGCAGATAATTCAAATCCCAATGCAATGCCGCGCGCTCAGATGGCTGTCGTTTCAAAGGCGAAGGAATGGTTTGAAAGCCGTATCCGCGTTCCCTGTACTGGCTGTCATTATTGTGTACCGTGTCCTCAGGGGGTTTCCATTCCTGATGTTTTTGCTGACTTCAACAATGTTGCCATGAGCGGAAAACTTGAAGGAGATAAGAAGTCGCCTTCCGAATGGTACAGAAACATGAATAAGAACGGACAGGGTGTGTCTGTCTGTATCGGTTGCGGAGCCTGTGTTTCTAAGTGTCCTCAGCACATAGATATACCGGCTGAGCTTAAGAAAGCCGATTCCCTTATAGGTTAGGAGATTATCATGCTTGCCATAGTTCTTGCAGTTATCCTTCTTGCTTTTGCTGTTGTTGCCTGGTTGCCGGGTGGTTTTGGCTGGAGTGCGGAAATCATTGCATTCCTTAAGGGGTTTTGCCCTTTCCTCGCGTTTTTCCTTGCCATTGTCTGCATCTTTGTCGGAATCGCAGATATCAAGGATAAACAGGAAGCACGCAAGGAAGAGGAAGAAACAGAAAAAGAACAGAACACTTGATTTAAATTCAAATAAGGTGTAGGTTTAGTTACCCGTATATCTGCTCTTCGCACATCATTAAAGGGATTGCTCACCCGATGCGATGAAGACGGACCAGATGCCGGATGCACGGTGGACGGTCTGAAAGATTTTTTTATATGTAAGGTTACATACATGAAGACTATTTTTGTAAACGAAAAGGACGCAGTTCGCAACTGGTACGTTATCGATGCTGCTGACAAGCCTCTGGGACGTGTAGCTGCAAAGGCTGCATTTGTTCTCCGCGGAAAGCACAAGGCTACATTCGCTCCTAACCAGGAAATGGGCGACTATGTTGTTATCATCAACGCAGACAAGGTTCTCGTTACAGGTAACAAAGAGACAGACAAGATGTACTATCACCACACAGGATTTGTTGGTGGTCTGAAGTCTCATTCATTTGAGAAGCTCATTGAGAAGCACCCTGAGGATCCTCTGAAGTTAGCTATCAAGGGAATGCTTCCTAACGGTGTTCTTGGACGCAAGCTGCTCAAGAATGTAAAGATTGTTGCTGGTTCTGAGAACCCACATGCAGCACAGAATGCACAGCCACTGGAAGTGTAATTAGGAGTCTATCGTGATTAAGAATATTGGTATTGGAACAGGAAGAAGAAAGACTGCTACAGCCCGCGTATTCATTCGCGAAGGCAATGGCAAGATTACAGTAAATGGAAAGGATATTGCAGAGTATTTTGCAACTCCTGAGCAGGTTCAGATTGTAAAGCAGGCTCTGCTTGTAACAGCATCTGAATCAAAGTATGATCTGCTCATCAACGTTCAGGGCGGTGGTCTTAATGGCCAGGCTGGTGCTTGCCGTCATGGCATTGCACGTGCACTGACACAGGTTGATCAGGGCAACTACGCTTCACTGCATGCTAACGGATTCCTTACTCGTGATTCCCGTATGGTTGAGCGTAAGAAGTACGGTCAGCGTGGTGCACGCCGCCGCTTCCAGTTCAGCAAGCGTTAATCTCTGGCTTATGCCACAGAAAAAAACTGCCGGTTACGGCAGTTTTTTTTTGCCCGGTTCAGTAAAAAAAGGATGGGGAAGTCAGTTTTCTTGGAAAAACGGAATCCCTCTTGCTATAATATAGAGTGTACTTATAAAGGAGTTGACTTTTGTCACAGACAATCGGAACAGCGGAATATATCGGCAGTGACTGTGTGAAATGCACATTCTCCGATGGCTCTGCTTTTTATGTGCGTCTTGCCTATCTTCAACTCTGTCCGCCGGAAAAAGTGACTGCCGCTTCTGAGCTTTCAGAAGAAGAGTTTGCTGACCTTGTGGATGCGGCTCTTGTGTATGCAGCGGAACGTGATGCTGTCGCTTACCTTGAGCGCAGTGAACACAGCCGCTTCCTTCTTAAAACCAAGCTGATCAAGAAAAAGCACAGCGCGGCGGACATAGAACGTGCACTTGATTACTGTGAAGAGCGGAACTGGCTTTCTGACAGCCGTTTTGCAGGAGCCTGGCTCAGAAGCCGTGCCATTACGCATACAGAGGGGCGTATCAGGCTGCAGGGGGAACTTGCGGCGAGAGGAGTTTCAAGACAGATTGCGCAGGAAGCTCTGAATGAGTTTTTTGAGGCAGAAAGTGAGGAGGATAGGTGTCTTCGTGCGCGTGAAAAGTTGATTGCACAGGGAAAAGAAGGAGATGCGCTTATCCGTTCGCTGGTAAGGAAAGGTTTTTCAGAGAAAATAATCCGCAAGTGCGAAAAAAATGAGTAGAAATATTCGAAAATTTAGAGAAAATGAGTGGATTAGAGTACCAATAAATTAAAAAAAATGCTATACTAAAGCATATTACAAATAGTTTTGACGAGGAAATGAATGAACAAGGAAAAAAACAGAGCCCGTGTCTATTCAGCTCTTGAAGTTGCCAACATCTGTGGTGTTGTCAATCAGACAGCAATTAACTGGATTCGTAAAGGCCATTTGAAGGCTTTTAAGACTCCTGGTGGTCAGTATCGCGTATATAGCGAAGACTTACTCATTTTCATGAGAAGCCGCAATATGCGTATCCCTCTGGAACTTGAGCAGGGAACACATACGTTGCTTATTGTTGATGATGATAAAGGTCTGAATAATGTTCTTGCCAAGTATATGGGCAAAAACTTTGAAGGCTTCCAGATTTATCAGGCATATGACGGCTTTGAGGCAGGAACTCTGCTCGCTGAAAAGAAACCTGACCTGATTTTCCTGGACCTTAATCTTCCTGGAATTGACGGATTCAGTCTTTGCAGCAAAATAAAGGAATCTGATGCATTTGGAAAACCACTTGTTTTCGTAATGACATCACTTTCTGATGAAGAATCTGAAATGCGTGTCCGTGCAATGGGTATCGAAGAGTTCTTCAGAAAACCTCTGACACTTCCAGATCTTGCCGATGCAATGAAAAAGCATCTCAATCTGTAGAACAGAAGAGGGAATAGTTCCGTCTTAATAATAATGCTAAAAAAAGCTGTCCGGTTGAAGATAACTTCAAGCTGGGACAGCTTTTTTTATCACTTGATTTCTATTGATCCAAGCGGACGGATGCTCATGCGGTATACAGGGCTTCTTCCGTTTCCTTCTTTCCAGCCAAGCGCCTTGTTCATGTACGCTGTGTACTCATCAACAAGGCTGTCCGGGATGAACGCCTGAATGACGCCGGCGAATCCACCGCCGTGAACGCGGCATGCGGCCGGCATTGATTCAGCGCAATGTGTCTTGATGAACTGTTCTGTCAGTGCAAGGCAGACGGCAATAGGCTGTTCTTCAGGATAGCCTGGAACGCTTATGTTCTGCAGCCACTTCCATGATGAGTTACCGGATGCCGTTATTCCCTTGAGGAAAGCGGCAAAGTTGTTTGCCTCAAGAGCGGCTGCTTCTTCATCAACACGGTCATTTTCAGTGAAGAAGTGCATTGCGCGCAAAACTGCCCTGTCTCCGCATTCTTTTCTGAGAGCCGGCAGATTGCCTGCTATGTCAGCGAATGAAAGACCGCGCAGTGTCTCCTGTTTTAAGAACCGGGCTACAGATTTCATTTCATTTGGAATTGATGAGTATTCGGCAGACAGATCTGCATGACCTTTGCCTGTGTTTACTATCATCATGCTGTAGCCCTGCTTTGAGAAGTCGAACGGAATCTGCTTTACGACCGGCTTTTTTGGCTCAGCGAAGTCTATGGTTACAAGACCGCCCGTAGCGCACGCTGTCTGATCGAGCAGGCCGCTAGCTTTATCCCAGTAGGTGTTTTCTGCAAACTGACCGATGCGGGCTATGTCGCTTACGGTAAGCGCTCCGTCATTGTAGAGACAGTTCAGAATGGTGCCGAGCATCATCTCAAATGAAGCGGATGAGCTTACACCGGCAGCGGCAATGACGTCGCTGGTGAAGCAGGCGTTGAATCCGCCGACGTTGTAGCCGGCATTCTTAAAGCCCTGAATAATGCCGCGGAGCAGCGCGATGGAGCCTTTTTCTCCTTCGTGGCGCTCTGAATCGGCAACGGAAACTTCATAGTCTTCATTGTACGTCAGGTCATAGACGTGGATTACGTCAGTGCGCGCTTCAACGGCTCCGATGCAGTCGAGTTGAATGCTTGCTGCAAGTACTTTTCCAAGATTGTGGTCGGTGTGGTTTCCACCGATTTCTGTCCGTCCGGGTGACGAAAAGAGGCGGATGGATGACGCATCTGGTGATGTACCGAATTTCTGTGAGTACGCTTTTGTGAGAGCTTCATACCGCACCATCTGCTGTTCAATGACGTTTGCGTCAGTGCCGTACAGCTTTTCAAAAAGCTCTTTTTTTTCGCGAATGTTCATTTTCCCCCCAGGAAGATGTTATTTATTGTTAAGGCTGTACAGTTCGCTGTAAAAGCGGCTTTCTATTTTATCCGGAGAAACGCCACAGCGGGACAACACTTCAAGCAGCGCATTGTGTGCGGTCTGCGCAACTTCAGGTGTGTTTTCCTCGGCGAAAGTCTCAATTTCAATGAACTCGCCCAAGCCTTCCAACAAACACAATTCTATATGGAAATTGCCTGAATGCCAACTCCCCGCAGTTTTGTGTTTTGAAAAGTTAAGTGTAAATCCCGCATCCTTGAGGATCAGCTCAAAGTCATCAGGATTTGAAACGGTAAACTCGTGTTCTTCGTTTACCTCAAAACCGTTGTCACGGCTCTTGTGCTTGTAGGTGACAAAGGTTTCGGTTACGCCCGTTGATTCCCGCCTTTCAGAGCGAAGCCGCACCGTCATGTGGGAATCAGGCTGTGTATCAAGCTTCCAGTAGCGGTCATGCTTATCCAGAGTGTCTTCATACACAGCGAAGGTTTTGAGGACCGCCTCAACAGCAGCCCTGTCGTCCATCCAGGCCTTAAGCTCTATCTCGTACATCAGAGAGGGAACTTTTCCTTGAAGGTGTCAAGAATCTTCTCAGGTGCCGGACGTGCATCAATATCAACGATATTTCCTTTTTTTGTATAGAAATCGATGAGCGGTGCAGTCTGGTCGCGGTAAACAACCAGGCGGTTCTTGATAGATTCGATTTTGTCGTCGTCACGGATGAACAGGTCAGCGCCACACTTGTCGCACTTTCCTTCAACCTTTGGAGGCATAAACTTGATGTGGAAGCCTTCTCCACACTTTGTGCAGACGCGGCGTCCACCAAGGCGCTCAACAACTTCTTCATCGGCAATGTCGAAGTTTACTGCAGCATCAACCTTGCAGAATGTTGCGAGTGCTTCTGCCTGTGGGATGGTGCGTGGGAAACCGTCAAGGATGAATCCGTTCGCAACGTCTGGCTGTGAGAGACGGTCCTTAACGAGCTCTACGGTGATGTCGTCGCTGACGAGTCCGCCTGACTTGATGATTGCGTCAACTTTCTTTCCGAGCGGTGTCTGGTTCTTGATGTTTGCGCGGAAAATGTCGCCGGTTGAAATGTGCGGAATCTTGTATGTTTCAGCAACCTGCTTTGCGAGGGTGCCTTTACCTGCACCCGGTGGTCCTAAGAAAATGAAGTTCATGTGCTACTCCTCTTTTTTGGGATGAATTCATCCTTTTTTTATACATTAAGTGTAGCAAATTTGAAATAAAAAGACTAGCGGATTTTTATGAGCGCCATCGCCTGCTTCCACGGGAACATACGTCCGCCTTCCTGGCTACTGATAGCTTCCATAAAGAGAGCGGCGAGTTTTTTCATGGTGTCTTCGCCGAGTGCATCGGTAAGCGAGCGGGCGTATGCGCTTTCAGGAGCGAACCATCTGTTGATGTCGCTTTCTGTAAGCGTCCGCTTTTCGTAGAAGACGCGTTCGGTAAGCTCTGTGACAGCGTGTTTGGTATCAGAAAGCGTTTTGTCCACAGCTTCACGTATTGTGGCTGCGTCCCAGGAAAAAAGCGTCTTTGCGTTTTCTGGGGCCGCTGCTCCCGAGTAGAAGTCGTTTTCTGCAGTGAGCATGACTTTCAGGAGTTTTGTCTTTTCTGGATCATCAGCGCATTCTGGGAGCAGCAGTTCTGAAAGGCGCTGGCTGTGGGCCGGTATTTTCTGGACAGCGAGCAGTTCTGCGTCTTTATCAAGTGTCATAAGCCCTGCGGATGTGCGGACGTCGCCTGCAAAAAGCGCGGCGGCGGTGCCTGCGAACGTCGTGATGTCTGCTTCACATTTGACCGGGTCACGGAAGAAGACGCGGTCGAATACATGAACGCCGCCTGCCGTATCAGCGCCTGCTTTTAAGGCCTCTGGGGCGCCGTCGTAGTCGGCTATGAGAAGCGGCTTGTCGAGTTCATCGAGCGTGCCGGAGTATTGCTTTAAGATGTCGTAGCCCTGCTTTGTGTAGCAGACGCCGGCTGTCTGTCCTTCAGGAGTGCGGCGCCAGATTTCCCAGAGAAGAAGGCCATCGTCTGCGCCCATGACAAGCGAGCGGTGATGGCGGACAAGCGATGCACCTGAAATGACGGCATCGCGCAGCTCAAGCAGCAGTTCGGTGCGATGAGACTCAGTACGCTTCTGCCAGGCGGCGCGTTTACTGTCACCGGGGCTGAATGTCAGGTTTTCAGGCGTCTGTACATCGCCGTGCTTCAAATGCTCTGCTTCCCACCAGTCGCCCATAGGGTAAATGGCGTCAGAAGTGGTTTCTCCACCTGCGAAACTGGAGGAACGGCGGGCGTCTTCAATAAGCGAGGTAATCTGCAGTTCTCGCCGTGAAAGCACGTCTTCGCGGATGGATGCCTCATAGCCCTGTGTTGTCGGGTTGTAGAACACGCGGCCGTTAAGGCTTCCCGGCAGGTACTGCTGGGCGACCCAGTGGTCTTTGTATGCGTGCGGATACATGTAGCCAGCGCCGTGTCCGAAACCTTCGCCGTCACGGCTAGCGTCGCGCAGGTGGTTCGGAACTTCTGCGTCTTCAGTCTGTACGGCTTTGAGTGCGTCAAAGTAGGCCATGCTGCTGTTTGATTTTGGCGCGGTGGCAAGATAGAGCGCTGCCTGGGTCAGCATGTACTGGCCTTCAGGCAATCCGATGCGGTCAAAGGCGGCCGCACAGCTTTCTACAACGGTCAGTGCCATCGGGTCTGCAAGGCCGGTGTCTTCACAGGCGGAAATGAGCATGCGGCGGAAAATGAAATGCGGGTCTTCTCCTGCTGCGATCATGCGTGCCATCCAGTAGAGTGCGGCGTCAGGGTCGCGGCCGCGGAGGCTCTTTATGAACGCACTGATTATATCGTAGTGGTAGTCGCCATCCCGGTCATACAGGACGACTTTTCTCTGAATGCTTTCTTCAGCGGTTTCCTTGCTGATGAAAATGGTGCTGCCTTCTGGCGGAATACATGGGGATGCGTCCGGTTTCCAGACTTCGGGCGTTGTCTCAACCGCAAGCTCGAGCGCGTTCAATAAACTGCGCGCGTCACCGTTCGCTGTCTCAATGAGGTGCTCCAGGGCGCCTTCCTCAAACTGGACGTTCCAGCGTCCGTAGCCGCGCTCTTTGTCTGTAAGCGCCATGCGGGCTGCTTTTGTAAGGTCTTCTTCTGTAAGCGGCTTCAGCTGGAAGACGCGGCTTCTTGAGACGAGCGCTTTGTTTACTTCGAAGAACGGATTTTCTGTTGTTGCGCCCACCAGGATGATGGTGCCGTTCTCAACCCAGGGAAGAAGCGCATCCTGCTGGCTTTTGTTCCAGCGGTGGACTTCATCTACAAAGAGGATGGTTTTGCGCTCGTACAGCCGCTTCTGGTCGTCCGCAAGTTTGATTGCGTCGCGTATGTTCTGAACGCCGGTAAGGACCGCGTTCAGCGTAATGAAGTTGCTTTTTGTGTGATTTGCAATGACACGGGCGAGGGTGGTTTTTCCGGTACCCGGCGGTCCGTAGAAAATGACCGAAGTGAGCTGGTCTGCGGCAATGGCGCGGCGGAGAAGCCTGCCAGAGCCGACTATGTGTTCCTGCCCGATGTACTCATCAAGATTACGCGGCCTCATGCGGGCTGCAAGAGGCCCTTCGTTTTTTTGTGGTGCATCGAACAGATCCATGTTTCAGTTAATGCCTTCCGGGTTTCGGTTACTCGTAGTTCCAGCTGTCGCCGAACCAGCCCCAGAGCTTGCTGTACTCGGAGCTGTTGTCGCTGATGACGCCTGCGTATACTGATGAAGAACCAACTGCCTTGATTGTAATGATGCGGCGTTTGTTTCCTATGAGTGATTCAGCGTTTGTTGTTGAATTGGCACCATCTGACGGCTTTTTTGTGGAGCTGTCTATTGTACAGATTTCGTAACCGTTGGCGGTGCCGACAAGGAGTTTGTCTGTACCGAAAGCGCATATGCACATTGGTATATCAGATACGCTTCCTCCGTTTTGCCAGGAGCCGCCAGAAGTCTTGTATTTTACGACTTTAGCATTATCGCTGTCCCTGCTGTTTACAGAATAGAGCGTTGTTCCAGAAGCACAGATTGCGGCAATATTCGAGAATACTGTTGTTGAGCCATCATATACAGCTGCTTTGATATATTCTCCAGCTGGAACTGTAGCACTGATTTCCGGTACAGAAACAGTTGCGGGAGTAGCAGAACCAGAGAGCATTTTGACTTGCTGACTGACATTCTCTGTATCTCCCTGAATTTCAGAAGTAACTGTGATGTATGCAGTTCGTCCTGTTGTGTTGCAGGATGAATCTGCCACCTGATTATCAAAGAGTTCTGCTACATCCTCAGCAATCTTGGTCCATCCTCCGTCTGCTGCTGGATTTGTTGCCCATACTGCGTGGACGAGGTAACCTTCTTCATTCAGACTTGCATCCATTGCATACAGGTAAGTGTCGTCTGAAGCAAGCCGGATGATGTTTCCACTGTTTTCAGGGACTGCAATCTGAACCCATCCGTGAGCTGTGTTCACATTTTCTTTCTTGAAGATGTTGCCATTCTGAACGTAGAGTTTTCCTCCGAGAGGAACAAGGGAATATATGTTACCGACGATTGCCGGGTCATCAAGTTTGACTTCGCGGGCAATATCGGCAAAGATGACTTCCTGACGGCAGCTTACCGCAGTCAGCGTAATAAGTATAAGTAAAAGAAGTGATATGATTTTTGCTTTCATGATTATCCTGATCCCTTGAATTCTAGAAATGATAGCGGACACTCAGACCGATATCTGAAATGACTCCCGTATAATTGTTGGCAGAGTCTTTGTACCACTGAGGCATTATGTAAAGACCTGCATATGTACCGACTGACCAGTCTGGTGCAATACGATAGAAGAAGCCTGCTTCAGGTTTAACGACAAGACCGAAATAAAGTCTGTCGATGTAGCTCTGAATGGCTCCTCCAATTTCAATACTTAATGGAATTTCCAGATTCCTGATCATCATCTGATACTGGGCACAGAGTGTTACCGGAATGAAATAGAATACATTACTTCCGACTGTTGTCGAATACGCGAAACTGATTTTTCCACTGAGGTTGAAATCTTCAGAGAGGAACATGCCGTATGAAAGTGTTCCCGTTCCGCCTAAACTGAGCTGCTTTGGACGGACAGGAACTTCAAGTGCAAGATTCAGTCTTACGAACTGGTCACCTTTCTGATTAGGAGCATATACAAATCCTTCTTCTTCGGATTCTTCTGTTACCGTCACTTCTGATGTTGTTTCAAAAATGGTATATGTATCTCCCGGATTATCAAGTGTCTTGAAGTCCAGATCGTTGAGATCAACCGTTTGTGCCATAAGCACAGTCATTGTCAGGCTGAGCACTGCAATAAGAGCTGTTATGCGTTTCATAAATCCTCTCGTTTATTTGTATCTATGGATAAAAATTTCAAAATTTATTACAATAATAATACTTGTTTTGACATCCATTGTCCACACAAGAAAACAGCCGGATTACATGATGGTTACGGCTCAGGAAGGGAAAAAAATGGCAGCTCAGATTATTGATGGAAAGCAGATTGCTCTTGATGTCCGCGCAGGAGTTGCGGAAAAGGTTGCAGCACTTAAGGAAAAGGGAATTATTCCCTGTCTCGCAGTTATTCTGGTAGGTGAGAATCCGGCCAGCGTCAGCTACGTTACCGGAAAGCGCAAGGCTCTTGCAGAAGCCGGAATGCTGGACAGAAGCGAAGTGCTTCCTGAGAATACGACAGAAGAAGAGCTGCTCGCCCTTATTGAAAAACTGAACAACGATAAGTCAGTTCACGGCATTCTGGTTCAGCTGCCGCTTCCGAAGCACATTGATGAAGACAAGGTCATCATGGCAATTTCCCCTGAAAAGGATGTAGACGGTTTCCATCCGGTGAACGTCGGTAACCTCGTGATTGGAAAGAAGGCGTTCCTGCCATGCACTCCGCACGGAATCATCGTGCTTCTTGAGCGGATGGGCATTGAGACAAGCGGCAAACACGCCGTCGTCATTGGAAGAAGCAACATCGTCGGAAAGCCGGTGAGCCTGCTGCTTGCAAGAAAGGAAACAAACTGCACTGTCACCATCTGCCATACAGGAACGAAGAATATGGCTGAAATCACGAAGCAGGCGGATATCCTGGTTGCCGCTGTCGGCCGCCCGGGCACTGTGACAGCAGATATGGTCAAGGATGGCGCTGTTGTCATTGACGTTGGCGTCAACCGCATTCCGGACGCAACAAAGAAGAGTGGCTTCCGCCTTGTCGGTGACTGCGATTATGCAAAAGTAAGCGAAAAAGCTTCATATATTACGCCGGTTCCGGGCGGAGTAGGACCGATGACAATCGCCATGCTCATGTACAACACGCTCGAAGCTGCGGAAAACACACTTGCTTAAGACCGGTCTCATCCGGATGTGAGATACTGCGATGCGGGATATTCAGAACGAACAGGATACACGAAAGACACCTCTCCAGAAAGTCGGCGTAAAAGGTGTGCGCTATCCTGTTACCGTTCTGGACAAGAACAGAAAGCTGCAGCAGACAACGGCTGAAGTCGATCTGTTCGTAAATCTGCCGCACAATTTCAAGGGAACGCACATGAGCCGTTTCATCGAGACGTTCCACAAGTATCATGAAGACCTTACCATGAACCGTTTCCTTGAAATGCTTGAAGAAATCCGCGAGAAGCTCAATGCCGAACGCTCGTTCGGCTGCATCCGCTTCCCGTACTTCATCGAGAAGAAGGCGCCCGTTTCAGGAAGCCCGGGAATCATGGAGTACACATGCTCGTACGAGGCTGAGGTCGGCGTTTCAAAGGACGCTGACGGCGAGCCCTGCATTGATAAAAAGTTCTATGTAACGATTGAAGTTCCCGTCACCACGCTCTGCCCGTGCTCAAAGGCCATCAGCGAGCGCGGCGCACACAACCAGCGCGGCACGGTGAAGGTGAAGCTGCTCTATTCGGGTTTCTTCTGGATAGAAGACATTATTTCCATGATTGAAGGATGTGCCTCAAGTCCGCTTTATTCGGTGCTCAAGAGGCAGGACGAAAAGTATGTGACAGAGCAGGCGTACGACAATCCGCGCTTCGTCGAGGATGTAGTCCGCGAAGTGTACCAGGGCCTGCTCCGTATGAACGCATTCAGGTTCTTTTCCGTTGAGGCAGAGAACTTCGAGAGCATCCACTACCACAACGCGTACGCGTACACTGAGTATTCCGAAAATAACTGATTAGTCCGGATAGACCGGGTAGCATTCGTAGCCGGCGTTCTTGAGCTGCTGGCCGACGGTTTCGTCTGCGTTTTCAGGGACGACGACCGCGTAGTACACTGTGCCGCTTGAACGCTTTTCTTCCCGTATTTCAGCCTTGAATCCGCTTTTTGCGACGCGGTCTACAAGGACCTGTGCGTTTGCCTTGTCGCGGAAGAAACCGAGCTGCTGGTAGACGACTTTTGTGCTGTCAGACGATGCGGCACTGGAAGCAGTTGCTGTTCCGCTGCCAGACGAAGCTGCTGTGCCCGCGCTGGCGGTTCCTGCCGTTGTATTGCTGGAAGCATCTGTTTCTCTGCTTGCAGCCTGCTCAGGGCGTACTGCCGGTACAAAGTACCAGAATGGAGCAGGCATGATGACCGCTCCTCCGTTTGCGACGGCGTCTTCAGGAGAGCCGGGGAACGAGTCGTGAATCTGGGTTGCGTACGTCTCGTCGCCGGTGAGGTACCAGAGCGTAAGAAGTACGACGGGTTTTACAATCTGCATGGATGACTGCTGGAGAGCGTTCTGAAGGACGGCGACAGGCTGGGCGAGCTCTTCAAGCGTCTCAACCTTGCACAGCCAGCTCCACACTGCATACAGCTTTACATAAGCCTGTGTTTCTGCACTTACTGACTGAAGGAATGCCGTACTCATGATGTAGTCTGCGCTTGCGGTGTCGCCTGTTGAAAGCGCGCAGCGTACAGCTCCAAGAAGGGGAGCCTCTGCTGCTGATGAGGCATTTCCGTTTGCCACTTTTACGGCAGCTGAATAATTCGCAGCAAGACTCCAGCTGTTTTTTGCGTCTGCGTAGAAACCAAGCTGCTCCTGAAGGGAAGCAAGCTGAGAATAAGCGGTGACTTTCTGCTCTGCGGATGAAGCGGTCTGTGCTGTCTTTTTAAGCTCATCCATTTTTGAGGAGACTGAATCTTCGGGAAGGTCTGCTGCAAAAAGCGTGGCAGCCATAAGGAGTGGCGTGAGGAAAGCGGTCAGTTTTTTCAGGAAGCGCGTATCAGTCATCATTTATGGGACGGGCAACCGGCTGTTCGTCTTCTTCAGCGGCTGCCGGCTTTTTAGCAGCACCAGTCTTGCGAGCCGCCGGCTTTTTTGTGGAAGCAATCGGGTTCCTTTCCGGATAATCTGGATAGGAACGGGAAGAGCGTCTTCCGAAAGTGAACGGAATCATGATGAGCATGCCAAGGGCGAATGCAATCAGAATCGATATGTAGACCGGAACATCCGGATAGGTTACGAAAATCAGGGATACAGCGCACTTATTATCAAGATTGACGCCGACAAAGACAACGAGAAGTACTAAAAAAACAGCAAATAAAATCAATCGCCAGGGCATGATTACATCCTTTCTTACATTAATATACTGTCGTTTACTTTAAAAGTGTACCCCTGAAGGTATTACCTGTCAATTCAAGCAGCTGTACCGTCTGGAATGTGCCAATGAGTGATGCGTCTGCCATGAAGACGACGTGTTCATCCTGCTCGGTGCGGCCGAGAAGCTCATCCGGATTATCCTTAGACACGCATTCACAGAGTACTTTGACAGTTGTTCCTGCACGCTTTGCCATTTCTGTGCGGTTTATCTCAAGCTGTGTCTCAATGACACGTGCAAGACGGGCTTTCTTGATTTCCATTGAAATCTGGTCAGGCATGGTGCATGCTTTCGTGCCTTCGCGCGGATTGTAGTAGTACATGAAAGCCGCCTCGTAGCGCACTTCCTGAAGCAGTGTCACTGCTTCCTCAAAATCAGCGTCTGTTTCACCCGGGAAACCGAGCATGATGTCTGTCGTAAGACTGACACCCGGAAGCTTTTCGCGGATCATGCGTACTTTTGCAAGATAATCTTCCCGGGTGTAGCGCCTGTTCATGGCGGCAAGAATGCGTGTAGAGCCATGCTGCACCGGCAGATGGATGTGGCGGCAGAAGACGTCTTCCTTTGCTATGACGTCAATCAGGCGTTCTGAAAGGTCTTTAGGATGGCTCGACATGAAACGTACCCAGCCTATGTTGCTTTTTGTCTCGCGCAGGTGGTCGGCAATCATCTGCATGAGGACAGGAAAGTCGATATCATCTTCTGTCGGATGTGCTGCGCTTCCTGAAGCCGAAGCAGCTGCATTCCAGCGGTATGAATTGACGTTCTGTCCAAGCAGCGTGATTTCGCGCACGTTCTTTGCTGAAAGCAGGTCGAGTTCGTGAAGTATTGCTTCGGGGCTTCGTGAAACTTCCCTGCCGCGGACATACGGAACGATGCAGTATGTGCAGAAATTGTTGCAGCCGTGCATGATCGGCACGTATGCCTGGAAAGCGCCGGGCTCGTACGAGAACTCGCTGAATGTGTAGACAGGTTCTTCTTCAATTGGGCCTGCTTTCACGCCGTTTTCGGCAGCGGTAATCAGATCATCGAACTTATAGCGCTGGAATGTGCCGATGACATAATCAACAACGGGATACTGCTTCTTAAGCTCATCTTTAAGACGCTCAGCCATACAGCCGACGACAGCAAGCGTGAATGAGCTGCCCGCTTTTTTCCGCTGGCGGCCGAGCATCGTGTAGAAGCCGAGACGGCCGTCAATGCGGCTTTCGGCTGTTGCGCGCACCGAGCATGTGTTTATGACGATGAAGTCTGCTGTTTCGGGTCCTTCTGCGGCCGTCCAGCCGTGTTCAAGGAAAAGCTGCTCAAAGGAAGAAGATTCTGCCTTGTTCATCTGGCAGCCGTATGTTTCAAAAAAGTACTTCATCAGTTGTTTTCTCCTTCAGCATCTGCCTCAACGGAAACTGCGCGTTCCAGGCGGATGGTAGGGCCTGCCGGCTTTATTTTGGACATGGAAACGGTGACTGGCTGGAACGTTACTACTTCAGTCTCCGGCTGCGGCTGGTCAAAAATGACAGAATACCATCCATTGAAAAGCGGATTATGGTCTGCTGACCTGAACTGGATCAATTTCTCATTATGAATGAATGTCGTTGAATAAATGCCGCTTGATATGCTGGTTCCATTACCGCTTTGTGACCAGTCGGTTTCAGAGAATCTGATTTCCTCTCCATCTGCTGAATACCAGCTGTTGTCGTCTGTCAACAGTCTTTCAGAAAGATTAGTGGTGGTTTCTACAGTCGGTGTCTGTATGGTCATTGGAGTGGTGACTTTTTTGTAGTTTCCGTCCCACAGTGTTTCTTCACCGATTACCATAAGCAGGTTGTCGTTTGCAGAGATTTTGATTTCATCCGCTGCAACAAGTGTTACGACAAGCTGACGGGTAAGAACGGACATTGATTTGTTTGTTGTATTAATCGTCATGCCGTTCCTGCGCATCCAGTCAGAAGTCCATCCATACAGTTCCTGATTGTCGTTAACCAGACAGATGATTTCGCCGTTTGCTTCATCAAAGAAAATGAATCGTGATTCATCAGAATTCGTCTGGGCTTTATACCATAAACCGCTCAGGAACTTAGTGAATGACTCCCGTGTTCCGTCAAGAATGCGGTCAATTTCCTGAGAATTGATGATTTTGCTTGTTATGAGCTTTGATGATGTCCTGTTGTATGATTTATAGCCTTTATCCCAGGAATAGATGATCTGCAGCTGATCGAGTGATGAGCCTGTGCTGCTCTGAACGGGCTGATAATCATAGATACTGTAGCTCTCGCCAGATGCAATGCCCAGTGCGTATGCGTCTGACCGTGATACTTCCTGAATGGAGATGGTGCCTTCTGAACGAATGTCTGCAACTTTACGTGGTTTCATGCTTGTTCCACTGACGTTGCAGACATATACCTGCATGATGGTCTGGTTTTCCTCAAATCCTGTAAAGACAATCTCGTTTTTATGGTCACCAGTCATATCCATTGTGGAAACAGAGAAAGTATTCAGTCTTATGACAGGTGTCTCAATTTCTGCTGCACGGACGTACATTGCCGTGTTCTGGTCATAAATACCAATGATAAGGATAATATATGGATTGTTATTTCGTCTTATTGCACAGATCTGGTCTTCTGAGTCTTCACCTGCGTCACTCCGGAGAATGACAGAGTAGCTTTGAAGCAGGGTTTCACCTGCATTGAGTGAAAGACTTCCGAAGTTTGCCAGTGTTTCGCTGTAGTCATTGCTTACTGATGATGTTGTTGTGTCGACATCTGGAACTGCAGGAATAATCACTTTTGAATACTGAATGTCATTTTCAGAAGGGTCTGCATCAGCATCTGCCGTGTGAACCGGATTTAAGTAAAACCAGAGGATGACTGCTGCCGTCAAAAGAAAAATGACAACCGTTAATTTCTTCATTCCTGCAGTATAGCAGAAAACCCTTTTTTTGATAACACAAGGTGACAGTTTTTCAATTGTATAGTGTTCAATTCTGCAAATAATTATTATACTGATTTCCGGGTGATGTTTTTTTTTCTGTCACCTAAAGGAGAGTCTATGAAAAAAATGAAAATTGTATTTGTTGTGCTTCTCATGTGCCTTTCAGCTGCAATGTTTGCTGAAGAAGCAGAGAAAAATGACCCAGAAGTGTATAACAACGCTATTGGATTTGTGTTTACACCAAGTTCTCCTATGGGAGATTATGATGAAACTCTGGTTGCAGGACTTCAGTACCAGCACTGGTTCGACAATATCGGTCTGCAGTTGACGGGCTGTATGTATTACGACCAGAATCATGTTTATTCCTATGCCGGAGATGAAACCGGAGAAAAGCTCGACTGGAAGATTCTTGGAGGTGCTCAGTTCATCCTTTGTACATTCGATGTTGATAACCTGAGCTGGATTAAGAATGATACTGTATTCCGCCTGTATTTCTGGCTGAACGGCGGTGTCGGATGCAAAGATTATGCTGTTGATCTTCAGAACCTTCCTTATCTGTATGCGGGAACCGGTATTGGTCTTGAAGCTGTCTTCTGGAAGCACATTTCCATTCCTCTTGAAGTCGGTTACTTTGGTCAGTTCCTGAATCAGGGAGGTTTTGGTATCTGCGGAAGTACCGGAGTCCGGTTCCGTTTCTAGAAACAGTAAAAAAATCGTAAATCCTTCCCGAAAAAAGTACGATTTCTGTTGTCTCTGCGGGTTTAATTAAGTAAGTTAAACTTAGGAAATTGTACGCTCTGCCGCTTTCCTGCGGCGGAGTTCGTGGAGGAAATAATGGCTGTTGTCACTCTTGAAAACGTCAAGAAGGTGTATCCGCTTGGAAAGCAGAAAGTAGAAGCCGTAAAAGGCATTTCATTTAAAATTGAGAAGGGCGAGTTTGCCGCAATTTCAGGACCATCTGGTTCCGGAAAGTCAACTCTGCTCAATATGGTCGGTCTTATTGACCTGCCTTCAGATGGCAGAATCATCATTGATGGCATAGATGTCTATGACGGCTTTGATTTGGGAAGTACGCTGCTTGAAGCAGACCGGCTTAACAACTACGTCGAGAAGAAAGACAAAGCCTCTCAGAAAATAAAGAATACCATTCCTAATAAGCTCGACAGACGCATCACTGCGCTCCGCCGCTCTCATCTGGGATTCATTTTCCAGACATTCAACCTGATTCCTGTCCTTAATGTATACGAAAACATAGAGTTCCCGCTGCTGCTTGAGTCAAAGGATAAATCCCTTGCATGCCCGGTAGACAGCTTTACCCGCAAGCAGAAGGAAGAGTGGATCCACTTCCTCATGGATAAAGTCGGCCTTTCAGAGTGGGAAAAACACAAGCCGTCTGAGCTTTCAGGCGGTCAGCGCCAGCGTGTTGCCATTGCACGCGCTCTTGTCACCAAAGCGCCGGTCATTCTTGCGGATGAGCCGACAGCCAACCTTGACTCGGTGAACAGCGCCCAGATTTTAAGCCTCATGAAAGACCTGAACCGCGACCCTGACTTACAGACAACCTTCATCTTCTCAACCCACGATAAGCGTATTGTTGATATGTGCGACCACGTCGTCCACATTTTCGACGGTCTTGTTAAGCAGGATGAATACAAGACCGGAAGCGACGTTTACGGAACAGCAGAGTAGGAGAGAGGGGAGCATGAGCGTAATAGGCAGACTTGCCCTCAGAAACATAAGCGAGCATAAGTCAAAGACAATCATCATCGCGCTGTTTCTGGTGTTCGGCATAGCAATCGTCATCCTCGGAAACTCGTTTCTTGAATCGATAAACCGGGGACTTGAAAAAGACTTCCGCGCCCACTATACGGGAGACATAGCAATAGCAATCAAGCCTGAAAGGGGAACGATAATAGATATCTTCGGCGTCACGACAACGAACATTTCTGGAGAAATTCCTCAGATTCCAGCCCTTCCTGAACTTGACCGCGTATATCAGATTATGAAGGAAACTGATGGCATCGCTGACGATTCAAAGCTGATTTCAGCGAACGTTCTTGTGGCACATGGCGAGGAAATGGATTTCAACGATATCCTCAACCGTGATGATCTGGGCTTTGATGACATCCCGATTTCTATCCTCTGGGGCGTTGAATCTGAGTCATACTGGGATCTGTTCCCTGACCTGAACTTTGTGGAAGGCCGCTATTTTGAGCCTGACACGGATGAAGTCATCATAGACACGCGCGTGAAGACCGCTTTTGAAAGCCTGTACAGAAAGAAGCTCAACATGGGCGACAAGGTGCTTGTTGCGGGCGCCAACACAAACGGCATTGTCCGTGAGGCAACGGTCGTCGGTGTTTTTGATCCGCCGGATGTAAACAGCGCCATGTTCCAGATTATCTACTGTAATCCGGGGCTTGCACGCAGTTTCGCCGACCTGACGTACGGTTCAGGCATCATAGAAGAACTACCAGACAGCATTGACCTGGCGCTCGGTTCCCTTTCAGAAGACGAACTCTTCGGCTTTTCTGACGACGGAGACATGGACGCTTTCGGCGACATCAGCTTCGACGGGGACTTCGCTTTTGAGGACATCAGCTTCGACGAAGATCCGTTCGCTTTCGACGACCCGTTCGCTTTCAGCGGCGATGACGGTTTTGATGAAAGCGTGCTTGCCGGGGATGTGGATTTTGACGCCATCCTTGGAGATACAAGCCGCCGCGACGAATTGAACCGCACGGATGACGGAGCATGGAACTTCATCATTGCAAAGGTAAAGCGTTCCGGTCAGGCAGACAGGATTGTTGCTGAACTCAACGAACGTTTTGAAGCAGAAGGACTCAATGTTCAGGCGATGAACTGGAAATCAGCAGCGTACAGCTACACTGAAACGGTTGAAGGCATCGGTTTCATATTCAATCTGCTCATCATCATACTTGCTGTTGTTGTCTTCATCATCATCATGAACACCATGACGGTCAGTGTTATTGAGCGCACGGGTGAAATCGGCACCATGAGGGCAATCGGTGCGGAAAAGCACTTTGTCCGCCGGCTCTTCTTCACGGAAACACTCATGCTGACTTCAGTGTCATCTGTTCTCGGCATCATCATAGCGTTCATTGCAATGGGTATTTTCAACAGCATGAACATAACGATAACGAACTCCATCGCCAAAATGATACTTGGCGGCGGACTCATGCATTTCAGTCCGACGGTCACGATTATTGGTGTGACTGTGCTCGTTGCGCTTGCCGGCAGTATCCTGAGCAACCTGTATCCGGTAAGCTCAGCGCTGAAGATTACGCCGCTTAAAGCGCTTTCAAAGTCAGACAGCTAGGAGGACGGAAATGAACACAACATTACATCTTGCATTACGGAACCTGACACGCCAGAAGCGCAGAAACGCGATTCTCGCCATAGCCATTGCTTTCGGCTTTTTTGTGGTGACGGTCATTGACGGCCTTACAACGGGAATGGTCAATAATCTTGAGGATATGATCACCCAGATGACGGGCGGAACCGTCATGATTGCAGGCTACGAGAAAAGACCGTCTGAAACGAGAGAGGGAAAAGACCGCGTAACAAACATTGTACGCGATCACGACTATATCCGTGACGTGCTGGAACGAAGCGGGGCGGATTACCGCTATTACTCGCAGTACACGAGCAGTTCCGGTCAGCTGCTGTTTAACGGAAAAAAAGCCATAATGTCTGTCGTTGGTCGTGACATGAGCGAAAGTGAACTGCTCGACTCTTTCCAGATTATTGAAGGAAGCCTTGAAAACCTGGCCGCCCCGGACGCTCTTGTTCTGGGACAGTCAATTGCGGAAAGCCTGAACGTACAGGTGGGCGACTCAATCATGTATGTGACGAACACACTTTCTGGCCAGAATGAAGTTGCTGATTTCACCGTTGCCCTCATCATCAAGGAAAGCAACCTGCTCAACAGCATGAAGGCGTATGCGCACATCGAGACGATAAACAGAATTGTCGAAATGCCTGAAGGCGGCTACTCGACGTTCTCTGTCTATCTGAACAACAAGGATGAGCAGAACGTCGTCGCCCAGCGGATTGAAGACATCATCCGTTCTGACGGCGTTGAGGTTTCAAGCAGACTGACAGCGTATATGACAAATCCTTCTACGCCTGCTACAGGCATTACAAAGCAGTTCCAGAACAAAGAATATCAGTGGGAAGGTACCAAGTACGGCGTTGAAAGTCTTGAAGATGCAATTCCGCAGATAAAGACGGTGCTCAACATCGTGCATATCGTTACGACAACTATCCTGATTGTCATCCTGCTCATCGTCATGGTCGGTGTCAGCAACACGTACCGCATGGTGCTCTACGAACGCATCCGTGAAATCGGTACGATGCGCGCGCTCGGTATGACGGGAAAGACTACAGGCCGCGTTTTCACGGCTGAAGCTGTCATCCTGTGCATCATCGGTGCTGTGGCAGGATTCGCTTTTGCAGGCATTGTTATGGGCTGCATTCATCTTATCCCGATTCACGATGAGTCGCTTGTGTTCTTCCTGCATAACGGACATTTCACGTTCTCGCTTTCAGTGGGAACAACGATTTTCCAGTATCTGCTGCTCATCGTCCTGACAACGCTTGCTGTCCGCGGAACTGCGAAAAAAGCTTCTGCCTTAAGTCCTGCAGAAGCATTACGAACTATTAAATAAACTCAGCGGAACAAACGCTGATTGAAGAGGTAAGTTACATGAAAAAAACTGTCGTACGGGGCATGGCTGCTGCCTGCCTTATGCTTTTTGCTCTTTCGGGAGCTTTTGCCCAGAGCGCTACCGTTAATGCGGCAACAGCTGAAAAAGCTTTCCAGATCATGGAATCTACGAGCGATGTCCTGGCGTATCACGGAGACTATTCTGCGACTATCTCACTCGTCGTTGAAAAGCCTGGAAAGCCGGATGAATCCGTTCAGTATAAGATTTTCCAGCGTACTGACAGTGACCTTATGATCATGGTTCAGCTTTTTCCGGAAGCAGACAAGGGAAATGGTTTCCTTCTTGATGGCGACAATATCTGGTCATATGACCCGATCAGCCGCAAATTTACGCATACAAGCCTGAAGGAAAGCCTTGCAGATTCTGATTTCCAGATTGATGATGTTGATCAGTCAAAGACTAAGTGGCGTGATAACTACACAGTGGATAAAGTTGCCGCCGGAAAACTCGGTACTTATTCAGTCTACGTGATTACGCTTGTTGCCAAAACAAGTGAACCGAGTTATGCAAAGTCAGTGTACTATATCCGTCAGGATATTCCGCTCGTCCTGAAGGTTGAGGATTATTCCGGTTCGGACCGCCTGATGCGCACGACGCTCATGCCTAAGTACTCAAAGGTTGCACCCGGATATGTCCCGACGCAGATTATCAGCCGTGATGAACTGAATCCCGGGGAGCAGACCCAGCAGATCATCTCAGATCTTTCGTTTGCCGCTCTTCCGGACCGTATCTTTACAAAGGCCTATCTTGAAGGCCTGAACTGATGGCGGAGGTGTTGACATGAAAACTGTTTCAAGAAAAGCAATCTGTTTCCTGTGTCTGCTTTTGGTCTTTGCGCTTTGTGCGCTGCCGCTTGCCGCACAGTCAGAAGACGATTTCTTCTTTGATGATGATGTATTCACTTCTTCAGACGATGTCTTTGGGGAAAGCTCCTTCAGTGACATCAGCTTTGGTGATGATGACGTCATTTTTGAAGCCTGGGGCGCTGACGGTGATGATGCACTGTTCGCTGACGAAGGTATTGAAGTGCTTGATGAAAGCGCATCATCCGCATCCAGTTCAGATGGCACTATTTTCGAGGCGGGCAGTGTAAAGATTGGTGGCCGTCTCTCTTCTTCGGTGGGCGCTGACTTCCTTTTATATGATGAAGACGACGACACTTCTTTTGGTGACCGTCTGTACGACATGACCATTTCTCCAGCCATTTCTGCCGACATCAGCCTTGACGCCCGCCCGTCGGATACGCTCCGCATGTACACCAAGTTCAGTCTGGGCTATCCGTTCCAGACAACAGGAACTTCTGCTGGTGGAAGCGTTACTGTCAGCGATTTCCTCAATGTTAAGGAAATGTTCACTGACTTCTCGCTTGCTGACCGGGCGTTCTTCCGCTTTGGACTTCACACGGTTTCCTGGGGAACGGGCTACTTTTTCAGTCCGTGCTCTGATATGATCAACTCTGGAAAGATTGATCCTGAAAACGCTGATGAGCAGGTGGACGGAAGCCTGAACCTGCGCACACAGATAATCTTCCCGGGCTCACAGAACTGTCTGTGGCTCTATGCCATTCCAGAGACTGGAAGCGGAGCAAAAGCACGTGACACAGCGCTTGCTGCAAAGATGGAATTCGTGACCGGCGGCTTTGAACTGGGCGGCGGTGCGTTCTATCAGTATGAGAAGGCGCCAAAGGCCATGATGACTGCAAGCGGCAGCATTATTAACGGAAAGGTCAGCGTGTTTGGTGAAGGCGTTTTCCAGTACGGCGCCGATTCTGAGTGGGCAGCTGATACTTCTTTTGAGGACAAGACTGCGCTGTTTAAGGCAACCGCTGGTTTCAGCTACATGTGGAAAGACCCTGAAATCATGCTTATGGGACAGTACCTTTATGACGGCAACAACGTGGATGATATGCTGAACATGTCTGTACAGCTCAGTCCGACTATTCCTTCCATCAACTTTGTCATTCCGAACCAGACATATGGCCACAACATTGCACTTATGACAAGTTTCAGCAAGCTTCCGCTTCTGAAAGACTGTTCTTTTACACTGTTCGGACTGGTCAATATCGGAAAAGAAGACATTCCTGAAGAAACGCAGAACAATTTCACAGTATATAAGAACTTTTTGAAGCAGTTCGGCTATGATCCTGACGGTATCAAAAAGAATCTGACTGTTGCCCGTGCAACTGCAACTCTGAACTATGCGCCATCCTCAAGCCTGTCTTTCAGCGCGGGTGTGTCTTCAAAATGGGTTGATTTTGACAGCAAACCGGTTCTGGAAGCAACTCTCGGCGCAACACTTGGTGGCGGCAAATTCTAGAAAAAACGGGGGCTTAATGCCCCTGTTACTCGACAAAACTGGCGTAGTCAGATAGACTGTCATCATGAAAAAAACGGCACTTTTTTCATTGCTATTTGTCTTTGTCCTGACATCCTGTTCCCCCGTTGTATATGAAATCGGGGCTGATGCAGATATATACAGTCAGATGGAGGCTCAGACCTTCTTTCAGTTTTTCCCGGAAGCGAAGGGATATGAAGACGCCCGTGTCATCCATTCTGAAAAAGATTTTTCGCTCGTTCTGGTGAACGGTACGGACGGAAATGGTTCCACTACAGTTTCGAAAAATGTCTTTGCACGTTTTGGCAGCCTGATTTCGGGTGAGAAAACATTCCACCTGGCTGATATCACGCTTTCATCATCCGGGCAGCAGTCGCTGAAGGATGGTGCAGTCAGTGTTGCGAAGGCATTTGGAACGCTTGCACTGGATGAAGGCGAGATGGAACTTTCCCGCCTCTACATGTATCCGTGCATTCCTTTTGCTGAAAACCTTCCTTTTGAAGCCTATTCTCCGAACGCTATGGGAAACGGCAGTTTTGCCTCAGCTGCAGACTGCGCTTTCTATGAACTTGAGGATATTCCTGACGGTATGGTCATTCTGCCTGTCCAGCTTGGGGATGTGCAGTATCTTGCCGGAGATGCGGATTATCCGCTGTATGAAAGCACGTTTGCCCGTGTAGGGAAGTATAGGCTGCCGGCTCAGAAAAAAGATGGAAAGGAGGCGGGTGGCGCTGTCATCCGCACGGCTGAAGACGCCTACAATGCAATTGAAGCGCAGGAATCTGGAACAAAACTTGCGGATGACCTGTACGGGTATTATGACGAAGCTGTTTCTGCTCTTGATGCTTTTTTTGCGGACAGGGTTTCTTCTCTTGCAAATGCTCCTGTTATGCCCAAGACATTCTTTGTCGCGGGCGTGGGCGACCTGTTGATGAGCCGCGGTTCTGACTGGGCAATGATAAATGTTGATTCCCCGGGACCGGTCTTTCAGGATACCATTCCCATTCTTAAAAACAGTGCTATTACGATAGGAAATCTTGAAGGCCCTGTGACAACAAGCAGCACGAGTATTGAGAAATCCTTTGTTTTCAAGTTCAGACCTGAAGTCCTGAAATATCTGAGACAGGCGGGATTCAACTACCTGCGTCTGAATAATACGCATTCATGGGATTATGGCGAAACTGGCTTTAACGATACACTCAAGGCCTTTAACGACTCTGGTTTTGCGACATCTGGTGCTGGAAAAAATATAGAAGAAGCATCCCGTTTTTACAGGACCAGCATATCTGGTTATCCTGTCTCAATCCTGTCTGTGGCTGCATCTCATATTGATCCGTACAACATAAACAGACGCATTTCTCAGGCCTCTGAAACAAAAGCGGGCATTCTTTGGGAAACTGACATGCTGCCTGATTTAATCCGTGAAGAAAAGAAAAATGGCTCCATCATCATAATCAATGTGCATGGTGGTGCGGAGTACAGTTCTGTACCGACCGCTGACCAGCAGTTGATGTACAGAAAGCTTTGTGATGCCGGCGCTGATGTCGTGTTTGGTTCTCATCCGCATGTGCTGCAGCCTGTAGAATGGTACAACGACAGCCTGATTGTCTGGTCTCTCGGCAACTTTATGTATCCGGGTATGGAAGATATTGCAGGCACTGCTGCAGGAATGATTGTCCGGGCAGGATTTGTGAACGGACGCCTGCTTTATTACGAGAAACACCTGACGCGTAATGTGGGAACTACAGTCAGACTGGTAAAATAACATATAGTAATACTCAGAGGCGTATATGAAAAAAAAGTCTTTCATCCTTCTTTTGCTGTTGATTCCATTAAGTCTCCATTCGCTTCCATTGAATGATACACAGATTGTTAATCCCTCAAACCTTGTCTATGAGCAGTTCAAGAACCTTCAGCTTGAAACAGGTAAGTTTGTCTTTACTCAAAACACTCCGATTTCTGTCGCGGAAATGAAGTTTTATCTCGGTGAGTTTGATTATGATTCGCTGAGCCTTCATGCAAGAGGATTGTATGATGCTGTTCATGCATTCCTTTATGGCAGGGAAAACCTTTTGAATGATGAGGCTCTGGAACTTACCCTGCATCCTGCAATAAACCTTGAAGGCTATTACAAGACGAATGATGATATCCCCTGGTCGTTTAAGTACAACGTGAAAGACTTTTTCATGACGGCTCCGCTGTATATCGGTTTCGGAAATGAAGTTTCCACAGGTGCTGACTTCTTTTATGGAAAAAATGCAATTGCAGCTGCAAAGCCTGATAATTTCTGGAATCTTCCTGTTGATGTAACTGATTTGTATCATGTGTATCATCAGGAATTCGAATTCCCGCGTTTTGCTTTCATGAGTTTTGGAAAAAACATGGAAGGCTGGGGATACAATTTCCACCTGGGAAAAAGTGAAAAGACAATCGGAGATACAAAGACCGGAAGCATCATCTACAATAAGACATTTGAGACGGATGCATACGCGGAACTCTCTTTCTATACGAATAAACTGAAACTTACGACAGATGTTGTCCAGGTCAGTTCAAACCTCATGGATTCCATGCAGGGAAATAATACAGAGCGCTATCTGTACATTCATCAGTTTGACATCCGTCTGCTGGATAATCTGAAAGTGACACTTCTGGAAGGTTCAATGACGGTAAATCCCTTTTCAATACGTTTCCTGAATCCACTTCCTTTCATGCATCAGTATGGTGGCTGGAAAAATTATGTAACCAGTGAAAACGCAAAGGTATACCGCGAATCCAATTTCTGCGCTGATTTTGCCTTTATGTTTGAATGGATGCCAGTGAGAAACGTCCGCCTGTACGGTATATACGATCAGGTTGAAATGCAGACGTATTGGGAACGGGGTAATGGATGGGGAAAATACTATCCTAACTCTATCGCGTTACAGGCTGGCTGCGACTGGAATCTGAATCTGCAGAACGGAGCTCTCCTTTCCATGAATGTAGAAGGTGTGTATACGTCACCATATATGTACGTTAAGCAGGTTCCGTCTTCTTCGCTGTACAGATGGCGTGTGGATATGCAGACCAAAAAAAATGTCTATTCGTGGATTGGTACACCATTTGGACCGGACTGCATAGCCGGCCAGTTCTCCATGGATTATAAGCCGGCCGGAAAATGGCAGTTGGGACTGGGGTATCTCTTTGTTGCAAAGGGAGAGAAGTTCGATCTGAAAGATGGCCAGTCTATTGATACGTTCTTTTCTGAAGTTGAAGACGATAATGGAAACAAATACTACAACTACTATCCGTCAGTACAGTTCAAACTTCATGATGATGACAAAGGAAAGACAACCCCGATCCTTTCTGATGAAATAGATAAAGATGCTCTGGCCCGCGATGCTTTGAACATGCTTCCGTCTGGAACTCTTGAAATGACACATCAGGTTTCCCTGAACGGAACATATCTCATCAATGATTCCTGGGAATTATCAGGTCAGATTGCTGTGGATTATATCCTGAACAGAGAGCATGCAAAAAACCGAAACGAGTTTGGTGTTGAAACTGCTCTTTGTGTGACATATAGATTATTCTAGATGAAGGAAGTGTGAAATGTTTGGTTCCAGAAAAGTAAAGATACTTACGGTTTTGATGCTTGTGTGTATATCAACAGCTCTTTTTTCACAGGCAAATGTTACTGTTGATATAAGTGATGACGTATACAACTTCCTTAAGATTGCGGAAACAAAAGGCTATTGTGAACGGTTGCCAAATGCCAGACCATATACACAGAAGTTCATTATATCTGTCTTGAAGGAAATAAAGGAAGCCATTCTTGATTCCGAAGACTCCAGAATCAGAGACAGTGAGCTTCAGACTGTTGAATATTATCTTTCCCGTTATACGGACAGAGACGGAGTTGATGTAACCCGTCTGGCATACAAAGAAACGACAATGGTCGGGGATGTTCCTCTGTCCTTTGAGTTCAGCAATACGGATGAGGCTTTCATTACCGGCGGTCTGTATTCTGACTCCAGTCTGAATGCATCTGGTTACGAATTGTTCCATAACTTAAACTTCATCGGTGATATAGGAAAGAACGTGTCGTACCGGTCGACTGCTTATGTTGGTCTTACTAAAATGGACCTGCAGCAGGTGGGCAGTGACTATCTCATCGGTTACTGGTGGTATGACGATTACCGTCTGAATACATCTCTTGATCCTGATGATCCTGACGGAATGCCTCAGGCGCGTACCATCAATACGTTCCGCAATAATGCAGTGTTCCCGTATTCTTACAGGAAAAAGTGGGACGGCTCTGTTTATTATCTTTCAAATCTTAACGCAAACGGACTTGAAGGATGGCCTTTTGATCCGGCTATTGCATTCGGTATGTACGGTGACCTTCGCGGAAGTTTCCTTGATGATCACCTTACCGTCGGTATGGGCCGCATTTACCACGAATGGGGCGCCATGGATATAAACAGCAGTCTTGTGCTCAACAGCAATGCAGCCCCCATGATGAGCGTCGATGCCAGCATAAAGCTTCTGCCCTGGCTTTCTTTTGACACGCTTACCGGTATCTGTGAGTTCCCGAATGCCGATTACATCAACCATAATGCCTGGAGTGGTGCTTGGCGTGACCGGGATGATGATGGAGAAGGAAATAACCGGAACAACTACCCGGTTGTTGATTCCATGTTCTTCCAGAATGCATACTCAATCGGTATGTTCAACTTTGACTGGACAAACTGGCATTTTGATTTCGGAAGTACATGCATCTGGCCGAAGCGTTTTGAACTGGGGTATATGTTCCCGCTTATAGACCGCGTCGTGTATCAGAACAGTGTAGGTGATTTTGATAATCTTGCCCTTTTCGGTAATCTGAAAGGTACGCTTCCCGGAATTGGTTCCGCATGGATTTCCAGCTATATAGAGGAACTGAACAGTCTGTCTCCTCATCTGTTTACCTGGACCCGGTGTATGTTCGCGTACCAGGGTGGTGCCAAAGTTAATCTGCCGTTCCTGCCGTTTGGAACGCTTTCTGCACGTTATACCAAGATTGAGCCGTTCTGCTATACACATCAGGCAATCAGAAAGCAGCCATGGTATGATGATTATATAAGTGAAGCCTACATGAACAATGACCGTTCTATCGGTTACTATCTGCAGCCAAACTCAGACGAGTTCTTTGTACGCTTTGAGACGATGCCTCTCCCAGCTTCTTCTTTCGGATTGCAGTATCAGCTTATCCGGCATGGTGCTGATTATGGCTCAAACGCAGTCCCCGGCAGCAGCATCTGGTCTGAATTAAAAGCCACTGGTCGTGATTCGCTCAGAAAATACTTCCTGCATGATGGTGCATATGAATGGACTAATGTCATCAAGCTCGAAGGTTCCTGCAGCACAAAGATACTTGATGTGCCTGTTCAGTTTACCGCAAATGTTGGTTATGTGTATGACTTCTGGACTTCAAGCGGGGTTAATGATAATAAAAAGCATGCTTACCACAAGATTAATACCGCTGAGTATCCGGTAAAGCAGGGCGTTGTTGCCAGTCTGGGCATAAAACTGTTTGCTTTTGAGCGTGCTCAGTAAGTCAGAAGTCCTTTTCTGAAATGGAATAGCTGGTTCCATCTGACTCAAGGAAGATGAAACCGGCGCTGTTTCTGTAAAGGACTTTTCCGCCTGAAAGAGCATATCTGTTTGATACAATGCTTCCCATGGTGCTTACATAGCGGTTGTCCATGACAATGCCATATTCAGGCTGTACGGTTTCTGCAAAAGAAAGACTGTTTGCCGTATAGAATTCTCCATGATGAGGAAGTTTCAGAATCGTGCTTTTCAGTTCTTCTCCATATTTTTCAGTAATCTGCCTGTCCCTGTCTTTATAGACATCTCCGGCAAATAAGACAGAGAAAGTATCATATTCTAATTTGAAGACAAGACTTGTGTCGTTTATCATCTTTGCTGTTTTTCCAGGATTATGATAGACATTGTACAGATCCTTTTCAGAGAGATCCGGTGAGTAAACGGTAATAGTACAGTCTCCTACAGAAAAGATGTCGCCTTCTTTTATGACGATTTCAGTAACGTCGTTTTCTTTGATGCATTCTAGAAGTCTTCTTGTTGGTGCTGTATCTGTATAAGCTCCATTTGTGTAGATGACATCAATATCAAACATTTCTATGAGTTCAGGAAGAGTTCCTGAGTGATCACTGTGAAAATGAGTAAGCACCAGATAATCAATGTGTTTTATTCCGAGGGATTTGATGAAATCTATATAGTCTTCTGAAGCTTCGTTGTAAAAACCGTCTACTATCATTACCTGATCATCCGGAAGAATGATGACTGATCCGTCGCCACCGATAACCCGGTTGTTCTCTTCTGACCAGGAATCATCAGTGAATGAGGGAAAATAGATTTTAAGCGTTGGGGCTTCTATGGGGAATTCCGTTGAGTGAGGGTATTTCTCCAATAGCACTTCGACGGAAGGAACGCCTGTGCATCCGTAAAGAAAGAGAATGACAAGGAAAAAAACGGCAAATCCTTTCCCTTTTTTCATTTCAACGTTCCCGGATTATGTTTGCAAGAGAACGGCAGTTTTCTTTTGAGGTGCCGTTCAATTTAAGGTTCAGTCTGTGCACAAGAGCAATCCGCTCTTCTGGTGCATTTCTGATGACAGACAGTTCCTTGAGGAATGCCTCAAAGTCAGCAGGTTTTTCGCCCGGAGTGTTCTCCATATAGTCCATGGTAAATCCGACTGATTTCTGGTATTCATCTAGATCGTAAGGCAGAAAGACAATCGGGCGTTCAAGCAGCATGTAGTCGAGGTAAATCGATGAATAATCAGTTATCAGCGCATCAAAGCAGTTGATGTAATCCATGACTTCTGTGTACTGCCTTGCTGAGAAAAGCACGATATTCTTCAGGTTGAGGATATTCTGCGGAATAGACTCTTCGTAAGCCGGATGAAAGCGGATATATATGGTTATGTTGTTTTCGGTAAGAAAAGCATCGAGTTTTGACAGCTCACAATCGTTGAACGGAAAAAGGCGGACTTCTGAATGCTGCCTCCATGTTGGCGCGTACAGAATGTTGCAACTGCTCTTTTTCAAAATGGGCAGTTCTGCCGGTGGCTGGAAAAGTGCGTCCGTACGGGGTTGCCCGTTAATCAGGACACGTTTTTTGGGAAGTCCCATGCATGCGGCTATGATATCTGCGATGAACGGAGTTGACGCGAGTGAGCAGGTGATGTTTGTGTTGTTCAGTTTGTAATAAAGCTTCTTAATGAACCTGCCGTCTTCCTCAAGCATGCCTATGCATTTAAGTGGTGTTCCGTGACCAAGATGCAGCACGAATCTCCTGAAGTTCAGGAAGAGTCCGCCAAGAGGCAGATCAAGCCAGGAAACTACCCAGGTTTTTGCTCTGACAGCAGTTTTTTTGCCTTCTTTTGTCCGCGTGTCTATGAAATGGTCACCGTATTGTGCGGTAAGCTTTTCACGCAGTTCATCATTGTTGATGACAAACTTGACGATATAGTCTGGCTCATTTTTCAAAAAGTGAAGAAAAAGGAACTTTGAATTGGAGTCAAAGGTCTCGCAGTGCATGGCACAGAATACGATCAGTTTCGGGTCGCGTTTCGCAAAAAGTGAAAGGAACGCGTATGGCAGACTGCCTGCTATATGCGCCAGTCGGGAAGAAGTATATCTGTGCTGGTTTTTTTCTGCTGCATCGCTCATCAGTTATTTGTTGCCGATGTCCTGTTTTATTTTGGTAGTGGAGATTTCAGGGGTACGCTCAAGATAAACGACCTCGCACTGTTCCTTGAGAAAATCGAATTTTCCCTTCCAGTCATCTCCGATAACAAACGTATCTATGTGGTATTCCTTTACGTCGGTCTTTTTCTGTTCCCATGATTCTTCCGGAATGACAAGGTCGACATAACGGATTGCTTCAAGCAGGGCTTTGCGCTTTTCATAGCTGAAATAGCACTTCTTCTGCTTTTCATTCCAGTTGAATTCATCCGTGGAAAGCGCAACGATAAGGTAATCGCCAAGTGCTTTTGCGCGCTTTAAGAGATTGATGTGACCATAGTGAAGAAGGTCAAAAGTTCCATATGTTATGACACGTTTCATTTGTATTTCCTGTTTCAGTTATATTTACCGAAGTCAAGCTCCAGACACCGGTGTTTATTATAGCATGATTCAATGTCTTTGGGCATCTGCATATAGTCGCCATATTGCTCACGGAGGAATGTGTCATAATCTTTGGGAGCAGGGAAGACATCATCTTCAAAAGGTACGGTCGTAAATTCCGAAATGGTTGTCCTCAGGTGTTTTTCTTTTTCATAGCCCCATGCTCCGCTCAAAAGGAAAACATAGTCTGTTTCTTTTCTGTTGTGCTTTACATGGTAATTAAGCATTTTTTTGTGCAGTACCTTGAGTGGAATGATGCGTGAAATGAAAGCCGCTGCGTATACAATGAGGAAAACGATGAACTTTTTTGGGTGTGGTGTGTATCCCATCCGGATGGCACAGATACGCTTCATGAACGGAAACCATTTTCCGTAAAAAAACTGAGTTATTTTGTTTTTAGGCAGATTATCATACGGGAAGACTTCTACATAAAAACCGTTATGTGTCTTGGTGTTTTTCCTGAATGACTGGACGCAGGCTGTTCCATTCAAACGGATGCGGGCAATTTCGTAATCGGCGTTTTTTTCTTCTGTTTCCGGAGTTTGAAGGAAGAAATCAGGCCCCAGATCTGTCTTGCAGACTTCGATAAAGCGGTCAAAATCAGCCCGGCTCATACCGATGTCGATGTCATCGTCCCAGGGAATGAAACCCTTGTGTCTGATTGCTCCAATGAGCGTTCCTCCAATGAGGAAATAGTGGATATCGTTTTTTTCGCATACTCTGCGAACTTCTTTGAGAATGTTTAACTCAATGAGCTGCATTTTGCGAAGCTGTTCTTTTGTAATAGGGTTAAATACTTCCATGTTGTCCTCTGTAAGTTAATGTTTCCTGTTTTTCTGTCTTTTCAGTGTATTCTGCACCTTTGCGATAAAAACACACAGGTCGGACATGACTATATTACTTTTCTCAAGAGATTTTGCAAATACCTTATAATAACGGGCTTTAAGTCCTTTTCCTTTCAGGTTGCTGCTCATGTTTGAAAAAACTGAATAATACTTTCTGCATTGCTTCAGCGGCATGAGATGGAAGAATTTCATCAACTGGTTGATCTTCCTGAATGCCACTTCGTTTTTGAATTGAGCTGATACTTCTTTTTCTTCAAGTACTTCTTCAATCTTGTGGATGCTTTTTATACGTTCTGCGGCTTTTTCTTCTGGAAGACGCAGATTCTTCTGGATTATCCTGTAGTGATACAGCGGAATATCCGTGTTTGCAGTTTTATCTGAGCAGAAGTAATATTTCAGCATGAACAGCGTGTCTTCACAGATATTCAGATCAGGGGCAAAGGTAAGTTTGTCTGCTGTTATGATGGAGCGCCTGATAAGCTTACAATGCAAATAACCGGGTGTTTTCAGACTGAGCAGTTCTGAGATATTTCTGTTTCTGTCCTCTGTAAGCGTGTGTCTGACTATTACTGATTTATTTACATATTCCTTGATGACATTACATGTTGTAACATCAGCCTGTGTCTGTTCTGCAAGTGTATACAGCTTTTCAAGATAATCCGGTTCAACCCAGTCATCACTGTCAACAAACAGTATGTATTTTCCTGTGGCTGTTTCAAGCAAATCCTGCCGTGAAATGGCAATTTTTCTGTTTTCGGTGTGGTTGATGATTTTGCAGGATATATCCGGATGCTGTTTCAGAATGGAGTCAATTATTGCCATTGAGTTGTCAGGTGTACAATCGTTGCAGAAAATAATCTCGCACTTATCGATGAGTGTATTTGCGAGCAGGCTTTCTACACACTGTGCTATATAGGTTTCAACATTGTATACAGGAATAAGGATTGATATTTCAGGTACCATGGACTCTTTCCCTTACAACTCAAAAGAAGATTTTTCAGGCAGTTTTTCCTGGAAATAACTGATGACTTCTGGATAGAGATTTGTACAATCCTGATTATCATTATCATTCAGGCAGAGCATCTTGCAGTGATTTCCCAGAATTGCCTTTTTGATGACCGGCATGTTTTTTTCAGAAATGACATAATAAGAACGGTCGTTTTTTTTCTTCGGTACGAATGAATTGGTACAGAGCTGCCAGTAATAAAACAGAAACTGGTTGACGTCCCGGTCACTTCGGAACCGGTGGCTTGATGTTTCTTCAAGCGCTTCCGGAAAGGCTTCCCAGACTTCTCGGAGTGCTGTTTTTGTGTATGGATTTGGCTGGTGCTGCGTACTGAATCCCGGAACTGTTTTCTGCCTGCTGTAGAAGAAGTTTTCCAGGCAACATTTAAGCGGACTTCCGAAAAGCCATTTTCCGGGTGCCTGTTTTACGACATTATTGAAAGAGAATCGTGTGTTGATGAGTTTGCAGTCGTTGAAATTAATGCGTGAGAACACATCATCATAACGTATCCATTTAATGGATGCAGCTGTATGCAATACTGGTTTACCGTCTTTGAAGAAGAACCCTGGTTTCAGACTGTTGGTGATATACATGTCATCGTTGAAATAGACAAAATGGTCTGAAAGCCCTTCTATAGCATGCATATGCAATTCAATCGGATGAGAAGAAAAAACTGGCAGCCATTTTTCAGGGATGTAGTCTTTGTGTGTAACCCAATGAAGTTTGGGGTTCTCTGTATTAAGCCACTCTGGTTTCTGTCCGTTTGTGATGAAATGTATTTTCCTGACCCATGGAGCATATGTTTCAACGCCACGGAACCAGTATTTTAAAAGACCATAGTCACTGTATCTTGATTGTGCTATATCAATGTCTTTCTGTTTGTTATCTGGTGCGTAGCGGTTAAACTGTTTTTTCCATTCTGCATCATTACCGTCAACCCAGGGAATGACAAAATCGATTTCTTCAGTTTGCATTGAGCAGCCTTCTTTCCGGAGCATATGCTTTGTCAGGATATGGTTTGCCATTTCCCTTAATGAGTTTTTTCAGGAAATGTTTTATTCGTGTTTTCAGGGGAAGCGGATTTTTTGCGTACTTTTGATTGGCCCACTGGCTTTCTTTGTAAAAGCGGCGCCATAAAAGCATGAATGGTTTCAGTGTGTCATAGGTATGCCATGGTTTTATCCTGCCGCTGAAATGTACTATTCGGGCGTCTTCAATACCGCTGATGATATCATTCCAGTGTTTCTTTTCAATGTAAACATTGTGACTGTTGCTTTTTGTGTAATGACCAGCTGTAAAATCATACAGAGTGTATAATCCAGGAAGGACATTATATCTGGCATTTAAGGGCAGAATTGATTCATGCAGGACTTTATTGATTGCGTCCTGATCATGCCACAGACATAATCCCGGGTTTTCAGACAGGAAGGATACACATTGTTCTGATATTTTCTTTTTTCGCCACCAGTCAAGATTCATAAGGATGGTTCCCGCACAGTAATAACCATACTGCATGGGGTAATCAAGCCTGTTGAAGACCTCAATGTCGCTGAAACGCGTGTCTGGACACATGCCTGCAGAATAGCCGCTTATATCAATTGAGAGCAGTTCCTCAAGACTGCCGGTGCAGAGCATATCGCAATCAAGATACAGCACTGAATGAATATCTTCGGGCAGCAGGGCTGGAATAAGAAACCTGAAATATGTTTCTATGGTAACGTGGTCGTTTTTTCTGAGAGGCAGGTTTTTCAGACTTGATTCATCAACAAAATGGAAGATAATGCGGGCAGCATCATTTCCTGAAATAACAGAAAACAGTTCCTGCTGTTTTTTTTCAGAAAACGCTTTCGTTACTATGTGAAATGTGACGATTAAGCCGGGGTTATAATGCAGAATTGATTGAATCAGTATTCCGGCGGGCATTGCCCATGATTCATTAATGCAAAAAACAATATCCTTCATTTTTTCTTTTTCAATTTTAGCATGATTTTAGATATAAGTGTATACGGCAACTTATCCTTAAGAAGCAGAAGGACACAAATATACAGGGAAGCTCCTCCTCCTATCTGGACAAGCAGAAGAAGCAGAGCGTTGTGTATCTGTCTTTTTACCACACACAGGAACAGAAGCATCACCAGACCGGCAATTATTTTCTTCCAGGCTGCCTGAAGTATGTGTCTGACCGTGAGGAATCTGTTGCAGTTGAAGAGGTACAGAAGCATAATCACCGATTCTGCAATGAGTGTTCCTATTACTGCTCCCAATGCATTAAGCCGTGGAATGAACAGAAGGTTGCAGATAAGATTGGTAATTGCACCTGTTATGACATATATGGCGCTTTTCTTTTTGTATCCGCCCGGTGTGAAATACAAGTCGTTCAGATTTGTACTGATTCCTGTAATGATTAGAATTGGCGAAAGCAGTTGCATAATCAGGATGACAGGCTCGTATCCCGGGCCGTAAAACAGCGGAACGAAATTGCTTGCAATGCCCACCAGACCAAGACAGCAGCCAATACTCATGAAAAGGATGAAGTCTATGGAATTGTGTATTTTATCCTTGATTTCATCAGTTTTCTTCTGCTCAAACAGATATGATGTGCGGGCTCCTAAAACGGAATTGACAGCTGAGAAAGCAAAAGCCCGGACTACATGGATTATCTTCGTTGCCTGCTCATAAAAGCCATTCTCTGTTTCTTCATGAGTGATAAGCCCAATAAGTGTTTTATCAAGAATAGTGTAAATGGAAGTTGCAACTGTTGGAATGAAATAAACCAGCGTTTCCTTAAAATGCGGGCGTATGGTAAGGGTTTTCCTGTCAACGGGAACCAGAAAGCGGGGAAGAGAAATCCACATGGAAAGGCTGCCAAGAAAATCAACGCCAGCATGAAAGAGGAAATAAATCCATAAATCCTCTGGGGTTTTGACGAATGTATACAGACAGACGATTCCTGTGATTTTTACGATTGTGTTTCTGGTAACGGTATATTTGAACTGTTCCTGTCCAGTAAAAAACCATGTGATGTCAAACATCTTTGCCAGAATGAACAGCGTCAGGATGATGAAGTAGAGTTTATACTGTGTCGCGAAAAATACAAAAATGCCCCATCCCAATAAAGCAACACATGAAGTTACAATGGAAAGAAGTTCAATTTCCCAGAACAGCTTTGAACACAGTTTACGGTCATCCCGGGTACGTGATATCTCGCGTTTTCCATATTGGGCTGTTCCAAGTGAAGCAATAAGCGTGAAGTACATCACATATGAATGAGTGTAACTGTATATGCCTGTATTCGCAGGACCAAGGACGCGGGCAGCGTATGGCGCTGTAATGAATGGCGCAATGACACAGAGAATTTCGTACAGAGTACTGAGGATGAAGTTTTTCTGCAGACTTGGCTGTTTTTCAGACATTTTCAGTCATATTATGACTGTATATGCCTTTTTCTTCAAGGTTTACCGTCTTTATCTCACACAGCCAGGCGAATGCCGAACGCTTTAACAAACTGTATGTGCTTATCCTTGCACCATTCTCTGTATGCGTCCATTTCTTCATCATTGAGCGGCTTGTTGCATGCTCCAAGAGACTGCCGGATGGTAAAAGTCGGCGTTACTTCAATGCAGATACGGAACTTTCCTTTGTACTTAGCGTAGACAATGGTGCAGTGCCGTTGCAGTACGGAATTGGAGTAACCCCAGCCGACGCAGTTGTGCATGGCGTTTCCTATAACCTTAAGCGTGGCTGAATCGCGGGCAACATAAAAACAGAAACGCTCTTCATCAGGTACATCGACGTATTCATCTTCTCCTGTTTTAGGATTTTTCTGCTTTTTCTTGTTTGGACCGCATTTATATTCGAGGGCCAGAAACTTCTGCTCAATGTTAAACGTGACATTTTCAGCAGCATAGCATTGATATTCCATCTGCGTATGAAGTTCATCGGCACGGCGGACAAGAAAATCGTGCGAGTACTTATTGAAGCCTTCGCGCATGATTTCCTTCTTTTCCTGTTCAGACAGAGCTTCTCTGCAGGCAGCATAGGTGTTGATTCCATCGGCAACGTACATTTCGTTTGACGGGTTTTCAGCAAAATAATCCGCGGTGCGTTTAATGGCGTTCCATGCTGTCTTCTGGTTTGTGAATGCAAGCAGGTCATGGACAAACTGCCTTAAGCCTGCCTGAACTGCGTACGTCATGAATCCGCCTGCAAATGAAATCATGTTTCCTGCAAGAAAGACATAGAACTGCGGGCTGTATGCTTTCTGCAGAATGTTCACATCCGTGAAGCCAAGGTCCTTTGCCGCTGCATAGCAGATGACCGACTGCGGCGCCTGCTGGTACATCTTGCGGACCGATTTTGTCGGCTTGATGCCAAGGCTTTCGAACATTTCGTTTTCGGCAGTCGGCGTGTCTCCAGAAGAAAGGCTCGCAAACTCCCTGTCATACGGATTCAGTCCCCAGTGCTGCGCAATCCTGTAAAAGTTTACGTTGAAAGGGGAGAGCATGTAGCCGACGAGTACGCTGAACCCGCGTAGTTTTGAAGCGACAGTCGGTTTCAGGCCGAACTGCTTTTTGTAGCGCTCGCCCATTTCGTCAAGAATCTGTTCTGTCAGTTCATCGCACAACGAACCGCGGATATCCTCAGATTCAAAGACAGCCTTTCCGTTTTTAAAAAGCTGTTTCTGTTCCAGATCGAGGATGAACTGGTTGTCATACAGACGCTGTTTTCCGACTTCTGCCCGCTGTGACTTAACGTTGATGACATATGATTCGCGGATTCTGTTCATCTCAAAGCCATAATTGAGCTGCGTTCCGTTCTGGACAATCAGGCCTTTGTACGGCTGGCCACACTGAGAGATGAGTACGTCGTCCTTAAAGCGGATGATGTATTCCCAGCGGTGACAGCGCCTGCAGAAAACGATTCTGTCTTTAGCGTTAACGATGGTCGGGAAGACTGAAAGCGGCTCTCTGAACGAGTTTTCATATTTCTTTGTCGCTGTGTTCAATACCCAGTACTTGCCCATCCGTACTCCTTTCTGAAAGCTTTTCCTGCGCCTGTTCTGCATCTTTAATGGTGGCAGCCATGAACTGAATCACCTGCCGGAGCGCTTCCTGTGGCGTTACTCCCGGAGGAAGCCTGCCTGACATAAGCGTGGTTGGGACCTGAATGCCGTTAAGGTCTCCGCCGAATCCTGCAGCGACAAAGCCGCCCTGAATGGCTGCCTCGTATTTTGCGGGATTGTCGAGCATATCCTTCAACTGCCGTTTCATAAGCATGAGTTCTGTGTTCTGTGTGGTGATGTCGTTCTTGTTCATGGCTCGTATTAAGATAGTATCGAAATAAGCTGGTGGCAAGAAAAAAATTCATTTTTTCAGGAGAATAAAGTGCTGTATGTCAGATGGCTTTTCTATTAACGATACGGGTGCACAACCCGACAAAAAGGCTGATGACTCTGATAAGGATTTCCCTGAAACTGCGCTTCATACAAGTTCAGTATATCACTGATTTGCTGAGTGGATAAGTTCCGTCAAAGACTATTCGCCGCTGGAATAGCTGGCTTCGTCTTCTGCAAGGGATTGGGCAAGCTGCTGCAAAGCATCTGATTTTGATGATGGAAGCATTTCACAATAAGAGATGAGCGAATGATATTTCCGGTAAAGGGCCAGATTCGCCTTGTCGTCTTCGATTTTCTTTGTGACAGAAGTATTTTGCTCAGATTTCAAAAGAAGGGAAGAATCAATAAAGTACGTGGCTTCTTTTTTGAAAAAACGTGCAACTTTCAAGGCATCTTCAAGATAGGGTCTGCTGTCTCTTTCAATCGCTCTGTTTATTGTCTGGACTGAAATTCCTGTTTCAAAAGCCAGGTCTTTCCTTGTCGCTCCTGTATAATCCAATTCCTGTTTGACGTTTTTCCAGAATCCCATAATCAAAAGATACAAATAATTGTCGCATCCTGCTTGTAATATGTAACAAAAGTGATATATCATGTAGAAAAGTAACAATAGTTATTATTATCTGGTGCGGTAACTTATGTTGCTTACATGTGGGGAAGTCGGTAATCAAAAGGTAAAGAACATGAAAGGAACAATATTCTCAAGGACGGAACAGGTTCTGCTCACAGTCAATAATTTTACATCCGCGGAAGGAAAACTCTTACGGAATAAAGTACTGGAAGCATCAGAAAAAATGGATTCCGAATTACTTTCAGCATTGATTTCTGATGATGTGACAAAAAAAGCGTATTTTACAGATGTTGACGGTATTCTCGTTTTTGACAAGCAGAAATTTTCCTGGATAGTACAAAACAAAAGTTTTTTGCCTGACAGTTACACACGGTATAAAAATAAAATAGGCCTGATGAACAGTAAAGGCGGGTTTATTGCACACTCTCACGATGTAGAATTGGTTTTCCCTCATAAAGAATGCATCCTTGAAGGAGGCCAGACAAAGGAAGATCAGAAAAAGGATGAGATATTCTACAATGAATTGCTTTCTCCTGATGAGATTACAACTCTTATGGCTCCAAAAGCATTTTGTAATGCAAAGAAATATGACAAATCCGGCTGCCATGAGGTAACTGAGATTACTGATGAAGATAATCTGATTATCAAAGGAAATAATCTGCTGGCGTTGAGCAGTTTGTTGGAAAGGTATAGGGGGCAGGTGAAATGTATTTATATTGATCCGCCGTACAATACAGGAAATGATAGTTTCAAATATAACGACAGTTTCAATCATTCTGCATGGCTGACTTTTATGAAAAACAGGTTGGAGATTGCAAGAAAACTGTTAACAAAAGATGGTCTTTTTTTTATAAGTCTTGATGATAAGGAAAATCACTATTGCAAAATTTTAATGGATGAGTTGTTTGGACGAGAAAACTTTATTGCTGATATTTGTCATAAGTCGAGAGGATCAATATCAAATGATAAAATCATATCTCCAAATCATAATCATATTCTTTTATATGCTATGAATGAACGGGTAGTATATGAAAATAGGGAAAAATACGGAATTGAAAAAGATTTATCCACATTTACAGAAAAAGATAATAATGGCTACTACAAATTAGTTCCAGTTGATGGACCTGGGGGAGACAAAAAGGGAAATCCACACTATACCTTTTTAGGAATTACGCATTATTGGCGTTTTTCTGAAGAAAGAATGAAATCAATGTATGAAAAAGGGTTGATAATTAAAAAAGGAAATAGTCTTTTACAGAAATATTATAAATCAAAAGCAATAGAATCGAGACAAACAATAACAACTTGGTGGGATGAGGGTTATCTCACATCTAGTGCTACTTCAGAGTTAAAGAAACTTGAGCTTGAGGAGTCTTTTGATAATCCAAAAAATGAGAGCTTATTGGAACTAATAATCGAGTTTGCAACACAAAAGAACGATATTGTTTTGGATTTCAATTTAGGTTCAGGAACAACAGCTGCTGTGGCACTAAAAATGAATAGACGATATATCGGTGTAGAACAAATGGATTATATTGAATCTATAACGGTAAAACGTCTTCAGAAAGTAATTGATGGTGAACAATCAGGTATTTCCAAATCCGCGCACTGGCAAGGTGGCGGATCCTTCGTATATTGTGAACTAGCAAAACTAAACCAATCCTACGTAGACCGCATTCAATCCTGCAAAACAGATAATGAAATAACAACGCTTACTGATGAAATCCTGAAATCTGATTTTGTTTCAAGCAAGGTTAAACCTTCTGACATCAACACAAGTGCTACAGATTATAACGAACTTACATTTAGTGAAAAACAGAAGTTTGCCATGGAATTGCTTGATAAGAATCAGCTTTATGTAAACTATTCAGAACGTCATGACCCTGACATGAAACTTTCAGAAAGCGATATTGCCTTTTCAGAATCATTTTACGGAGACAAAGCGTAATGTGGTTATATGAACAGATTGCTGCTGCTAAAATGTATGGTGCTTACAAAGACCTGCCACAGTTTGTCAAAGATAACCTGAATCCTGCTTTTGAAGTCCGCCCGTATCAGGTTGAAGCTTTGGAAAACTTCATAACGTATTACGAAAATCCGTCGATGTATGCAGGGAAAAGCATACATACGCTTTTTCATATGGCAACGGGAAGCGGAAAGACTTTTGTTATGGCAGGGCTGATCCTTTATCTGTATTCAAAGGGATACAGAAATTTTCTGTTCTTTGTTAACCTGAGTCAGGTAGTCAGAAAAACAGAAGATAACTTCCTTAATCCTGCCAGTTTGAAATTCCTGTTCAATCATGATATTACCATTGATGGAAAAAAGGTACATGTAAACAAGGTTGAAAACTTTCAGGAATGTAATCCTCAGGATATAAACATTCTTTTTACTACAACAGCAGGCCTTCATTCGGATATGACACTCATTAAGGAAAACTCGGTTAGTATTGATGATTTCCTGACTGATAAAACCGTGTTGATTGCCGATGAAGCTCATCATCTTAATACCGCAACAAAGTCAAAAGATGATGATGAAAACGAACACTCATGGGAGACAACTGTAAATAAAATAAAAAATACAAATCTTGAAAACATAATGCTTGAATTTACTGCTACCTGTGATCTGGCTAATTCTGAAATTGCAAATAAGTATCAGGATAAGCTTCTGTACGATTATGATCTTGCAAAATTCAGAAAAGACGGCTATTCAAAAGATATCTTCACTTTGCGGAGTGATTTTCCTCAGACAGAAGATGGCCGGTTGCTCCGCTCATTACAGGCTTTGATTGTCAGCCAGTATAAATTGAAGCTGTTTCAGGATATGAAAAAGAATGTTAAGCCGGTCGTTCTGTTCAAATCTAAGACAATCAAGGAAAGTAAGGCTAATAAAGAAGCTATACTGGCATTCCTGCGTAATCTATCTGTTGATGATGTACAGAAGATCAGGATTTCTTCAGCAGCAAGTGAGTTGATGCAAGCTGTTTTTCAATACTTTACTGACCGGCAGATATCTGATGATGCACTGGTTACTGAATTGCAACTTGCCTTTAATGAAGAAGTCTGTATCGATGTCAACGATAATTCTGAAGCAGATGGGAATCAGCTGATTGTGAACTCTCTTGAAGATGAATCAAACCCATACCGGATTATCTTTGAGGTCGAAAAACTTGATGAAGGTTGGGATTGCCTGAACCTGTTTGATATTGTGCGCTTGTATGAAACACGCGATGCAAAAAATGATAAGCCTGGAAAATCTACAATAAGGGAAGCTCAGCTGATAGGACGTGGAGCTCGTTATTATCCTTTTGAATACGGGGATAAAGAAAAATATAAAAGAAAATTTGACAGTGATGTAGATAATCCTTTCAGAGCATGTGAACAGTTGCACTATCATTGCCAGAACAATTCGCGTTATGTTAACGAATTAAATGTTGCTCTACGTGCTTTTGGAATTACTGATGCAGATGACAGCAAAAAGGTGCATGTACATAATGATTTGAAACCGGAATTTCTCCTGAGCGATTTGTTTAAAAAAGGATTCGTTTTTCTGAACACAATAGAGAATAAAACCTATTCGAGCATTTCTGAAATATCAGAAATTCAATTTGATTATCCGTATGATCTGACATCTGCCGGTGCTATAGATACAAAAATGCTTGATGATGAAAAACAGACTGAAACTCAAAAGACAGAAATGCAAAAGTATACGGTCAAGAAGTCTTTGAAAAAACTTACGGATGAAATCAGTTATAATTTTGTATATTCAGAAATGTGTAAATATCCGGTTTTTGCTTTTGAAAACATCCGTAAACTGTTCCCAGAAATTATATCAATGAAAGAATTCGTTACCGATGAAAAATGGTTGGGAAATATCAGCATTTCCATTACTTCGTTTGCGGATGAACCAACGCTGAAGGAATATACATATGTCTTGCAAGATACTGTTTCACAGATTGCCCTTCAACTTTCCATTAAAAAGGAAAATAAAAATGGATCAAAACAATTTGTGCCAAAACCGTTAAATCAAGTATTCACTGAAAAGGGAACAGACAGAAATTACCTATGTGATGAAAAAGATGGTAATGGAATTGCTCAGAAAGATTGTTCTGACAGTGCGTATCGATTTGATTTGGGAAATGAAGACTGGTATGTGTATTCAGAAAATTATGGAACAACGGAAGAAAAGCGTTTCGTGAAGTATTTTCACGATTTCTGCATGCCTGATTTACAGGAGAAATATTCTGAAATCAAGTTAATTCGTAACGAAGAGCAGGCAAAACTATATGATTTTATTAATGGAGGAGTATTTGAACCTGATTATCTTCTGTTCCTAAAAAATAAAGATACAGACGAATATGAGTATACCCAGGTTTTTATTGAACCAAAAGGTGAGCATTTGCTTGATACGGATAAATGGAAAGAAGATTTTCTCTTAAAACTTGAATCAGAAGCAATTTCGGTTGTTCATTTCAAAACAGATTCCAAATACAAAATCTGGGGACTTCATTTCTTCTGTCATGAGAAACGGGAGAAAATGTTTTCTGATGATATTAAGAAGCTGTGTGAATAAGAACCTTTTATAATTGTATCCGCCGTTTCCACTCCTCAACCAGCCGCGGGAGCGTCCAGGCGGCGTTAGCGGGACTCGTTGACGGCAGCCGGACAGCTTCGCGCCTGGTCACTGGCAAAAGAAAGCGGTCGTACAGTTCCGCCGCCTTGTTTCCGTTGCAGAAGACTGCCCTGATGGGAGCCGTTTTAAGTATGCGGTTTATGTCGTTGGGCGCGGCGTTCTTTATGGAAGCGTCAGATGAGCCTGTTATCTCACAGCTGGCAATCACATCCCAGAGCGCGACATGATTTCTGAGCAGGAACGACTTCTTGTCTTCAACGGATGCACCATTCTCTATCAGACAGGCGAACGCCTCGTCTTCGCATACAGCCGCCATCACTTTCCAGAAGCGGTTCTGCGGGTGCCCGTAAAAGAAAAGCATCTCGCGTGACTTTACGGAAGGAAAGCTTCCCAAAATGAGGATGCGCGAATCTGAATCATAAACTGGCTCAAACGGATGCACGGTCATTAAAAAACCTGTTAAAGAAAGATGCTCATATAAAATGGAATGCTGCATACATCATTGTCTTTTCCTAAGTCTTTTGTGTAGATAAGGTATTTGTGCAGTATACGGGAGGAATATTTTGTTGAAAAGGCATCAAGAGACGCGTGGGTTTTGTATCCCGATGATTTAATCTCAATTGGACATATTTTGTTTTCCCGGGCAAGAAGGAAATCCACCTCATAATTATGACGAGATTTTTCATTGAGGAATGTGTAATAAAACAGATTATTGCCGTTTGCCTTCAGAATCTGGGCAACAACATTTTCATACAGATAGCCAAGGTTTACCTCAAGTTTATCACTAAGCATTTTTTCATATATGATGTTTTCAGTAAAATCTCTGTCTTCAAAAAGCATTGTAGTGAAAAGTCCTGTGTCGCAAACGAACATTTTGAACTTTTCCAGGTCTTTTGTCCTGGTCAAACCAGTATTCGGATCATTTGAGTAGTATGAAACAAGAACGGTTTTTGAGTTTTCCATTTCAGAAATAAGTTCCAGTACTGTTTCGCTTCGTTGATTTGAAAGAACCGATGAGACCTGATATCTTGAAGCATTTGATTCAAGCTGGGAAGGAATTGCCTTGAATAGCATTGATGCTTTCCCTGTTGGATCAATTTTCATGAAATCTTCCCTATATAATTTCAGGATTTTTCTTTTTTCTTCATCAACCAGGCGCATGTTGTTTGTTTCTAAATATGTGCTTACAGCTTTTGGCATGCCTCCAACAAGCATATAGAGCCGGAAATCCCTCATCATCTTCCTGTTGATATCGTCGCCCAACGGCTTGTATTCCTTGAAGAATGAATGCAATAAAGGAATTGTTGTTGTGTCCCCAAGCGCCCAGCGGAATTCTTCGTAATCCATGGGATACATCTGCAGGGACTCTTCTTCGCTGGGTATCAGTATGTCCTGTACATTTTTCTTTATGGAAATTAATGAGCCCGTTTCAATATAGTCGTATTTGTGGTCTTGAACCAAATGTTTGATGGCCTGTCGTGCTTTTGGACAGAACTGAACTTCGTCAAAAATAATCAGACTGTTTCTTTCGTGCAGATCAATTTTAAATAAAAGCTGGAGCTGCATGAAAATGAAATTCAAATCTGAAATATCGTCAAAAAGGGAAAAGACTGCTTTTGGAGCCTTTGTAAAATCTATAAGGATATATGATTCATATTCATTTTTTGCAAATTCTTCGACTATTGTAGATTTACCAATTCGTCGTGCACCCTCAATCAAAAGTGCAGAGTTACCATCAGATTCTTTTTTCCATTGCAGCAGCCGGTCATAAATCTTCCGTTTGAAAATCATATAAGCCTCAAAATCGTTAAATATATATGCGTATAATACACCAAAATCGTTATTTTCACAACTAAGTAAAATTGCAAATTCGTAAATTTTAATACTGCAGGAAGCACAAAAAAAGGACTGCTCAAAGAGCAGTCCTTTCAGTTTCAGTTTAAGCAGTCAGCTTACTTTGAAAGTCTCTTCTCGAGGTCGTTGAGGCAGTCGTTCAGTTCTTTTGGCAGGTGCTTTCCGAACTTAGGATAGTGGTTCTCACGGATATCCTTAACTTCCTTCAGCCAGCCAGCCTGGTCAACCTTGAGGATCTCAGGCAGTGTCTTCTTGTAGTATTCTGGAAGTCCGTCAGTGTTGATTGCACCGTCTTTTGGCATGAATCCGATTGGTGTATCAACGGCATTGTCCTTGCCGTCGCAGCGGTCGAAAATCCATGCGAGAACGCGTGAGTTGTCGCCGTATCCTGGCCACATGAATCCGCCTGGGAGTTCTGCGTTGTTGTCGTCCTTGCGGAACCAGTTAACGTAGAAGATCTTTGGCAGCTTGTCCTGATCCTTTGCAGCGTTTCCAACATCAATCCAGTGCTGGAAGTAGTCACCCATGTTGTATCCGCAGAATGGCAGGATAGCGAATGGGTCACGGCGGATCTTACCAACTTCAGCAGCATTGATTGTTGAAGCAGCTGTAATCTCTGAACCAACGATTGATCCGAGGAATACACCGTGTGCCCAGTTGCGGCTCTGGTGTACCAGAGGAACTGTTGATGGGCGGCGTCCACCGAAGAGGATAGCAGAGATAGGTACACCTTTTGGATCTTCCCACTCTGGAGCGATACATGGGCACTGTGCAGCAGGTGCTGTGAAGCGTGCGTTTGGATGTGCGAACTCTTCTCCCTTTGGTGACTTGTCCTTTGGAAGTGCGTCGCGTGTGTTTCCCTTCCAGTCAACAAGCTTGCCGTTTGCAGGGTAACCGATCTGCTCCCACCAAACGTCCTTGTCTTCTGTAAGTGCACAGTTTGTGAAGATTGTGTTCTTTGAAGCTGAAATGAGAGCGTTCTTGTTTGACTGCTCTGATGTTCCCGGTGCAACACCGAAAAAACCTGCTTCCGGGTTGATAGCGTAGAGGCGTCCGTCTTCGCCGAACTTCATCCATGCAATATCATCACCGATTGTCTCAACCTTCCAGCCTGGAATTGTTGGGATAAGCATAGCGAGGTTTGTCTTTCCACATGCTGATGGGAATGCACCAGTTACGTACTTGACCTTTCCTTCCGGGTTTGTGAGCTTCAGGATGAGCATGTGCTCTGCGAGCCAGCCTTCTTCCTTAGCAAGAACAGTTGCAATGCGGAGAGCGAAGCACTTCTTTCCGAGAAGAGCGTTTCCACCGTAACCTGAACCGTATGACCAGATGAGGTGTTCTTCTGGGAACTGTGAAATGTACTTGTGCTCAACGTCAGCGCAAGGCCAGATGCCGCCGTCTGTCTCGCCATTGTTGAGTGGCTTACCGACTGAGTGGAGGCATGGAACGAACTCGCCGTCAGCTCCGATTACATCGAGAACCTTCTTGCCGGCGCGTGTCATGATATCCATGTTCAGAACAACGTATTCTGAGTCTGTGATTTCAATACCGTTCTTTGAAATTGGAGATCCGAGAGGACCCATGCAGAAAGGAATGACGTACATTGTGCGGCCATGCATACAGCCTGTGTACAGACCCTTCATTGTTGGTTTCAGTTCTTTTGGATCGATCCAGTGGTTTGTTGGACCAGCATCTTCTTCCTTTACAGAAGAAATGAATGTACGGCCTTCAACACGTGCAACGTCTGAAGGAAGTGAACGGAACAGGAAGCAGTTTGGCTTCTTCTCCGGGTTGAGAGGTGTAGCAAGACCTGCTTTAACGCATTTCTGCATCAGGCGGTCATACTCTTCTGTTGAACCGTCACAGACGTAGATTTCGTCTGGTTCACACATCTTTGCACATTCTTCGACCCATGCCTTGATTTTGGCATTCTTGATGTCATTGATTGTCATCGGAAAATCTCCTTGCTTAAGTATGTATTACCGTTGCCGGACAAAAACGGCTACGGCACACTAACATTGTGATTACTTTATAAGATAATGAATTCAAGGGGATTATTCAACTGTATCAGGCATTTTCGTATAATTATGCGTTAATGTCGAAGATAATACCGGTCTGGGGCAGCGGGGCTCCGGGAAGTGTATATGGATTTGATTCCATACGGGCTGCTGCATCCTGAATTTTTGACTGGCAGTCGTTGATTAGAACATCAACCTGGTTTTCCGTCATGCCTGTTTCATCCTCGGAAATGCTGGGAACCGGAGGATTCTGCTTCATGCTTACGAGCTGGTCAATCAGTCTGTTAAGGATTTCTACCTTGTCAATGTCAACGCCTGCCTGTCCATCGCTTACTGCAACGCCCTGAACGTGTTCGAACTGTGAATAGGCAACCATGGAAGGAGATACAGGAACGCAGATTTTTCCAGAGCCTACGTTGTTTGAAACAAAGTTCGTGTAGGTTGACGCGTTCATGTTACTGATTCCTGACATCATAAAGCAGCCTCCTGCTTTATTTTTCGGAATTGCGGAGAAAAAGTTTAGAAATACTGCTTGTTCCAGGCTGCAAGAAGTTCTTCCAGCGAAGAGGGACTGTCTTCCTGTGTTGTATTTGCCGCATCTGAGAGATACGGAATGATAACCTGATCCTTGATGCTTTCCCATCTGTCAGGTAATGCAGCTGGAACTGCAAGTTCAGATTCCTGGGGCAGGTTGCCCATCAGTTTGGGATAAAAAACAGGGAAAACCTGATCGTTTACTTTTTTCAGGGATGAAAAACCGCCACAGATGCCAAATGAGTCAGAAACATAATTAAGCTGTCTTGTCCATTCAAGAATCTGTTTCTGATTGTCAGCATTGAGCAGCCACAGAATGAATGTTTCTGCATCGCGTTTTTTCCGGGAATCCTTGTACAGACTTATGAACACGACTGTATCTTCAATGGGAGTCTGTTCATCCTGCTGCAGCCAGCGGTAATCAATGTCCTGGAGTTTTTCCGGAGCTTTGGAGAACAGCTCACTGCTTGTCGTATAGGCAAAAAGGCTTTCGCCTCCGGTTATCCATTTAAGGGATGGAATGTTGAGGTATTTGAACTGATAGTCCGTTTCTGCCGTAGTCGAAGTATTTGTTTCCAGAGTCCAGTTTTTCAGATATTGGACAGTATCCTGAAGTGCAAGCTTGTCCCATACAAGACCGTAATCTGTGTTCTGGAAATCACTTCCCTTCAGTTTTGCGGCAGTGTAGAGGAAGTCGCTGTTCCACAGGGGTGCAAACCCCATTTTTGTATAGACCCCGGTACTTTTCTGAACATTGAATGATGCTGCGGCATCGCGGATTTCATCAAGTGAAAGTGCATATGCGTCCGGGATGAGCGGTTCATTGTCGGCTGCAAAAATGACTGCCGGCATGTTGAAACTTATGGGAAGCATGTACTGCTTGTCAGCGGTGAACCCCATATCAGTGAGGGGCTGGTAGAAGTCTGAACGGGAAAGCTGCTGTTCCTTGAACAGATAATCAAGCGGCAAAAGAAACTGACCTACCTTATTGTTGCGGTGGCTCGGGCCTATCAGCAGATCGGGCTGTTTTTCATCTTTTGCGGGAGGAAGTGAACCGTAGGGATTTTCCTTGTACTGAATGACGACCTGAATGTCCGAGTTCTGGGTGTTGAACAGTTCTACATAACTTGCGAGTTCTGCATTTTCCGTCCAGATGACAAGTGGCTCGGAAGCCCGTGAGCATGAAGAAAGAAACAGTACGGCACAAAGCATCATGAAGATGCTGGTCAGATTGATGAGATGAACTGTGTGGAATGATTCTTTTCCGGTACGTTTATTTTTCTGCAAGCTCATGTGCAACAGTGTACACAGCCTCAAATACAACGTCAATATCGCGCTTGTCGAGGCTTGAGAACGCTATGCGGAGGTGGTTTGCATCAATGGCGATGGTACCGATTCCCTGCTCGTGCAGCAGTTTCTGGCGCAGTTCTTCCGCATTGATTCCGTAGCAGGTGAAACTCATGAAGTAACCTGAGTTGAACGGCTGCGGAACGAGTACCTTGTCATCCTCGTGCTTGTTGACGGCGGCACGTGCGCGGCGGTAGCGGCCTTCGAGAATGTCGCGGAACTTTTTCTTGTTGGCGCCGAGTGTCGGGCTGGTGAACGCCTTGAGCAGGATTGACTGTGCCGGTGTATTACAGCTTGAGACAGACGAGCGGATGATGCCCATGAGCTTTTTCTGGAGCGCCTCATAGTGCGCTTCTGTCAGTCCCTTGCCGGCGAACGTCATGAAACCGCAGCGGAAGCCCCATACGTAGTCTTCCTTTGTCGGACCGTCAATCTTGATGGCTGCAACGTTTTCATGCAGGTCGGCAACGTATGCGAACAGTGATTCCTTTGCTGCTTCCGGCTCGTAGTTAAGGCCGAAGTATGCATCATCACAGCAGACGAGGAACTTTACGCCCTTTTCTGCATGTCCCTTGATGATGGCGCAGATCTGCTGCATCTCGCTTTCTGTTGCGGTGTATCCTGATGGATTCTGCGGAAAGTTCAGCAGAATGTGGACTTTGCCTGTCTTGGCTTCTTCATCAACAACTTTCTGGAATGCGTCAAGGTTGAAGCCGCCTTCGAAAGCGTTGCCCCAGAACATGGGGAATAGTTTGAGGTGTGCATTGCGGCGTGTCTCAACAATAAGGGAGTAGTTGTCCCAGGAAGGGTCACCTGCAATGAGGTTGTCGCCTTCAGAAAGGAACAGGTCTGAGATATATGAAATGCCTGCTGTAAGGCCTGGAACGACTACCGGCAGTGAAAAGCCCTTTGTTTCAAGAGACGGATTTTTTGCAAGAAGTTTTTCTTTCCAGACCTGACGAAGGGCGGCGCATCCTGCTGTCGGTGAGTAGGCGACGCTTTCCTCCGGTGAAAGGCCCGGCAGGTGAGCCTGAATTTCAGGAAGTTCGACAGGATGTTTGTCGTTTACGGTAGTACCGATGGTGGCATTAGCACGCCATCCGTGCTTGCGGGCTTCACCGCCCTGAGAAATGATACCCCGTGGAAAGAACATGCGTTCTCCCATGTCTGAAAAGAGGGCTGCAAAGCTTGTGCCCTCAAGAACTGTGTTTAATTCTTGCGCTAATACGTTTAACATGGTACTGTAATAGTACAGAATAGGTGTTTTAGTGTCAATTCTATAATGCATAAATATGCGTAAAAATGCATGATTTTTGCATTTTTATAAAAAATACTTACAGATTCGGGGAACTGGGAGGGAACAACGTGTCTGATTCTAAAAACGTAGCTTTGAATGCGGCCGATTCCAAAGATTTTGAGAAGTGCCGAAAACTTATAGAGGCCTGCCGTGAAGAGGCTGGCAAACGCATTGTCGGTCAGATTCCAGTTCTGGATGGTATCCTGATGGGACTTATTGCAGGCGGCCATGTGCTGCTTGAAGGTGTTCCGGGCCTTGCAAAAACTCTGGCTGTCAAAACTTTTTCCGATATTTCTGCGCTTGATTTCAAGCGCATCCAGTTTACTCCGGACCTGCTGCCTGCTGATGTAACCGGTACGCTCATCTACGAGCAGACTTCCGGCAAGTTCAGCGTTCGTAAGGGGCCTGTCTTTGCAAATCTCGTGCTTGCGGATGAAATCAACCGTGCGCCTGCAAAAGTGCAGTCAGCTCTTCTTGAGGCAATGGCTGAACATCAGGTGACGATTGGTGAAGAAACGTACCAGTTGCCGGAGCCGTTCTTTGTTCTTGCAACCCAGAATCCGATTGAGCAGGAAGGAACGTACAGCCTTCCGGAAGCAGAACTTGACCGCTTCCTGCTGAAAATCAAGGTTCCGTATCCAACAGCTAAGGAAGAGCTTGAAATAGTGAAGGGTGGCAATCCGGCAGAAAAAAACGTGAAGAAGGCGTTCTCAAAGGATGACCTCTCTTTCTGCAGGAACCAGCTTGAGAAAGTGACCTGTTCTGATGCCATTCTTGAATACATAGTCTCCATCGTGACGGTAACCCGCCCTGACAGCAGAATGCACGCATCCGGCCGTGTTTCAGGTGCTGGCCGCAAGAATGATGATTTCCTCAGATACATTTCATTCGGTGCCTCTCCGCGTGCAAGCATTGCCATGTGTCAGTGCGCCAAGGTACAGGCTCTTTTCCAGGGCCGTTCTTTTGTTCTTCCTGATGATGTAAAGGCTGTCGCGCCGCTCGTCATGCGCCATCGTCTTGTTTTGTCATATGAGGCTGCTGCAGATGGAATTACAGCTGATGACCTCATTGCAAAAATCCTTGCCCTCATGCCGGTGCCCTGATGCCAGTATTGGAAGATAAGAAGTCACTTGCTTCCAGAGCGTCTCTTTTAAGGCTTTATTCACGTACCATTGCGGATGGCCTGAAATATGGGGCATACCGTTCGAGCAGCAGGGGACAGGGAATTGAATTCAGCGGAGTCCGCGAGTATCTCAGAGGCGACGATGTCCGTGCCATCGACTGGAACGTTACTGCCCGCATGGGAAAGGCGTTCGTAAAGCAGTTCGAGGAAGAACGCGATCTTGTCGTTTTCTTTGTGATTGACCGCTCGCTTTCCATGACGACCGGCTTTTCAAAGCGTTCCCGTCTGACTGCGGCTTCTGAAGCGGCGGCTCTGCTCATGTTTGCGGCTGAGCGCATAGACAGTCCCATTGGAGCGGTTTTTTTCGGAAATGAGATTGAATTTTCCTGTAAGCCTGAAAGCGGAAAGAACCAGGCAATGCTTCTGCTTTCCCGGCTTGATGAGCCGCCAGAAAATACTGCAGCAGGTTCCGTCCTTTCAAATGCCCTGCGTGGTACCGCTCAAATCCTCAAGAAAAAGTCGCTTGTTTTTGTACTTTCTGATTTCAGGACAACCGGATATGAATCAGAACTGGCCCGTCTTGCTCTCCGCCATGATGTTGTTGCCATCCGGATTACGGATTCAAGTGATCTGGAACTGCCGGAAATAGGTTATGTTCCTTTTTATGATACTGAAAGCGGTGTCCAGAGAAGGCTGCCGACTTCCACAACATCATTCCGCCGTGCCTGGCGTGATGAAGAAATTGCCCGCAGAAAAAGATGGGAGTCAACCTGTTCCCGGCGCGGAGCAACGCCACTCATTCTCTCCGTTGATGAAGATCCCGTCGTCGTCCTTTCGCGCTATTTCGGGATGGGGCAGGGCAAATGACCGTAATTCTGGCTTTTCTTCTGCAGTTCTTTTTTCTAGCGCCTCTTTCAGCAGATATCCCTTCTGCCACATCAGCTCCGGTAACGGAGTTTACGGTTATTCCGCGTGATGTCTTTGTGGGTGACGAAATGGAAATCCGTTATGCGTTCCAGTCTGACCTTTCCCTGCTTCCACCTGATGCGGAGTTCCTGAATCTGTCTGTACCTGATTCTGAGGATGTTACGGTACTGGACATGACACTTTCACAGGAAAATGGTTGGTATGCCATAACCGCGCATTGCATGGGATGGCATACGGGAAATGTCGGCATTCCTGAGATTGATGTCAGCGATTTTAATCCGGCGCTTGAGGAATCTTACATCATTCACATTCCAAACATCACCATCCTTTCGATTGTTGATTATACGGGAAAAAAAGAACTCCGGCCTGCACGGGCTCCTCTTGTCATTCCGGGAACGACCTGGATTATTTATGCCATCATCATTGCCTGTGTGATTCTTTTTGTAGTGATTATCATAATCCTGTTCAAATTCAAGGCGTTCAAATCGCATCTGTTTGCAGCTTTTTCATCTGTACTTATTGCCCGTAATTTCAGGCTTCTCCGTCGAAGGATGAAACGGTTTCTCCGGAAATATCTTGAGGTTGAGACAGACGTTTTTGCAACAGAACTTGCGCGTTTCATCCGCGGATACATGTCTGTGCGCTTCAAAAAAGATTTTGAAGCAGTTACGGCATCTGAGTTCACAGCTGCTTTTGCAGATGCCATGAATTATACCGGCAGTCCGGAAGTTTTTGGTGCGACGGAAATCATTGCAGACATCCTGCTTCGTTGTGATTATGTCCGTTTTTCCGGGGATACAGGGGAACAGGGGGTGCTTTCCGGTGAGGAACGCAGCAGTCTGTGTTCTCAATTCATTACAGCGGTAGCCTGTTATGACAAGGAGGCAACGGCATGATCAGTTTTGAACATCCTTCAGCATTCCTTCTTCTGACGTTGATACCGCTGCTGTTCATCCTGCGTGAACTGAAAGTGTTTGCCCGCATCTCTTTTCCGCTTGTGCTTGCTGACTGGAAAGGAAAGGTTTTTGAATGGAAAAAGGGGATAGTACACGCAGCTTCCATTATTGCTGACATTCTCTTTTTTGCCGGTTATATCTGTATTGTTGCAGCTTTTGCAGGACCAACGGTAACCCGCCAGGAAAAAGTATTCACATCCCGCGGTACAGATGTCCTGTTTGTCATAGATATAAGCCCTTCCATGGCGGCATATGATATAGGAACGTCTTCACGACTTGATGCTGCAAGACAGGCGATTTCCGTTCTTGCATCTTCAGCTCCGGGTACTTCGTTCGGTATTGTATCCATGGCTTCGGAAGCTGCCCTTGTAGTTCCTCCGACACAGGACCTTTCCTATCTGACAGAACGCCTCGTGGATATCCGTATAGGCGAGCTCGGGGACGGTACTGCAATTGGAACCGGCCTGAGTGTTGCCGTCTATCATCTTGCAGGCTCGTCTGCACCAAAAAAGTGCATTATTCTTCTGACTGACGGTGAGAATAACGCCGGTGCCGTTCATCCGCTTACAGCTGCTGTGCTCGCAGCTGAAAATGACATACCTGTGTATTCGCTTGCCATTGGTACAAAGGGTGCCGTTCCTCTGGAATATGTGAATCCGGTGACGGGAAAAGTGTATTCTGGCTATCTTGAATCCGGATTTGATGATTCCCAGTTAAGGGAAATTGCATCCATGACAGGTGGCGGCTGCTATACTGTCGAAAATATTTCTGCATTGTCAGATGCGCTTGCTGCTGTCTTGCGCCGTGAATCTGTGACACAGACATATCAGTTGAGGACGAAGACTGAATCAAAGGCTTCTCTTGTTCTTATGGCTGCAGCAGTCGCCATAATGCTTTCCTGGATTATCAGACGCGTGTATCTGAAGGAGCTTGTATGACAGGCATTAATTTCATGCATCCACGGGCATTGCTGCTTCTGACTGCTCTTATTCCTGCGGTTCTTGTCTGCATCATCCAGTTCAGACGCATTGTCAGAAAGTGTGCCCTTACCGATACCGGCCCGGCCCGGCATATCCTGAAAATGCGCCGCCGCATCAAACTGAGGATTTTCTGCTGGAGTATTGCATGGGTTAATCTCTGCATAGCTCTTGCCGGCCCTTCTTGGGGAACAAGGCTTATTCCCGTTCAGAAAAGCGGTGCTGCGGTCTCCTTTGTCTTTGATATTTCATACAGCATGGAAGCGCTTGATACTCCTTATGAAGGTGTCACGAGGCTTCAGGCTGCTGCCCGTTATGCAAATTCGCTCCTTGAGCATATGCCAGATACAGCTGTTTCTGCTGTTCTTGCAAAAGGTGACGGCGTTATTGCCGTTCCTCTTACCGAAGACATGCATGCTGTTCAGGCGCTTATTTCTTCGCTTTCTCCGTCGCTTATGTCTTCAGTGGGAACGAGTCTTGGAAGCGGAGTGAATGCCGCCGTGCGTTCTTTCCCAATGCAGACAGGACGTCATTCTTCTATAGTTGTGTTCACTGACGGTGAAGAAACTGACGGTACGCTCATCAAAGCTGTGGACAATGCGCTTAAAGGCGGTTTTAATGTCGTAATCGTCGGATTCGGTCTTCCTTCTGAGACAACCGTGTATGCTGGCGATGGAAAGACACCTGTCCAGACGGCGCTTCGGGAAGCAGATATTAAGAAGGTCATCTCGAAAGTAAACGGTTCCCTCAGGGCTTCCTCTGTATATGCAGAATATCTCGCCGCTGCGGATATTGGTTCTGCTGTAAAACTGTTGAAGACCATCTGTCCGCAATCAGTTACTGACGGTGGTATTGGAACTGGTTATGAGCAGCAGGCAGAACAGCGGTATCTGCTTTTTCTCGGCATTTCGCTTGTTTTCCTTGCTTTAGGTTTCCTCTGTTCTGAATGGCATGTAAAGCCCCAGCTGGTCATGCTTTCTCTTATCTGTCTGTATCTTCCGCTCATGACAGGCTGTTCTGATACGCTCAGAAATGCAAACACTGTTCTCACCAGTACGCTTCAATGGCACAGAAGAAATTATCAGGAGGCAACGGCAGGATTCCTTGAAGTCACGGAAAACGCCGCTGCTCAGAAAGATGATGTGCTGCTCCAGTATGGGCTGTATGGCCTTTCAAGCGCTTACCTCATGCAGGAAGAAAATGACGCTGCTCTCGAGAAGATACGGGAACTTTCAGCGGATGCGCCACAGGAAGTCCGTTTCTCTGCGTGGTACAATACGGGAATCATTGCACATAAAAAAGGCGATTATGAGAGTGCTGCCCATGCTTTCAGGGAAGCTTTGCTTATAGACAATACTAATGTAGATGCAAAAATCAATCTGGAACTCTCCCTTTCCCAGAGTTCAGGAAGCACGAAGGCGGGAGAGCAGGCCATAAATCCTGTGTCAGAGACGGATCATGATTCGACGCGGCAGGATGTTATTTTTTCAGTAATCAGGGAGGACGAACAGAACAAATGGAAATCTCCGGAAACACAGCCAGAAGAAAATTCCGCACTGGATTACTGATATACCTCATTCTGTGTTCTCTTCCCTTATGGGCGCAGAGTTACCGGAATCTCATCATTAAGCCGATGGAAGAATATTGCTTTGCTGGCGAAGTGTCAAAATTCATTCTTGAAGTGCCTAATGTTACTCCTGATGATGTTGAGATCATGATTCAGGCCATGCCGGAAAACACGACGATGCTTTCATCCACAAAGGAGGAGTATGTAAAGAATGAGATACGCGGAACACGTGTCATATTCAACATCCGTTTTTCTGAAACGGGAACGTATCATATCCCTTCTGCATCAGCCCGTCTTGCATGGAACTGGGGCCCAATCCCGTTTCAGACCGTTACGGTGTACGATAACCCGCTGGCGTTGATACCACGTGTGTTTGTGAATGCTCCGGATACTGCATATCAGGGAGAGCCGTTTACCATCACCATTTCAGCAATGCATTTCTCAGAGATTACCGATGTTTCTGTCGCTCTTGATACTGGAGCAATGCTTGAACGTGAGGAGCTTCTGCAAGAGCTTCCTTTTACAGTCGATTCATTTACAGCAGATACGTATCCTGTTGCAACATATAGAGTTGTTCCATATAACGAAGGAACGTTCTCCATTCCTGAAGTTAGTCTTGCAGTAAAATCTTATTCAGGAATCCGTTCGGTTGTCTCTTCTTCTGGAAAAACCGTGAAAGTATTACCGCCGGAAGAAAGGGAACAGGTTGAGAAGGGGCCGCAGTTTGATATAGCGTACGTGCTCCTTGACGAAGAACCTGTCGAACCTCAGGTTCTGCTCAAGCATTCTGCCCGGGAGCAGGCTGATAAGCTCATTTCAGACAGACATACATACAAGATTTGTCTGTGGTGCAGTCTTGGTCTGATAATCCTGTTCATAATACTTTTGTGTACCGGTTCCGTACATAAAAGAAAGGGCTTGATCATAGCCGGCGTAACGGGCGCATTTATTTGCCTGATTTCGATTACCTTCTTTCTGAGCCAGATCTGTCATCAGGTTGTTGTGTCAAAGGGAGGCGATCTCAGACTTATTCCTGAGGCGAACGGAAATGTCCTTCAGCTGACTCAGGAAGGCGCCGTATTCCGCGTAAAGGATGAAAGTGCCCTCTGGTATCATGTAACTGCTGAAAACGGCGTGGACGGCTGGATATTGAAAAGTGACTGCCTGCCTGTAGGAGGTTCACATGAACTTCGGTGATATTCTTGATGCATGGGATGAAGAGCAGAAAGCTCAGAAAAAGAAGGCAAAAGAGGCTCAGAAGTCCACGGGCGGCGAGTGGCGTACAAAAGGCCAGAAAGCTGCTGTAAAAGCACAGTCCGCTTCATCCGTGACCGGCCCTTCCTGGCAGGATGTGGCGCTGGGAAATCCGCTTAAGGCAGACCAGCTCAAGACTAAAGCATCAAAGGTCAATCCTATGACTGAATGGATGCGCCGCTACGGAGTCGTTGACAAGGATGCCGTAAAGGAAGAAACGCGCCGGAAGGAAGCCATGGAAGACCGTTCTGCGCTGCTTGCCATGCCGTATGAAGCGACTATTGACCTTCACGGGCTTACCGGAGCTGAAGCAAACGCTCGTCTCGACAGCTTTATTGAAGAGTGCCGTAAGCGCGACCTCCGCAAGGTGCTCATCATTCACGGAAAGGGCAATCATTCAGAAACGGGTCCTGTCCTTTCAGGCATTGTCCGCTCATTTATAGAAAGAGACTGGCGGCTTGGCGAGTCAGGGCATCCTGATAAATACGATGGTGGCAAAGGCGCGACCTGGGTAATTATCAGGAAAAAGGAAAAAAACGGCGATTAGCGCTTGCCTTAAAGGGATGAAATCAGTATTTTCATACATATTGGAAAGAAAGACGTATGGATGATTTGTACAAAGTTCTGGGTGTAGAAAAAACTGCGACTCAGAATGAGATTAAGAAAGCTTTCAGAAAACTCGCAATCCAGTACCATCCGGATAAGAATCCGGGGGATGCTGCAGCAGAAGAAAAGTTTAAGGAAATCAATGCGGCTTATTCTGTCCTCGGGGATGAGCAGAAGCGCTCCCAGTATGACATGTACGGTTCTGCAGATGCGTATGCCCATTCATCTTACGGCCAGAGCGCTTATGGCGGTGGCGGATACGCGAACAGCCCTTACGGTTCGGGCGGCAACCCGACAGGCGATCCGTTCTGGGACTGGTTCAATCAGGCTGCATCCCAGTCAGAATACCGTACATATACTTCAGAAGATTTCAACAGGCGCAGAAGATCATCTCGTCCGCTTACAAGAAGGGCAGCGCTCAGTATGCTTATAAGAAGCGTACTGATTTTCCTCATCAGCGTCGGCTTCTTCAGATACTCTTTCTTCTTCCTTCCGATTGGTCCGATTATCTGCCTTTCCGGTGTGGTGAACGGCGTTACCAACACCATCCGCTCAATCGGCTATCTCATCAACCCAGACAAATAACTTTTCTGAGCATCTGAAACAAATCCGCAGCATAAAGACAAAAAAAACAGCCGGCATGATAACCGGCTGCGTTTTTACACATATCGTTCAGAAGATTAGCGTTCGCGGAAGATGATCCTGCCTCTGTCTAAGTCGTACGGTGAGAGCGCAATCTTTACGCTGTCTCCCGGGACAATTCTGATGTAGTGCTTGCGCATTTTTCCTGAAAGGTGTGCAAGAACAATGTGTCCGTTCTGCAGTTCAACGCGGAACATGGTGTTGGGCAGTGCTTCTTTTACAATGCCTTCAACTTCAATCGCTTCTTCTTTAGCCACAATTCCTCCAATGGATTTTTGTAATTTCTATAAAAAGAATTTGCTTTTTACGGAATTCATGCTTATAATTCTATGAGTATTTACGGCTGTTTGTCAACAAGTCAGCCATATAACAGGACATAGTGGGAGAATTAAAATGGATAAAGAATTTGATCAGAAAATGAAAGAGGCTCTTCTGGAGCTTAAAAGTGGAATTATAGATCAGCTGATGGCAAATAATGCCGATTTCCGTCAGATAGTTGAGGGAATGGAAGCAAAGGATGAGGTTGATGTCGCATCTGATGCAATTGACAGAAAAATGCTTGAAGCTGTCGGTTCAAAGGATATGAACCGTCTTAAGCTTATCGATTCAGCACTTGCACGCATTGAACAGGGACGCTACGGCCTCTGCATGAAGTGCGGAAAGCGCATTCCTCAGGAGCGGCTGGAAGCCATTCCATACGCCCTTCTGTGCATTGAATGCAAGAGTTCAGACGAGCGTAAGAACAGATAGTCTATATCGCCTGTGTCTGCCAGCCTTCGCGGGTAAGATACCAGAGTTCTGTGTATCCGGCTGCACGGGCGAGCTGCTGGGCTTCGTCAAATCCGTAAAGAAGTGTTTCCGGTGTGTGCGAGTCTGAGTTAATCATGATGTGAACGCCGTGTTCTTTCATCATCTTGAGGAAATCAAGTGAAGGGTACGGCGTCGTCATTAAACCGCGGGACATGGCGCCCGTGTTTATCTCAACGACTTTACCGCTTTTTGCAAAGGCTTCTGCCGTGGCCCTGATTTCATCCTTATACCACTCTTCATCCTCATTGAAGAAGCCGAGTTCCGTGTTGCGGAGGCGGATCAGATCCGGATGGCCGATTATGTCGCAGTCAGATGAAAGCGCCATGGTACGGACGCGTTCGTAATAATCTTTCACAAAAGCTTTCCCGTCACCGCCAAAGACGTTTTTAAGGCCTGCTGCAACATGTTCTGTACTGGCATCAATGCCAACCCATTCGTCTGGGGAAGCGCCTCCTTTTTTTCCGCCAAAGTGAACTGATCCTATGATGTAATCAAGAGGAAGCCCTTTGTAAATCTTGTAGTCAGGCGCTGTTGCCGGCGGAATCCAGTCAGCTTCAAGACCGGTAAGAATCTGAATCCTGTCTTTGTACTTATCCTTAAGTTCCAGTATGTTGGTGAAATAATCCCTGTAGTCAGCGACCTTCATGTGCCAGTCATCGTCAAAGGGAAAGCATGCGTGTGCTGAAAAACCGAGATATTCAAGTCCTGCGTCAATGGCAGTCTGAATAAATGCCTCTGGTGCGGCCTTTCCGTCGCACCATGTCGTGTGAGTATGATAATTGCCTTTTAATGTCATCTACCTTTCTTCCAATCAGTAATTGTTTCTTTTGTTATGAATTCAAAGCGTGTGAATACAGTCTGGAATTCTGTCATGAACTGGCAGGTTTCCTCAAACTTATTCTCTTTTGCTGCAACTTCCATTTTCCGTGCAGCTTCCTGAAGTGCGAAAGCAGAAATGGAACCGGAACTGCCTTTGAGTGTGTGTGCGACGCGGGACAGTACCTGACAGTTCTGCATGCACACGGCTTCCTTTGCTGTCAGCAGCTGATTGCGTGTCTGGTCGATGAACTGGGTGACAATCTGTTCTGCAAGGTTGTAGTCATGTGAAACGGTGTCAAGCATGTCCTGACTGTCCCAGATAGCTTTAATCGGGTCTTCTGGCTGGTCCGGAATGAGCGTATCCTGAGTAGAAGCTGCTTCTTCAACAATGCTTCCGGGCGTGAGCGCAATCTGCCATTTTTCGAGCAGAGCCTGAACCGTGGGGCGTTTGAATGGTTTGACAAGTGTATCATCCATGCCGTTTTCGCGGTATATCTTGAAGTCCGCTTCATCAGAGTTTGCGGTGCAGGCAATGATGATGCCGGGCCATTTCTGCTGTCTGAGTTCAATTGTTGCTTCGACGCCGTTCTTCATCGGCATCTGGATATCCATGAAGATGAGCTGTATTTCAGGATGGTCCTGAATTGCCTGGACAGCCTGGTTGCCGTCATCAGCAGTGAACACGGTAACGCCCATCTTGGTGAGGAACGTCTTGAGTATCTTCTGGTTGATCGGATGGTCTTCTGCAACGAGGACGGTACAGTTGAACTGCGCGATGTCATCTGCACCCTGATTTGGAGCTGCAACTGAAGCTGGAGCTGCCTGACGTGCCGGTGCTGCGGATACAGCAGGTGCTGCCGGTATTTCTTCCAGTTCCTCAAGCTCTTCCAGTTCCTCTGCGTTTGCTGCGGAAACTATTTCAACAGGTTGTGCCTTTGCAATTTCCAGGTCAAGGTCTTCAGAAAGTGATTCATTCAGCACCTTTACCAGCAGACGGCGTTTTATCGGTTTGTAGATGTAGCCGTTGAACCAGTCGAGCATTTTCATCTTTGCTTCGCTTCCCATCTGTCCTTCCGGAACCATGAGGGTAAGCTTTGTGCTGTTGATGGTTCTGTCTGCGTTGATTTCAGAGGCAAGACGCCAGCCGTCCATGACAGGCATGACCATATCGATAAGTGCAAGATCGTAAGGTTCACCTTTTTTGGCCGCTGCTTTCAGCTTTTTCAGAGCCTGTTCACCGGAAGTTGCCTGATCAATATGAAGCGGACCGAGCAGTTCGAGCTTCTTCTTAAGTGCATTAAGGGCAATCGGATTGTCATCAACAAGCAGGATTCTCGTGCTCTCTGGAATGGTGAGCGATTCTTCCTGCTGTGCATCCTGAGGTTTTTCACATTTTTCAAGCGGTAATTCAAACCAGAATATGGAACCGCCTTCGGGATTGTCTTTGATGTCAAGCTGCCCGCCCATGAGGGAAGCGAGGTTTTTGCATATTGAAAGGCCGAGGCCTGTGCCGCCGTATTTGCGTGATGTTGAAACGTCGGCCTGTACGAAATCCTGGAAGATAAGCTTTTTCTTTTCATCGGGAACGCCGATGCCAGAGTCAATGACTTCGTAGCGGATTTTCGTTCCCTTTCTGACTGAAGATACTTTAAGGCAGACATAACCGGATGATGTGAACTTAACGGCATTCTTTACGAGGTTAAGGATAATCTGCTGGATGCGCGTCGGGTCACCAATCATGTACTCCGGAAGGGTTGGATCAAGGTCAGTGACTATTTCAAGACCGCGGTTGTGCGCCTCTATGCTGATGAGGTCAACAGTGCCTTCTGCATTGTTGAAGATGCTCATGGGAATTTTCTCAATCTTGAATTGTCCTGACCTGATTTTTGAAAAGTCGAGCAGATCGTTGACGAGTGAAAGCAGAATATCTGCACTGAAGTTGATCTGGCGCACATATTCATTCTGTTCTGGATTCAATTCCGTGTCACGGATGAGTTCAAGGGTTCCGATGATTGTCTGGATAGGCGTCCTGAGTTCATGAACTGCATTAGCGAAAAAAGGATTTGATAATTCTGCCAAAGCCGTAATCCCTCCTACAGAGAGTGAAGAACCTCGAGTGCTTTCTGTACAACGATTTCAGGTTTCATCGGTTTTGCGATAAAGCTCTTTGCTCCAAGGCTCAGCGCCTGAATGACAGCCTCACGCTGTGTTGCACTTGAGTAGATGATGACTGGACTTGGATATTTGTTCTGTCTGAGTGTTGTCAGAATATCAAGGCCTGAAACGCCAGGCATGAAAATATCCAGAATGACAATATCAAATATCTTGTGTTTTGTTGAAACAAGGAATTCCAACCCGGAATCGAACATTGCAGTTTCAACCTGATGAGCTGTAAAGGCTGCGTTGAGCAGGTTTCTGATGATCTGGTCATCATCGACAATGGCAACAGATATGAGCGATGAATCCCCCGGCATTTTTTCGGAATCTGTATCAGAGACGCCTTCTTCAGAATAGAACCTCATCTGGACGGAGCCTTCGCTTGTGTCATCTGTTGCTGAAAGAATGCGGTCTGTAATCGTTTCTGTAACGTCACCGACGCCTTCAACAAGAGAAGACAGTACTGAAGAAAGGTTTTCAACTACCGACATGCCCGCATAAGCCGGATGGCCGTCGATAAGCTCTTTTGTGAATTCGTCAAAAGACAGGATTTTCACGTTCTTTGGCAGGATGCGCTCATCCGCAATGACATTGTCAAACAGGAATTCAAGGTTTGCGCCGTCGACAAAGGACAGTTTCAAATCCGTAAGCATGATGACGACTTTTGGCTTTGAAAGCTTGTTACCGTCAATCATTTCTGTCAGTTTGTATTTAAGCAGGGCCAGCTTTTCACGGTTAAGTCCCTGGGCTATTTCGATGAAGATGATGTTGTCGTTCAGGTGTAGTTCGAGAATACTTGGGGTTGTATCAATCGGGAGTGAAATACGCAGCATTTTGCCGATGGATTCAAAGAAAACGTCAAACTTGATTGGTTTGTTGAAGTATTTAATGACGTTGTAATAAGGCAGCTTTGCAATGCTTTCCCTGCTGAGGACCGGTCCCGTAAGAATAACTGGAATCTGGGTCGCGTTCGGATCTTTTCGTTTCATTTCAAGGAACTCAAAAAGATCGGTCATGTTTTCTGGTGCATCCATAATCATCAAATCAGGGAGAGTCGAAATCATTTTAGTAAAAGCATCTCGTGAACCTGCGGCACAGTCAACAGTTATTTTCTCATTGACAAGTTTGTCTTTCAGGTACTCTCTGAACAGAGGAGGAGCATCAACAATCAGAACGCGTTTCATAATAATATTATGATACTTCAAAAAAACGAAGGTTACAAGTTTTTTTGATTAGTGTATACTTTGATTATGGAATTTTCCTTTTCTGTTAAAATTTCTCCGTATTGTTCATCTGTTTTAAGCCGTCTCGGTGCAGCCGCTTCAGAAGATTCATCTGTTTCTGATGTTTTTTCTGCCCTGAACAGGCAGTGTACGCCTTCTGTTGCGGAGGAAACCGTCCTTTCCTGTGAACTTGACGATCCGTTTGGGGAGTCTGTTCATGCAGTTACAAAAAAACTTATCCGTCAGTACAAGAACCGCTGTCTTCTGAAAGTGACAGATAACTGCTTTTCTCATTGCCGGTTCTGTCCATACCGTGGTACAGAAAAGTCTGAAGATTCTCCGTTCATAACAGCGGAAGACCTTTCCGAAGCGTGTGCTTTTCTTGAAGGGCATCCTGAAATAAACGAAATCATCATTGCGGGAGGAGATCCTCTTTCTGCTTCTGACGAACAGCTGGCTTCTGTGTTTGAAGCCGTAAGGAAAGTGCGACCCGGCATTCTCATCAGATTACGTACGCGTGCTCCTGTGTCTGCTCCTGAACGCATTTCAAGGGAAACTCTCGCGTTGTTCAGGCGGTTCCGTCCTTTCTGGATTGTTCCGCAGATACATCATCCTGCAGAAATTGCAGCTCGTTGGGCTCCGGAAGCGCAGAAGTGTCTGCTTTCCATAGTAGATGCTGGAATCCCTGTACAGACTGAAACGCAGCTTCTCAGGGGCGTCAATGATGCTGTTCCTGTTCTTGCTGAGCTCTATACATTGCTGGTTCATCTTGGAGTGAAACCAGGCTTTCTGTATCAGCCGGGACTTGCAAAGGGAACGGGACACTTCCGTGTACCGCTGGCAGAGGGACTGAAAATCTACAATAAGTTGAAGAATGAATTGTCTGATCTTTCACTTCCAGTGTATGCACTTGAACTTCCTGGCGGTGGCGGTCTGGTGAATATCCCTGCTACCCGTTTTGCCCGGGAAGGTGATACCTGGAAGTATACGGATGCATCAGGAAAAAGCTGGTTTTATCCGGTGTAACTGCCGATAATAAAAAAAAGTATACATTTTTCATATGAAAACTGTATAAAAAAGTATAAACGCTTCAATGTGACATATGTATCTGTTATGTCATAAACGTCTTAACGTCTGATATTGTAATAAATTAATTATCCTTGTAAAGTCATAATTTTTAAGTTGGCACAAATTTTGCATATATAATCTCTGTAGTGATACGTTTCTATTGGAACTTGTGGAGAAGCATATGGAAAATGCAATTTATAAAAACTATATCAAGCAGATAACTCAATATCCGCTGTTTTCTTTTGAAGAAGAAATTGAGCATTCCAAGCGTATTCAGGAAGGTGATGCACAGGCAAAAATGGAGCTTGTTCAGGCAAATCTCCGCCTTGTTGTCAGCATCGCAAAAAAATATGAGAATCAGTATGCATCTGTCATGGACCTTATTCAGGAAGGCAATATTGGTCTTCTGACTGCAGCTGGAAAATATCATTATTCATACAATGTCCGTTTTTCAACATATGCCTATGCCTGGATCGTACAGGCTATTTCACGCTATATAAAGAGCAAGTGCGGTGTAATCGCACTGCCCAACAGAAAGGAAGATGAGCTCAGGAGGATTAAGGCTGCACGTCAGTCCTTGTTTCAGAACCTGGGACGCGAACCTTCTGTTCAGGAAATTGCAGACAGACTTTCCGTTCCCGTGGAAGAAGTTAACGAAATAAATGATCTTGCTTATCAGATTGTGAGTCTGTCAGAAAAGGGTGATGAAGAGGGTGGCCAGTCTGTTGAGAATACCATCGCTGACATGCACAGAAATCCTGAGCAGGAATATTTCTTTGAGGAAAACAAAAGGGAACTTATGTCTGTCGTTCAGACGCTTCCTGAAATGGAACGCTGTGTAGTCTACAACCGCTACAACTTCCGCAACGATGAAAAGGTTAAGACCCTTCGTCAGCTAGGAAATGAAATGGGCGTTTCTGCTGAAACAGTCCGTCAGGTTGAAATGCGTGCTATAAAGCGTCTCAGAAAGATTGCATCAGAAGGCAGAATCACTCATTTCGCATGAACCCAGCCCTTGCTTGACGGTAACAGTCTAAAAAGTTACTATATAGTGAGTTATGGCAAAAAAACAGCAACCCCGGCTTTCAAACAAAAAAATCATTCTTCTTGCAGCCTGTATTCTTCTTTTAGGTGCAATCATGTTACTTGCGAGCATTTTCCTTGCACCTTCTGCGGATGAAGGAACAGCTTCTCCCGAAACTGTACAAGAAACCGTTCCTGTGGCTGAAATCGAACAACCCGAGACGAAGAGCGATTCTGCTGCAACGCAAAAAAACGTTGTGCCTGAAACGCAAAAAGAAACAGAAAAGCCTGCTGTGCCTGAAAAAAAAGCAGAACCTGCCAAACCTGCAGAACCGGTAAAACCGGTAGAACCGCAAAAGAAACAGCTCAAGAAGGGCAGCGGAAAAATCGCGTTTGTCTTTGATGATGCCGGCCATAACGTTACCCAGCTGACACCGTTCCTTAATCTGCCATTCCCGGTAACAGTCGCCGTCCTGCCAAAACTGGCGCACTCAGCGGATGCCGCAAATGCAACCCGCGCAACAAAGAACAAGGAGCTTATCCTGCACCAGCCGATGCAGGCTATCAACCTTTCAACAGACCCCGGTCCGGGAGCCGTTACGCCTGACATGGCGCCAAGCGAAATCAGGGCGCTGATACGAGAGAATATTGCAGAAGTGGGACCGGTAAAGGGCGTGAACAACCACGAAGGCTCTTTCATCACAGCTGATGAGATGAAGATTGGTCCCGTTCTTGATGTCTGTCTTGATGAAGGCATCTGGTTCCTTGATTCCCGCACCAACTCAGCAACCGTCGTTCCTGATGCAGCGAAAGCCCGCGGCATGAAGCTTTATGAACGCGACATCTTCCTGGACAACAGCCAGGAGCGCGCTGACATTATTGAAATGGTGGAAAAGGGTCTTTCAATTGCTGACAAAAAGGGATATGTTATCATGATCGGTCACGTGTGGTCTAAAGAACTTGCGGCCATCCTTGAGGAACTGTACCCGGAGCTTGTTGAGCGCGGCTACACATTCAGCACTGTTTCCGATTTATAAGAATAGCTTCTGAAGCGTTTTTTCGTAGCTTACGAGGGCATATATGAGAGTATTAGGTATTGAGTCATCATGTGATGAGACTGCAGCCGCCATTGTTGAAGACGGCAAGCAGATCATCAGCAACGTCATTGCAACACAGATTCCGTTTCATCAGATTTACAACGGTGTCGTTCCTGAAATTGCGAGCCGCAAACATGCTGAGTGGATTCTTCCTGTCGTTTCACAGGCACTTGAGCAGGCAAACATGACGCTTGATGATGTTGACGCCATTGCCTGTACAAACCGTCCGGGCCTTATCGGCTCACTTCTCATGGGCCTTACATTCGGTAAGACGCTTGCCTGGGCAAAGAACAAGCCGTTCATCGCCGTAAACCACATGCTCGGTCATCTGTATGCCTCAAACCTGATTCTTCCAGGCGGAGACGACCTTATGGCGGGCGTTGAGTATCCGTACCTCGGCCTGCTTGTTTCAGGCGGTCACAGCATCATCTGCAAGGTAAACGATTTTGACAATATCGAAGTGCTCGGCACCACAATAGACGACGCTGTCGGCGAAGCTTTTGACAAGGTCGCCAAGTTCTACAACCTCGGCTATCCGGGAGGCGTCGTCATTGACCGCCTTGCAAAGAACGGAGACGCCCGCGCCGCAAAGTTCCCGATGCCTAAACTGGACAAGGGTGAAAGCGGCGAGCACCGCTATGATGTGTCTTACTCAGGCTTGAAAACTGCGGTCATCAATCAGCTGGATCAGTTCTGGTGCGAGGGATACGAGAAGACAAACGAGAATATCTGCGCGGCTTTCCAGGAGACAGCCGTCCGCATTCTTTTAAGCCGCCTGTTCCGCGCCGTTGACGACACCGGCATTAAGACCGTTGTTGCGGGCGGTGGAGTTGCTGCCAACAGCCGCCTCCGCTCAATGCTTGCAGAAAGAACTGACATAAAGTGCATTTTCCCGCCGCTCAAGCTGTGCACAGACAATGGCGCTATGATTGCAGGTGTCGGCTACCGTTTCCTTGAGCGCGGCGACAGAAGCCCGTGGGATACGACAGCATGTGCCCGTGTCACTGAGTTCAAGCGCGGATTAAAGAAATAAAGCTTTCAGGATTGTTTTGGCAAGGCAGGCTTACGTCTGTCAATGCCGTGCTGGCTGTAATAATCGCTTTTCATTGCGTACATCCGGTTGTCTGCAAGTTCAATGAGTTCATCCACAGAAAGAAGCCAGTCGTTTTTTGCTTCTGCAAGTCCCCAGGAAATACTTGGGGATGAAACAAGTTCTCCCTTCCAGTTCTGACAGAGTTCGCTGAAATTCCAGATCATTTCATCGACATCATCAAGGTGTTTGTTTAAGAGAACGACAAATTCATCTCCGCCTGTTCTGAAACAGAGCCCGTTTTTATGAAATGCTTTTTCTATGCACCAGGCTGCGCCCTGTATGAGTTCATCTCCGTAGCTGTGACCAAGCGTGTCGTTGACGTTTTTCAGACCGTTCAAATCAAGCAGCAATATGGCAAAATCCCTGTTTTCAGGGTGATCTTTCAGAGACTGGATATAGTTACTGTAGCTGAAACGGTTTTTCAGGCCGGTGAGACTATCGTTTTCAGCAGTTTTTTTCAGAAGGGCCTCTCGTTCGTAAAGATCAAACTGTATCCGGTAATCCACAATGTAGATGATGATTGCAACAAGCGCGAACGTTGAAAAGTTGATGAACAGATACTTCGCCCGGCCCGGGTCAAGAACGAAGATGCAATGATAAATAATCAGGTCAAAAAACATCTGAGTTGAAACACCGATGGAAGGATGAATGAATACGATGGAAGGCAGGAGACTCAGTACTGAGATGTACACGAGCACATCCATGACCTTGTGGGACATTGCATCCACAATGGTGATGCCGAGAGCCCAGATTTCAATGATTATGATGAAGGCAATTTCAGCTGCTTTGATGAGCTGAGTCCGCTTTTCTGAGCTCATGTTTCTGGAAAGACGGAACAGCAGGAAAAGTGTCGTGCAGGTCACGAGCATGATTGCATATAAGAAAAGATAGTACTTCTTGTAGTTTCCTCCGCTTGAAGTAAAGAGTATGTTGAAGACAAGGAACAGCTCGAAGAAAGCGAGAATGTTTCCGAAAACCTTGAAACTCCGTTCAAAGCGGGCGGCACCACGCTGCTCAATCAGGGAGAGGATATCATTGTCAGCCGTTTTCTTCGAAAAAAACTTCATCTACAAGAATCATATCCCCTTCAGCGAAAAGTTGATAGCAAAAAAATATGATTTATCAGCGTATAATAACTTTTCCGCGGGCTTCCGGATCATCCATGATGAGGTCGCCGTAAGACGGCACGCTGATTGTGCCGCTTGCAGGGTTCTTGATGCTGTCGACATGAGACAGAACGACTGCATCTACATCCGATTTCTCGAACGCCAGGTCGCAGTTTTCCATGCGGCAGTTGATGAGCTTCAGGTTCTTGCAGTAGCAGAACGGCTGCGTGCCGCGTATCGTGCAGTTTTCAAGCGTGAGACCATCTGAGTACCAGGCCAGGTATTCGCCGTTTATCTCGCTGTCTTTTACCGTCACGTTTTTAGCGTGCCAGAACGCATCCTTTGTGCTGAAGCTGCAGTTGGTGAATGTGCCGTTTTCTATGTACTGGAACGAGTATTTGCCGTCGAGTGAGACACTGTCGAATGTAAGGTCTGTTGAGCGCATCATGAAGTACTCAGAGACTGCCCTGCTGTTTTCCATGCGGATGGAATTGACCGACCAGCCGAACTCAGGGGAAACGATGTCGCATCCCCTGATGCTGATGTTTGCGCATTCTCGGAGCGCTTTGATTCCATGCAGGGCAGAGTTTGTGATTTCTGCGTCGCGTGTGTACCAGATGGCGGCGCGGCACTTATCCGTCAGTTCAGAGTTTTCAAGCTTCAGGCCCGTAACATGCCACATAGGGTAGCGCAGGTTGAAGAACGTGTTCTTGATGGCGATGTTGCGGCATTCCTTGAAAGCGCTTTCGCCGTCAGCGGGCCCGTCAAAGCGGCAGTCTTCAGCCTGGATGTCTGAAAGTCCGTAGAGCGCGCGTTCCTCGTCAAAAGTCTGTCCTGAAATGAGCATGGGTGCCTGACCTCACTTCCTGAGTTTGCCAATCTCCTGAATCAGGAAAGGCAGTGCTTTTTCAAACTTGACGCCGTATGTGTGGTCAGGGTCAGGCAGAGTTGCTTTCATGGCTTCAATGACAAAATCAGCAGCGAGCGCGGCAGCTTCGGTAATGGAAGCGCCCTGGACGTATGCGCCTGCGAAACTGGAGGCGTACACATCGCCTGTTCCGTGGACGGCAGCAGGAAGCCACTCGTTGAAATCGTAGGTGATGGTCTTGCCGTCGTAGCAGGCAGAACCGAGCTTATCCTTTGAGAAACTGACGCCTGTCAGGACGACGTTCTTTGCGCCGAGAGCGTGCAGTTTCTTGAGCATATCCTCAATGAACGCCTGGTCGTAACCTTCAAGCACGGGCTCCTGTCCGAGCAGGAATGCCGCCTCTGTCAGGTTCGGCATGATGACGTCGGCGCCGTTACAGAGCTTTGCCATTTCTTTAGGGAAATCAGCGTCAAAGCCGGGGTACATCCTGCCGTTGTCTGCCATGACAGGGTCAACGATGCGTTTAGCACCAGGACGGGCAGTCTCGTTCATTATCTGAAGAATGTATGGAATCTGGTCTTTGCTGACGTAGCCCGTATAGAAGGCGTCAAAAGTAATGCCCTCTTTCTTCCAGTGGGCAAGAATGGCGGGCATGTCGGATGTCAGGTCGCGGAAAGTATATCCTGTGAATCCTGCTGTGTGTGTTGAAAGCACAGATGATGGTAATATGGCAGTTTCTATGCCGCAAGCAGAAATGATTGGTAAAGCAACGGTTAAAGAGCACTGTCCCACACAAGAAACGTCCTGAATTGTAAGCAAACGTGTATCCATGTAAAAACTCCTGATGTACTGTAAAAGCAGTACACACTAAATATACTGATTTTGCTGGTTTTATGGAAGTGTGGACGGGCGCGGACGGAAAAATGGCGAATTCTGCGGACAAAAGCGTGGAAACTGTGGAGTTTGTCCGTGGCGGCACGAGTACAGCATGCTGTGGTTGAGGAAACGCGCTGTGATGTTGTAATGTGAATATGTAGAAAATGGAGAAATTAGAGTTATAGAGCACTGTTTTTGAAAGCGGATGAGCAGAATCCCCAGGAATATGGGGCTTTGCTGAAGAATGCAAAAGAACTTTTCACAAAGCTGCTCGAAGAAAAGCGCGCTTCCCTGAAGAATGCACCCGAAGGCAAACTGCGCGTCACAAAAAGTGGGACAACAGTGCAGTATTACGTGCGGACTGCAGATGGAAAGCGCAATGGCCGCTACCTGAAAAAGACAGATGCGCTTATCAGGCATCTTGCCCAGAAAGAGTACGATGAAGATGCGGCAAAAGCTCTTGAAAGCGAGATTGCGCTTATTGAAGACTTCCTTCGTCAGTCGCGTTTCAGCGGCCAGTTTCAGACAAAGCTTCATCAAAGCAAGCAGCCACTAGCTGAGCACCTTTCTCTGAGCGATGAAGAGTATGTGAAACGCTGGAAGCACATCCCGTTCAGGTACGAGCCACGCCTCAAATTGAAAGCATATACCGTGCATCCGGATTTCATGTGCCTGAATGTGCGGACACGAACCGAGTTTGTGTGGGAGCATTTTGGCATGATGGATGACACTGAGTACGCTGCGAAAAACGTCCTGAAACTGCATGCATATCAGGCGGATGGCTGGATCCCCGGAAGGAACCTGATCATCACAATGGAAACAAAAAAAAGCCACATAGATGCCATTTCAATCCAGCAAATCATTGAGGCTTACCTTCTGTAGGCATTTTGCTTGCGCAAAACCGGGTATTCGTGTACACTCAACGCATGAAAAAATCATTTGAAGAGTTCAGTGTCGCAGGTAAGAATCAGGGGATGGTGACCGTCCTGCTTTCCCTCTTTGCTTCCGTCATCGGAGCAAGCGCAACGCTCGGCATTGCAGAGAAGACCGCCGCGCAGGGAGAAAGCGCTATCTGGTTCCTTCTTGCCGGATGTGCGGGCCTGCTTTTCCAGGGCCTCATCCTCTCATCTAAGATACGCGCGCTCAATGCTGATACGCTGCCGGATCTTGCTGAAAAGACAATCGGCCGCCAGAACGCGCTTTTCATATCCATCATCATATTCATCAGCTGGACGGGCATTGTCGCCGCGCAGTTCGTCGCGCTTGCCGGCCTCGTTTCGTCACTTCTTCCCGTTGATGCAAGCCTTGTGCTCATTATTGCAGGCGCGGCGGTCACCGCATACACCATGACTGGCGGCCAGGGCGCAGTCGTGAAGACAGACCGCATACACGCGCTCTTCATCTTCCTGGGCATTGCCGCCGCATTCGCGTACTGCGCTTTCTCAGCAGATGGCGCTGCGGGCGCGGATGCCTTACAAGCGGATGATGTCTTGTTTTCAGACGATGCTTTCTCACGCTTCCTTTCTGGCGTAACGCCCGTGAGCCTGTTGTATCTCGTGTTCATAGTCGGCGGTACATACTTCCTTGGCCCTGACATCATCTCACGGAACCTGATCAGCCGCGATGCAAAGACAGCAAAGCGCGCCGTCCTGATAAGCTCGGCCGTACTTCTTGTGTTCGCTTTCCTTGTGGTGGAAACGTCCGCTTTCGGCGCGCGTGCCTTGAAAGCTTCCGATGCCTTACCAGCGGGCGTGAACCCGCTTGTGGCGCTGATTACAGGCTTTCTGCCACTGCCGCTCGCCATAATTCTTGCTGTTGCGCTTATCGCAGCGCTCATCTCCAGCGCCGACACCTGCCTGGTGAACGCCGCCACCATCTTTGAGTACAACGTGCTCGGTAGAAAGCGCGTCGGTGAAATCCGAATCCTCATTGCATTGATGGGCGTGGCGGCTGTCCTGCTTGGCCTTGGCGGGCGCGGCATCATGACGCTTCTTGTCGGCGCCTACAGCATCTACAGCCCGGGCGTGGTTCTGCCGCTGACAATCGGCATCCTGTGTCACGAAAAGCGCAGAATAAGGCCGCGCCTCATGTTTGTGGCAATTCTTCTTGGAAGCGTCTGCGGCCTCATCGCCCAGTTTGCGCCACTCCCTGCTGTGTCTGTGTTGGGTGGCTCTCTGAAAGAGACGCTGCCGCTTATCGGAATGGCTCTCAGCGGGGTTGTATCGCTGTTTGCCTGTTTGTAGCGCTTCGGAAAGATTTCGTGTACACTCAGCACATGAACTTTGTGTATGTTGCGCTGGGCATGGCGGCAGCTTTACATCATTAAGATTTATTTAAGCCTCCCCGGATAGTATTGCCATACACATATTCAGTTTTTGGAGGTTTTTAGATGAAAAGAGCAACTGCCAGGTTTATTTTCGCTTGTTCTTTCTTTTTCAGTTTCTGCTGTTTTTCTGTGTCTGCATCTCAGCGAGACATTATTTCAAATCCAGATGACGTATATGCATCTGTATTGTTCGGCTCAGAAGTTTGCATCAATCTGAATGATTGCACCATAACATACGGTGGTAATGCTTCTGCCGGAACAGTGTCACTTACCCGTGATTCGGATAATCTGCTTTTTGAGTCTGCTGTTGCGGATGAACTTAAAATTACGCTGACAGGTTCGCTCAATGGAACTTTTACAGTAAATACAACAAAAGGCGGATATGCAATCGTCCTTGATAATGCATATATCACCGCGCAGGACGGACCAGCCCTGAATCTTCTGTCAAAAAACAGAGCGTTTGTTGTCTGTGAAACTGGTACTGAAAATGTCTTGACCGACAGTGTGGTGCGGACGGCAAATACGAAAAAAGGTGCTCTTTATGCAAAAGGTGCTCTTGTTCTGTCTTCACCTGCTGGCAAGATTCCCGGAAAACTTACGGTCAATGCAGGATATAAACACGGAATTTACAGTGATGACTACATACGTGTAACGGGCGGTGATTTCACGGTACATAATTCTGGCAGGGACTGTATAAGAAGTGTTAATGGGTTCATCATGGATTCTGGAATCATCGTTATGAATGGAACGGGTTCAAACATAGATGAAGAAAGCAAGGGAATCAAGGTTGATGGTGAGGAAAATGAAAAACATCCGGGAGAAGGATTCATCATCATAAATGGAGGATGCATCACGTCAACAACTGTCAGCAAGGGTATCTCTGCCGGCTGGAAGATTGCTGAAGATGCAGAAACGGAAACTACGGATGATGATCCCAATCCTTATCTGACGATAAATGGCGGTTCACTGAATATCACGACAACAGGAAAACCATATGAATATACGACTTCAGACGGAACGACGGTAAATAACAGTCCTGAAGGCATTGAAGCAAAGAATGATCTGACCATAAACGGTGGAATAATTATGATAAGGACTGCTGACGACTGCATCAATGCAGGAAAGGCGGTCATCATAAACGGAGGTGTCATAGACGTCATCAGTACAGAAAATGATGCAATTGATGCCAATGGTACGCTTACATTCAATGGTGGAAGTATTACTGCAACGGGAGGAAGAGACCCTGAGTGTGCTTTTGACTGTGATTTCAATACATTCCTTATAAATGGCGGAACCGTTGTAGGAACTGGTGGTTCCAATTATACGTCACCTGCTTCATCATCAAAACAGCATGTCATTATCTGGAACGTCACTGCATCCAAAGGTGATGTCATTACGGTTGAAGACAGTACAGGTTTGTGTATCCTGAAGCATACATGCAAGGCTGACAGTTCAACGATGGTGCTGTCATCTCCCTTATTTACTTCGGGTTCTTCCTATACTGTGAAGTGTGGGACAGAAGAGACTGCGGTCACGATCTCATCTGCTGTGACTGTACTGGGAAACGCACGGGGAATGTTCGGAGGACCTCAAATGAATGGTGATATTGGCCGTCCACCGGAACCGCCTGAAGGATTTGATCCGTCCCGCATGGGAGATATGCCCCCAGATGGTTTTGGTGGCGGGAAAGGGATGAGGCGCTGACGTTTCCGCTTACTTTACGGAAACGACCGTGTATCCGGCGTCGGTGACTGCCTTTGAAAGCATCTCGTCGGAGACTGCTGCGTCCGCCTTTACGAACGCGGTATTCTTTGCAAGGTCGACCTTTGCCTCAACGCCTTCGAGTGTGTTCAGGGCGGCTTCAACGCGGCCTGAGCAGTGGGTGCACATCATGCCGTCAATAACGATTTCTACATCTCTCATATCATTCTCCTTGTGAGCGGTCTCTGTTTTCTCGGCGACCTCGTCACCGCGCAGCTTCATGCGGGTCAGGCGCAGCGCGTTTGTGACGACGCAGATGCTGCTTAATCCCATGGCGGCGGATCCTATCATCGGGTTCAGCTGCCAGCCGAGCGCTTTGTAAAAGACGCCTGCAGCGAGCGGGATACACGCTGCATTATAGCACAGAGCCCAGAAAAGGTTCTGCTTTATGATGCGGATGACCTTGCGTCCGAGCGCGAACGCCGCCGCCGCATCTGAAAGACTGTTCTTCACCAGGATGATGTCGGCGCTCTCAATAGCGACATCCGTTCCGGCACCAATTGCGATACCGGCTTCTGCGCGGGTGAGGGCGGGCGCGTCGTTTATGCCGTCGCCGATCATGGCAACCTTTCTGCCTTTCTGCTGCAGGTTGCGCACAGCCGCCTCTTTCTGGTCAGGCTTTACGCCCGCAATGACTTCGCTTATGCCGCTTTCGGCCGCCACACTCTGCGCGGTAACTTCATTGTCGCCCGTGAGCATGATGACTGAAAGCCCCATATCCTTCATCCGCGTAATGGCGGCGGGGCTTTCAGAACGCACGGTGTCTGCAACGGCTATGACACCAGCGAGCACGGCTTTTCCGCTTTCAGAAAGCGGAGCGCGCGTGAACAGAAGCGGCGTCTTGCCTGCTTTTTTGAGCGCATCGAGTGCAGTGCGCACCTCATCTGAGAACGTTACTCCCTGAGAGGTGATGTACGCTTCGTTTCCGGCGAACCAGCGCGCAGCTTCTGTGGATGGAGAACCGTCGCAGGTGAGAATCGCCGTGACGCCGCTTCCCGGAATGGAGATGAAGTCAGTTATGGTGAATGAAGGCGCGCTTTGTGCGCCTCTTTCGGCAAGAATCTTATCTGCGTATCCGGTGACTGCGGCGGCAAGCGGATGGCCGCTTTCATGTTCGAGCGTGCGCGCTGCTGAAAGGAACGAGTCGTTTCCACCGGTGAAAAGCACATCCGTGACGACGGGCTTTCCTTCCGTGATGGTGCCTGTCTTATCCAGGACTACTGTGTCGATGTGACTGAGCGTTTCAAGCACGGCGCCATCCTTGAACAGAATGCCGTTCTTAGCTCCCTGACCTGTTCCTGCCATGATGGCGACCGGCGTTGCAAGACCGAGTGCGCAGGGGCATGAGATGACGAGCACTGAGACAGCATTGGTCAGGGCAAAAGCCACTGTTGCGCCGCTTGCAAACCACGCGATGAAGGTGATGAGTGCGATGATGAGCACTGCTGGCACGAAATAGCGGGCTGCAGTGTCGGCGGCGCGGGCGATGGGCGCTTTTCCGGCAGCCGCTTCTTCCACGAGCGCGATTATCTTTGCGAACGAAGTGTCTTTTCCGGCCGCAGTCGTCCTGATGCGGAGGCTGCCAGAGCCGTTCATGGTCGCAGCGGTGACCGCGTCTCCCTCTTTCTTGAAGACCGGGATGCTTTCTCCGGTAATGGCGCTTTCATCAACGCTGGAACTGCCTGAAATGACAATGCCGTCAACAGGAATGCGGCTTCCCGGGCGTGCGATGACGATGGTACCGGGCAAAACCTGATCAGATGGCACTTCCTTTTCTCCATCCGCTGTCTCAATGATGGCTGTGTCCGGGGCAAGCTTGATGAGCTCTTCGACAGCACGGCTTGTCTTTGCCTTGCCGCGCGCTTCAAGCCACTTGCCGAGCGTGATTATCGTCAGGATCATCGCTGAAGAGTCAAAGTAAATGTGCATGCCGGATGGTGCGCTCTGGCCCATAAAAGCAGCCTGTGCCGTCATGAAAAGTGTCGCAAGGCTGTACAGGACAGACGCCGTACATCCCGTTGCGACAAGGCTGTTCATCGTCGGGTTCCCGTGCAGCATGGCGCCGAAGCCGGATGTGAAATATTTTCTGTTGATGATGAGCACCGGAATAAGCAGGATGAGCTGAGCGAGCATGCTGACAAGCGGCTCAAAATGGCTGAACATCGCGATGTACATGAGCGGAATGAGCAGCACGAGCGATGTCAGGAACTGCTTCTTCAATGCAGACTGCGCATCCTGCGGACCAGCCGTTTGGGAAGCGCGCGTCTCGTGAGGCTTTCCGCCGGTGAAAGCAGACTTGGGACTTGCACCGTATCCTGCTTTCTTCACAGCAGCGCTGACTGCATCCGCGAGCTGGGTTTCATCCGTGTATATTTCTTCGCTGTAAAAAACGGTCATGCTGTTCGTCAGCAGATTCACCGGCGCCTTTTCCACGCCAGAAAGTGCACTGACTGCCCGTTCCACAGCCGCCGAGCACGCCGCACACGACATCCCCGTAACCTGAAAGTTCATCTGTTTCATACACATCTAAGATACTGCAACCATCCCCCATCCGGCAACCAGCCCAGAGAGCCCGCCCATCATTTTTTGCTCCGACAATCCTTGGAAAACCCATTTCTTTGGTAAAAGCCTGCTAGAAATTACGCATAAAAAAGGCGGGTGAGTGAGAAGGGGGCGTAAGGGTACCACGAGACGGCCGGAGGGGGAATACCTGACCGCGAAGCCTCGGCCCCGAGTCCGCTTGCGGGCGAGTGAGATACCATAGCGCCGCCAGCGAGCGGGCAGGTGTTTCCCCGTAAGGACGTATCGGGGTACCGTGAAGCCCCCTTCTCACTTACATTTCTTTTTTTTGTTGCCGTTTTTTTCTGCGCGTGCGTATTCTTGTGGCAGGGGATGTGACTCATCCGCATTCCCTGGGGGAAATATGAAAATCGCTTTTTTTGATGCAAAGGAATATGACAGGGCTTCATTTCATCCGTATGAGGATGAGGCGCTTGAGTTCAGGTATCTTGAGGACAGGCTTTCTGAAAACACTGCAGACCTGGCTGCCGGATGTGAGGGAATCTGCGTTTTTGTGAACGACGTCATGAGCGCATCCGTCATCGACCGGCTGTACGCAGAAGGTGTGCGCTTTATCCTGCTTCGCTGTGCGGGGTATAACAACGTTGACCTGGCGTACTGCAAGGGAAAGATGCCTGTGTTCCGTGTTCCCGCCTATTCGCCGTTCGCAGTTGCAGAGCATGCCATGGCGATGCTGCTTACATCCATCAGGCGCATCCACAAGGCGTATAACAGGACGCGCGAGTTCAACTTCTCTCTTTCAGGTCTGACAGGCTTTGACCTTCACGGAAAGACGGCGGGCGTCATCGGGACTGGAAAGATTGGAAGGGCGTTCATCAACATCTGCCGTGGCTTCGGGATGAACGTGCTCGCCTACGACAAGTTCCCGTCGCCTGATCTGGAGACCGTGCCCCGCGCCTTGAAAGCGGATGATGCCTTATCTGCCGGTGCTGGTCCAAAAGCGAAGATTGGTTGTGGCGGCATGGACTGCGGCTCGGTGTGCTACGTGCCGCTCGGCGAGTTGTTTGAGAAGAGTGACATCATCTCGCTGCACTGTCCGCTGACGGAAGAGACGCACCATATCATTGACGCGGCGTCAATCACTGCCATGAAAAAAGGCGTCGTCATCGTCAACACGTCACGCGGCGCGCTCATTGATGCAGAGGCGTTGCTTGAGGGAATCAAGAGCCGGAAAATCGGCGCTGTCTGTCTTGATGTGTACGAAGAGGAAGCCGGCCTTTTCTTCAACGATTTTTCAGGCCACATCGTTCCTGATGACCTCATCGCGCGCCTCATCAGCATGCCGAACGTGCTCGTCACGTCTCATCAGGCGTTCCTCACTAAAGAAGCGCTCGCGGGCATTGCGGAGACGACGGTGGACAACATCTACGACTATGTGGAAAAAGGCGGCGGAGAAAACGAAGTCGCCGCGTAACGCTCTCTCTCATGCATATTTCTATGCATAAAATCCTTGTCATTACTGCGTATTTTCACTATGCTTTGAGTAATGATCATCGATTTTCACGCACACATATATCCGGAGAAGATTGCCGCAAAAGCATCCCGCGCCATCGGCGAATTTTACAATGCGCCAATGGCCTGGAGCGGCAGCGTTGACCAGCTTCTTGCAAGCGGCGCAAAGATCGGCGTCGACAGATACGTCGTCCATTCAGCAGCTACAAACGCCATTCAGGTTGAGGCGGTCAACAACTTCATCATCAGTGCCTGCCGCGCTGCCCCTGAGGGTAAGTTCACCGGCTTCGGCACCATGCATCCTGACTTTGAGGATTTTGAGGCTGAGCTCAAGCGCATCGAGTTCGCAGGCCTTAAGGGCATAAAGCTGCATCCTGATTTCCAGAAATTCCAGATTGACGCTCCTGAAATGGACCCGGTTTATGAAGTACTGACAGAACTTGACATGCCCGTTCTCGTGCATGCAGGTGACGCCCGCTTTGACTTCTCGGGCCCTAAACGCATTGCGCACGTCCTCGACAAGCATCCTGACCTGAAGCTCATCGCGGCTCACATGGGCGGCTACACTGAGTGGCAGGCTGCATCTGAATATCTCGTCAACCGGAAAGTATGGTTCGACACATCAAGCACCCTCTGGAAGCTGCCCGTTCCGGACGCGCAGAAACTTATCCGCGAGCACGGCATTGAGTGGATCCTCTTCGGTTCAGACTATCCGATGTGGGACCATGAGGATGAGTGGAAGCGATTTGAGCAGCTGGGACTATCCGGTTCCGACAAAGATGCTGTATTATATAAAAATGCATCCCTTTTACTGGGGTTGTAATAGATTGCAAGGGAAAGAAAAAAACGTTTTAAGGAGTATGCATGCAGTACGGATATTTTGACGATGAAGCCAAAGAGTATGTCATCACCAAGCCCGACACACCACAGTCATGGAGCAACTATCTTGGCTCAACTGAGTACGGAGCTGTCATTACGAATAATGCCGGCGGATATGGCTTTTACAAGTCAGGAGCCCAGGGTCGTTTCCTGCGCCTGCGTTTCAATGCTGTCCCGATGGATCAGCCTGGACGTTATTTCTACCTGCGTGACCAGGAATCAGGCGACTACTGGTCTGCTTCATGGCAGCCGGTCGGAAAGCCTCTTGATGCTTATAAGAGCGAGTGCCGCCACGGTACTGCATACACGGTCATCTCATCAGAATATGCCGGCATTGCAACAAAGACTACGTATTTCGTCCCGCTCGGACAGACGTTCGAGTACTGGCACCTTCAGGTCACCAATAAATCAGACAGACCACGCAAGATAAGCGCTTTCAGTTACTGTGAGTTTACCAACCAGTGGAATACCACCCAGGACCAGGTAAACCTGCAGTATTCACTTTTCATCACCCAGGGACGCGCCCTTGCTTCAAACAAAGACGGAAAGAACGATATGCTCCGCATCAGCATTCATGACCACATGGCAGAGCAGCTGCGTGCCGCCGCTATCAAGGAAGGCCGTGATCCTGATGCAATTGCACTGCACGGGGATGTAAGCATGCAGACATGGATGGCACTCGTCGGCACTCCGATGACCGCGTTCGATACAAACCGCGAGGCTTTCATCGGTAACTACGGCGGCTATCATGCACCACAGGCTGTCATCAACGGAAAGTGCAGCAACTCAGAAGCATACGGCGACAACAGCTGCGGCTCAATGCAGGCTGATCTTGAACTGAAGCCCGGTGAGACACGCGATGTGCTCGTCATGCTCGGTATCGGCGAGGCAGAGACACGCGGCCGCAACACTGTAAAAGAGTTCGGTTCCGTAGAACGCTGCGAAAAGGAACTTGCCGCCCTTAAGGCAGAGTGGCACAACAAGCTCAACAGCCTATCAGTCAACACACCTGATGAAGACATCAACCACACCGTAAACATGTGGGGCCTTTATAACTGCCTCATCACGTTTGCCTGGAGCCGCGCCGCAAGTCTCGTCTATAACGGAGAGCGCGACGGCTTCGGATACCGCGACTCAGTGCAGGATATCCTTGGTGTTTCAGCTGCAATTCCTGAAACTGCAGAGAAGCGCCTGGAACTCATGCTTTCAGCACAGGTCGCTTCCGGCGGCGCTATTCCTGTCGTAAACCCGATTAACCACGTGCCTGGCAAGGAGAAGTCGCCTGCTGAGGAAGAGTTCCGTTCAGACGACTGCCTCTGGTTCTTCAACTCAGTGCCTGTATACGTTGCAGAAACAGGCGACTTTGATTTCTACAAGAAAGTGATTCCATACGCTGACAAGGGAGAAGCGACAGTCTTCGGCCATTTGAAGCAGGCTCTGCTTTTCAACCTGAACCGCATGGGCGCGCACGATCTTCCGTGCGGACTGCTTGCTGACTGGAACGACTGCCTTAAGCTCGGTTACCACGGCGAGTCGCTTTTCGTCGCCTTCCAGATGCGCCTTGGCTTCACGGTCTACGCTGATGTTGCAACGCGCCTTGGCGAGAAGGCAGAAGCAGAGTGGGCACTCAAAAACCGCGACGCCCTGGATGCTGCCATCCAGAAGACATGCTGGGACGGCAACTGGTTCATCTGGGCAATCGCAGAAGATGGAACTGTTTACGGTACAAAGGATTACGAAGAAGGCCAGGTCTACTTCAACACGCAGGTATGGGCTGTCCTTTCGGGCGCCGCAACTGCTGAGCAGGCTCAGAAGGCTATGCAGACCGTCAAGGAAAAACTTGCCACCCCATACGGCCTTATGCTGTGTGCACCGCCATTTGCAAAGACTACAGTCGATGTCATGCGCTCCGTTGTCTTCCTGAAAGGCATCAAGGAAAACGCAGGTATCTTCAACCATACACAGGGATGGGGCATCATTGCCGAGACAATGCTTGGTAACGGTGACCGCGCCTACGAGTACTGCAAGGCAGCGCTTCCTGCCGCTTACAATACGAAAGCGGAAATCCGCCAGGCTGAGCCGTACGTCCAGTGCCAGACAACATACTCAACGCCGTCTCCAAGAGCTGGTAACGCACGCGTCTCCTGGCTTTCAGGCGCCGCAACATGGTCTTACTACAGCCTGACGCAGTACATCCTGGGTATCCGCCCGGTTTACGAAGGCCTTATGATGGATCCGTGCATCCCGCATGACTGGGACGGATTCACTGCAAAGCGCCGTTTCCGGGGCTGCAACATCGACATTGAGGTCAAGAATCCTAAACATGTTTCAAAAGGTGTAACAAAAATAGTATTGAACGGTGAAGAACTGTCAGATAATATAGTAAGGGCAGAAATGCTCAAAACCTCCAATACTGTTACTGTAACACTGGGATAAATGAAACTTGTCATTCATGATTTGACTGAAAAAGAATTCAAACGTCTCTTTCCGGATGTGCCGAAAAACGTGACTGTCCTGTCACGGGAAAAGTCGGTGCATCCGTGTATTGGCTGTCTGTGCTGTTTTACACGTACTCCTGGCTATTGCATACTTCGCGATGATTACCAGCAGATGGGTGAAGTTATGTCTAAAATCTCTGAAATGGTAATAATCTCTAAAAATTGCTATGGCAGTTTCAGTCCTTATGTGAAAAACGTTCTGGACCGATGTCTGCCATATCTGCTGCCGTTCTTCGAAATCCGTCAGGGAAAGATGTTTCAGAAAATCCGGTATGACAACCGCATTTCCATAGCAGTGCACATGTATTCAGGTGCAATCCGCACCATGTCAACGGAAGAGCAGACGCTTGCCCAGAAGTATACGGAAAGTTTCTGCGATGCCCTTAAAGGCACTTGCTCTACAATAGCTTTTTATGGTGATGCTCCTTCAATGAAGGGGGTAATGCTGTGAATGTAATCATACTGAATGGCAGCCCCAAGCCCTCAGGCGGCAATTCTGCGTATCTCATTGAATGTCTTAAGCGCATGATGGAGCTCTCAAATCAGGACTTGCGCTTTACCATGCTCAATATCAGAAACAACATGATATCTGAGCCGGATTATCAGCTTTTTGAAAGCTGCGATGCTTTCGTCATTGCGTCTCCGGTATATTTTAATGGACTTCCGTCTCATCTGCTTGAACAGCTGGTCCGCCTGGATGACTATTTCAACGGTCATAAAGGAATCAAATCACATGCGCGTGGCAGAATGAATGTCTATGGCCTCATGAATTGCGGCTATTTTGATGGGAACGGCTGCGCGCTTGCTCTTGAAATGATTGAGCAGTGGGCTGTTTGCTGCGGGTTAAACTATTCTGGCGGGTCTGGATTTGGCGGCGGTGAAATGCTTGGCATGATTACTGCAGTTCCTTTTGGAAAGGGCCCACTCAAGACTCCCGGAAAGGTGATGCAGAAACTCAGTGATGCCATCGTGACAAAGACTGCATTCGAAAATGCATTTGCAACACCGGATTATCCGCGCTTCATATTCATGAACAACGCAAACATGCTGATGTGGGAAAAGCGCGCTAAAGAAAACGGAATCACTAAGAAGCAGCTGTACTACCGCATACCGTAAAAAAGGTTGGCAATGCCAACCTTTTTTACTTTAGTTTTCAATTGCCAGGGCAATTGAAAACTAAACGGGAATAACCTGCTTTACATGAGATTCATCCTCCCGGCTGAAGCTTTCTTTGTTGTAAGTACAGCGAAATGTGGGGGAAAGCGCAGATTTCGCGGACACTCGAGGATGGGCGTTCCGCGAAAAAAGACAAAACCGCCGGTTTCGCTGTCAAAAATGAAAGCATTTAGCAGAAAAATGGGAATCGTTTCATGATGATTGGGGATGAATCGCAGAAAATGGGGTGTTTCGACAGCGAAAACAGTGAAATCGCATCATTTCGCTGTTTCGAAACTCCGCCCTCAAAAACAAAGTGACCGCGAAAACGTGAAAAAAACGAGTTTTCGCGGACGACGCTGATGGGACCTTCCGCGAAAAAAGCAATAAAAGCGGTTCTTCGCTGCATTTTGTAATAGCATTAATCTGGTCAGTTCTTATTTGGAAAGAAAAGGTGTGGTATACTGAGTGGGTATGAAGAAAAGTGTATTAATTGTTCTGGTCCTTCTAATTTCTTTTTCTAATGCTTTTTCAAATATTCAAATCATTCAAGAAGGAAGTGGTAAAGCTAATGAATGGTGTGTCCTTAAGGGGGATTTTACGACAGCGAATTATGGGTATCATCCTAATACAAAATTTCAATTACGGAGGTTAAAAACAAATTGAAAAAGATTCTCTTTTCTGTTTTGTTCCTTTTTTCCAGTTTGCTTATTTTTGCTCAGCAGGTTGAATTACTTCTGAAAACAGATGAAGTGTATGAAAAGCCAAGACAAAAAGAATATTGTGAAAGCTGGTGGGGACCATCTGGACTTTATGTAGATGAAGTGAAGGATGAAATAAACATCATAAATGCGATATTAAAAAAAAGATTTGGAATTCAAAACGGTAGCATATCAGAAGTTGAACAAATTACTGATTGTTTTAACGAAGTATATTACAAGTTTGGAGAATATAGTATTGGGGCATCAAGTAACTGTTCTTTGGTTATTAGAAAAGATGATTCTAATATAGCTTCTGTAAAAACCGGAACAGGAATCAGTTTCATCTTAAAAAAAGATAATGGGTACATTGTTTACTATGTTGATCCGAATGGTTTACCAGGTGCAGTAGACACCGATGGCCAGTTTTACACTAATAATCAGGCTATGCAATTTTTAAAAAAATATGATTCTGAAAAATACCAGGAAAGTCTTTGCCGGGCAAATGAAATAGGATTACAGAAGCCTTTTTTGAATAATGAAGTGCTTATTTGGGGACAAACGTATTATTCAACAATTCATATGATAGAAAAACTCTGGAAGCCTGGGTCGTATTTATATCCTGGATATATTCAGGTTCAATATGATTTACAAGGTAATGGATATCAAATTAGATTTTCAAATAATAATTCAAAACTCGTAGCTGTATCACAAAATGGAAAATGGATTTTTGAACCTTTTCTTCTTGATTCTTATTCGATACAGTTATTATCCGAAGATTTTCCTTCTACACTCTGGTACGTCGGCTTCGGTGGCAACATCTACTACTACGTAGCCGGCTCAGACTATACCGAAGTCTTCCGCATCCGCCGCACCTGGGGCGAGCCCGACTTCTATGCGATGGCCATCAACGGCTACACAGACGATGACTACGGCGCATACGTAAACGAAGTGCTCGCCGGGCTCAGCAAGGCAGACTTACGACTGTTACGGAACACGGTGTTCGCCCTGTACGGCTACCACTTCAACAGCGCAGACCTTGCTTCTTATTTTGACAGGCAGGTCTGGTACAATGATGAAGGCAGGACGACAGCCGACATCACGCTGCCAGAACACCGTGCAAAGCTCGTCGAGATGATACAGGCATTGGAAGCGGAGTAAGTAACTTGTTTTAATGTTGTTACCTACCTGAAAGAATGATATAGTATTATCAAGGAGGAAGCCTATGTATATTAAAGACGGTATATGTTATGCCAGCGAATTACAGCCATCAATAAAGGTTTCTTCTATAAAGGTTCTTGAAACCGGAATGATGCTTGTTACTTTTTCAACTGGAGAAACACGGCTTTTTGATGTTAATGCTCTCATAAAAACAGGTCCTGCATTTGCGAAACTATCTAAGTTAGAAAATCAGAAAACAGCAAAAGTCACTTATGGCTTTGTGTCCTGGCTTGATGGTGAAATTGATATTGCTCCAGAAACAATGTACCGTGAAAGTTATGAATATCCTGAGAACATAATTGCTTGAAAGGAGAGTCAAAAATGCCTGAATTAAGCAGATTTGAGGGAATGGTTATATATATGCTGTTCCGTGACAATCAGGAACATAACAAACCGCATGTCCATGTCTATTATGGAGAATATGAAGCTTCCATTGGAATTGATGGGGAACTGCTATCAGGAAGACTGCCTCAGCGACAGATGAAAATGATTGTCGGATGGCTTGCTCTTCATGAAGAAGAAGCGTATGCTGCGTGGAACCTTGCTGTTTCTGGTGAACACTTCCAAAAGATCGCTCCGATGTAATCCAGAACCTGAACTATCCTGATGACACCATGCAGATAACGGATTACTCGCAGGTGGATGTGATACATAGTACTCCTGGAATAAACAACGTTGATGACGTGGATTCTGTGTATAAAGTATTAACATCTTCTGCTTTTAATGTAAGTACGGAAATTAACCAATATCAATTAAGGCGACTTTCAATAAAGGAATAAATATATGAAGAAAAGAGTGATTTTAAGTTTATCATTATTTTTAGTGTTATCCTTTAGTTATCCTCAAGTAATTGAAAGATTGGGAGAAACAGATTTAATAACATATTCTTCAAGCATTGTTACTTCATACCCTTCTGACACATATGTAGATGAAGTTAATGATGTGATTTATTGCAAGGCTTCAAAGCGATTAGAAACAGGAATAATTGACTTCTCTAACGAAATTGAAGTTGCAATACTCGGAAAAGAAAATGCCAGAACAGCAACAAGTGCTTATTATAAAATAGGGGATTTTGCTATTCATTATTCTGATATAGCTATTGAAATAATAAAAGATGATGTCGTTATTAAGAATTTGGCTATTTCTACCGGCATCAGTTTCATACTGAAGAAAGGGGGGGGGTACATAGTCTATTATGTAGATAAGAACGGAGTTCCTGGAGCAGTAGACACGGAAGGGGTAATATATACATCCGCAGAAGCCATGGAGTATCTGAAGGCGTATGACAGTGAGAAGTATGCCGAGAGTCTTGAGCGGGCAGAAGAGCTGGGATTGAAGACGCAGTTTCTGAACAATGAAGTGCTTGTGTGGGGAAAGACGTATTATTCAACTACACAGATATTGGGAAAACAATATGAAAAAAACGATCCATATATCAGAAACGGATTAATACAATATGATCAGAATGGGTATGGATATCAGATGGCTTTTGATCCTGATAAAATTCTGTTTTGTGTAGTAAATCCTAATGGTTTAAATGAGATGGTTAAAGTCTTTACTGGTGCAGAATTATTACTTATTGTTTCAAGAGAGTATTCTTCCAGCTGGTATGTAGGCTTCGGCGGCAATATCTACTACTACGTAGCCGGTGAAGACTACACCGAAGTCTTCCGCATCAGGCGCACCTGGGGCGAGCCCGACTTCTACGCGATGGCCATCAACGGCTACACAGACGATGACTACGGCGCATACGTGAATGAAGTGCTCGCCGGGCTCAGCAAGGCAGACTTACGACTGTTACGGAACACAGTGTTTGCGCTGTACGGCTACCACTTCAACAGCGCAGACCTTGCTTCTTATTTTGACAGGCAGGTCTGGTACAATGATGAAGGCAGGACGACAGCCGACATCACGCTGCCAGAGCACCGTGCCCGGCTTGTCGAGATGATACAGGAGAAGGAAGCGGAACTGTAGCAGGCGTTGCGGGCGGCGTTTGAGCCCGCTGGGTGGGGTAGCGTATGACGCGGACGAACAGTGCGTAAGCGCTGTGACCCGTGGCAGGAGCGAGGGGCGGGGCTCCGCCCCACATGCTTCAGCCCAGGCTTGCTATCTTTTTGTGGAGTTCGACGACGCGGGTGTGCAGGTAGTGGTCGATGGCGGGGCGCTCTAAGACGCCGAGCAATTTGCCATCCGCGTCTACGATTGGCAGCGCTTCAGTGTCGTTTGTGTCGAGCAGTTTCAGTGCATCCGGGATCAGCATATCCGGCGGGCAGCTTGCTGTGCATGGCTCGAGGATATCCATCGCCATAAGGCCGTCAGTCATATCCATAATCAGAAGGCTTTCTTTCAGGTGGTCGAGCGTGATGATGCCGGCTGTCTTTCCTGCCTCATCGCGTACGACATAGTTCAGGTTGTGCTGGTGGCCGAAACTGTCCAGAATATCAGAAACTTTTGTATTTTCAGTAACGACGGCAGGTGAGTCTGGTCCGCAGATAGGCTTTCCGCCAGAGGTGACGTCGCTTACCTTGCATGTCTTCATGATGTCTTCTTCGTTAATGTCAAGTCCGCATTCTCCTGCCCCGTCAACGGCATATTTGACGCATACAGGACCTAAAAGCTGGACGACGAAGGTCGTCGCCGTGATTATCAGGATGATTGTCGGGCCAATTGTGTCAAAGTAAGTGTTTCCCGCTGCAATGGAAAGACCGATGGCGACGCCCGCCTGGCTTAACAGGCACCACGGCAGGAACTTACGTACAGTTTCAGGCGCTTTTGTAATGCGTGCGCCGAGCCTTGAGCCGAATGACTTGCCGATTGTTCTGCAGGCAATGTAGATGAGTGCGATTATGCCGACGTATGCAGTTACGTTCCAGATGTTGAGCTTTGCGCCGACGAGTACGAAGAACAGCACGTAGATTGGCGGCGTGAACTTTTCAACGAGCGCGAACGTCGGCCGAGTCTTGATTGGCGCGAAGTTTACCATGAAGAAGCCGACGCTCATTGCCGCGAGGATGTTATCCAGGTTGAGCATGGTGCACAGTCCCGTTGAAAGGAAGATGGCGCCGAGAGAGAAGGCGAGGATGCGGCCTTCATCGGTCATGATGTTGCGGATGAAGCGGCTCAGGAAAAAGCCGATGACAGAGCCGAGTATCATTGAAACGAAGACGTCGTAGGCAAGCTGCAAGAGCTGGGTGCCGAGCGATCCGCCCGTGTAGCCGAGCAGAGAAGACGCAATGGAAGAAGCGAACGCGTACAGGATGAGCGCGACGGCGTCATCCATGGCGACAATGCCTAAAACCGTCGTCGTAAGCGGGCCTCGTGTCCTGTTCTCGCGGAGAACGTCTGTGGTTGCGGCAGGTGCTGTGGCGGAAGAAATGGCTCCGAGAATAAGGCCGATGGCGAGCGATGTGCTCAGGTCTTTTGTAAGCAGGTACGAGATGACGGTTACAAGCGTACCGACCACGAAGAACGGCACGATTGCCTCAAAAAGCAGAATGCCTATAAACTGCTTTCCGTACTTTTTGAGCACGTTCAGTTTGAGTTCGCCGCCAATCAGAAAGCCGATGAGTGAAAGCGCCATCTGGCTGACCGGGTCGAGCGAGGCGATGACGTCTGCACGCAGCAGCTGGAAGCCCGACTGGCCGATCAGGATGCCGATGACGATATAGCCGACAACCTGCGGAATGCGCAGTTTCTGGAAAAGCCTGCCGCCCATGGCGCCAAGCAGAAGGATAATGCCTGTAAGAAGGATTAAGTTTGCACCGTTTAATGCGTTGAAGTGCATGAACTCAGGAAGGAATTCTGCAAAGATATTCATGCGCTCATTGTAGCGATTTGAGATTTTTAGCGCAACAACCCTGTTTTTTTTATCCGATCAGGTCCTGAAAATCCGGATTGTCCATTATTTTAGGCCTGAACCGCCTGCCTGGATTCCATTTTTCAACAAGAACATTGCAGATGATCGATATCGAAATACCGCCAATCATATCCATGAAGAAGTGCTGCTTTGTGAACAGTGTGGACATGAAAATCAGTACGATTTCAACAAGCGTATAGATGCGCTGCCACTTGGGAACTTTGTCCTTCCGTCTGACTCCCATGTAGCATGACATACTGAACATGCAGTGATATGACGGGAACAGATTGTGTCCGAAAGCTCCTCCGTCGTGCTGATACGTGAACCAGAGCAGTCTGCTTGCAAGATCTTTCCTGTCTGCAAGAACATACAGTCCTTCCTGAACTCTGTCTATGGTTGTCGGGTAAAAACAGAAGATAAGGAATCCGATGAACTCGGAAATCGTGAACGCGATTACCCAGTTGGTGAAATGCTGTTTGGACGTTTTGGCAATCCGCAGCGTAGCTCCAATCCAGAAAACGTACGAGTACCAGTAGACGAACACAAACACAGGGATGAGCGGGATATGGTCATCAATAGCCGGAATTTTCGGTATATACGTCTGAATGGCACCATTTGACTTATCAATGACAAATGACGTCACAAAATAAAAACCGCACTGCACGAGAAAGCAGTAAACGGATAAAACCCAAGCCCAGATAGGAAAATGGTCAATTTCCAGAGATGTGATTTTCTGTTTCACAACGATGCCTCAAACAAAAAAAAGCGTATGTGATTACTTCACACGAAGATACTCACACGCGCTTTTTTCGTCAAGGAAAAACTGATTTATTCTGTAGTCCGTTGCTTAAAAAAGCTGGATGTCCTTCACCGGCTTTGAGAACGGACCTGCCGGGAACGCCTCTCCGCGCTTTGTTCCGCACAGGTCAGTGTCGAACGTAATCGGCGTGCCGTCCGGGTTCTCGTACTTTTCCTCCGGCTCGAATGCGGGGTGCAGGTCATCCGTCCTGATGAGCCGGGCACCCGTCTTTGGCAGGTAGTCGAACAGGTTCGTGCTGATGCTGACCTTGCCGCCCTCATTCTTCCAGTTGATGAACACCTTGCTCTTTTTGTCGACCACCGCATCCTTCTCGCGACTCATCGGAACGGCGCCGTTGAAGTACGCGTTGCCTTCCGCCCAGACAGGAAGCGGGTTGTAGTAGCGGTCAGTTCCCACGCTGCCCATGCCGCAGTAGCCGTCAAACTCGTGCACCCACTCATCGTAGGTCGGATACTTCTCGTATGGCCAGGTTCCTGCTTTGATGTTGCCGTCATCCCAGTCGTTCTTGTTGCGTGTGCTCTCCTTCCATCCCTTCTTCATGGCAGGGCGCATTTCCCTCTGGATGAACACGTTGTTGTAGAACTTACAGTCGCCGTGCAGAATCGTCATGAAGCCGGCAACTTCCGTGCGGTGAATCTGATGGTATGGCGTGTAGCGCGGACATGCTTTTGTGGCAGCTCCGTTGTTAACGCCGCGGCCGACAGCGACAAGACCGCCCGCCACAATGTTGTGGACGAACGCGACACCCTGCGTGCAGAGCTTTACCGCGCGGTCGGAAAGGAAGATGTTGTTGTCGAGCAGCGTCGGGCCGTGTGAAACTTCAATGAACACATCTTCAGCGCAGCCGCCCATGCTTTCCTTGTTCTGGTTGTATTCCTCAGGCAGACAGTTGTCGTGGAAGAAGTTCTGTGTGACGCGTGTGCCCTGTGCCTGCCAGTCGAGCCAGAGACCGCGCGTGCAGTGGTGGATGTGGTTCCGCCTGTAGATGCAGTCAATCGCCGCATGCATCTTGATTCCTCCGATTTCAGCACCGGCCAGGTTCTGCTTGTTGTTTATGTGGTGGATGTGGTTGTCCTCAATGACAGAGAAAACGCCGCCCAAGTGGCCGACAATGCCTGTCTGACCGCAGTCGTGGATGTTGCAGCGGCGGACCGTGTGTGAGCCGATCCGCTCCTTCGTCCAGCCTTCAGCCTGTGCCTGGCAGATGCAGTCGCGCTCAGTCTGCGTGCCGTCCTTGAACTTTTCCTTGAGCCACTTGTTGTCGTTGCTCGGCTGGCAGTACTTGCCGAGCGAGATGCCCGAGCACTTTGACTCGAACACTTCGCAGTCCTCAATGACCCAGCCCTTTGACCAGTGCGGGCCGATCATGCCTTCCTGATACGCGGTAGGCGGCGCCCACTGGGTTGCAGCCTTAGAGACGGTGAAGCCTGAAAGCGTAATGAAGCCGACGCCTTCCTTATCCGGGTAGAAGCAGTTTCTGCGGACTGAAATCTCAACATCCTCCGCATTCGGGTCCTTGCCCTGGAAGTTTGCGTAGATGACCGTCTCATCCGTTTTCTCATCCTGCTCTGCGTACCACGTGTGCTTGGTCCACGGCTGGTCCCAAGACGGAATGTACAGTTTCGGGTTCTTCACATCCTCAAGCTTCTGTACCTCGTACATCGACTTGCCGTTCAGGTAGACATCGCCCGTGTGCGCAATGAAGAACTTGATGAACCAGTCGCCCTCAACGAGCGTCGTGTATGGATTATATCCGCTGAAAATCTTATTTGAAACGCGCGTCACGTAGACGTCACCTTCTACCTTCTGCCAGTCCTTGACTGACTCAGCGCCCGTAATGTGCGCGGCAAGCGGCTTTTCTGAGCGGTATACGATTGGCTTTCCTTCCTCGCCCGCGTTCTTAGGGTTTACGTACTCCCTGTATACGCCCGGTGCAACGATAACCTCATCGCCCGCCACCGCAATGTCTGCCGCACTCTGGATACGGTTGAACGGCTTTTCCCTGCTGCCGTCCCCGCCAGCCGCCGCCTTGATGTCTACGAAATATGTCATAAAAAAACTCCTGAAGTCTGTCTTACCATTGTACTACGATTTTGCTGAAAGTGGGGGAGAATTCGCAGGGCGTCCCCGGCTCGCGCCTTCAATCCTCGACGCAGTTGACATAGTCATCATGTAGTCATATACTGTAAATATAGTCATATTGTGACTATATTTACAAGACGCGCATCTGCTTTTGAGAGCAGGCTGCGTTTTCAGGGAGGCTTACATGACAGCACCGCTATATGATGTAAAATCCCGTTTCAGCGAATATGTAACCATGGCTGAAGACGGCGAGGTTATTGAAGTAACAAAACATGGTGTTCCGACAGTCGTTATCGTAAGCAGGCGTGCCTGGGATGAAGCGAATGAAGACTATACCAGACGGCACAGACCAAGTTTCATGGAATCATTACGGAAATGGCGTGAGGAAACGGGCGGTCTTACACAGGAGGATGCAGAAGAGTTCTGTGATCTTCTTGAAAGGCTTCATGAAGAAGAAAAGAACGAAGTATGGCCGGAGAAAAACCCATGGGAGTAAAACTGCTTTACCTGCTTGATACGAATATCGTTTCTGAACCGCCGAAACCAATGCCAGATAGGAAGACGGTAACGAATATTGAAACCTATTCTGATTTCAGTGCGATATCATCTGTCGTCTGGTATGAATTGCTGAAAGGCATATACACGCTGCCGGAAGGGTCTCGAAAGGATAAACTTATGCGATATGCTTGTGATACGGTTAAATATGTATATCCCATCATCCCGTATGATGACCACTGTGCTGCCCTTCATGCCGACATTTACGCACGCATGATGAAAAACGGAACGCCGGTTTCTCCTTTTGACATGCAGATTGCGGCAACGGCGCTTGCCAACAACATGATTCTGGTAACACGGAACGTCAAAGACTTTGCACCCATTCAGGCAGAATATTCACTGTGCGTTGAAAACTGGTTTGAGTAACAGGGGCAGGCAAAAAAAAAGCTGCCACCTGCCTGCAGATGCAGGCAAATGACAGCGTAGATAAAAGGAGGGCTGGTTAAGCGCCGAAGATCATGTTCGGTATGAACAGGACCACATCCGGCAAGAATACGAGAATTGCCAGCTCAAGCAGGATTGCGAGCAGGAACGGCAGACTCTCTTTTGTATATTCCTCTGGTGGACACCCGATAATACCGCAGACTGTATACAGTGCGGAACCAATAGGCGGTGTCATGACACCCAGAGTAACGATTGTTGCCATCAGAACACCAAAGTGGACAGGATCCATACCTGCCTGTGTTACCATTGGCAGGAAGATAGGTGTGAGCAGCAGGAAGTTGACGTTACTGTCAACGAACATTCCGGAAATGAACAGGAAGCCGAGCATGATCAGAGTGAGCAGATGTGGGTTTTCTGTAATTCCGAAGATGAAAGAGCTGAGCATGCTTGGAAGCTTTACCCAGGTAATCGCGTAACTGAAAGGACCTGACATTGCAATGATGAGCATGATTGCGCCGTTGTCCTTGAGTGTTGTGATAAGTGATTCCTTGAAGTTTTCCCAGGTCAGTTTCTTGTAGATGAACTTACCTACGAACAGCGCATAAAGAACTGCAAATGCGCCAGATTCTGACGGTGTGAAAAGACCAAAGCGGATTCCAACGATAAGGATGATTGGGAAAAGCAGTGCCCAGCCTGAAACTTTCAGGTTCTCAATGAGTTCCTTGAACGTCAGCTTCGGAGCTTCCCTGTTCGGCGGATCAAACTTGCGGATGCGGCAAGTGATTGATGTTGTTGCCATAAGGAAAATCATCATCAGGATACCAGGAACAATACCTGCCGCAAACAGACGGCCGATTGAAACCTCACCGACGAAGCCGAAGATGATTAGACCAAGGCTCGGTGGAATGGTAGCTGTAATCAGAGCTGTAAGACAGTTTACCGAGCAGATGTATCCTTTTGGATATCCCAGTTTCATCATTTCAGGTGCCAGAATGCGTGTTTCCATTGCGGCGTCTGCTGTTGCGGAACCTGAAACTCCACCCATAAGGGTAGACATGACGACTGAAATCTGAGCTGTACCGCCGAACATACGCCGTGTCAGAAGACGGGCAAGGCTGAGCAGCTGCTCTGTAATACCGGAAACGTTCATCAGGTTTCCAGCGAATATGAAGAATGGAACTGCAAGGAATGCAAATGACTGACTCTGAAGGACAATCATCTGAACTGCAGCTTCAATTGGTAATGCCGGTTGAGTAAGGAAGAAGGCAAAGCCTGCGATTCCTATGACAAAGGCGATTGGCATACCCATTATTAAGAAAGCGACGAAACAAACAAGTAAAAGTGTCATAATGCCTCCCGCCCTTAATTGTCTTTATTGAATCCGACAATAACATCCTTGATTTTGACGATTGTCGAAAAAGACATGGAAATTGTTGTAACGACAAGACTTAATGTGACTATTGAATAAGGAATAGGCATTGACTGGTATGTTCTGAGCCTTTCTGTCCACATAAGCTTGATTCCATAGTATGAAATGTAAATGGTTGTGAAGAAGATGATTGCATATACCAGAATGGTAATGCATTTCTGCACTTTTTTAGGAAAGTATCGTGTAACGATATCGATACCGATAAGCTGACCTTCCCTCCATGCAATGTCTGCACCTAAGAATGCAGTCCAGGCAAGAAGGAGCATGGAAAAATCAATATTCCATGACATTGATATTCTTAAAAAACGGAAAATAGCAGAAGCGAAAACGAATAATACGAGAAAGACAAATCCTATCCCGCAGAATACCGTTTCGACTTTGCAGAATTTTTCATATAGTTTTTTCATAACGCGCCCTACAATGTAAAAAAACTCAGCAGGCTTGTGCCTGAAGAGGGTGACTGGCGGCTGCAAAAGTTACAGCCGCCTTAGTGATTACAACAGATTAGTTGCCAAGTTCTTTAAACAGTCTGTCCTTGAGGCCTGCTGAGAAGCCAAGGTCATTGTTTGTATAAAGAGGTTCAATAGCATCCTGGAATTCTTTGATATCAACTTCAGTAATGGTTACGCCGTTTTTCTTCATGTTCGCGTAGTAGCCATCTTCTTCGTTCTTGATGATTTCTCCGTATTCCTTTGCTGTTTCACGCATAATCTTTGTGAACAGTGCGCGGTCTGCTTCTGGCATACTGTAGTAGAATGATGATGAGCAGACAAATGCTGACTGGAGCATGTAGTGCTTTGTCATAGCAAGGTACTTTGTAACTTCATAGAGGCGTGAACCATCTGCTGTTGCAACCTGAACTTCGCATCCATCGAGAGTCTTCTGCTGGATTCCTGGGAATACTTCACCCCATGAAATACCGATGTTAGCAAATCCGAGGTACTTAGCCAGGTTGTTACCGATTGCGTTACCGAAACCGCGGATGCGGAGTCCTGAAAGGTCAGCAACGTTTTTTACCGGTGTTGTTGTGTAGAAGCTGCGGAAACCGTTGTACATGTTTGTAATGTAGATAATTCCCTGCTTCTCAAGTTCAGCCTGCCATTCCTTGAACAGTGCTGTGTCTGGGAGCTTATCCAGAGCTGCAGGATCTGTAAGAATGTAAGGTGCCATCAGAATGTTGAGGTCAGAAATCTGGAACTGGCTTGCGAGACGTCCCGGGTCACTTGGAACAACAAGGCTGACGCCCAGTTTTGCCTGTGTAACGAGTGCATCAGTATCACCAGAAAGTGCACCTGCAACCTGTACTGTTGCATTGAAACGACCTGTTGCATTGAGCTTGTCTGCAACAGCCTGCATCATGCGGCTCTGTCCTGTTGTAGCTGCTTCTGTACCTGCGAAGGTAACCGGAATCTTAGCTCCGTCAGCGCCGTCTTTCTTTCCGCCTGCGAATACTAAAGTGCAAGCAAGTAACAAAACTGTTAAAATAAGAATAACTCTTTTCATGAGTTTCCCCCTTTGTTATTTGTTATTACCAAACATTCAAAGATGTATTGGCCTAAAACATACTAACATACTAACATACTAGTAGAATGGTGTCAAATTTTTTTTCTTGATTTTTTTATAGAATTCTTTTTTTTTGTGGATAACTGATTATATCATCGCCGCTTTCCTGGGATGTTCATACTCAGTGAAAGTCTTTAAGCAGACAATTCCTGCTGATCCGTTCAGAATTGTCCAGGTTTTCGTCCATTGTCTTTCATGCGGTCTTCTTATGGCAATGTATACGTTCTTCGTCAAGAACTTCATTTTCATTGAAAGTATGGACCTTGTCCTGATCATTCCTGCAGTGGTCATCATCATAAAGGTACTTGCGAAACGCATCAATTACAGTTCAGAAGTCATTTCCATGATTAGTGGAGAAGGTGACATATCAAAACGTATTGATGTCACCATGACAGATGACCTTGGTCTTATGACGGGAAATACGAATGCCCTTATGGATAAGCTTTCTTTGTTGCTCAGAGAGTTGAAAAAGCAGTCGGACAATCTGACGCTTTCTGCAGAAAAGCTTACCCAGAATGCTGATAATTCCTCAGATGCTCTTTCAAAGATGACCGGAACACTTGAGAAAATCTCTTCAGAAGGTGATTCCCAGCAGGAAATGATTATAAGCGTCAATAATGCCGTCGGTAATCTAAAGAAAGGTTTAAAAAACTCTCGAGCAGTTCGTTATTGAACAGACTGCCGCCATGCAGGAGAACTCTGCTTCCACAAGTGAGAATGGTGCCAAGGTCCTTAAGATGGCTAAAAAGGCAATAGAGGAAATGGTTGGCAAGATTGATGCTGGTACTGCATCAATCAAGGAAGCTGATGTTTCATTCAATAATATCAACAAGTATGTTGATGAAAACCAGAAGCTCATGAACACTATTGCTCAGGCAATGGATGAGCAGAAACACAGTGCCAATGACAACATGATCATCACCAACAAAGTCCGTGATGCTCTGGTAAAGACAAATGACCTGGCAAAAGAACAGACCACATATTCAGAAAGCGTTGCCGACACTATGAACAAGCTTGTTTCAAGTTCTGATAACGTAAAGCAGGCTGTTTCTGAGGTTGTTGAGACGGCGGATACAAACAAGAACTCTGTTGTTGAGATGGAAAAACAGATTTCCGTCTTCAAATACTAGCCAGAGTTGAAAATCTGGAGACAATAATTCAGAAAGTAAAAAAGGCCGGCATCGTGAAGTTGCCGGCCTTTTTTTTGCTTTGAACGATGTGTGTGTCACATCGTTCTTACTGCGGGAAGTTTCAGATCTGATTATATCTCGAAAATCTTTGCATACTCAGCGAGAGCGTCGTCCATGTCGTGGGCGAGCACCTTCTTGGTAAGCTTCTTTCCAAGCTGAACGCCTTCCTGGTCAAAGCTGTTCAGGTTCCAGATAAAGCCCTGGAACATAATCTTGTTTTCATAGTGGGCGAGCAGTGCGCCGAGACTTGATGGAGTCAGCTGCTTGCCGTAAATCAGGCTTGAAGGGCGTTCTCCGTCAAAGTTCTTGTTCGGGTTCTCATCCTCTTTTCCGCAAGCGAAAGCAACAATCTGGGCTGAAAGGTTTGCGCAAAGCTTCTTCTGGCTTACAGAGCCGTCAACTTCAACGTCTTCACCAGACTGGTTGTCAAGGAAGCCGATGAACTGCAGCGGGATGATGTCAGTTCCCTGATGCAGCAGCTGATAGAAAGAGTGCTGTCCGTTTGTGCCCGGCTCACCGAAGATGACCGGACCTGTTACGTAATGAACTGGAGCGCCGTAGCGGTTAACGTGCTTTCCGTTAGATTCCATGTCAGCCTGCTGCAGGTGTGCCGGGAAGCGGCTCAGTGCCTGGCTGTATGGCAGGATTGCTGTTGAAGGATATCCCTGTGCGTTGCGTTCGTATACGCCGATGAGTGCGTCGAGCAGAGCCGGGTTCTTGCGGATGTCCTTGTTCTTGCAGAGCTTGTCTTCTTCATGAGCGCCCTTAAGGAAATCAGCGAAGACTTTGCCGCCGAATGCGAGTGAAAGGACGGCGCCGCCAACAGCTGACGTTGATGAGAAACGTCCGCCGATGTAGTCATCAATATAGAAAGATGCGAGATATGCCGGGTTATTTGCGAGCGGGCTTGTCTCAGATGTGACGGCGATCATGTGCTTTGACGGGTCAAGTCCTGCCTTCTGGATGAATGACTTTACGAACAGCTCGTTTGCGAGCGTTTCCTGTGTGGTACCTGACTTTGAAACCAGAATGAACAGTGTGTGTGCAAGGTCGCATGAACCGACAACTGCGGCGCCGTCATCAGGGTCGACGTTTGAAATGAACTTGGCGTTCATCTTGAGGCAGCCGTTCTTCTTTGCCCAGTTTTCAAGGGCTATATACATGGCGCGCGGACCGAGGTCTGAACCGCCGATACCAATCTGGACGACAGTGGTGAACTTCTCGCCCTGAGCGTTTGTAATCTTTCCTGAGTGAACCTTGTCAGCAAAATCTGCAATGTTCTTCTGCTGTGCAACGTAGAAGTCGCGGGCTTTCTTGCCGTTGTATTCAACATCCTTGTCAAGCTGTCCGCGAAGCAGATGATGCAGTACCTTGCGGTTCTCTCCCGTGTTGATGACGTCACCGTTATACAGGGCTTCGAACTTCTCTGTGAGCTGGCTTTCATCAGAAAGCTGCTGAAGAACAGTAAGAATCTGCTCGTTGACCTGTTTTGCAGCATAGTTATAGACAAGACCTTCTGCATCCTTCACAGCATATTTCTTTACTCTGTCTGCAGTAAGTTCTTTTTTAAGTGATACCTGACCTTTAAGGGAAAGAAGTTTTTTCCAGGATTCGTGCTGATCTGCGTTTTCCCAATTAAGCATTATATTTTCCTCCAAAAAAAAGCTGCCAATTACGGCAGCGTGATTAGTTACCGTTTTATTCGTCTATTTCAGGCACTTTGAGTTTCAGGGCGTCCAGGAACTGGTCTCCGGTTACGCCTTCACGGAGGCATGCGAAAACGCAGTTGTCTCCACCGGCGATGGTGCCGAGTACTTCATCCATTCCCATTGAGTCAATAGACTGGGCAACGACATCGGCGTAGCCTGAATATGTCTTGATGACAGCAATGTTGTTGGAGCACTCTATAGAAATATAGCCACGCATGAAGTCCTGGGCAAGTGAAATCTCAGATTCCTGTCTGTCTTCTTCTCCCGGAAGTGTGTAGACGTATCCGTTGTGGCCGTCAGAAACCTTGCCGACTTTCAGCAGCTTAAGGTCACGTGAAAGGGTGGCCTGGGTTACTTCAAAGCCCTCTTTTGTAAGGTAACCGAGAAGCGCTTCCTGGCTTTCAATACGGTATGTCTTGATCAGTTTGCGGATAATTTTAAGTCGGGTAAGTCGCTCTTTCATAAATGCTCCAGAAATGGTGTATATCGAATATCTATACAAAATTATGAATAAACCAGGCGAAAAAGTCAAGGATAAAGCCTTGTTTTTGTATCTTTATACAGAATTGCAATCAGAGAGGATGGAACGCGAGCGCTGCTTAATGTAAAGGGCATGGTATTGTAATTTAAGCGCTTAACTTGACGTGAATAGGAGAAAGTTCTTATAATAGCGCCATGACGATTTACGAGAATATCAATGCCCTCGTGGGTTACGGCCTCACCACGGGACTTATTGAGAAAGCCGATGTGATATATACCCAGAACAAGCTGCTTGAGCTTTTCAAGCTGGACGGCTTTGAGTCCTATGAGCAGGCAGCCGCAGTGCCAAAGACGCCGGTTGCCGATCTTGAGAAAATTCTTGGCGAGCTTATGGACTGGGCCGGAAAAAACGGCATTTTCGCCGATGACGGCATTGCATACCGCGACCTGTTTGATACGAAAATCATGGGCTGTCTCGTAGCGCCGCCGTCCGTCATCCGGAAGAAGTTCTGCGAGCTCTACGCCAGGAGTCCGAAAGAAGCGACTGACTGGTACTACGACTTCAGCCAGAACACTGATTACATCCGCCGTTACAGAATCTGCAAGGACCTTAAGTGGAAGAGCGGAACTGAGTACGGCGACATTGACATAACGATAAACCTTTCAAAGCCGGAGAAGGACCCGAAAGCGATTGCTGCAGCGCGCAATCAGAAGCAGGGCGGTTATCCTGCATGCCTGCTCTGCCTTCAGAACGAAGGATATGCAGGCCGCCTCAATCACGCTGCCCGCCAGACGCACCGTACGATTCCGGTAACGCTTAATGGAAAAACGTGGGGACTGCAGTATTCGCCGTACGTGTACTATAACGAGCACTGTATCGTGTTCAGCTACGAGCACACACCAATGGTCATCAACGGCGACACGTTCCGCTGTCTGTTTGATTTCATAAAGCAGTTCCCGCACTACACTGTGGGAAGCAACGCTGACCTGCCTATTGTCGGTGGCTCAATCCTTACACACAACCACTTTCAGGGCGGCAACTACACGTTCCCGATGGCCCGTGCAAAAGTCGAGAACGCGTTCACCGTTCCAGGCTTTGAGGATGTGCGTGCCGGCATCATCAAGTGGCCGATGAGCGTCATCCGCCTTGATGGAAAGGACAGTGACCGCGTCGTCGCCCTTGCAGAGAAGATTCTCGCCGCCTGGCGTGGATACACTGATGAGGACGCGTTCATCTTCGCTGAGACTGACGGGGAAAAGCACAACACCATTACGCCTATTGCACGTATGAGGGACGGTGAGTTTGAGCTTGATCTGGTGCTCAGGAACAACATTACAACTGAAGAGCATCCGCTTGGCGTGTACCATCCGCATGCTGACCTGCATCATATAAAGAAGGAAAATATCGGCCTGATTGAGGTCATGGGCCTTGCCGTCTTACCGGCACGCCTTAAAAAAGAGCTTGCAGACCTTGCTGACGCCATCGTCGCAGGCCGTGACCTCCGCGCTGATGAGACGCTCGCCAAGCACGCTGATTGGGTGGACGCGTTCATGCCGAATTACGAGGGCGGTGTGAATAAGCTCAATATTGACCAGATCCTTAAAAACGAAGTCGGCCTTGTGTTCAGCCGCGTCCTTGAAGACGCCGGCGTCTACAAGCGCACTCCCGCTGGACGCGCCGCATTCACCCGCTTCATCGAAAGCCTTTAAATGTGTATCAGAGTCTGCTGCTGAGCGCATCGAAGAGTGCGGCGGTAGCGCCGTCCGTTTCATCGTTAAGTGCGAGGATGGAGTTGTCTTTCATGTGCAGGACAACAAGTTTAGTGCAGCTGGTGGAAGCGTACAGTGTGTAGTCGCCGAATGCACTGTTGCTGAAGCTGCCGAACTTGAACTTAGCTGAACCGAAGCCCATTGTCCGCCTGCCTGAATCAACATCATCCTGCAGTTCAATGCTTTCAATATCCGCATAGGAGACGGTCAGATCCTTCCAGCTTTTCGCATTTATGGTAAACGACGTTTCATCAAACTGATATTCCATTCCTCCGCCATTAGATGCAAACAAAAGCGAAATTGCCAGAATGACCAACGTAATAATAATAACAGGGACAGTATTAATTTCCTGATTCTTACTCATAAATGCTATTCTAGCATAACTCAACTCAACGTGAAAGCACGCATGGAGCGCGCATAAGCATGCCCGAAAAAAAACGCACCCTGCACTTATTGTAAGAAAGGGAGTGGGAGTGCCGGACGGGGAGTGACTGCCGGGGCCGTAGGCGGGACCGCCACGGCGAAGCCTCGGCCCCGAGCACTTCGAAGAAGTGCGAGTGAGATACCATAGCGCCGCCAGCGAGCCGTGGAGGGCACGCCGAGAGGTCACGGCAGGCACGCACCGGTAGGCACTTCCACTCCCGTTCTCATGTATGCATATGCGCGCTTATTACAGCTCTTGTGCGAGGCGCGCGAGTTCTTTTCTGGCGAATGCGACGAGCTCCTGCAGTGCTCCTTTTTCGAACGGCGACTTAAGCCCGGCAGCTTTGAGCAGTTCCGGATACGACAGGCTTCCGCCAAAGCGGCAGAGTTTGTTGTAGGCGGCGAGTGCCTGCTCCCTGTCCTCACAGAAGCGCTGATAGAACTGCATCGCGCATATCCATGAAAGAGAGTAGCCGATGCCGTAGCAGGGCACCATATACAGCGGCATGCTCTGAAGGATGCTGACGCCTTCCTGATAGAAATGCTCAAGCTCACCGCCATCGACATCGGGATTGTAGGCGCGTTCAATTTCACGTGCTTTTGCAGTGTGCGCCTCAAAGGAAATATCCGGATGTGTCTACATCGGAAGCGGTTCCCGTGCAGTTTGCAAACACAAACGGCAGATAATTGCTGTTCAGTTCCGTCTGAAAGCCCATGCCGGACACCTTTTCATTTGATGGGGCAACATCAAGGCTTTCTGTTTTCACCATATTGCGGAAAAAAGTTCCGAGTTCGGGCGAAAGCGAATCGTACATCTTTATGGCGGCTTTTGTGAGTTCTTCCGGGCTGTCGATGGGAACGGGATTTCCATCAAGGAAGGAAAGGCCTGCGTCATAGCGCATGATTTTATCAAGGCCTAACTGTTCTGCTTTTTTTCTCCTAATTTCCGTAAGCAACGGTACGAGCTGTTCCTTTACTTCCGTACAGAACGCTTCAATTTCTTTCTTTCCGTAGCCGTTACGGTCGTATGAGACATCCATGTAAGAAGCGAAGTCAGAAAATCCATTTGCCTTTGCAAGTGCATCCCGCGTTTTCACTGTCTTTTGGAGGAAGGAAATGAACTCATCCTTTTTATCATGATATGCTTCAAGAACGGCTTTTTTTGCTTCTTTTCGAGTTTCTCTGTCAGGAGATTCAAGGAACGCATTCATTTGTCCGGTAGAATACATTTTTCCCCGGAATGAGACGCGCAGTGCAGCCTTTTTCTGCTGATACATCGCCATGAACTGCTCTTCTTCAGCCAGCAGCTCAAGACCGGCTTTCTTAAGTCTGAAATCTTTTTCAATGCGCGGACGGTATTTCTTTCCGAACCTTTTTTCAAGTTCCGGCAGAAAGGGACTTTCCAGTAAGGCTTGAGAAAACTCTGCATCAGGAAGCTGCGCTGCGTTTCCAAATTCGTACTCGACAGCTTCAGCCAGTTTTTCATCAAGTGAATGCTGACTCATGCGGATGTAGCAGAGTGCGCTTGCATAACTGACTTCATCGTTTATTCCATCATGTTCCTTAATGGCAACAAGAACGTCTTCAACAGATGAAGCATCCCTGATCTGCCGGATAACCTCATTAAAAGCGGAACGGACAGCATCAAAATCAGTAGGCGTATACACAAGTTCAGAAAAACGGTAGTCAGTATTCATTTTTTTAAGTATCTCCAGCGAGTATTATATCATATAAAAACGCACTTAATGGAGTTCATCGATGAACTGCTGCATGCGGTGAGTAACAAGCTCGCTTTTGGACATGGATTTGATGTACTCCGCTGAAACCCATCGGTACGCGATGGTTTCACCTTCCTGAAAGACAATGCCGTCTTTCGTTCCGTCAATGATGCAGAGCCAGCATACATACAGGGAATGGTTTTCATCAGTTACGGTACGGCCTATTTCAATCAGATTGTCAGCGCGGATACCTGTCTCTTCGAAAAGTTCGCGTTTTGCAGCCGTACGGGCATCCTCTCCTTTGAGTGCGGAGCCACCCGCTGACGCTTCCCACATGCCGCCGAAAGCTTTCCGTGGATCACGCTGCATCAGAAGATAAGAGCCATCCGTGTGGCGGACAATGATGTCGCACACAAGATGATACATGCCCTCCGGTATGCTCTCCCTGCGGATAAGCGTCGCGCCTTCAATCAGAGAAAAGTCTTTAGAGTAAGCGTCCCAAAGTTCCATAAAAAGCTCCTTGTCTTTCCATCCCGGGCAAAGCCCGTGAAAAAGCGCATTTTCACGCGGAAGTACGCATGCTGAAATAAGCGCCCCCCCCCAGCTTTGAATATGTGCGAAAGGGAGTGGGAGTGCCGCAAGGGAGTGACTGCCGGGGCCGTAGGCGAGGCTGGCACGACGAAGCCTCTGCTCCGAGCTTATACATAAGCGCATTTTCACGCGGAAGTATGCATGCTGAAATAAGCGCCTCCAGCTTTGAATATGTGTGAACGGGGATGACATAGCCGTACGGCGGGCCACACACGCATCGGCCCCGAGTCCCGCTTGCGGGACGAGTGAGATACCATAGCGCCGCAGCGTGTGGGGACCGCCGGTAGGCTGTGGCATCCCCGTTCTCATGTAAGCAGATGCCCGCTTATTTCAGCGTGACGTACGTCTTTCCGCTGCCTCCGTCTTCCGGCTTTGCGAAGTGGAACTCCTTGACGGCGTCGAGTTCCTTCAGGTGATTGTGCACCATCTGTTGCAGGATGCCGTTTCCTTTTCCGTGGATGACGCTGAACTCCTTGAAGTTGTGGATTACGCACAAGTCAAGCTGTCGTTGCAGGGCTTTCTCAGCTTCCTCATAGCGCATGCCAAGGAGCCGGAGCTCGAACTGCGGCCTGTCTGCGGCGCGCGTACCGAACGTGACGCGGCCATCCGCGCTTGTTTCAACGCCACCGCGTGAGGTGCTGCCTGCGCGGAAATCGTCGGAATCGCTTGCCACCTCAACGGAGACGGTCGGGCGCGACTGCTGCTTTGCGATGACGAGCTCGCTTTCCTTACAGGTGAGTTTCATGCTGCCGACCTGCACGAACCAGCTGCCTTTCTTAGCTGGCCCGACGATGGTGCCGCGCATCTCGTTCTTGCCGACAAGGACGTCGACGCCTTCTGAAAGTTCAGTTGGCTGTGCGCCGCTGTCAGTGCCTGATGCGCCGGAGCGGCTGTCTGCACCCGCGAGTCCTGCTCCTGAAAGCGAACCTGCGCGGCCGGAAGCACGACCTGCTTTTCCAGCCTTTCCGGCCTTATCGGCAGAGCGAGCGGCGGCTTCTGCCCGCTCGTACGCTTTTCTGTCGGTGGCGAGAGCGTCCAAATCTTGATCCATAGAGGCTTTCTCAGCCTCTACAGCGTCTGTCAGGTTCTTTATGACTTCCTTTACCTTGAGCGTCTTTTCGCGCGTTATTTCGCCTTCACGAAGCTCACGGACAAGGTTTTCAAGCATCTTCCGGTTTTCATCCAGGAAGTCGCGGCTTTTGCGCCATCCCTGTTCGCGAAGTTCCATCTCATGCTGGCGGAGCTTCAGATCCTTCAAGTCAACCTTGCGCCACTTCTCGCTGATGTGGCGTTCTTTCTGCTTTGCCTCAGCTTCAAGCCGCGCAAGTTCCTCGTGCTTTTTGTTAAGGCCGTCTATGAGCGCGGAAATGTCTGCCTGATTGTTGCTGATGTAACTGCGTGCAGCTTTGACAGCATCTTCCGGAAGCCCGTTCCGCTCAGCAATGTCGAGCGCATGGCTCTCACCGGGAACGCCCATCAGGATGCGGTATGTCGGCGAAAGCGTATCCGCGTCAAACTCAACGGATGCATTAATGCACGACGGATGCGTGTAGCCGTAGTTTTTGAGGATGCCGTGATGCGTGGTGACGAGCACGAACGAATCGCGGCGGATAAGCTCATCGAGTGTGGCCATGGCGATGGCGCCGCCTTCCTGCGGATCAGTGCCCGAGCCAAGCTCATCGAGCAGCACGAGCGAGTCGCCGTCTGCTTCGCGGAGGATTCGCGCAATGTTCTTCATGTGACCGCCGAAGGTTGAGAGCGATTCATCGAGAGACTGCTCGTCGCCTATGTCAGCGTACACTGATTTGAAAAACGGCAGGCTTGTGCCTTCGGCTGCCGGAATGGGGAAGCCGCTCTGGTTCAGCATGGAAAGAAGGGCGACCGTCTTCAGCGTGACGGTCTTTCCGCCTGTGTTAGGTCCGGTGATGATGAGGATGCGGTGGCCGCGGCCGTCGTTTGCGGTGCGCTGGAACTGCACGTCAATCGGGACTGCGCGCGTGCCCAAAAGCGGGTGGCGCGCTTTTATGAGAACGGGGGAGGCGAACTGCGATGCGCCCCTGAAAGCGTTTTCAGCTTGTGTTGTGTCTGTTCCGTTTTCGAGACTGTCCGGATCAGCAGGCAGGTCGAACGCGTACGTGCCGTTTATTTCGCGGCCCCAGCGCGCGCTTGCGTATGCGCAGTCGAGTCTGAGCATGAGAGCGTGCGCTTTTTCAAAGTCAGTGCGGAACTGGCCGAGCTCTGCCGTCAGCTCCCGCAGGATGCGGCGTACTTCCTGTGAAAGGCGGAACTCTTCCTGTACGAGCTCATTGTTTTTCTGGACGACCTCATCCGGCTCGATGAAGACGGTCTGGCCTGACTGCGAGACTTCGTGCACGATGCCTTTTATGCGGCCGCGGTAGTTTGCTTTCACAGCAAGCACCTGCCTGTCAGAGCGGAGTGCGGGCACATCCGACTGGAGCATGTCGCGCATCGAGTTGTCCGACGTATATGAGCGGATAAGCGAGTCGATGTCGTTCCTGAGATGCAGGATGCTCTTCCTGATTGCCTTGAGCTCGGGCAGGTCGCGTATCTGGCTACCTGTGTCGATGATGCGGAAAATGGCGTTCTCAGGCTGGTTCAGAAGCGGAAGCTCATCCGCCAGCTGTGCGAGATGCGGCAGCTTGAGTTTGCTGTCCTCGCGGGGAGTGAGCACATCCTTTGCCTGCGCCGTGCTCTTGCAGAACATGCCAAGCGCGTAGGCGTCCTCAACTTCGAGCGCGTATCCTTCAATACCGAGTTTCTTGAAAAGGTGGCCGCACGGAGCCCATCCGGTGATTGGCTGGCCGCCGATGACGTCGAGATAGCGCCTGAACTCGCGGCTTTCTTCCTTGCTGTCCTGAATGTCTTTTTTTTCTGTGTACGGAAGGCGCGTCTTAAGGAGCGCAGTGCCTTCCTCGCTCATGCAGAAGCCTGCGATGGTGTCGCGGACTCTGAAATAATCAAGGTTTTCTAATGTATTTGTGTCCATAAAAGTGGGTTAGTCTTCCCAGCTGCCGGTGCGGATTTCGTCACAAATGCGCAGCCAGCTTTCAAAGCGTTCTTCGCTTATGGCGCCTGCGTATACTCCTTCCTGAATCTTGCAGCCGGGCTCCCTGTCGTGAGTGCAGGACATGCCGAAGCTGCATTTGCCGACGAACGGCTTCATTTCGCGGAAGTACAGCGCCAGGTCTTCTGCTGCAATGTCGTGCAGAACGAACCGGCGGACTCCGGGAGTATCTATGATGGAAGCAACTGCGTTCTGGCGCCCGCCCAGCAGAGCTTCGTTCAGTTTCAAATGGATGAGGGTGCCGCGCGTTGTCGTATGCGTTCCCCGTCCGTATTTTTCAGAAAGGCTGCCTGTCTTAAGGACGCACGTTGAATCGAGCACGTTCACGATGCTTGATTTTCCGACGCCAGACTGGCCGGTCAGGACGCTGAGCTTATCCTCCAGCAGTTCTGCCAGCTGCGGCATGCCTTCGCCCGACTTTGCGGATATGCGGATGACCTTGTAGCCGATCCGTTCCCAGTCGGTGAGCCGGTACTCAAAATCAGGGTCTTCGGCGTCATCAAGATCGCACTTGTTCGCCACGATGACCGGCTCAATTCCTGCATACTCAGCCTGTGCAAGCACGCGGTCCACAAAGCGGGGCCGGAAGGGAGGCTCATCCGGGGTGGTGATGCAGATTATCTGGTCGACGTTTGCGGCAAGCAGCTGCGGCTGCCGGCCCTTCACGTTCCAGCGGACATACTCGTTTCTGCGGGGCACAAGGCCGGTAATCTGGCCTTCGTCTTCAGTCTGCTCATCCGGTTCAAGCTCAACCCGGTCACCGGGAGCGAGGGGATTGTAGTAACCTTCTACATCCTTGAGCTTCTTGCCTTTGATGGTGCACTGGCGCGTTATGCCGTCTTCGCATTCGACTGAGAAAATGTTGTTGCTGCCGCCAAGAACGAGTCCTGTCATACGATTATTCTACAGGGGATAAGGAAAAAAGACAACTGAGCGACGCTGCGGGTGCCCGCTTTCCTGAAACTTTCATCTGGCTGCCGCTTAATCAAACTCATAGCCGATGAACAGTGCCTTCAAATCCGCCTTTCCCGTGATGCCGAGCACCTTGTAGACAGTCGCAAGGTCTTTCTTGATGGCGCTTTCGCTCACGTTGTGGGTGATGGCGAGCGCCTTGATCGTCGTGTTGTTGACGACCACTTCCTTGATGCAATCCTTTTGGCGGTCAGTCAGCTTGTAGTCTTCCAGGTTGAAGGATGAACTTGCGGCGCCTGTGTTTACGGCGTGCCTGAAAAGCAGGTTGATGCAGCCGATGGCGCAGAGTGCGAAAAGCGTGAGCCCCACGTAGCGGAAGAACTCGAGTGCGCCATACGGAATGACGAGCGCGAGTTTTGCGACCTCAACGGCAGAGTAGATGATGATGGCTTTTCCCTTCGCCTTCACGCCGCTTGCAAGCAGCAGGACGAGCAGAATGGATGAGAGGAAGAGCGCGATGTAGATATCCGCGGTGTACAGGCTTCCAAGAACGAGCAGCTCAATGCCCGCGTAGCAGAGAAGATGCTTTGTGTCGAAGATTGCGGCCAGAACAAGCAAAATGAGCGCGGCGCCTTCAGTCGAGAAGGTGACTGCTTCTGCGGCCGGGAAAATGCAGCCCTGATAGAGGAAACCCGTGAGCGCGTTCATGACGGCAACAATGACGATGTACGCACAACCGGCAAGTGAAATCAGACGAAACGGACGGGCCGCAGCTTTCTCAAACACGTGAACTTCTCCTTTCCTTTATTGTAAGCGGATGCGCCGCTTTCTGCAAGAACAGCACGTGAACTTGCAGTTTATTTACCTCATGCGCATCCTCGTGTACAATAGCGGAAAGACATATATCCAGGAGGCCCGCGCATGAACTACCGCAAAATCGACAAAGACACATACTACAGAAAAGGCGTATACCGCCACTTCACCGAAGACTGCAAGTGCTCCATGTCCATGACCGCGCGTGTTGATGTGACTGAGCTTGCCGCCTGGTCAAAGAAGAACGGGTCGAAGTTTCACATCAACTTCCTGTACCTGCTTTCAAAGGTGCTGAACTCGCGCGACGACTACAAGATGGTCTACTTCTGGAAGACTGATGAGCTTGTCTGTTACGACCAGATAAATCCTGTGCAGTATGTGTTCCACGAAGAGACCGAAACGTGCTCTCCCGTGTACTCGGTGTACTATCCCGATTACAAAACGTTCTACGATGCCGCGCTCAAAGACCTTGAAAATGCGAAAAAACAAACCGGATACAATCTGGATGCCGAAAATCACCCGAACTGGTTTGACGCGTCGTACATCTCGTGGCTTTCATACGACTCGTTCAACATCGAGCTTCCCGACGGCTACCTGCACTTTCCGCCAATCATCAACTGGGGACGCTACCGCGAAGAAAACGGCCGCCTCATGCTGCCCCTGAGCATCCGCATGAACCACGCCATAGCCGACGGTTTCCTGGTCGCCAACGTGTACCGCCTGCTCCAGAAAGAAATCGATGCGTTCGTACAATAAGGCCGCCGCGCGCTTTCAAGGCTTGCTGCTACTCAGATGAAACCGAAGTGCTCGAGCGCGTCCCGGATGCCGGTCGCGCTCGCGTTTCCCGTGCGGTAACTGACCTTGTCGAAAAGCGATGCCGGCGCCGCGTTCCCCATGGCAATGCTGTTAGGCACATACGTCAGCATGGCAAGGTCATTGTTGCTGTCACCGAACGCATACGCTGCCTCAAGCGGAAGACCGTAATAATCAAGCACCGCCTGAAGTCCCGTCGCCTTTGAAAAGCCAAGCGGCACAAACTCCTTGAAGTCCCTGTCGCGGTCAATGTATTGAAAATACTTGTCAGAAGTCTTACGGAACAGCTCCAGGTCAGAATCCTCAGAAAGCCAGATGACGAACTTATCCGCGGAAAAACCTGGCTCATATATGCTCTCTGGCATCCTGTACGTTTTCTGAAGATACTCATAATACTGTTTCGCCCAGTCATGGCGGAGCGTTTCAGGCGAGGTAAAGCACATACAGTCCCGCGCCTCAAAATGAAGGTCTATCCTGCTTTCGCGGGCTGCGTCAGCAATCTCATCAATCACGGTGCGGGGTAGCGTCCTGTACAGGATATCCTTCCCGTCGCAGATAATATGCGTCCCGCAGCCCAGAACGAGCCCGTCCCATCCGATATCCCGGAACCGCTTCTCAATGATAGACAGACAGCGCCCCGAATTGATGAACATCAGGTTCCCGTTTTCCCGCGCCGCCCGGATAGCGTCAACCGCACTCCGCTGGATGGACCCGTCAATTTCCGACGTCAGCGTCCCGTCAATATCAAAGAAAGCAATCTTCCTCATACGCGCGATTATACAGAAAAGGGGAGACTGATGCAAAGAATGATGGGGCATTTTTACTTCGCTCCGCTCAGCAAAAACCGGGGTGTTCCGCGGCTTGCCTACGGCCGGCCTCTTCCCTCGTCGGCAGTGCCTCCTCAGTCCAGTGGCTGCTCCGCACCGCTCCATACCCCTTGCCTGATTTTTAAACAAAAGATAAGACACTTCCCCCTCATTTTTCGTGTAAATTGAGTACGGAAACGCGAAACCGGTCCCTTTTCGTGGGAAAATGGCTGAACGGGGGACCTGTCCTTTTCAGAGAAATGCGTCAAAATTGCAGATTTCTCCGCACCCGCGGACTCGCGACGTGCCCGCATTGCATGATTTTGATGGAAAAACAGTAAAATCAGCGCGTTTTTACCTGAATAATCAAAAAAGCATGGTCCCCAAAAGCAAGATTTCCCCGCTTTCAGGGACCATTTCCCCCAAAATTAAAGCTTTTTTTGCTGTGAGCTCGCTTCCCTCCCGGCTCGCGCCCTCGCCGGAACCGCCGACAGATCCGCTTTTCTCCGGCTGGCGCCGTAAAAAGGAAGAAGCATAAAAAAAAACGGATGGTTGTCCATCCGTTTTTTTAGCTTCGTGTGCGTTTACTTCTTTGTGATCTCAGAAATTGCGGTTACTACGCCAGCGAGGTTCTGGAAATCAGCCGGCACGATGATCTTTGTTGCCTGACCATCGGCTGCCTTCTCCATTGTCTCAAGGCTTCTGAGCTTGATGACAGCATCATCAAGACCGACTTCCTTAATCATCTTAAGACCGTCTGCGGTTGCCTTCTGGACTTCAAGAATAGCCTGAGCCTCACCTTCAGCCTTGCGTACGGCAGCTTCCTTCTCAGCTTCAGCCTGCAGGATCATTGACTGCTTCTTTCCTTCTGCAACCAGAATCTGTGACTGCTTCTCACCTTCAGCAACGAGAATCTTCTCACGGCGTTCGCGCTCAGCCCTCATCTGCTTTTCCATTGCTTCCTGAATTGCTGCAGGCGGCATGATGTTCTTAACCTCAACGCGGTTTACCTTGATGCCCCACGGGTCTGTTGCCTCATCAAGAATCTGGCGCATCTTTGTGTTGATGACGTCGCGGCTTGTCAACGTCTGGTCAAGGTCCAGCTCACCGATGATGTTGCGGAGCGTTGTTGCTGTCAGTGTCTCAATGGCGAAGTTAGGGTTTTCAACACCATAGGTATACATTTTCGGATCAGTAATCTGCATGTAGACGACGGTGTCAATCTCCATGGTTACGTTATCCTTGGTGATGACTGGCTGTGGCGGAAAGTCCAGGACCTTCTCCTTAAGGCTTACCTTCTTTGCCATTCTGTCGATGAACGGGAACTTAACGTGAAGACCCGTCTGCCAGGTTGTGTTGTATGAACCGAGACGCTCAATGACGACAGCGTCTGACTGCGGAACGATCCTGATGTTTGTGATGATGAGGATCATCACGATGACAATCAATGCAATAATTACGTACATGACTTTCTCCTTTTTGCAACTGGCAGATGAATGCCAGCCGCTATGTTAATTTGATAAACTCTCCAGATCCGGCTTGCTCTGCTCAGATCTGCTTTACACAGGCTGTAACGCCTGTGATTTCTTCAATAATACACTTGGTGCCTTCCTCTAAGACGATGTCGTCTTTGACGGTGGCAGTCCACTCCATTCCGTTAAGCTTAACGGTTCCCTTTTCGAGTGCGGTAATCTTTCTGGTGACTACCGCAATCTGACCGATTGTCCGCTCATAGTTCGTTGCGATTTTCTTCTGATTAAGCTTCTTTTTCAGCAACGGACGTGTGAAAATAAGCAGAATCAGCGAAAGCACGACGAAGATGGACAACTGGGCTGCAAACGGCAGTGGCGTAAAGGCAAGGAATACCATTACGAACGCGCTTATTGCAAACCAGATGGTCGTCAGGGAGAGGGTGAACGTTTCAATTACGATGCAGAGAATCGTAACTGCAACCCAGAACCATGGAAGAAAATCACGGATGATTTCAATGATTTGTTCCATAAACCTGACCTCCTTTGCGTTTCGTTACCCCGAATATACGGCCAGAAGGATGAGAATGCAATACTTTTCCGGGGTGACCTTTGTTACTTTTGGGGTAACGTTGGTTACTCAACTGTCTTTCTATACATTCTGTGTTGAATTATGGTAAAATCCGCGTGATGAGTATTTTTGACGTAATTACATTGTTCGGTGGACTTGCCATGTTCCTGTACGGCATGCGCCTGATGGGAGACAGCCTTAAGGAAAGCTCTTCCGGTACACTGAAAATCATCATGGAAAAAATTACCAATAATGCCATAAAGGCTTTTTTCCTTGGCGTTGTGGTAACTGCCATAATCCAGTCATCAACGGCGACTATTGTCATTACCGCAGGCCTTGTCGGAGCCGGCATCCTGACGCTCAGACAGTCACTCGGCATTATTGTGGGTGCGAACGTCGGTACTACGGTTACCGGCCAGATTATCCGCCTTCTTGATATTGACTCATCAGGTGCTGCCGGCGTGTTGCAGTTCTTCAAGCCTTCAACCCTGGCGCCTGTTGCCCTGATAATCGGCATTATCTGCATCATGGCGTCAAGAACGAAGCGTGCTGAAAACGGCGGAAAGATTGCCATGGGCTTCGGAATTCTTTTCTCAGGCCTTCTCAACATGACGGGCGCCGTTTCCAACCTTAACGATTCAGGCGTTTTCAACACCCTTTTCAGCACATTGGGTGACAATCCGTTCATCGGATACCTGACCGGCGCCGGTGTCGCGTTCGTGCTTCAGAGTTCAAGTGCAACAATCGGTATTCTTCAGGCGTTCAGTACCACGGGGCTTCTTGCATTCAAGTCCATTTATTCCGTAATTGTCGGTATTTACCTTGGAGATTGCATAACTACGGCTATCGTGTGCTCAATCGGCGCAAAAGAAGATGCCCGCCGTGTCGGAATCGTCAACATCCTGTTCAACCTGAGTGAAACCGTCGTCGTTCTTGTTGTGGTAACTGTGCTGCATCAGATGGGGCTTCTTGAAGGCCTTTGGGATATGACGGTGCGCTCCGGTGACATTGCGAATACAAACACCATCTTCAATCTGGGCTGTTCAGTCGTTCTTTTCCCGCTGCTGCCGGTATATGAGAAACTTTCAATGAAGATTATCCGTTCAGCTCCGGTAAAAGCAGGTCCCTATGACGACAAAATTCAGGCCCTTAACCCTGCGTTCTTCAACACGCCGGCCCTTACACTCCGCAGCTGCTACAACCTTCTGCAGGTGACACTCCGCCTGGCTGTTGAAAACTTCAGCAAGGCACTCAGCCTGCTTGCCACGTACGATAGCGCCCTTTTTACCGAGATTGATGAACAGGAAGAACAGCTTGACGTGCTCACCGATAACGTCAGCCGGTACCTGGGCCAGTTCAGCCCGTATGTGCATGAAGAAGAGCATGTGCGCATCTTTAACGAATACTTTAAGTGCGCCGACCTTTTTGAGCGCATCGGCGACCATGCCATGAACATTGCAAAAGAAGCCCGTGCCCTGAATGAAAGCGGCGGTACGCTTTCTGAAAGTGCGCTCAGGGAACTTGATGTAACGGGCAGCATAATCCGCCAGATATTCGACAACATACAGCAGGCATTCCGTTCCCGCGACCTTAAGGCAGCGCGCCACGTTGAGCCGCTTGAAGAAGTGGTGGATGACATGGTGAACATGCTGCATGACAACCACCTGACACGCCTTCGCGACGGTACGTGCGACACCATTACCGGTACGTCGTTCCTCAACATTCTTACGAATATAGAACGGATTTCTGACCTGTGCTCAAGTGTAGGCCTTGCCGTCTTAAGCCGTGTCGAATCGGATGCCAACTTTGCCCACTCGTACTTAAGCAAACTGCACCGTGGCAACAACGAAGAATACAACACCGAATACGCCGCCGCCCGAAAGGAATTCTTTGACCAGCTGGAAAGTGTAAAGTAAAATTCTGATTGACTTAAAACCTTTATTTTATGATATTTAATTCATGTCGACAGTAAAGAAACTCATGACCGGCCTTGAAAGAAAGTACAGGGTAGCTACGGTACTTGCCCCGGTCACAATCATGGGAGAGGTTTTCCTTGAAGTCCTCATCCCGCTCATCATGGCCCGCATTATCGATGTGGGCATTCCAAATCACGATGCAAAGTATGTAACGCTCGTCGGTCTTCTGATGATCGGCGCGTCGCTTCTCTCTCTCTCCTGCGGTGTCGTCTCCGGATGTCTTGCGGCAACGGCTTCACAGGGCTTTTCACACAACCTGCGCCGCCGCCTTTTCAGCAAGGTGCAGGACTTTTCGTTCTTCAACGTGGATAAGTTCAGCACCGCTTCTCTGGTGACGCGCCTTACCACAGACGTCACCAATGCCCAGAACACGTACGCAATGATTATCCGCATGTGTTTCAGGGCTCCGTTCATGTTCATAAGCGCCATCGTCATGGCAGTCTATATGAACGCACGGCTTTCACTCATTTTCCTTGTAGCCATTCCGTGTGTCGCAATTCCTGCGGCGCTCATCATGACAAAAGCTCATCCGCGCTTTGAAGCGATGATGAAGAAGTTTGACAAACTCAACGCATCCGTGCAGGAAAACCTGATCGGCATCCGTGCAGTGAAGGCGTTCGTCCGCGAAGACCACGAAAGCGAAAAGTTCCGCCAGGCAGCGGATGATGTGCGCAGCGCCCAGGTAAAGGCAGAAAAGCTCGTCATTCTGAACATGCCGATCCTCATGCTCGTCATGTATATGAGCATCATCGTCATGATGTGGTTCGGCGGTAACCAGATTATCGCGGGCGACATGCAGACCGGTGAGCTCATCAGTTTCATCACCTATCTGACACAGATTCTTTCATCACTCATGATGATTTCAATGATATTTGTCATGCTCGTCATTTCACGAGCCTCTATACAGCGTATCTGCGAAGTGCTTGATGAGCCGCTCGACCTGACTGACTCAGGTGACAGCGCGCTCAAGCCATCAGATGGCTCAGTTGTCTTCAAGAACGTGTCGTTCAGCTATGACAAGCGGATGGAGACTGCCGTGCTCCGTGACGTGTCGCTTTCAATAAAAAGCGGCCAGGTAGTCGGCATTATCGGAGGAACGGGCTCATCAAAGACGACGCTCGTTTCCATGATTCCGCGCCTGTACGACGTGCTTTCAGGAAGCGTTGAGGTCGGCGGCCACGATGTCCGCGACTACGGCCTGAAACCGCTTCGTGAAGACGTCGCCATGGTTCTGCAGAAGAACGTGCTTTTCTCAGGCACCATCCGCGAAAACCTGCGCTGGGGTGATGTAAACGCCTCTGACGCTGAGATTGAGGCAGCGTGCCGCGCCGCCTGTGCCCATGACTTCATCATGAGCTTCCCTGAAGGTTATGACACTGAACTCGGACAGGGTGGTGTAAACGTGTCAGGCGGCCAGAAGCAGCGCCTGTGTATTGCACGCGCTCTTTTGAAGAAGCCTAAGATCATCATCTTTGACGACAGTACGAGCGCTGTTGATACGGCGACTGACGCAAAGATCCGCGAGGCACTGCGTACGTCGCTTCCTGAAACGACAAAGATCATCATTGCGCAGAGAATTGCATCCGTTAAGGACGCAGACGTCATTTTCGTCATGGACGAGGGCCGAGTCGTAGATTCCGGAACGCATGACCAGCTTATTGAAACAAGCGCGATTTACCGCGAAGTTTATGAATCACAGCTTAAGGGCTCGGGCGATATGGATCGCCCTGAAAGCGACTGAGGGAGGAACTGAAAATGGCAGAAAATAAAGAAAATAAGTTCCCTCAGGGAAACGGACCAAAAGGAAAGGGTGGACCAGGAGGAAGAGGCCGTGGCCGTCCGATGGAAAAACCGAAGAACGCCGGAAAGACGCTCAAACGCCTGATTAAGTACATGGCTGAGTACAAATTCCAGTTTGCGATTGTCGTACTCTGCATCATCATAAACTCAGCGGCAACGGCTGTCGGTATGTATATGCTGAAGCCGGTGCTCAACGACTACATCATTCCGCTCATCGGCCAGCAGAATCCTGACCTGACTGAGTTCCTGAGACTGCTCATTCTGGGTGTTTTTGTATTTACCGCAGCTTCTCTTGCTTCCTGGCTCAACAGCCGCATCATGCTCGTAATCTGTTCAAGCACGCTGTTCCGCATCAGGACTGAGCTGTTCGACCACCTGGAAAAGCTTCCTATTAAATACTTCGACAAATACACGCACGGTGAGCTCATGAGCCGCTTCACCAACGACTGTGATACGCTTCGTGATATGCTGAGCCAGGTTGTTCCGCGCTTCCTTTCAACGGTGCTTTCAGTTACGACCACGTTCATCATGATGCTCATCCTGAGCCCGATCCTGACGCTGCTCGTCATTGTCTGCATCATCGTCATGGTTGCGGCTACCGGCATTGTCGGCAAGTACTCTGGCGCGGCCTTCCGCGAACAGCAGAAGAACATGGGCCGTGTAAACGGCTATATCGAAGAGTTCATTGAAGGTCAGAAAGTTGTCAAGGTATTCAACCGCGAAGAAGCTTCAAAAGAGGAGTTTGCCGCACTCAACGACGCGCTGTGTGCATCCGGAACGCGTGCAAACAAACTCGTAAACATTCTCGGCCCGCTTATGAACAACATGGGCCACATCAACTACGCGCTCACCGCCATTGCAGGCTGTCTGCTGATTATCGCGGGTAGGCTTGATATCGGTACTATCGCATCATTCCTTCAGTACTCACAGGGCTTTACCCGCCCGGTAACTGAGGTTGCACAGCTCTTTAACAGCGTACTGAACGCACTCGCCGGTTCTGAGCGCATCTTCAACGTTATTGATGAGACACCTGAAAGCGACGAAGGCTACGTAACGCTCGTAAATGCAAACATCCTCCCGGATGGCACCATCACCGAGGCGTTCCTGCCGACAGGCAAGTGGGCATGGAAGCATCCGCACGGAGACGGCACGCTGACCTACCAGCCGCTTAAGGGCGAGGTTCAGTTCGACGAGGTTACGTTCGGCTATGTGCCTGAAAAGACTGTCCTGCACGACATCGTCATGACAGCCAAGCCCGGCGAGAAGATAGCGCTCGTCGGCTCAACAGGCTCTGGAAAGACTACAATCACCAATCTGATAAACCGCTTCTATGATGTGCCGGCAGGCGCTGACGGAAGTGGAGCAAGCAAGATCCGCTACGACGGCATCAACATCGGCAAGATCAAGAAGGCTGACCTGCGCCGCTCACTCGGCATGGTTCTGCAGGATACGCACCTGTTCACCGGCACGATTGCCGACAACATCCGCTTCGGAAAGCTCGACGCGGGCCAGACGGAGATTGAGAACGCTGCAAAGCTTGCAAACGCTGACTACTTCATCCGCCACCTGCCGCAGGGCTATGACACGGTCATCACCGGCGACGGCGGAAACTTAAGTCAGGGCCAGAGACAGCTGCTCGCCATTGCGCGCGCCGCAGTTGCTGACCCGCCGGTCCTCATCCTTGATGAGGCAACGAGCTCCATCGATACGCGCACTGAGGCGCTCATCGAGAAGGGAATGGACAGCCTGATGCAGGGCCGCACCGTTTTCGTCATCGCGCACCGCCTGTCCACTGTCAGAAACGCGGACCAGATTCTCGTTCTTGAAGAAGGACGCGTCATCGAGCGCGGAAACCACGACGAGCTCATCGCGCAGAAAGGAAAGTACTACCAGCTGTACACCGGAAGCTTCGCCGAAAACAGCTGATTAAGACATATGCGTGCGGGAGGGACGGGCCTCCTGTGCGTGCCTGCCGCGGCCTCTCGGCGTGACTGTCCCGGCGCAGTCGGCGGCAGGGTGGCGGGCAAAGCCCTGCCGATACTGCACCGTGCCAGTCCCGCCTACGGCCGCGTCAGTCACTCCCATGCGGCCCGTCCCTCCCGCATAGATTTTTCTTTAATGGCAGCTGTTTTCGCTTCGCCGCCAAACGCAGCACTCGCGGGCGATGCGTGTACTGTTGATTGCTTTTCGGGGGCAATGCGCATTCTCTTTCTGTACCTTCTTGTGCTACACTGATTTCATGGATTTCAGTTACATCTTCCGTTCGGCAGTTCCGCTTTATGAACGCTTTGCAGGGTTCGGCTTTGAGAAGTGCGGGGGCTCGTATGTCCTGAAGCGTGATCTTACGGGTACTGACTTCTATGCGTTGCTTACCGTGACTGGCGAATCCCGGCAAGACGGCTCGCTTTCAGCAGACACACTCACTGCAGAAGTGTTTGAGCGCGAGACGGATGAGCGGTATGTACTTTTTGATGTGAAGCAGTCTGTCGGCTCGTTTGTGGCTGAACTCCGTGAGCAGGTGCGTTCTCTCGTTGATGAGTTCCGCGCGACCTGCTTTGAATCGTGCAATATCCGCGAGAAGTTTGAGGCGTACCTGCCAAAGGCGTTTGAATGCGCGGTCGACTATCCGTGGCCTGATTACGAGGGCGACGTTTCGACGGCGGTCTGGCGCTGCCCCAACAACAAGATGTTCGCGCTTGTCATGGACATTACATACCGCAGATTTGGCTTTGAAAGCGACGAACCCGTGTCTGCCGTGAACCTGAAAGTAGACCCTGAAAAGCGTGATCAGCTGATTGACGGAAAGTCATTTTTTCCCGCTTATCATATGAACAAGAAGCACTGGGTGAGTGTTCTGCTGACAAGCGTCACTGACTGGGATATGCTTGCTGAAATGACGAAACGCAGCTATGAACTTGTCGCCGGAAAGACGCGTACTTCAATTTAGAGGGAATTAAAACTCAAATTCCTGTTGCCCGTCTCCACCGCCTTCCGGAAATTCGCGCATATATTCAAAACACTCTCCGTCCACCTTCATATTGTTTTCCTTGCAAAACTGACGGAATATTTTCATCAATTTTGAGTTATTCGGGCTGAGTACATTGTAGGCATTTCCATAAAACTGTTGATAACGCTGCTTCATTCCGGGGAAAGATTTATCCAGACATTCATAAAAATATTCACGGTCGCCTTCACGGAGCGTTACTCCAAAATCAAACTTGATGATTCCTTTTACTCCGGCTTTTTTGCAGTAATCCAAAATGCCAAAGAGGTTTTCTTCGGTGTCATTTATAAACGGCAGAACTGGAGTAAACCAGACGATTGTAGGAACTCCTGCTTCCTTAAACTTCATGAGCGTTTCAAAACGTTCGCGTGTAGTGCTGACGGCTGGTTCTACAAGGCGACATACGTTTTCGTCAAAAGTGGTAAGCGTCATCTGAACTACAGCTTTTGACTTTTTGTTTATGGCACAGATTACATCAAAATCGCGGAGAATTCTTGCAGATTTAGTTTGAATTGCAAGACCAAAACCGTTGCGTTCAATAATTTCAAGGCAACGTCGGGTAAGCAAAAGTTTTTCTTCTGCATGTAAATACGGATCACTCATGGAGCCAGTTCCAATCATGCAGCGTTTGCGTTTTTTGGCAAGGGCAGCGGCAAGAAGTTCAGGGGCATTCTGTTTTACTTCAATGTCTTCAAACGGAATTGGCGTATGATAGCAAAGTGAACGTGCATCGCAGTAAATACAGCCGTGAGTACATCCACGGAAAAGGTTCATTCCGTTTTGAGCAGATAAAATTGATTTAGCGTTTACAAAATGCATAAGTTTACTATTTATTTTTAATCGGATGCCTGATTACCGTCTTCAACTTTTCTACCGCGCATTTTCTTGGATCAGAAAGATAAACCTCGTGATGCAAACGGTTTTTCAAAATTCCACCAAAAGTATCTATCTTGTCCGTATCAGAAAAATCATTTTCACAGCCGTTTTCTGCAATAAAACTATTCATCAATTCAATGGAAGCAGGCTCATCGTCATACGAACCGTTGTGCATTATCTGAACACACAATCCTTCCTCAATAGTCAAAAACTCTGCGCGCGAACAGTCAATCTTTTTCTTCTCTTCCGCAGTTTTTACCGCCCAATCAAACTCAGCTTTAGTCACAAAATCCGGCAGACGAATCGCGCTTATCCAGCAGAAACTTTCCTTGTGTGAATAATCAACGCCATCAATTCCTTTTTGCCACCAAAAGCCTTCCAGCGGTGGAACAACGTAATCAAAATAACCGTCAATTCTGTGTTCGCCCATTTTGCTCATTTTAATAGTATACGCAATGGCATACAGAACACCAATCGCAGTTTTATACTCGCCGCCTTCTTCGTTAGGATTCCCTTTTCCTCGAATTGCGATGTAATTCATTTTTGGAACATTCACAATTGCCGGCTTATTTTTTGGTATGTAAAAATCTTTGTATTCTTTCTTAAAATCAAATGCCATTTTATCACACTTCCTGTTCATAATTTATTTCACCGGTAAATTTTTCCAAAGACGCGCGGCCGTTTTTAGTTTGTCTTTGCAATTTGCATTTTTCTTTTTATGTGCCGTAATAATTGTATAACTGTAAGCATTCACTGTGATAATGCCACTTCCAATATCCACATACCAGTTTTTGCCTTTGCGGGAAATATTTTTATCACAATCCGCACCGGCAATTTTTATCTGATTTTTGCACCATTCAACTACATCATCACAGGCGAGAGCAAGATTTTTTTGGATTCGATTAATCCCCATTTCCGTGGTGTGAAGTCTGCCTAAATTTTTTATCAATTCGTTTTCTATCATCATTTCTGATTTGATTATAATATACTTAATATGACAACTGTATGACATATTAAAAAACGATTCTAAACAAAAAAGATATTTATTGTGTGTACAATTTCCGTACGTTGTATTATACTTTATCGGAGGTAAAATATGGCTATTCCGGCTTTGAAAAATGAAAGAATAGATTTACGCATAAATGATGAAGAAAAAAAACTTCTGGAACGTGCCGCAGAATTAAAACATCTTTCGCTTTCTTCCTACATTATTACAACATCGCTTAAACAGGCAAAAATTGATTTAGATGAAGAAGAAGTTTTATTGCTTGCCGACCAGGACAGAAATCGCATTCTTGCTGCATTGGAAAATCCTCCTGAACCAAATGAAGCACTCAAGAGGTTGTTTCGTTGATTCATGTTTTATACCTTATCTCTATAAGTGAACTTCCTCAAAAAAATCTTCTAAAAACTTTTGATTGCGGTATTGAAGAAGTAAACATTTATCTTTCTCGTTATGCAGAAAAAAACGATAAACTTGGAATTGGAAAGACATTTATTGCACTCACTCAAACAAAAGAAATAGCAGGATATTTTACCATTGCTACTGCTCAAGTTAAATTCGAAGATTTACCGGAAAATGCAAAAAATCATCTTCCTAAATATCCAATACCAGCATTACGCGTTGCAAGACTAGCTGTAAATAAATCATTTCAAAAAAAAGGGATTGGAAAATACCTTCTGACACAGGCGTTTATAAAAACAGTCCACGTTGCAGATATTACAGGTCTTTATTTTATTATTGTTGATGCAAAAGAATCGTCTGCTTCATTTTATGAACAGTTTGGATTTCAATCCTTTACGGATAAAGCCTTAACATATTTTTTACCTGTCGAAACAATTCGTAAAGCGATGCGTTGAAGACAGAATTAACCTAATATCTGATTTTTTCCCGATAATATCAGTATACTTCCCTCCAGTCACCATATTTCTCCTTTATTCTTCGTAGTCAGGATTTGGACAGGTGAAGATCCACTGATATCCATAGGCATCCTTTACGACAGCACCCATACCACTGTCATCGGGCTTGGGGTGAGGTGAAAGTGGAGCAATGACAGTTCCGCCTTCCGATAGGGTCTCAACGGCCCTCAATGCATCCTCTTTATGATCCATATGAATCATCAGCCTTACGGTACTGCTATTGACAACCTTGAACGGCGGATCGCTTGCGCTCATCTGTGTGTTGCCGAGATCGAACTCCACATGCATGACCTTTCCCCATCGGAAAGGGTCGTCACAGTTTTCCTTTCCCCAATACGAAATATACTTCACCTGTCCACCGAACACACGGATATATCTGTCAACTGCTTCTTTACAGTTGCCGTTGAAGGCGAGATATGGGATAACAGAAACATTCATAAGCCTCAATTCCCCTTCTTCGTCAAGTAATGCTCATACCATTTTTCTACAAGCTCTGTCGGGTGCTGAATCAACTCTGCAGTCTCCTGTACGGAATAACCTTTCGAAAATTCCCGAAAAGCAACACTCTCCATACTTTCTCCAACCTCGATAATGTGCCCATCCGGGTCATAAATGCGAACGACCCGCTGCTTCCATTCATATTTTTTTACGTCATGAAGGCGTTTCACTTCCGGATGCGCAGCCAAAAGCTCAAGAAAAGCATCCAGTCCTTCTGTTTCAAAATACAGTTCCATATTATGTGTGCCAAATTGCATTTTATCTTCGGAGAAACCGCATAGTTTATCAAAATGCAATTGAAGAGCAAGACCGCAGGTTAATGTCTTGTTCCATCCCAGATCACACACAACGTCCTGATCAAAGAAGGTTTTATAAAACGCAAGAGAACGATTCATGTCCCGAACAGCAAGCAATGTTGTTGAAAATCTCATTTTGTACCTCCTTCATTCTTCTTGTAATAAAAACAGGAGTAAACCGTCGGAATCAGAACCATACACGCAACAAGGACAGGGAATGTAATACGACGATATGGCAATAGGCTGGCGATGATCATACCAAAGCCGCAAATCACCCATACATAGCTTGCCATACGGTGGGTCTTGTTCCAGTTGTCCTCACTGTGGAGGGTCCATGGAAGCTTGATGCCCAGAGTGTAGCTTTGCTGTGTCTTTGGAAGATAATTACCGACCACGATAAAAATCAAACCGCATAACATGGGAGCAATCATCTGTACCGGAACAGCAATGCCAAGCGCATGGGAAAGTGTTGTTCCCGAGCATACGATGGAGACTATCGGGATGATCCACTGTACACACAGTTTCATCTTTTCCCCCATATTTGCGTATTTCGGATCCATCCGCATAATGGGCTGCATGAGCAGATTGACTGCAAGTAAGATTCCCGGAAAAACGATACTGCCGACAAACTTGGAACTGGTTCCATTCACGGCGCCCGTCGAGTCCCAATGCGTTGCTATGGTGTCCGGCAGTTTAGCATACAGAATGATACCGGCAAGCACCGGGATCAGACACACCATACTGCTAAGAATGAGCGCTTTTTTATCAATCTTCTTCTCGTTCATGATTCTGACCTCCTTTCAGATCTGTGATCCATAATAAAACTTCCTCCAGAACGGAAGCATTCAATGAGTAATAAATGTAGTTTTTCTGCTTATCCTCTAAGATCAATTTCGCTTTCTTCAAAATTGACAGATGATGCGAGATCGTAGCACCTGTCATATCAAATTGCGAAGCAATATCTCCCGCGGCCATTGTCCGGTTCTTCAGCATATTCAGGATGGCTCGTCGGGTAGGATCTGACAGAGCTTTCATCGTTTCGTTAAAACTCATGAAAACAATTTCTTTCGCAAATAATGCACAAATCGCTACTATTTAGACTATCGTCTAAATAGAGAATACACCAATCATGATAAAAAGTCTATAACTATTTAGAATATTTTCTAAATAGTTATAGTTTGCAAAGCAGTGCAGCCGACGCGCAGAAAGAAAGCAGGCGAAGAACGTTTCTGCCTGCCTCTCACCTTGTTTACTTGACCCGCCTTATAAGCATAGCCGGTTCTGATGTTAAGGCCGGAAGAGTTTCAGTATCAAAAATTCCTGGGGCTTCACGCATAAGCGAACTTAATCCCAAAGTATCAGTCCATTCAGAAAAATAAACATCATCCTTCTGTCCACATTGACGGCAACTTGAGTCTCGGATCGAAGGAGATGTCCTCCACATGTATGAACCAACCGTAATAGTTCTGATCCCCGACAGGTACTTCGCATTGCACCCAGACCGTGTCCTCTGTCAGATACTGTCCCCAGCCTGTTGAATTGCCATCCTGATCAAAACTTGTCAATATCCGTATCTCAGTTCCTTCCGGAACGAGGGGAAGATCCTCGTCCGGGACGATCTGCCGGTCTTAATTGAAATGATTGATCCCGCAAACTTTGTTTGTCCGGGCTTTCGTCGAAACACTGCCCTTCCCGCTCACCTTCACATACGCCTGCTGAATGAAAAAATTAATTTTCTTATAGGTGACACATAAAAGATAAAAATACCTGTTACTATAAAACATATCATCAACTTTAGATTTGCGCTCTCATCAAGCAAGCCAGTTATACCACTGAACACACAGTTTTCAACATTTTACCTTTGCATATTATACTGTTTCATTTGCACTCTTTTTAGTTCTCTGTATTTATCATTCAGTTTCCTCGGCTTACGATAACTAACGCATGATTTCGCTGTCTAGACCTTCCGTTTTCGGAAGGTGATACACCGAACCAACAAAAACAATCCCCATCAGTTATTAATTCGTTCTGCTTTTTATAATGTTTATATTTATTGACATATACCAACCATACGTTTATAATTATAAACGTTATGGGGAAGAGCGCAGTCGTATTATTACCAAATCTTCAGAATATCCTTACAGAAATGGGCGAAAATATCCGGCTGGCACGTTTGCGCCGTGGCTTTTCAGTAGAACTTGTTGCGGAATGTGCAGGAATAAGCCGGGCAACGCTGTGGGCTGTTGAAAAAGGTTCCCCTTCTGTTGCAATGGGCATTTACGTTTCGGTTTTGAATGCACTTAAACTTGAAAAAGACATTCTTCTTGTTGCAAAAGATGATGAACTTGGCCGTAAATTACAGGATTTGAATTTACCGGTCAGGATGAGGGCTCCTAAAAAATAATTATGGCAGAACAAACTAAATCCATATTTGTTTATGGTGACTGGGAAAATTTACATGGTCCAAAATTGATTGGCACCTTGTTTTCTCAGAATCTTAAAAATAAAGAAATCTTCTCTTTTGAATACAATCCTGCATGGCTTAAAGAAAATCCTATTTCATTTTTTGATCCTGATTTGCAGTTTTATTCTGGCCGTCAGTTTCTGGAACAGGATAAAACTCTTTTTGGTGTTTTTACAGATTCATGTCCTGACCGCTGGGGCCGTGTTTTAATGACAAGACGAGAAGCAGTTCTTGCAAAGGAAGAAGGCCGTGAAAAGAAAAAGCTTACAGAAAGCGATTATCTTCTTGGTATTCAGGATGAACTGCGTACTGGTGCATTAAGATTTAAAACTTCGGAAGATGGATATTTTCTTGCTGACGACAAAGAGCACATCATTCCTGTCTGGACAAGTATCCGCGAACTTGAAGATGCTGCTTTCCGTTTTGATGCAGGGGATGGAACTGATGAAGAAATTAAACAGTGGCTTTAATTGTTGTTACAGTCAGGTTCATCACTTGGTGGAGCGCGACCAAAAGCAACTGTCCGTGCTCCAGACGGAAGTTTATGGATTGCAAAGTTTCCGTCAAAACATGATTCAATAGACACGGGCGCTTGGGAAATGGTGATTCATGAACTTGCTGTTATGTGTGGATTAAATGTTCCCGAGGCTAAATGTGAACGCTTTTCTAAAAACGGTCATACATTCCTTGTAAAAAGATTTGACCGCGTTGGTAAAGACAGTACAGATGCAACTCCAGCCAGAATCCATTTTGTTTCGGCAATGACAGTTTTAGGCAAAAAAGATGGTTATGGTGCTGATTCAGGTGTAAGTTATTTAGATATAGCTCAGGCTATCAGACAGAACAGCGTTACTCCAAAAAAAGATTTGCAGGAAATGTGGAAGCGTATAGTTTTCAGTATTGCTGTTACAAACACAGATGACCATTTGAAACTCTACGCAATCTCTACGCTTCTCAACTGTGCGTTACGTGACATGTCGCGCATAAAGTCAGATAATGCAATATATCAGCAGAAAAACTGATAAACGTGTATGATGGATGTAGGGGAGGCCGCTTATGGCAGACGAACAGCTTTTGACAAAGGATGAACTTAAGACACAGCTCGAGGTGATTGGCGTTACGCCGGGGATGAAGCTTCTTGTTCACGTTGCGCTTTCAAAAGTGGGGCGCCTTGAAAACGGGCCTGATGACCTTATCTGCGCGCTGGAGGAAGCAGTTTCTGAAAGCGGCATCGTCGCCATGCCTGCGTATAACTGCTACGGCGATTACAAGCCGAACCTGAGCATTGTGAACGACGCGTTCAAAAAGCAGGGCGACGTCGTCAAGACCAACCAGCTGATTGCTGCGTTTGCCGTCTGGGGGCGCGCAAAAGCGGACATCGCTGCGAGCGTTCCATACACAGAGGAAGGCCTTTCATTTGAGAACGGCGAGAAAAGCACGCTCGCGCGGCTCTACGAAAACGACGGCTGGTCGCTTATGATAGGCACCGATTACAGCACGTGCACCATGCTGCATCTGGCTGAAAACCGCGCGTCCTGGCCCGGCAAGTTCATCTACACAGAGGAAGTCACGCTTCCGGATGGCACAAAATGCCCGTATCACGACGTCGCGTATCAGGATGAGGACTTCAACATGATTGGAAAAGCGTTTGAGTCCCGTTTCTGGGGCGATGAGTCTGTCATCCGCTTCGGAAAGATTGGAAACGCCGAGTGCCGTCTCGTAAATCAGCGCCTCCTTGTGGACTACGCAGTCGACTGGATGCAGCGGAACCGGAAGTAGACGGTTTGTGTGCGGGAGGGACAGCCCTCCCGCACACAGCCGTGTTGCTATTTTAGTGTAAGCTGAATACACTGTAGGTATGAAAACAAAAAGTACAAAAAACGGCGAGTTGAAGAGGATGATTCTCTTTACGCTCTTTTCAGCATCTGCGGGGCTCATTGAAATAGGTTCGTTTACGCTTTTCGAGCTGGCTTTCAAAATGCCTTACTGGCCATCCTACCTGATTGCGCTTATCCTTTCGGTTATCTGGAATTTTACGCTCAACAGGAACTTTACGTTCCAATCCGCAAGCAACGTTCCTGTCGCCATGCTGAAAGTGGCTGGTTTTTACGCAGTCTTTACTCCGGTTTCAACATGGCTTGGTAACTATCTGGTTGAAACGCTTCTGTGGAACGACTTCCTCGTGACCGCCATCAATATGGTTGCGAACTTTGTTTTGGAGTATCTTTACGACCGCTTTTTCGTTTTCGGAAAATCAATTGATACAAACGATCGTGCATCCCGGAAAGCAGAATAAACAAGTTTGCTTATTCCGTTTTTCCCGGAAGTGTCATTCTGAACGCGATGCCCGCCATTCCGCCATCAAGACCGCGGTCTTCCATGAGAGAGGCAAGCGGAATAAAAGCTTTCAGAACGACGCCCGCCTTCATGCCGCTTTCTGTCTTGAAGTCGTAAGTGAACTGAACTGACGGATAGAGGAAGCGGAGATTACTGTAGAAAAAACTGTTTATTTTTTTGATGTCACCTGCTTCTGTCTTTGGAACACTGTCTGCAAGAAAAGCATAGCAGGCGAAGAAAGCAGCCCCCAGCCCGAGAGCGAATGAGTTGTTGCCTGCATGCAGTGAAAAAACTGCCGGAACGTCAATGATGGCAGAAGGCGCAAGAGCCGTCCTGTTTTCAACTTCTGCTGGATATGCTCTGGCACCGGTTGCATCATCGCGCCAGAGATAATAGGTAGTGAAAATGCTCATGGACGGCGAGACAGCGAACCAGTTTGTTACGGGAATGTCTGCGCCGAAGCCGCAGGAAAACTGGATGGGAGAAGGCGCACTCAGCGTATCAGTGTTGAGCATGCCGACCGGTCCCAGCGTGAAAAAAAACTGAGTGGATTCGGAATTGGCATTTTCACCTGCAAAAAGCACAGCAGGGAACAAAAGGATGAGTGCAGTTACCAGTATGCAGAATACTTTCTTCATTAATAAAGCACCTTCGACAAATCTACAGTGATGAAGCCTGCCGCTCCCGTCTTGTATAAGCCTGATTCTTCCCATCCGGCAGTCATGATGTTTCCTGTAATGGCAAAAACAGTCCAGATGTATCCTTTGGGAAGATCCGGCATTGAGAAACAGACGGGTTTTCCTTTCGCAACCATGTACATATCCGGCAGAGCTCCCTGGAAGTAAACGGTTCCATCAGGGAACAGTGCGGCAATCCAGCTGCTTCCTGACATTGCGTATGCATCTGTTATGATGGAATCAACCGCATCCGCCGTGAAGCCGTGAAGATATGTTTTTGGTGTGCTTTCATTGCCCGTTGTCTGATAGGTTATGCTGTATTTCACAGAAGAAGGAATGGCTGTCAGCAGTTCCTTGAGTCGTGCAGGAGATGCAGAAAACTGTTCCGGATTTGCAGTTGCCTGAAACTCAGACTGCTCAATCAATGTGCTGTCGATGGTTCTTGAGTGAGCGACTGATGCTGTATCCGTAAAGGTTGATGGAATAACGACCCTGTAATAATCGAATGTTGTTTTCTTTCCCATATCCTTGATGGAAAGATAAAGCTGTTCATTACGGACGGTGATGGAACTGACTTCCTGCGTTTCTGTCATGTTGAAATCGTCGCGGTACAGAACAGGATAGAAAATATCCATATCCAGGTTGTATTCAGCTATGAACGGCATTGCAACTTCATGAGCGTCATCATTTGTATTGAACACCGCGTTTCTGTAGACGTGGAAGACAGGATTTCCTTCATCAAGGAAAAGTGAGCCGACTGTCTGTTCAGGAAAGAAACGCACATCAGTTTTAAGCGTAAGGGAACCATTTCCGTCCACCATGAGAATACCGCGTCTGTTTGCGGTGAAAAAAGCAAGTGATTCCGTTGCCACTGATGAAGAAATGCGTGCAGCTTCTGTCCATGGTTTTCCCGTTGGCTTTTGTGCAAGCCGTGGAAGCTGGATTTCCTCAAAGCCATCACGGGTGAAGCTGTACCAGTGATGCGTTCCCTGTGCAGCTGGAACAAGGTCGTCATTTTCAAGCAGAACGGCATCTTCTGTTTTTTTTGAGCAGGAAGACAGGCATACTGCGGTAATAATTACAAAAAAGGCTGAAAAAGCGCGGAGGCCTTGTTTTACACGGGTACTCTTCATTACTTTCAGTTTACCGCGGCTTTCTCCTTATTTCAAGCAAATTAGTTTACAGCTTTTCAGCGTAAATCCCGCAAGGTAAAGGTTCCGTCTGCTATAGCCCTGAGAATTGCAGTCTGATCAAGGCTCCAGGGATCTTCAATGGAAGCAGCTTTCTCACAGAAACGTTTCCAGTTGAATCGTGCACAGAATGCGCGGACAGCTTCCGGCGGGCCCGACTCGGGGCTTGTTTCGGTGAGAAGCCGCCAGAGCATGCGGGAACAGAAACCGCCGGCTCCGTCCATTTCTTCCGACACCGGCCAGATGCAGCCTTCCGGTTCCAGAGTGCCGGTTCTGTAGAAGAGCACCGGCGTGACGCTTCCTTTAAGGACGGTGAGTGTGACAAAGCCTGATGCGGCCTCGTCGTCGGTAAGCATGCGGCTTTCACTTGTGTTGTCAGGCGTCCACCAGGAGATTGAGCCCGGGCCCGCCTCAAACTGGAAGGTCACCTCTTTTGTGGACCACGCTTCTGGAAGCGAATCGTGGGAACATCCGCCCATGAAAGGCAGGATGCATACCAAAAGCAGCAGGAGCACCGGGAAATGCGCTTTGATTGTATCCGTTGAGTAATTGTTCATACTCTTTTTTAGGCGCTCACTGCACGTTTTTTTCAAAAAAAGTGTGCGAAATGGCCATCCTTTACGTATAATATAAAGAGAGAGGTAGTTAGTGAGTCTTTACATTCTGCGCTGGAATCCGCTTACAGGCAATTACAAGCCGGCTGACCACAAAAAACTTATCAATCACATGAAGAAAGGGGAACGGCCGCTCTGCTTCAACTGGAGCGTACACGACTGGCAGTCTCTTGAAGCGGAAGACATGTTCATCCTGCAGCAGGTTGGCACTGACGCAGACGGCATCGTCATGATCGGCAGCTTCCGCGGCAACTGTTTCGAGGAAGAAAGCTGGCGGCGGGACGGGAAGCGCCTTCATTACGCGGACATGTTCATCTGGGATGCTTTTTCCTGCGGCAAGAAGAAAGCTCTGTCTGCCTCTCACTTTGAAAAGCTCTTTCCCGAGATTGACTGGCATGGCGGTCATTCAGGCGTCAAGATTGATGAAGATACTGAGGAACGCCTTATTGATGAGATTCAGAAAGTGCTTATCAGGAAAGGGCTCTGGAACGCAGACACGTATATGGATTTCCTCATGGCGGACCATGCTGCCGAAGTTTCTGGAAAGGAAGAGCTCAAGTCGTTCATGAAGGATGGACTCATCCTGCTTCAGTTAAAGCATGAATACCGGGAAGCTCCCGATACCGACAAACTGATGAAACTGCTCTGGTTCCTCAAGGACAGCGAAATAATCGTGCCCATGAACATTGTTTTGAGCGAAAATGACCAGAAGTGGCTCGACAGGCATTCGAGCGCGCTTTTTGCTCCCCGTGGCTGGAAACTGGGGGATGAGATGACGCTTGAGCCGGATATAGTTGAAGACAATGAAGGGGGCAGGGCGTATCCCATGTTCACTAACATGGCGCAGCTTCCTGATGACTACGGAGAAGATTTTTCCTACGTGAAAAAAAGCGTCGTTGCCTGCGTTGAAGAAGCGAAGAAGATGAAACTTGAAAAACTCGTGCTCGACCCGTTCACGGCACCGCTTTCGCTTCCCATGGAAGTTGCCGACATCATCCTCGACATGGCTGCTAACAGCTGAGTACTCTTAAACTCAGTCGAGTGCGCCGTACACTGCGGCACGGTAACGGCGGCGCAGGCTCAAATCCTTTCCTTCTGCAATCTGCTGCATGAAAATGAGGAACAGGTCTTCCTCCGGGTCAATCATGAAATAGTTGCCGGTAAGGCCGTCCCAACCGTATTCGCCTTTAGAGCCGTTGCTTTTCTGTTTGACCGGGTCTTCAAGAACGCGGAGCAGATTGCCGTAACTGTAACCGGCGAGCTCATCCGACAGCCACTCTGAGGCGGCACGCATGGCGTCTGTTGTAGCTCCGTGTACGAAAAGCTCAATCGTCTTTCTTCCGACGATGTGCGTGCCGTCCGGGGACTTGCCGCCTGCGAGCATCATGCGGCAGAACGCTGCGTAATCTTTGATTGTTGAAAAAAGACCGCCTCCACCAGACTCTATTTCAGGCTCAACGGTCGGGTTTGCAAGGCTGAGCCACTTAATCTGCTCTTTTGAAGGCTCCACGCAGATGCCTTTTTCATTCCAGTGGTACATCTTTGCAAGACGCGGCATTTTTTCTTCTGGAACAAAGAAGAACGTGTCGCACATGCCAAGCGGGTCAAAAATCTCTTTTTTAAGGAAGTCGCCGAACTTCATGCCCGTCACTATTTCGACAATGGCACCCAGTAAATCGGCTGATGCGCCGTATCTGAAGCCTTCGCCCGGCTGGAACTCGAGCGGGCATGATGCAAGCCCCTTGCAGACGCCGACCGTGCCGAGTTTTCCGCCTTTTTCAAGATACGCAATCATCTCTTCGCGCTTTTTCTGCATCTCTTTTTCGGGAACAGTCACATCCCCCGGATACACGATGCCGCTCTGCATGTCGAGCAGGTGCTTTATCGTCATGGGGCGTTTCTGCGGAACAAGCTTCCCGTTTTCCCAGACTTTTGTCGCGGCAACTTCAGGGATGTACTGGTCGACCCTGTCCTGCAGCGTGAAAAGGCCGCGCTCGTAGCATATCATGACTGCCGCGAGTGTTACCGGCTTTGTCATGGAATAAATCTTGTAGATTGAATCGCTCTTGTCTGAGCCGTATGTCTTGCTGAATACACACTTGCCGTGCTGCTCAACATACATGCCGCAGCCGCCAAGCGTGCCTTTCTCAATTTCCTTTGCGAGGACTGCATCAAGTGCAGAAAAATTGCCTTTCATGCTTTCAGTTTAATACTTGCCCAGGTAGTTGTCTACTTCCCACTGGTGGACGCGTGTCGTGTAGTCGTGCCACTCAACCTGCTTTGCCTCAACGTACTTGTCGAGGATGTGCGGGCCAAGCGTGTCGCAGACGAGCCTGTCTTTCTGCAGCTCGATGAGCGCATCCTGCAGTGTGCGCGGAAGGTTTCCAATGTGGTGCTTCTTACGCAGTGCGGCAGTCATGGCGTAGATGTTGCCGTCAACTGCCGGTGGCGGGGTAAGGCTGCGTTTTACGCCATCCATGCCTGCTGCAATGGCGACTGCCAGAGCGAGGTACGGGTTGGCGCTCGGGTCTGCAGAGCGGAGCTCTATGCGCGTTCCCTTTCCACGGGCTGCCGGCACGCGGATGAGCGGGCTTCTGTTCTGGGCTGACCATGCGATGTAGACAGGCGCCTCAAACTCAGGCACAAGGCGCTTGTAAGAGTTGACGAGCGGGTTTAAGACCGCGGTCATTCCCTTTACGTGTTCCATGATGCCGGCGATGAAACTGTATGCGGTCTTTGAAAGGCCGATTTTATCATCCGGGTCGTAGAAGATGTTCTGGCCGTCTTTTGACATAGAAAGGTTAAGGTGCATGCCGCTTCCTGCAATGCCGTAAATCGGCTTTGGCATGAATGTGGCGTACAGGCCGTGGTTGTTTGCAATCGTCTTTACGGCGAGCTTGAACGTCATGACGCGGTCTGCTGTGGTAAGCGCATCACCGTATTTGAAGTCAATTTCGTGCTGGCCGCGTGCGCATTCATGGTGCGACGCCTCAATCTCATAGCCCATCTGCTCAAGGGTAAGCACAATGTCGCGTCTGACGTTTTCACCCGGGTCAACAGGGCCCATGTCAAAGTAGCTTGCGTCATCGACTGTTGTCGTCGTCGGGTTGCCATCTTCATCCTTCTTGAACAGGAAGAACTCGAGTTCAGGGCCGACGTTGAACGTGTAGCCCATTTCAGCGGCTTCAGCGAGCACGTTTTTCAGAATCTGGCGCGGGGAACCGTTGAACGGCGTGCCGTCCGGCTTATAGACGTCGCAGATGAGGCGGGCGACCGAGTTGTTTTCGCGCCACGGAAAGAGGGCGAAACTGTTCAGGTCCGGGTACAGTTTCATGTCAGACTCTTCAATGCGGACAAAGCCTTCAATGGATGAGCCGTCGAACATGCACTGGTTGTTCAGTGCCTTTTCAAGCTGGCTTGCTGAGATGGCAACGTTCTTGAGCGTGCCAAGATTGTCGGTGAACTGGAGGCGTACAAAGCGCACTCCCTTTTCTTTAGCGATTTTGAGGATGTCCTCTTTTGTGTATGTACCCATATCTTTTTATACTCTTTTTCATGCTATAAAACAATGAGGGGCGCCGGCCGGCGCCCCTCAAAGCAACAAATCTGTAACTTTTCAGAAATCATTCTGAAGCCGGTGTTTCTTCCTTCTGATAATATTGTGCCTGTGCCGTCCACATCTGGCAGTAGAGGCCGTTCGTGTCAGCGACAAGCTGGTCGTGGCTGCCTTGCTGGATGATGCGTCCCTTCTCGAATACGTAAATCGTGTCGCAGAAGCGGCAGCTCGACATTCTGTGAGAAATGTAGATTGCTGCCTTGTTCTGGACCAGGTCGTTGAACCGGTTGTAGATGTCGAACTCTGCAATAGGGTCGAGCGCACTTGTCGGCTCATCCATGATGACGAACGGTGCGTCTTTGTAGAGCGCACGTGCAATAGCTATCTTCTGGGCCTCACCGCCTGAAATCTCGATTCCCTTCTTCTCAAGATTGTACAGGTTTGTGTTGATGCCATCCTCAAGACGGCCAAGACGCTCTTCCATACCGGCGCGTACGAGCGCGTCCGTAATCTCATCCTCTTTGTAGTCAGTACCGATGGCGATGTTCTCCGCGATGGTGCTTGCCATGAGCTGGAAGTCCTGGAACACGACTGAGAACATGGCCATGTACTCCTTGTAGTCGTACTCCCTGATATCCTTTCCGTTTAGGAAAATTGCGCCTTCGGTCGGGTCGTACAGACGGCAGAGCAGCTTGATGAACGTCGTCTTACCCGCACCGTTCTGGCCGACAAATGCCATCTTTTCGCCCGACTTCATCGTGATGTTTACGTGGCTTAAGACCATCTCATCACTTGCCGGATATCTGAAGCTGACGTCGCGGAACTCAATCTCGTATGCAGGAACCGCTGTCTTTGAAGCGTCATCTGCCTTATCAGCGGACCGTGCCTCAATGTGCTCCTTGCCCTCGTACTTCTTGTTGTCCAGGTCAAGGAACTCTGCAAAGTACACGAGGTACGAGCAGACCATATCCACCTGCAGCCAGTCGTCGAACAGACGGCCGATTGCAAGACCGAGCGCAATCATCGTGTTTACATACTTGATGAAGTTACCTGTCGAAATCATACCGAAAATGGCTTTGAGTCCGATGTACAGGTTACAGATTATCTGGAACATGAAACTTGCAGCGTTACTTACGATGTACAGTCTGTTCGTGTCTTTTATACCCTTATGCATGTTCTTCCGTGAAATGGCAAGGTACCCGTTCACGCGCTTTTCAAGCAGATCTGCCATGCCGTAGATGCGGATGTCCTGACCGATGCTCTGTGTCTGCGTCAGACGCTCAAAGTAGTTGAACTTGCGGTTTGAGTCGACGTTTGCATTGAACCAGCTGAGCTGGATGGCGTTCATCTTTTTCTGTGTCTTCATCTGGAACAGGATGCTGAGCACGAGACATACCGGAATGACGAGGAAGCTCCAGTTGGATGCCACGAAGCTGAAAAGCCAGCCCTCGCCGGTAACCGTCGTCTTTACAAAGAGCGACGCGAGAATGATTGCAGAGAACACAATGTCCGACACATCGCGGATGACGCGTGCAACAATGCGGCAGAACGCGATAACGTCACCGTTTGCCTGACCGCCTTCCTTTGCCTTGTGGATCAGGTCGAGCGTTTCCTTCCGCTCCAGTTCCTCAAAATCAAGCTCGAACGCCTTGTCCAGGATTGCCAGATCCATCTTCTCACGGATGATTCTTTCGTGGATGATGACGTACTTCTCAAGTCCCCAGTGCAGCAGTTCGCTTGTTGCAAGACATGCCAGGTAAATGGCCGCCGTCCTGATGATTTCGTTGAGCGCGACGTGAGCCATGACTGAGTCAATCAGATAGCTGGTGAAGATGTACGTCATGTACTTTGGCGCAACATCAAGCACTTTTGTTATGAATGTAACCGGCATGTATCCCCTGTCAATCTTGTTGACAAGACGGAATACGCGTTTTATGAGTGCACCGTTTTTCATGCTTCACCTCCTTCTTCCTGAACTGGAGCCCCTGTTTCAGCGGAATCTCCCTTGTCAGCCTCCGCGCCCTCACGGTAGTAGTGGCTCTGTATTTCAAACATATTTGCGTATTCGCCGTTCTTCGCGAGCAGCTCTTCGTGCGTTCCCTCTTCAAGGATCTGGCCCTGCTTCAGGTAGAATATGCGGCTGCAGAACTTTGTGCTCGCCAGTCTGTGGCTGATGAAGAGCGCCGTCTTGTTTTCAGCCATCTTGTTGTACTCGCTGTAGATGTGGCTTTCGGCGAGCGCGTCGAGTGCGCTTGTCGGCTCATCCAGCACCAGAATGCTGCCGTTCTTGTAGAGCGCGCGGGCAAGCAGCAGTTTCTGCGTTTCACCGCCAGAAAAGTTCGTGCCGTCCGGGTCAAGCTGTTCGCTTATGTAAGAGTCTTCCTTTGCCGGAAGCTTTTCAATCTTCTCCAAGATACCTGCCTCAGAAAGGCACTTTTTCACGAGCTCAATGTCAGACTTCTCATTCTCCTTTCCGGAGACATTCTCCCGTACGGTGAACGCGAGCGGGTTCAGCTCCTGGAAGACGACGCTCAGCTGCTTCTGGTACTCGTCAATGTTGAGCGTTGAAATGTCTATGCCGTTCGCCAGAATGCGTCCTTCCGTCACCGGATACAGGCCGCAGATGAGCTTTACGATCGTCGTCTTACCCGCGCCGTTGTTGCCGACAAGCGCGAGCTTTTCGCCCTTCTTTATGGTGAAGCTCAAATCCTTCAGAATCCACGGCATGTCGTCGGCGTAGCGGAACGAAACGTGATCAAACACGATTTCAAGACCGTTCTCCGTGTCTGGAATAGCGCCTGAACCAGTGTGCAGGAACTTGTCCTCAGAATCCATGAACTCGCGGTAGTTTGAGACTTCTGCGCTGCAAAGGGCAGTGTCGCCGACCTTGTACGCAATAAAGCTGAACCAGTTTGTAAAGTTAGCAATGAGTGCAGTGTAGACAATCATCTCAGGAATCGTCATGGCGCCTGCGTACACGCGGGAAACCAGAATGAAGAACGCAAGCAGGTCGCGCGCAACAAGGAACAGCTGGTCAGAGATGGTCGGATAATACCAACGCACCTCGCACCTGTTGTTGAAGTGCCAGATCTTGTTGATGAGCTTTATGCCCGTATCATGCAGCCAGTCCTGCATCTGGTAAATGCGGATATCCTTTCCGTATTCAGGCTGTGAGTGATTGCGGATGTAGCGCCATTTTGCGCGTGTATCAAGAATCGTTTCCCTTTCCTTCATGAAGAACTTCTGCGCGTGGTCAACGAGTATGTAGTTGCTTATACCCGCCGCAATGACGACGACGAAAATCCGCCAGTCAAGCAGACAGATTGCCGCACCGTACGTGATGATGCCGACCGCGTTTCCAAGAAGATCCATCGTCAGGTCCAGAATGCCCATGGCGCCGCCCCATTCGTTGACGGCATCAAACGCCTTGTGCAGAATCCTGTGTCCCTGATGTGAATCGATGTTGCTGAAATCAGTTCTGTTCGCCTTATCCATGAGTGACGGCACAAGACCGCCTTCAAAGTTGGTTGAGGCTGTAATGCTGAAGTACAGATTGTTCTTTGATACCGCCTCAATCGTCATGAGCAGCAGGTTCGCAATGAACACAAGCATGATTACCCAGATGTACCGGACCACATCCCCCTTCAGGATGAGGCTCAGCGCAATTGACGGGATGAGCGACGCAAGAACCGGATTCCCGATGCGTGCAAGAACGTTCAGCACGACCTGAAACCACGAGCCCGGGCAGACCTTGAACATGCGCTTATACATGTATGCAATGTTCTGGAAAACGTTATATTTCTTCTGAGATTTCTTCATACTTCGACTCTACCATGAGAAACGGGGGGAGGACAATAAACCTGGAGTTTACACAGTATGATGAATAGTAATATGGGACGCGCATGAAAACGCTTTCCGGCTTTCCGTGGCTCGCGGACTAGCCGCCGCTCGGTATGCGCGTTCCGCGCACACTGGCTCCGCCACCACTCCAATCCGGCTGGGAGCAACTACAGACAATGCATAGTCATGCTTTCAGCGGGCGAGTGTAACCCCGCCTTTGTTCGCTGCCATGGCGCCTTTTCGTGAAAATTGCTGCGCACTGCTCGCATTTTTCACGCACTCACTTAGGATTGGGCTTTCCGGGATTCTGTAACTCGCAGTTGTCTGTCACGCGCAGAGAATAATAAACAGAAAAAATCGCGCTGCATGTTTTTGAGGCGAAAAGTGGTCACTTTTAATGGATTTTCACTGAGAATTAACCACTTTTTTTGGTGCAAAACAGAGATATGTGCTTTATATACAGTTTTTGCAGTAAAAAAAGGTGATTAAAAGCATTTTGACGAAAAAAAAAGCAAATAGTAACACTTTTATAGCACATATTTCCCGTTTTCATGGTCACTTTTTGTGCATTTTTGCTGAAAAGTAACCACTTTTATGCGATTTTTCGTGCAATGCGCGTTTCTGTGAAATAAAAGCGGGCGAGGGGAGTTGGGGGTTACACTCGCACACGTCCATGTGTGCTCGTTTCACCCCGCCTTTGTTCGCTGCCGGCGCCATCCATGACGCCTTTTCATTACAATAGCTGCGCACTGCTCGCAATTGTAATGCGCTCACTTCGGGTCCGACTCCCCTGAATATCTTTTCTCAGAATTATTGTGAAATAAGAGCCTAATGGGCTTTTTTTGGGATTTGTTTTATAGCGGGCGAGGGGAGTCGGACCCCCGTCTGAGGCTTGGGAAGCGCCTGTAATAGCCGTTATACGACGCCCGCAGTAATAAACTAAGTGTAGGAAAGTTGATTTAATTTGTCAATGTTAAGTTGAAATCTCCAAAATGTGTGATATACTGTATTTCAGAATGCGCGGGGTGTTTCCCCGTGTCTGATGAAAGGAGTTTAGTATGGCTAAAAAAAGCGCAAAGTTTCCGATTATCTATCTGATTGGAACTGTCCTCATCATTGCTGGTTTCATATGCCCTATATTCAAGGGAAAAGGCCTGCTGGGAATAACAAAAACCGGATTTGATTTCCTTAATTTTGACAATTTTGGAACAATCACCATTGCAGGTCTTCTGATTTTCTGCGGTGCCGTTCTCGGAGCTCTTGTTGCCCTGCTGAAAGGAAAAGGTGCGAAGTTCCTGAAGTTCATCTTCATCCTTGCAAGTATAGCAGGCGGTGTTATGCTCTTTATTTACTTCAACAACAGCTGGATTGGACAGGTATTCGGAAAAGGACTTTTCAAGAATGCCTATATTGGTTTCTGGATGATCTGCGCCGGCTGGGTTGTCGGTCTCATTGGAGCCCTGACAAACAAGTAAGTTTCAGAAAGCAGCTTTTTTCTGATTGTTGAAAAAACCGCGTGAGTATGGTACTATTCACGCGGTTATTTTTTTTGCGCCAGCAAAAAAAATATGGTCCATTAGCTCAGATGGATAGAGCGTCTCCCTCCTAAGGAGAAGGTCGCACGTTCGACTCGTGTATGGATCAAAAAAAAGAGGTGCTCGATGCACCTCTTTTTTTTATATCAAACCTGTTTGTGTAAGCTTGATCAGTTCATCCGGGCCGGAAACAAGAATGCCGCCCATGCCAAGCGTAAGAGGCGTGGCAATGTCTACGGCGTAGCGGTCGCCGATGGAAACGCACGCTGAAGCCGGAACACCGAGCAGTTCAACTGCCTTAAGAAACGGCTCAGGCGCTGGCTTTGAGATGCCGCATGTATCAAGTCCCACGACGTCCCTGAAAAAGCCCTCAATACCGAGCGCTGCAAGATTGCGCCGCCCTGTTTTCACGGGATTATTCGTAACAGCAATAATCTGGTATCTTTCTGAAAGCTGCCGCATCACAGCAACAAGGTGCTCATCCGTTTTCAGAAAGGCTTCCGGCTGGATAAGCTCACTTCTCCACGCAATGCTCTGGGAAACGGGAATGCCGAACTTCAGCATGATGTTTGCAAGCGTAATCTGCTGTCCGTCATGCTCTGCCGCCCACGCTTTCCGCTCATCCGAAACCATGCGCCTCGCTTCATCCGCAGAAATACCGCGGAGCCTTGCAAATTCGCGCACCTGTACATCCACCTGTTCAAAGGCATAGGCTTCGTTAGTGTAGAGCGTGTTGTCTATGTCAAAAATGAGTGCGGAAATTGTTTCAGGCAGGTTGAAGCAGTTCATGCCGGATCAGAGTCCCTTGAACTTTTTATAAAGCTCAATGTAATGTTTCTGGCGGTCCTTGTCGGGGAAGTATATCGTTCTGTGTGCCATCATGGCAGTTGCAGCTGATGAGATTGACGTGTATTCCTCAAGACCGAACATGGCTACGGCTGCGTCTCCGGTAAGCTCAGAGTCAGCGCAGTCTGCCACCGCATACGGAATGCCCGTAATGTCTGCCTTCATCTGCATCCACGGTGCGCTCCATGCCTGGCCGCCCGTACACGCGATAATCTTTGGAATGGCAACGCCATGTTCTTCTGCTGCCTTGAAAAGCCTTGCCATCTCGCGTCTGACACCGAATGCAATATCAAGGAGAAGGGTAAAGCCGTCGCTTTCCTCGTGCTTTAAAAGCCAACTGACCGTTTCATCGTACGGAATGTCTGCGTACAGGTTGTCATAGCGCCATTTGCTGAATCTGAGTCCGCTGTCCGGAATGATGACTGACGCATTCCAGAATGGCGGAACGGGACTTGGCAGTGTCCTGATGCTTTTTGCTATAAGCGGCTCTTTAGTGCAGAGGTTTATTCCTTCACTTGTTCCCGCCCTGTCGCAGACAAGACCCGGTGTGAGCGTGTTCGTTCCGATGAGCGCAATCGTAAAATCAGGTCCGCCGCAGAATACTGGTGGAAGATGATCATCAGGACAGTCCCGGTCAATCATGCCCATTTCAATGGCAAGCTCACGCTTTATGCGGCCTGCGCTTTTTCCAAGCGGAACGTAGCGTGCGAGCTTTTTTTCGGGAATGCCGAAATCGCGCAGGTCTTCATCAGTCCAGTACGCTTTCTTGTAGCGGATATCCGGCAGCACTGTCTGTGCCGTTCCCGTCAGCTGAAATACCAGCCACTCAGGAACAGGCAGAATGGGCTCATCCGAAAGCCACATCTCCTTTTTTTCGTGCTTTATATGAAGAAGACGCGGCAGGAAGAGCGACATGGATGGGGCGAGGGAAGAAACTTCAGCGGCAATCTCATCATCGCGGAGCGGTTCGTTCCAGAGAAATGAGCCTTCGCTGTTTGCAAGACTTGGTCCGTTTCCAGATATGGCGATTGCGCGGACATCAAGATAGCCCTGCTCTTTGGTTTCCTCTTTCAGCGAGGCAAAAGCTTCTTTCAAAGAAAAAAGCCACCGGTCGGACTTCTGCCTGCTGTTGATTGCAGCTTTTGTCCGCGCGATGGCTTTTCCTTCTGTTGTAATAAGAGCAGCTTTGAGTGAAGATGTTCCTATATCTGCACAAAAAACCACTCTGTTCATATTAATCGTGTTTTACCAGTTTTTCGATGATAGTACGGTTATCCAGCAGGTCACTGAGTGACTGGTTGTGATGGAGACGTGCTATGACATTTGCGAAAAGTCCTGAAACGTTGGTGCTGATGTACCATTCGCATTTCAGAAGCTCTTCGTGATAAACGGCGTTCGTACCGATGATGCGGTAGAACAGGCCTTTCTTGTATGCCTCGTTGAACTGGTTGATTGCGTCTCCCGTAAAGAACGGAAGGCTGATTGCAGCGATAACCTTTGTAGCGCCCTGTTCCTTAAGGAATTCCATAGCCTTGAGGAGTGTACCACCGGTACCGAGCATATCATCTGCCAGGAAGGCGACCTTTCCGTGAACATCGCCGAGCAGTTTTACTGCCTTGATGTTTGTGTCGCGTGCGTTCTGGGTGACGATTGAGTAATCGCGCTCTTTATAAATGAGGGCAAGAGGCTTTTTCAGGCCTGTTGCGTAGAACTTGTTGCGGTCAACGGCGCCTGTATCAGGTGAAACAACAACGAAGTTGTCGTTTTTCTCAGAAAGATCAACAAGTTTTGAAAGCTCGCGGATAATCTGGTAACTTGCGTGCAGGTTTTCGCAGTGTGTTGTGCTGAAGGCGTTCTCAATTTCGCGTGAGTGAATATCAAGCGTGATGATGCGTGAAACGCCCATGTTTTCGTAAATGTGTCCAAGAAGACTTGCTGTAAGGCCTTCCCGTCCCTTCTTCTTGTGCTGGCGGCTGTACGGATAGACCGGAACAACCAGTGTGATGCGGTCGGCACCAGCCTGGCGGACGGCGTCAATCGTAACCAGCAGAGAAATGACGTGGTCGTTTACTGAAAGAGAAAGGTGGTTTTTACCGCCATTCAGTGAAAGGACCTGGTGGTTCTCAACATCCTGGAAGATGTACACATCCTTTCCTCGGATGCAGTCCTTGATTTCAGCCTTGAACTCACCGTTCATAAAGTAGGTGAATTCGCAGTTGCACTTGAACTCAGGCGGGCGGTAGCTTGTTACGTTGCCGCGGACACAGAGCTCTGAAGTCTGTAAATCATTATAGTAGTTTACATCCTTGATAAGTGCTTCTTTGTCAATTTCGTATCTTTGTGAAATAACATCACGTTTCAGGTTGAAACGGTGTTTATACATGTGGCGCAGATGTGCAATAACTTCGTTTGCAAACGCTTCTCCACCCGGACAGGCAATAATCGCGAGATTGGTCGGCTCGGAATATGGCATTTTGTGAAGACCCCTTGAGTTTTACTTCACTTTTGTTTTACCATTTTTAAGGTAAAAAAGCAAGGATGAAAAACGTCCGGTCAATCGCTTGACGCACTTGTGTCATTTTGATATTATTCATTCCAAGCAAATTACAGGAAGGTTAGTTATGTCCAGAAGATGCGATATTTGCGGAAAAGGCTCACTCAGTGGTAACAAAGTTTCAAAGTCAAAAATACACGTACGCCGTACATGGAAGCCAAATATTGTTTCTGTAAAAACAGAAATTGACGGCAGAACATTGACACTCAATATGTGCACACGTTGTCTTCGCAGCGGTTTTGTTACAAAGAAAGTATGATGTAGCCGGTTCCCGGTATTTAATAAGAACGCTCCGTTCGGTCATCCGAATCGTGAGCGTTTTTTTTTGCTCTGTCACGGATATTTCAATCAGACTGTAAAAACTTTAAGAATATTTAAACTATTGAAATAATACTTAAAAAATGGTAGCATTACTGATATGAACGGTGCAATAAAAGCTGTTGCAGACCGGCTCAAGGGTCTGCGTGAAATCATGGATGTTTCAGTTGAGGAAGCTGCAAAGGTTTGCGGCATTTCCGCTGAACAGTATGAGGCTTACGAGACCGGAGATATCGACATTCCGGTAGGCGTGCTTCACAGCATGGCCAAAGAATACGGCTTCGAGCTTACAACACTCATTTCCGGCAACGAGCCGCACATGAAGTCCTATTTCCTCACCAAGAAAGACAAGGGCCTTTCAGTAGACCGCAGAAGCGACTACAAGTACCAGTCACTGGCGTTTGGCTTTGCAAACCGCCGCGCTGATCCGTTCATCGTCACCGTTACTCCCGAAGAAACAAGGGAAATCCACTTTAACAGCCATCCAGGCCATGAGTTCAACTTCATGCTTGAAGGCTCCATGAAAATCGTCGTTGACGGCAAGGAGATGCAGCTGGATGAAGGCGATTCTCTGTATTTTGATGCAACCAAGCCGCACGGCATGCAGGCGTTGAACAATAAAAAAGCCAAGTTCCTTGCAATAATTATTTAGCCGGATGTCTGCCTCACGGTACGGTGTCCGGCGCATTTGCCCCCGCTGCTGGTAATGCAGTCTGGCTTTTTTAGCCGGCAGATGACTGCGGTTGTTCCGCAAAAACAAGCAAGGATTTGTATTTATTATGGAAGAAGTATTTTTACCACGCATTGAGTTTTCTGATTACGAAGACTTTTACAAGAATTATAAGATAAACGTTCCTGACAATTTCAACTTTTCATATGATGTCATGGATGTGCTCGCTGAAAAATGCGGCAACAAGCGCGCCCTCGTCTGGACAAATGATGAAGGCCTTTCCCACGGGTTCTCGTTTGCAGAGCTGAAAGAGCGTATTGATGCAACGGCTTCCTTCTTCAGAGAGGCAGGAATCGGCAAGGGCGACATGGTCATGCTGATCCTGCAGCGCCGCTACGAGTTCTGGTTTTCAATCCTTGCGCTGCACAAGCTTGGCGCGACTGCAATCCCTGCAACGCACATGCTTACAAAGGAAGACATCGTGTACCGCAACAATGCGGCTTCAATAAAGGCCGTCGTCGCCGTCAACGATGGAGACATCCTCTCTCACATTGACGCGTCGCTTTCTGAAAGCCCGTCGCTCAAAATCCGCATTGCCGTAAACCCGCATGGACTTGATGTGCTTTCAAAAGACGATTACACCAGCCCGGACGGTACGCTGCATGAAGGTAAGGTGCTTCCAGAAGGCTGGCTCGACTTTGTTGCAGGAACTTCTGCCGCTCCTGCCTTCAAGGCACCAACTGCTGAGGAACGCAAGGCGCTCAACAGGAATGACGACATCATGCTCGCATACTTTACAAGCGGCACGACAAGCCATCCAAAGCTTGTTGCTCACGACTTCACCTATCCGCTCGGACACATTGTCACAGCCAAGTACTGGCAGCAGGTCAAGAAAGACGGCCTTCACCTTACCGTTGCTGACACGGGCTGGGGAAAGGCTGTCTGGGGAAAGCTCTACGGTCAGTTCATCTGCGAGTGCGCAGTTTTCGTATATGACTATCATGCAAAATTCAAGCCGATTGACCTTTTGAAACAGGTTGAGACGCACAAGATAACGTCTTTCTGCGCACCGCCGACAATTTACCGATTCCTCATTCAGGAAGACCTTTCCCAGTTTGACCTTTCTACGCTCGAACACTGCTCAACTGCAGGCGAGCCGCTTTCTGAGGAAGTATTCAACAAATGGAAAGCCATGACGGGTCTTGAGCTCCGCGAAGGTTTCGGCCAGACGGAGACAACCTGCTCAATCCTCAACTTTGGTCAGGAGCGCGTAAAACCGGGCTCAATCGGAAAGCCGGCACCGTACTACAACGTTGTCCTTCTGAACGATGACCTTGAAGAATGCGAAGACGGTGAAGTAGGGCAGATTGCTTTCCCGATTAATGACGGCCGTTTCCCAGGTCTTTTCCTTGAATACTACCGCGACCCGCAGAAGACTGCTGAAGTCAATCATGACGGCTATTATTTCACCGGCGACACTGCTTGGCGTGACGAAGACGGTTTCTTCTGGTTTACAGGAAGAAGCGATGATGTTATAAAATGTTCAGGATACCGCATCGGAACGTTTGAGGTTGAAAGCGTCCTCATGCAGCATCCGGCTGTTGTTGAATGCGCCGTTACGGCAGCTCCGGACCCGGTACGCGGACAGGTCGTCAAGGCGACGATCGTACTTGCAAAGAACTACAAACCGGGCAGTGCAGAGCTTGTAAAGGAGATTCAGAAGTTCGTCAAGGAGACGACCGCTCCGTACAAGTATCCGCGCATAGTTGAGTTTGTTGACGAGCTGCCGAAGACAATCAGCGGCAAAATCAAGAGAAGAGACTTACGCGAAAAGACAGATAAGTGACAGGAGGAATAGATATGGATGAGCAGATTAAGGCAGTAGCAGAAAGACTTCGCGGACTCAGGGACTGTTTCGATACAACTGAGGAAGAAGCGGCAGAAATCTGTGGTGTCAGCGTTGAAGAATACAAGCGCTATGAATCCGGTGAAGTGGATATTCCTCTGGGTGCCATGTTCAGCATGGGTAAAAAGTTCAATGTAGACATCAACTCGTTTCTGACGGGACTTGAACCGCATAAAGTGTCATATTTCCATACACCAAAAGGAAAAGGCGTGTCAGTAAACCGCTATGCAGACTATCATTTCGAGTCACTCGCATTTGGCTTTGCGGACCGTAAATCTGACCCGTTCCTTGTTACCATTAATCCTGGCGATATCGATGAAATCCATCCGGTAACACATCCGGGACAGGAGTTCAATTACTGCATTGAAGGAACGGTACGCGTCATGGTTGGTGAAAACGAAATCATCCTTAAAGAAGGCGATTCCCTCTACTTTGATTCATCAAAGCCGCACGGACAGCAGAATGTCGGCGACAAGAGATGCCAGTTCATTACAATCATCCTGAATTAATAACGGTCGGTAATACATATGGAAGAACAGTTCTTAGAGCGTACAGAGTTTGAAAACTACAAGGATTTCTATAACAACTACAAACTGAAGGTTCCTGAAAACTTCAACTTCGGCTATGACGTCATCGATGTTATTGCAGAGCGCACGCCTGATAAGAAAGCTCTCGTCTGGACAAACGATGAAGGCGACTATCTTGAAATCACGTTCGGCAGACTCAAGGAACTTTCCGATGCCGCTGCGTCTTTCTACATGAGTCAGGGGATCGGACACGGAGACTTCGTCATGCTCATCCTGCAGCGCCGCTACGAGTTCTGGATAAGCATGGTTGCCCTTCATAAGCTCGGTGCTGTCGCCATTCCGGCCACCCATATGCTTACAAAAGAAGACCTCGTGTACCGTAACAATGCGGTCAACATGAAGATGATTGTCGCCGTCAATGTGCCAGACGTCATTCAGCACGTTAACGAGTCACGCGCCGAATCTCCAAGTCTGAAATCCTGCGTTTTCGTGAACGCGTTCGGCGTTGACCGCCCTGTAGAAAATCCGCCAGAAGGCTGGATTGACTTCACTGCCGGCTGCAAGAACGCAGCTCCGTTCCCGAAGCTTGACCGCGACAAGGTCTCTCACAACAGCGATTACATGCTCGGCTATTTCACTTCCGGAACTACAAGCCATCCGAAACTTGCAATACACAACTTCCTGTACCCGCTTGGCCACATTACTACTGCAAAGTACTGGCAGCATGTCCAGAACGGCGGCCTGCATCTGACCGTCGCTGATTCCGGCTGGGCAAAGACGGCTTGGGGCCGCCTGTACGGCCAGTGGATCTGCGAGACAGCGCTGTTCGTCTACGACTACCATTCCCGCTTCCAGCCAATTGACCTGCTGCATCAGGTACAGAAGCATAAAGTAACGACATTCTGCGCTCCGCCGACAATCTACCGTTTCCTGATCAAGGAAGACCTTTCAGGCATAGACCTTTCTTCTCTCACTCACTGCTCAACCGCAGGCGAGCCGCTTTCAGAAGAAGTTTTCAACCAGTGGAAGCGCATTACCGGCCTTGAGATTACCGAAGGTTTCGGCCAGTCAGAGACGACCGTTTCGCTGTTCAACTTCAGCGGTGAGAAAATAAAGCCAGGTTCAATCGGAAAGCCGTGTCCGTACTACAATGCCTGCCTGCTTGACGACAACAATGAGGAAGTCGGCGTCGCAGTCATCGGACAGCTCTGCTTCAAGCTCGACAAAGAGAAGTTCCCTGAAACTGACGGCCGTTTCCCAGGCCTTGTATGCGAATATTACGGCGAGCCTGAAAAGACAGCCGCAGTGTTCCATGACGGTTATTATTACACAGGCGACCAGGCATGGCGCGACGACGACGGTTACTATTGGTTCACCGGCCGCTGCGATGACGTCATCAAGTGCTCGGGCTACCGCATCGGTACGTTCGAGGTTGAAAGCGTCCTTATGAAGCATCCTGCAGTTGTGGAATGCGCTGTCACCGGCGCCCCAGACCCCGTCCGCGGCCAGGTCGTAAAGGCGACAATCGTCCTTGCAAAAGACTACAAGCCTGGTGATGAGACGCTTGTCAAAGAGATTCAACGTTTCGTAAAGGAAACGACCGCGCCGTACAAGTACCCGCGCATCGTTGAGTTTGTCGATGCTCTGCCAAAGACGACAAGCGGCAAGATCATGCGTAAGGAAATACGTTCAAAGGACGAAGCCCGTTGAAAGCCCGATAGAGAAGGGAATGGGTGAATTAAGCTGCCGTTCGGGATTCCATGCATCCACCATAGTTTTCAGTTTGATGCTCATAAAAGGAAGATAGACATGTATTCCAAGACCGGCGTCGACTGCAACTCCTGAAATGTTGGTGACCGTATTGTTTACGTACAGCACGTCTGTCAGTATTTTAATTTCTGCAGGTGTGTCCTCTTTATAAGCCGTGAAGACAAGCCCTCCACCGATTTTTGAATTGCTTCCCGCTGAAGAATTATTCAGTTTATACAGAAAAGACAGGTCAATGATGGACTCGCCTGTGTCAAAGATGATGTCGGCAGAACAGAAATATGTGTCCGGTTTGAAAACATTATCGTGACTCAGATTCAATCCTCCGGATGCGAGAAGAGAAAAATCATTCAGGATTATTCCCGCTCCTCCTGTAATAAACGGAACGATTCCGGTTTTGTTGATGTTGTTGTTTATGCCGCCTGAAAGTACGAAAATACTCAGGTATTTGTTATAGAGAAGTGATGCAGAATAAACGCCGTTGTTTTCATAGGAGAGTTCTGCTGAAAGATTTGAGTTGTTCTCGAAAGTTTCTTCAAGGGAGAATTCCGTTCCAATAAGAAATGAGTCTCCCTGAGAATCATACGTGAGTCCGGCAGAAACCTCTGTGGCAAAAGCTGAGGTTGCAGCGAGAAATACCAGTATGCAGGCGGTTATGATTGTCTTCTTCAAAATTGTGCCTTAAAACTGAGTGACAACTTGAAAAACTTTGCCATGTCCATATATTCAAGCGGATGAATCAGAACTGACGTTTTTAAGTTGCCTGAAAACATTGAGTAATCAAGATGCGGTGTTATGACGACATCAATGGTTTCAGGGTTGGAAATGTCAACAGTGCGTTGAGAACTTGCGGTGACATCAAGCCCTGCCGTTGCTGTATGACTGAGCATAAGGAAAGGCAGTGTCTCTATGTTCAGATTGCAGCCCAGCGGATGTGATACAGTCTGCAGGTTGCGCAATGCTGCATCTGATATATTGAAGAAAGAAACATTAAGGTTGAAGCTTGACAGAGCAATTCGTGGTTCGATAAACAGATGAAGATTGTCAAGACCCGGAGCCTCAATATTCTGTATGTTTATGTCTGATACTCCTGCCTGAAGGAACAGGTTCATCCTGTCCGTAATGTTGATTACGGTAGAAAGACCTCCGTGCAGGATTATACTTTTAATAAGGATGAAAACTTCTTCTCCTGATTCTGTTTTGTTCTCAACAGGGAGTGTGAGTCCGAAATCTGTATCAAAGATTGAGTCGCCTGCCAGAAATGCATATCTGAAAGCACCGTTGAGCTGAGGTGTTTTTTCTCCATCATCTGATGTGTCATAGAAAGCATTTATTGAAAGCGCGTTTGGACCGAAATCATCAACATAAGAAAAACCGACTCCGGAGAAAAGGTGCATGTTTGCAGAAACAGGGGCAATGGCTGGTGTCAGGAGAGAAGATTCAAAGGTATGAACTCCGAGTGTCTGTTTTACAAAAGTATCTGAGCCAAATGAGTTCTGGTCTCCGAGCAGTGCGGAAATCCGCCTGATTCTTCCTTCTGTGTAAAATGAATATGTTCCTGAAAGTTCATTTATGGAGAATGTTGATGGGGTTTCCCGGAACAGACCGTTGCTGACGATGTCTCCGGTTCCAAACTGGAAGTTGCCTCTGAAGGAAAGTGTATCGTTAAGTGCGTACTGACCGGCAACAACACCTTTTGCATATACTTCCAGGGTATTGTCAGCGGGCTGCAGATCAAGTGATACTCCTGCAAAACCGGCGAAGGATGATTCTGCGGCAACAGCTGAGAGAATAATTGTAGAAAACAGTATGGTGAGCGTTTTCTTGAAATTCAGTTCCATGACAGTTACTCCAGGGGATAAATCCCCCTTACAGTATCGGCAAAACTATCAAAATATTATACAAAACTTCAAAAATCTATTTTCCTTTTATTTTGCTTGACTTATCAATTCTTGCTGATAAAATGAAAGTATGAGTGACTATCTTGATATTAACAACGAAGAATTGCTAAAAGACTTCTTCAGTGAAGCAGACCAGCAGGTCGAAAATCTTGAAAGCAATATTCTTGTTATTGAAAACGACCCAGGTAATCATGAAGCAATTGACGAAATTTTCAGAGCTGCGCATACGCTGAAAGGTGGATCCGCAACTGTTGAAATGCATGAGCTCTCTGAGTTTACACATGCCGTAGAAGATTTGCTTGATGAGTTGCGTTCACAAACCATTACGGTTACAGAACCTGTTGTTGATGTTCTGTTGAATGCTATTGATATTATTAAGGCAATGCTTGAGGCCCGCTCAAACGGAGATGTTTATTCCGATGATGTTGAGCCTATAAAAAAACAGCTGCGTTCTTTCATCCCGGATAAAAAAGACGGCAAAAAGAAGAAATCGGATGGTTCAAAGCCTTCTCTTGCTGATCTTCAGAAACCGGCTGCTGCTCCTGCAGAAAAGGCTCCTGCTGCCCCTGCTGGTGGCAATGCTGCACCTGTCCTTTCTGAGTATGAGATGCTTGAACTTAAGGAGAATTGCGGTAAAGACGAGAAACTCTGGTCCGTCACTGTTGAATTTGATGAATCAAATCCAATGAACAGTGTCGGCGGTATTCAGGTCTTTGCCTCCCTCAAGGAAAAGGGAACAATCCTTAAGACGCAGCCAGACTTTGATGAGCTTTATGAGGATGAATTCCATCCTGTCGTTGTATATTTCCTTGCTTCCAAGGCAACTGCTGATGAACTGGAGGATGCTTCTTTCCTTTCAGATGTAACCAACAGTACAAACGCTGTCTGTCTTGAAGGACAGACTGGAGCTGCTGAGCCTGCACCTGCTGCAGAAGCTCCTGCCCCAGCTGCGGCGCCTGCTGAACCGGAAGAAAAGGAAGAAGCTCCGGCATCTGCTGCAGAAGCTCCTGCTCCGGAGGCCGCAAAAGCCGCTCCTGCCCCTGCCAAGGCAAAGCCACAGGGCGGACAGCAGCACTCACAGGGAAGTATCCTCCGTGTAGATTCAAAGCGTATTGACTATCTGCTGAACCTTGTTTCTGAAACAGTCATCACAAAGGCTGCCTTCAACCAGACGGCACTGCAGGTTGGTGATCTTCAGGTACAGCTGCAGACGCTTGAAACTTCTTACAAAGAAAAGGTCAGAAAGCTGCTCGATCAGATTCCACGATATCTTGAATCACTTCAGGATGGTGCATCCCTCAAGCAGATAAAATCTTCTATTAATGAAGATTATGGTGACCTCAACAACGTATTCGATCCTTTCGACAATTCATTCAAGAATCTTGCCGGAAAGTTCCGTTCATCAACACAGAATCTTGGACGCATTGCAGGTGAACTGCAGGAAGGCGTCATGAAAATCCGAATGGTTCCTATCAGCCAGATTTTCTCACGTTTCCCACGTGTTGTCCGCGATTTGAGCCGTGACCTCAACAAGAAAGTCAATCTTGTCGTAGAAGGTGAGGACACGGAACTTGACAAGTCAGTCATTGAGGACCTTCTGGATCCTATCATGCACTGCGTACGTAACTCTCTCGACCATGGTATCGAGTCACCGGACGTCCGCAAGAAGGCTGGTAAGAACGAGGAAGGAACGCTCATCCTGAAGGCAAGTAACGAAGGAAACCTCATCATCATCGATATTATTGATGACGGTGGTGGAATTGATGTTCAGAAAATCCGCGATAAGGCAATCCAGCGCGGACTTATTCATCCGAACAAGATCATTACTGATCAGGAAGCTTTCTCGCTCATGTTTGAGCCGGGCTTCTCGACAGCAGATAAGATTACGAACGTTTCTGGCCGCGGTGTCGGTCTTGACGTTGTAAAGAAGCAGATTGAAAAGCTGAATGGTACGGTCATCGTAACGTCAGAGAAGGGTATGGGCTCTAAGTTCAGTATCCGCCTGCCGCTTACACTTGCCATTATCCAGGGTCTGCTTGTACGTGTCGGTTCTGAAGTGTACTCAATCCCGATTGCATCTGTCATTGAGTCTGTACGCGTTCATTCTGATGAAATCAACCGCATTGATAACTACGAGGTTCTCAATGTACGTAACGAGGTCATCAGTATCCTGCGTCTGAGCAGACTGTTCGGCATACGTAATACGGAAGAATCTGAGTACAGTTTCATTGTTATTGTTGGTAGTGCTGACAAGAAGATTGGTGTCATGGTCGATGCCCTCATCGGTGAGGAAGACGTCGTTATCAAGCCGTTACGCGACCAGTTCACCAATTCTCCGGGAATTGCCGGTGCATCCATTCTTGGTGATGGTTCCGTATCACTGATTATTGATGTAAGCCAGCTGCTTGAACTTGGTGTCAAGCAGGAACTTAATGCGCGCAATGAGCAGGAATTAGAGGTGATGTAATGGAAGCTGTCGCTGAGAATATTTTAGCTGCCCAGCTCGCAGAAGAAGCTGATGAAGAGCGCAAGGAGCAGATGACTGTCATTGATTTCAAGATGGTAACCTTCTCCCTTGCTGGAAAAGATTACGCAATTGATATCATGAAGGTCAAGGAAATAGCTAAGGCTGGCCGCTTTACCTATGTTCCGAATACATCTCCGTTTGTGCTTGGTGTATACAACCTGCGTGGTGACATTATTCCGATTATTGACCTGCGTCTGTTCTTCAATATTGATATTCCGGAACGCAAAGGCAATGAAATTGAGAACATGATCATCGTAGGTGTGGGTGACCAGAGCTACGGTGTCGTCATTGATCAGATTGATAAGGTTGTCGGAATCCAGAAAAGTTCCATTCAGCCGCCACATCCGCTGTTTGGTGATATCAGCATCAAGTTTATCTCAGGTGTTGTTGAAAGCAATAACCGCCTGTACATTCTTCTTGATATTGACCGTATCTTCGGTTCAAGAAAAGAAGAACTTGATGAATCTCATAATGCCGGTGAAGCAAGTGCAATGGAGGCAATGCAGCAGGGAGCTGAAGGTCCAAAACCTGTAAAGAAGGCTCCTGTAAAGCAGGCTGCTCCTGCAGCAGCTCCTGCCGCTAAACCTGCAGAACCGGAAAAGCCGTCAAAGAATGATGCTGAATACGGATTCCTCATTGAATCACTGCGTAATATGCGCAAGTTTAATACATCATTCCTCAATGAGAAGTGGGTTAAGACCCGGTTTGATGAATGGTGCAGTTCACGTGGTGCTGCGAACATACAGCTCACAAGTGAAAAAGATGCTGACGAGTTCCTGAAACCGTTCAGTTCCCGGAATACGGGAGCGTTCTGGTCAGAACAGTATGCCCGTGAACTGTTTGCCCTGCTGCCTGAAAATGCAGCAAAACAGATGTATGTATGGAATCCTGGTTGCGGCAATGGTGCTGAATCATATTCTCTGGCCTGTCTGCTGCGTAAACGCTATCCGGATGCACGGATCAGAATTTATGCACACGATGTTGATTTGCTGAGTGTCTCAAACGCACCTCTTATCAATGTTCCAGCAGAGGCAGCTGCATCATGGTTGAAGCCGTTTGTGACAAAAACTGTCAGTGGCGGTTATACCTTCAATCAGGATATAAAAGACGCTGTCATGTTTGAATATCATGACTGTCTTAATACAAATGCCATGCCAAATGTAGATTTGATTTTCACGAGAGATCTTCTGTCTTTCCTGCCAGAACATTCTCAGAAAACTCTGATCGCAGACTTCGAAGAGAAGCTGAAAGGAAATGGTGTATTAATCATCGGAGAGAATGAATCTCTTTCTCTCTATCCACAGTGGCATGCAAAATCGGCCGGATTGCTGACGGTATACAGCAAATAACGAGTAAAGGAGTGAGCTATGCGTGTTGAATACATAAACCCATTTGTAGAAACAGCGTTTAATATTTTGCAGGAAGTTCTCGGTGGAGAAGTAAAGCGCGGAGATTTGTATCTTAAATCTTCTTCACAGCCTGTTATGGGCGTTGCTGCCCTTGTAGGTCTGGCAGGAGATGTTGAAGGTCGTGTCCTTTTTGACATGAGCATGGAAACAGCAATGAACATTGCTTCAACCATGAATATGGAAAAACTGACAGAGTTCGACGATCTGACAAAGGCTACAATCACCGAACTTGCAAACCTGATTACTGCTCAGGCAGTAACAAAGCTTCATGAACTTGGTTTCAAATTCGACCTTACACCACCGGCTCTGTTTACCGGTGATAAGATGGAAATTTCAGACCATGAAGTCGAGGCTCTTATTGTCCCGATGATTACTGAGCAGGGCAAAGTAGAAGTTAACGTCGCTATTCGCGAACATATGTAATCGAGCAGGAGGAAGAAGATTATGAAGACAAAGCAGGATTTCCCATCAATTAACGAGCGGCCTCCTGAAGGCATCAAGGATGACGGAACAAAAGTCCGCGTTCTTGTTGTTGATGATTCCATCTTCGTTGCAAAGCAGCTGAGTCAGATCCTTTCAAGTGAAGGCTATGAAATCGTTGCAACAGCAGAAAATGGAGCTGAAGGCGTCGAGAAATACAAGGAACTGAGTCCTAATATTGATATCGTTACAATGGATATCACTATGCCGGTCATGGACGGTATTACCGCTCTTGAACACATCATGGCTTTCGACAAGAATGCACGCGTCATTATGGTCAGTGCTCTTGGTAAGGAAGACCTGGTCAAGAAGTCACTGCTTACCGGTGCAAAGAACTACATCGTTAAGCCACTTGACCGCAAGAAGGTTCTTGAAAGAATCAGTGCGTGCATGAAATAAGCACACTGATTTCAGGATAATCATTCAGAAAGCTGTCTCCTCACAGGGGACAGCTTTTTTTATGCTCAGACGATATGAACCTTTTGCCCGTTTTTGAATGATAACGGGGCAATTCCTTTTCAGCAGCAGTGTCCTCAGCCGGTTCATGTACGCGTAGAGCGTCTGCTGGTGATTTGCTGTAGTGTCTTTCCAAAGAAAATTCTGCAGTGTTGTAATGGGAATGTCTGTGTCCCTGTTCCTGAGCATGCAGCTCAGCAGTGTTGCCAGAGAAGGGGGCAGCTTGTTCTGTTTGAGGAAATGGCGTTCTTCTGATGATGAATCGGAAAATGACCGGCTGACAAGGATGTCGTGAATCTGAATGTCTCTGAGTGCTTCACCTATCAGACGGAGACAGGATTGTGCTTCATCAGACAGGGAAGACTGAGTATCAGGAAGAAAAGACTTGAGTTCATTGTCATAAAACAAATGGAACTTCCTTTTACAGCGTGTAATCATAGTCCGGTAATCTGTATCTGGTTCTGGAAATGTTTCTGAATCGACAATGACGAAATCAGGATCTGAGTAACGGAGTGACTGATGTACAGATGCAAGTGTTTCTACGATGGCAGTGCTGTGACCGGATGCTTCCATCTTTAACGAGAAATATTCTGCTTTTCTGCTGTTTGCGGAAAAAAGAAGAATATACAAGGTCTTTGCTCCTTGACTAAATTGCGGTATTCGTGATAGTATGGGGACACTTCGGGCGGTTAGCTCAGTTGGTTAGAGCATCACGTTGACATCGTGGGGGTCGTTAGTTCGAATCTAATATCGCCCAGAACCGGTTTGTTTCATTACAAACCGGTTTTTTTTACTTTTTCAGTTCGTTTTCTTACATACCATTTTTGAATAGCGCACTTTTTAAGATTCTCTCCCCACCCACTGTATATTATGCACTGTATTTAGAAAGAATACGGGTAAAATTGGAAAAACTCAAAAAATAATCTGTTATATAGTATCAATAATACCCAGTTTTTAATCGGAATGGGAAAGGTTGAACAGATTCAATAGATTTTTTGCCATCCAGGAACATAATAAGCTTGTCAACTTCCAGAGTAATACTGGCACAGTCCGGATAATTCTGAAACGTTTTCCAGAAATCGATGTCGGCATTCTGTTTTATCCGCGACGTGGCATTTTGCATTTTGTTTTCTCTTTCAAGGAATGACTTGATTCTGTGTGTATCTGTTTCTTCGCTGCGGGAACGAGCTGTCACTGTTCCGTTGATATACAATGTCCACATTTCTTTCCAGCTGTTTTCTTTTGCAAGTTCTGGCATGAATACAGGCCAACCGGTAATCAGTACACATTTGTCTTTGGGGAGGGCAGGTTCAATGCATTGGCACATGATAAGTTCAAAAAGTTCATTAATTGCCCAGTCATCAAAGGGATTGTCAGGAAACTCTGCAATACCAAGCTGCCTGACTTTTTCAGCAAGCTTTTCCTGTTCCATGTTTTCCGAAAGAGAAAAACCTGCATATGTAGCGAACGTTTCATCCAGAGAAAGGGAAAGAAACGGTGGCTTGAACCAGGCTGCATTTCCTTTTTCCCGGCAAAGAGGCAGCAGTGCTGTAAACAGTTCTTCCATAAGAGACAGCGTGTCATTGTATGAAGCTCCGGGTGTATACGATTCAAGAAGTGTGAACTCGGGACTATGGAGCCTTCCTGCAGTTTCATTGTTGACGAAGCATTTTGAAAGCTGAAAGACAGCTGCTTTTGTTGCGGCCACTGCTTTTTTCAGGAAATAGTCATGTGATGGTACGAGATACAGGGGTTTATCTTCATCAGTCCAGGGATCAATATATGCTGTCTTGAATACTTCATGGCCTGAATCAGGAATGAGGGCTGGTGTAAGTGATGGAGTGTCCAGTTCTGTATAGCCGTGTTCAGAAAAAAAAGACCTCAATTTCTGCAGTACTGCTGCGCGGAAACGCAGCGTATCAATATCTGTCATAAAATAAGTATAAAATCTCAGTAGACAAATTGCAACGTACAACGTACAATTTCACTATGATACGTGTGCTTATTGTTGATGATTCTGTTATAATCAGGAAACTTCTTGCGGGCATTCTTGAGAAAGATTCCCGCTTTGAAATCGCCGGTTTTGCTGCTAATGGTCTGGAAGCGCAGCGTCAGAATAAGGCGTTGGATCCGGACATTATTGTCATGGATATTTATATGCCTCTGCTTGATGGTATAGAGGCAACCCGGTGCATCATGCGTGAAAAACCAGTGCCCATTGTTATTTTTTCAACAGAAGATACCGCCCGCATGGGATATACGGCACTTGAAGCCGGAGCCCTTGATATGGCCAGGAAACCGGATAGTACAATGCAATCAGAGAATTATTTCAAAATATTTAAAGACAGACTTGCTGTCCTGGCTCAGAAAAACAGAAAAGCTGAGAATGCATCTCAGGTAACTCCGGTAACTGTAAAAACCGGGGGAAACTGGCAGGCACTGCTTATCGGTGCTTCTACAGGAGGCCCGGTTGCTGTTCAGAAGGTGCTGGTTGGTCTGAAAAAGGATTTCCCTTTACCAATCCTTGTTACTCAGCACATTGATGGTAATTTCGATGCACAGTATGCCTCCTGGCTTGCCGAAACTACCGGATTGCCAGTGTCGCTTGCTGAAAATGGTATTCCTCTACAACCCGGACATGTATATGTTGCTCCTGCAAACAAGCACCTGCGCATCTCTCCTCAGACTGACAGCAAGACAGTATATGCTGCTCTTACCGATGACCCGCCGGTGCATTTCCTGAGACCCGCAGTAGATCCGCTTTTTGAATCTGGCGCAGAAATCCTGAAAGACAGATGTCTTGCCGTCCTGCTTACCGGAATGGGAAATGATGGCGCTGCAGGTTGTAAAAAGATTGTTGACGCTGGTGGATATACCATTTGCCAGGATGAACGCTCCTGTGTCGTTTATGGCATGCCGGGCGCCGCTGTCAGTATGGGTGGCGCAAGTTCAGTCCTTTCGTTAGGCGACATTGGCTTTACATTGCGGAAGATGGCGGGCATCTGATGTCGCAGCCAAAGCTGTTCCGCATCATTGACAAAGCAGTTTTTGATTATCATCTCATAGAAGAGGGCGACAGAATTCTTGTCGGTGCAAGCGGTGGAAAGGATTCTACTGCACTAGTTGAATATCTTGCGGCCCGCCAGAAGCAGCATCGGGAAAACTTCGAGTTTACCGCGCTGCATGTTGAAAGTGGCCTTGGCGAGTCTTTGAGCAGTGGGCTGCTTGCTCAGTTTACAGCGTGGGGCGTGGTGCCAGAAGTTGTGAATGCAGATGTCCTCGCCCGCCTTAAACCCGGTCACAGGATGAACTGCTGGTGGTGCTCTACGCAGCGCCGGACAGAGCTTAATAATTACGCTATTGAACACGGGTATAACAAGATTGCTCTCGGGCACCACCTTGACGACATTCTTGAGACACTGCTCATGAATGCGCTGGTAAAAGGGGAACTTTCCACAATGCCACCGCGCCTCAAATACCTGAAATATCCGGTTACGGTGATTCGGCCATTGTGCTATGCGGATGTAGACAGCATCATTACGCACGCTAAGGCGGCAGGTTATATAAGCTCAACGTGCACGTGCACCTATCAGGACAACTCTGGCAGAAAAGAAGCCCGGAAGAGGCTTGAGGACCTGACTCACGGCAGTGCTCAGGAAAAGCAGAAACTATTCCAGGCTTTAAAAAACGTCCGCACTGACTATCTTCCGTAAAAGACGGGCCATCTTTCACAAAAAAGCAAAAAACGCTATAGTTTTCTCACTATGATTTATTCAACTATTCTTGATGCAATGGGACATACTCCCCTCGTTCAGCTTCAGCGCATGGTCGGCAAAGACTGTGCCCGTGTTCTTGTTAAATTTGAAGGCCTGAACGTCGGCGGTTCCATTAAGACCCGCACTGCCTTTAATATGATTCTTCAGGCTGAGAAAGACGGGCTTATCAATAACAATACAATCATTGTGGAGCCAACAAGCGGTAACCAGGGCATTGGTCTTGCTTTAATCGGAGCCGTACGTGGTTATAAAACGATAATCATCATGCCTGACTCGGTAAGTGAGGAGCGCCGCAAGCTTGTAAAGCACTATGGCGCTGAAGTCCGCCTGATTCACGATAATGGCGATATCGGACAGTGTATTCAGGAATGCATAGATACCGCTGCCCGCATGCAGAAAGAAAACCCGAATGTCTTTATTCCGCAGCAGTTTGAAAATCCTGCAAATCCGCAGGCTCACCGCGATGCAACAGCGCTTGAGATTCTTGATGATGTTGATGGCCCGATTGACGGTTTCTGCTCGGGAATTGGAACAGGCGGCACCATCACCGGAATTGGCGAAGTTCTGAAAAAGGCAAATCCGGACATGAAAATCTGGGCAGTTGAACCTGAGCATGCCGCCATTCTCGCCGGAGGAACGGTCGGTACGCATTTACAGATGGGAATAGGCGACGGCCTTATTCCGCTCAACCTGAACCAGAAGATATACGACGACATTTACATTGTCTCTGATGAAGCTGCAATCCGCACATCACGGGCACTTGCTAAGTTTGAAGGTCTTATGTGCGGCATTTCAAGCGGAACGAACGTCGCCGCAGCTGTGGAAATGGCACGTATCCTGGGGCCTGGAAAGACCGTTGTCACGGTTCTGCCGGATACAGCTGAGCGCTATTTTTCAACGCCGCTTTTTGATGAGGATATGTTCGCAGAAGAATGGTGTGCTCACGCCTGCGCCGGTCTCTGTTCAAAATGTCCTGCGCGGAATCTTGAAAAACGCAGCTGATTTCTGTCTGGAGACTGGAGTTAGAGCAGGGAAGCGAGTGCGCGCGTAAGTTCCTTGATGTTGATCGGCTTTGCAACGTGAATGTTCATGCCAGCTTCCTGACTGCGTTTTTTATCTTCGTCAAAGGCATTTGCTGAGAATGCTGCAATGGGGAGTTTTTCAGCACCAGGAAGCTTACGTATTTCACTTGTTGCTGTATAGCCGTCCATAACAGGCATCTGTATATCCATGAGGATGAAATCATAATAATTTACGCCTTTTTCTTTTACGGTATCCAGCGCAATTAATCCGTTTACTGCGGTTTCAATAATAAGGCCACGTTCCTGAAGAATCTGCTCTGAAATTTCCCTGTTGAGTTCATTGTCCTCAACGAGTAGAAGACGTTTCCCGATGAGTTTTTCCTCATCAATCCCCAGATCAGCTTCTTCATGCAGCTTTTTTGCAGCCTTGAATTCTTCAATCTGTTCCGGTGTAGCAATCTTATGGGTGAATGAGACTGAAACGGTTGTACCACGCCCCTGTTTCGAGTCAATCGCGATTTCTCCGCCCAGCAGATCAGTCAGACGCTTGACAATTGACATACCCAGCCCTGTTCCCTGAATGCCAGACTGGGTTGTCGTCTGCTCTCTTTCAAAAGGCTCATAAATGTGCTCGATGAATTTCGGATCCATTCCGATGCCGTTATCCTGCACAATTGAGTGTGTAATGACTTCATCCGGTTTTTCAGCTTTCTCCTGATGAACAGTGTACCAGATAGTTCCGCCTGTCGGTGTGTACTTTATTGCGTTATTGAGCAGGTTTACGACAATCTGCTTGATGTGGACGGTATCTGACAGAACATATGGATGCGGACAATCAGCTATTGATGCAACAAACTGTATGTTCTTTTCTTTAGCCGCTATGGAGTTCATCTGGGCAACTTTTTCAGCTTCTTCCGTAACGCAGGTAATCTTTTCATCAATCTGAGTCTTTCCCGCTTCAATACGGGACATGTCAAGAATGTCGTTTATAATGGTCAGCAGATAATCACTTGAGGTTTTTACTTTTGTCAGATAATCATCAACCTTGTTTGTTTCAGATTTATGGGATAGAGCCATGTCAGTGAATCCGATGATGGCATTGAGCGGCGTCCGGATGTCATGTGACATGTTGAACAGGAATGCTGTTTTTGCGGCACTGGCAGCTTCTGCATTATTACGGGCAATGACAAGCTGATGCTGCAGTTCTTCGCGGCGCTTTTCTGCATCAATATTTATATGAGTTCCGAAGAATTCTCCATATCCATTCTGATAGCGAATGACGCGACCGGCTGAACGGAACCAGTGATATTCTCCTTCCTGGTTACGCATGCGGAATTCTGAGTTATAGCCAGTTTTTCCGGTCTTGTCGTGAAGGGCAGCATCAAAGGCTTTTGATGCCTTTTCAACATCATCCGGATGAATGACATTCTGAAAATCTTTTGAAGTCAGTATTCTGTGCTTATCTTCCCATCCGATGATGGCGTACAGCTCGTCAGAATACTCAGTACGGTAAATGTCATCGTTTTTATTGAAATGATATGACCACATACCGGAATGAACGATATCATGAACGAGGCGGAACCTTTCGAAATCAAGCTGCTGGTTTTCGCGTAACTTTATGCGCTCAAGTCCGATATTCAGAAGGTTTGCGATTTCTTCCATGGCGTTTCGTTCTGCCTCGTTGAAAATCTTCTGGCGGTGCATGAAGTGAATGGCAATATATCCTTTTGGAATGGCATCATTGTAAATGATGCGGCCAAGCAGCGATTTTACCGGACAGACTTTTGGCAATGTCAGTTCTGGAGGGCAGTAGTTTCTGTCTGTTATGCAGAATTCACTCTGAACATGGCTTTTGGCAGATATGTACGAATAGAGTGGACAACTGTCGCACACTCTTACCGATGGCAGCTTTATACCGCGTCTTTCCGTATGCAGGACGTATCCGTCAGCTCTTCTGTAAACGACCTGATCACAATCTGCAGCATCGAGCAGTTTCTTTTCAAAAAAGGAAAGAAACTTTTCTGTATCAGCGTCCTGTGTTGCTATATAATTGAAAATATCTGAACGGAATTGCATGAACTGATATTCTTTTTCGTGGACTTTCTGTAGTTCATTCTTTTCACGGATAGTATCAATATTGACATTTGTTCCGAGCAGTTCTCCGCTGCCATCTTCATTAAGAAGGATACGGCCGGAAGAATGATACCAGTGGTATATGCCATCACTGTTTTTCATTCTGTGATCAAGTTCAACAATGGTTTTTCCTGTCGGATCTTGTATGGCATCAAAAATAGCCTTCCTTGTTTCCTCAAGATCATCGGGATGTGTTATGTCTTCGTAGGAAACGTCCGGTCGGAGCGGAGGCTTATAACCAAACATCTGTACGATTTCGTTGGAGTAGACTTTATCGTACACTACTTTTGAGCTGTCGAAAAAGAAAGACCAGCTGCCTGAGCCGATTATGTTATGGATGAGGGTATAGCGTGCAAGCTGTTTTTCAAGCTCAAGTTCGTGATATTTTTCCCGTCTGTATTCTTCGTCGTTATTGAAGAGGCCTATAATGACCTTATGCCGTGAAGGCCAGCTTGATTCTGGTCTGATGCGCAGTTTGTACCAGACTTCCCGTCTGCCTTCCAGAAGACGGTAACTTACCGTATATTCAGGAACTTTTAGGAACGTATCTTTAAGAAAAGCTATGGAAAGAATGTTCAACAGTTTTTCTCTGTCATCGGGATGGACACGTTTCATGATGAAATCTCTGTTTTTCTCTATGAAGTGTCCGTTTCCTGTCATGTCCTGCCCTGTCATGTTCCGGTCATCTGAATAGGTGCGGGCGACTTTATACGTTCCGTTATCAAGGTTGACAAGGAAAATGACTTCGAAGTTGTCAGAAAGCGAAATGACTGATTGAACGCGTTTTCTGAACCGGATTTCTTCGTCAGTCTTGATGTCCAGAATTTCCCTTTCTTTTACGAGCAGGTAGTTCAGCAGAATGGCAGCGAGACCGAACATGACGGAGAAGTTATAGCCCGGCATGAGGCCGTCGAGCAGATATCCTGCTGCAGTAAAAATGGCAACAGTCAGGATGGTGATTGCGCCTTTTACTGATATGTATTGAGAATGGGAAATGACGTAACTGATTATGAAAATACTGGCAGTTGCGTCAAGACTAAACGGAATGATATACAGGTTTCCCTTGATCTGATGTCCGTTATCAAGGATGAATACCTGTTGTGTTACTACAAGAATAAGTGTCAGGATGAAGCAGCAGGCTTCAACAATGCAGGTAATGAAAGAGAATTTGTAGGTAAAGGGGATGCCTGATTTCTTATGCTCATTGATGTAGCAGTTTATATAGACACCCACACCTGCTTCTATGAAATTGATGAGAAGCAGTGACAGACAGAGGACTACCATGTGGGGAGTGTCATACACTGCTTTCCCCTCAAAATAGTAATTGAGTGCATCGCATAATATGGCAATTATAGTTAGAGCCATACATGATATCAATGCCTTGGTCGAATTCCGCCGGTACTGCTTTGAGGAAATAATCGACAGAAACAGTATCAGCAGAATGAGTGAAGAGAAAATATCAGCGAAAATATAGAGATGGTTGGCTAATATCACTTTTTAATCTCTTTTCTGTGTGAATCAGTACTTAAATTCACTGCCTCCAATAAACTCACGGATGATGGACTGTCCCGGAACGTAGGTTGCGGGAATGGTGTAAAAGTTGCTCAGGAACTGGAGCAGACGCATTGCTTCTGAATACTCAGCCTGATCTGGTGTGACACAGCGTAAGAGCGGGGCTGCGTATACGCGCAGTACTGCAAGCTCATAGTCGAGCGCCGTATTCAGCATGACGTCTGCATTGCCCTGGAACGGGAAGATGTGGAGTCGCTCGCCCCTCTGGACGCTTGGCCACATCTTGATGGTGTCAGCAGCGCTTTTTCCGCGGAACTGGCTGTCGCGGACAATGCGGCGGATAAGGCGGTTGTCGCTTGTAGGAATGCGGTTGTGATCATCCAGATTGAGCTGCGTAAGGGCTGAAAGATAGACCTTGAACTTGTTTTCCGGTTTGATGAGCGGCGTCAGTCTGTCATTCAGACCGTGAATGCCTTCAATGACGAGAATGTCGTTCGGCCCCATGGTGAGCGTCTTTCCCGTATAATACTGCTTTCCTTCACGGAAGTCGTAGGAAGGCATCTGTATAGTCTTTCCCTTACTCAGATCGAGCAGGTTCTGGTTCAGCTGATCGACATCGAGCGCTTCAAGACATTCGTAGTCGTAGTCGCCGTTTTCATCCTTCGGCGTCTGCTCCCTTCCAAGGTAATAGTTATCAAGGCTGATGACATGCGGTGTGTATCCCATGACCTGCAGCTGGATGGCGAGCTTTTTCGATGTCGTCGTCTTTCCGGAGCTTGAAGGACCTGCAAGCAGAACGACGCGTGCTGTTTGGCGCTCATAGATTTTTGTCGCGATGTCAGAAATGTTCTTGTTCTGGAACGTTTCCGCGATATTGATGAAGTCTTTCGTCTTCCTCTGGTAGACAAGCTCGTTAAGGTCTGCAACAGAAGTGACCTTCTGCAGCTTTCCCCATTCCTTGTAGCGGCTGTAAACATCGAAGAGACTCGGAATGTCCTTGAACTCAGGAAGCTTTGACGGATCAGATGTTGCCGGGAAGCGGAGGAGGAAGCCCTCGTGATACGGCATGATGTCAAAGACTGAAAGAAGACCGGTCGTTGAAAGCAGCGGCTCAAAGAACAGGTCTGCAAACGTGTCGAGTCTGTTTATCTTGATGACAGGTTTTGCCTGGAACTTGAGCTGGCGGCTTGTTGCCTCAAGATGCTGTTTTTCAAGCAGGGTAACAGCGTCCTTGTATGAAATGACTTCTGTCGTAATGGCTTTATCTGCAACGACAAGCTGCCTGACAGCGTCGTTGAGCCGCGTGATGTCATCTTTTGAGACTGTACCGTTATCGAATGTGTAATAATAGCCATAACCCATACTGTGACCGACGAGCAGGCGTCTGTCAGGAAAGAGTTTCTGTGCAGCTGCTGCAACGACAAAGCAGAGCGTACGGCGGTACATGGCAGTACCGTCTTTTGTGTCCGGCATAACGGGAGTAAGTTCTGCATTTACCTCAATTCTTGATGTGAGGGGAGTAACGACGTTGTTCACTTTAACGGCATACAGCTTATCCGCTGTTTCTTTGCCAAAGTGAGAAATGATATCCTGCACGGGGCAGCCTGAATGTGTCTGAATTGTTTTTCCATCTGGGAATGAAAGTATTATATCCATAATAAAAGTATAAATCGCATTGTTTCTACACGCAAGTTTTTCACTGTAAGATATGTCTCAGCGTAACTATTTACTAGACAGAGTAATGTTTTTAAGCTAATGTATTGTTAACGGGCAGTTAACTCAGTGGTAGAGTGCTTCCTTCACACGGAAGAAGTCGTTGGTTCAAGTCCAATACCGCCCATATCACACTATGTACAGCGATAATTCGATTACAGTTCTTGACTCAACCCTGAGAGACGGGGCACAGGGCGAGGGCATAAGCTTTTCGCTTCAGGATAAACTGTCCATAGTACAGACGCTTGATGAACTGGGCGTTCATTACATCGAAGCGGGAAATCCCGCAAGCAATCCCAAAGACGCAGATTTTTTCGCAGCCGTACGCGGTGTCCAGATAAAGGGCCACAGTACAAAGCAGACCAAGCTTTTATTGAAACACGCCGAACTTGTCGCTTTCGGTTCGACGCGCCGCAAGGACCTGACCTGCGACAAAGATCCGCAGCTTCAGGCGCTGCTGGCTGCTGACACGCCGGTCGTCTCCATTTTCGGAAAGTCATGGCTCAAGCAGGTGAAGGGCATTCTTAAGGCAGACAAGCAGCAGAATCTGGACATGATTTATGAGAGCGTGAAGTTCCTTGCGTCGAACGGCAGAAAGGTCATTTTTGACGCGGAGCACTTTTTCGACGGCTGGAAGGAAAACGGCGAGTACGCGCTCAAGACGCTTGAAGCAGCCATTGACGGCGGCGCTTCCATAATCACGTTGTGCGATACAAAAGGCGGTTCAATGCCGCTCGACATATATCAGTCAGTGGTCACTGTCGTAAGAAAGATGGTGCGCCGCGCTGAAATCGGCATTCACACGCACGATGACGCGGGCCTTGCTGTGGCAAACTCGCTCATGGCAGTGCAGGCTGGCGCATCCCATGTTCAGGGAACGCTGCTGGGCTTCGGCGAACGGGCGGGAAATGCGAACCTGTCGGCTATCATGGCTAACCTTGAACTGAAGCTCGGCTATACCTGTCTGCCGGAAGGCAAGATTGAAATGCTTACGCCGCTTTGCCGCCGCATTGCTGAAATAACGAACATCAGCCTTAATCAGGGCTTGCCGTACATCGGGGCAAATGCATTCGCACACAAAGCGGGCATGCACTCTGATGCCGTTGCAAAGGACCCCGCCGCGTATGAGCATGTAAAGCCTGAAACGGTCGGCAACGAGCGTGTCATCCTTATAAGCGAGGTTTCGGGGCGTTCTGCAATCATAGAGAAGATACGCGCCATTGAGCCGAGCCTGACCAAGGACAGCCCTGAAGTCGCAGGCATCGTAAAGCGTGTGAAAGAGCTTGAAAAGACGGGCTACCAGTTTGAGGGCGCAGAAGGCAGCTTCAACCTGCTCGTCAGAAAGAGCCTCGGCTCATACAAGCCGTTCTTCCACCTTGAGTACTACAAAGTCATCGGGGAGCAGCCGGAGCCGGGAAACCCCGTCACGAGCTTTGCACAGGTAAAGCTTTCTGTAAATGGTGAGATGATCATCACAGCAGGTGAGGGTGACGGTCCCGTTCATGCACTCGACGTCGCGCTCCGTTCAGCACTTGAAAAGTTCTATCCTGTCGTACGCACCATGCATCTGACAGACTATAAAGTCCGTGTCATAGACTCGCGCGACGCAACAGCAGCCCACGTCCGCGTTCTCGTAGAAACTACCGACGGCCACAACGTCTGGACCACAGTCGGCGTCTCCACCGACATCATAGAAGCCTCCTGGCTCGCCCTCGTAGACTCCTTCGAATACAAACTCATTTCTTCTGGCCTCTGATTAACAGACGCCTTCCAAAAGCAAACTCTCCGCGTTGATTCATTTTACTGAATATACGCTTAATCTAAGAAACTGAAAAAACGACGACTCTACAGACGAGTGGGGATGGGCGGAGGTGGGGATGACAGACGTGAAGCCTCGGCCCCGAGCACACAAAGTGTGCGAGTGAGATACCATAGCGCCGCAGCGAGCGGCTGGCGTCCCCACCGGGAGCCCATACCCAATCGTCTGCAAAAGCATATATTTTTCTCAGTTTCTTAAAAAATACTAAAGAATATTCAGTAAAATTGAAAAAAATCCTTGAGTAATTCATTTCATTTCTGTATACTCTAATCATTATAATTAGCGGAGGTATGTATGGCTTCAGGAAAACCTGTTATAGCTGTTGAACGGTGCAAGGGCTGCGGCCTGTGTATCCGTGCATGTCCAAAGAACCTTTTGGAAATGTCAAAAGAAACAAATGGTCAGGGCGTTCATTACCCTGTCTGTTCAGATGAATCCAAGTGTATAGCATGTACATTCTGTGCAACTATGTGCCCTGATGTAGCTATCGAAATAGAGAAGGACTAATATGAGCAATAAAGTACTGATGAAAGGTAACGAAGCCATCGGTGAATCCGCTATTCTTGCAGGATGCCGCTACTACTTCGCATATCCTATTACTCCGCAGAATGAAATTCCTGCCTACATGTCAAAGCGCCTGCCACAGGTTGGCGGTACATTCCTTCAGGCAGAAAGTGAAATTGCTGCAATCAACATGGTAATGGGTGCATCTGCAGCAGGTGCACGTGTCATGACATCTTCTTCCTCTCCGGGAATCTCCCTGAAGCAGGAAGGTATTTCTTATATTTCAGGTGCCCAGCTGCCAGCAGTCATCATCAACATGATGCGCGGTGGTCCGGGACTCGGAAACATCGCCGGCGCACAGGGAGACTACTTCCAGGCAACACGCGGCGGTGGAAACGGTGACTATCACGTTGTAGTCCTCGCTCCTGGCACAGTTCAGGAACTTGCTGACTACACAATCAAGGCTTTCGATATTGCAGACAAGTACCGCGTAGCAGTCCTGCTGCTCGGTGACGGTTACCTTGGCCAGATGGCTGAGCCATGCGTTCTGCCTGAGCCTGTAAAGGACATTCCTGCAAAGCCATGGGCTCTGACAGGAAAGACAGCTGACCGCGATGCACACATCATTGCATCACTCAAGCTCGGAAAGGATGACACTTACCTGAACCGCCACGTAAAGTCACTTGCAGAGAACTATGCAGAAATTGCAAAGAACGAAGTTAAGTACGAGAACTTCATGTGTGACGATGCAGACTTTGTGCTCTGCGCATACGGAACAAGCGCCCGCGTCTGCAAGAAGGCTGTAAAGGTACTCCGCGAGCAGGGCATCAAGGCCGGTCTCTTCCGCCCGATCACCCTGTGGCCGTTCCCTGAAGACGCCATTGAGGCAGCCTGCGCAAAGGCAAAGAAGGTTCTCACTGTAGAGATGAGCCTTGGCCAGATGGTTCAGGATGTCCGCCTGTACGCAAACAAGAAGAAGGATGAATACGACTTCTACGGCGAACCGGGTGGTCTTATTCCTAAGCTCGATGTAATTGTAGAGAAGGTAAAGAGTTATGTCTAAGATTTATACATTTCCAAAATCAATGAAGGACGTAAAGACCCACTACTGCGGTGGCTGCGGTCACGGAATTGTCCATAAGCTTGTTGCCCAGATCATTGATGAGCTCGGCATTCAGAAAGACGTGCTTCTTACAGCTCCTGTAGGATGCGCTGTTTTCGCTTACAACTACCTTGACGTAGACTCTGTAGAGGCTGCTCACGGACGTGCTCCTGCCGTTTCAACAGGTATGAAGCGCGTACATCCTGACAAGACAGTCATCTGCTATCAGGGTGACGGTGACCTTCTTGCAATCGGTACTGCAGAGACAATTCATGCTGCAAACCGCGGTGAGAACATCACGGTAATCTTCATCAACAATGCTATTTACGGTATGACCGGTGGTCAGATGGCTCCAACCTCTCTCGTAGGTCAGGTCACCAAGACAACCCCATACGGAAGAAAGGCAGAGGAAGTAGGATATCCTATCCGTGCTGCCGAGCTTCTTAACACACTCGTTGAGCCAAAGTACATTGAGCGCTGCGCCGTTTACGACGTAAAGCACATCAACCAGACAAAGGCTGCCATCAAGAAGGCAATCCAGTACCAGAGGGAAGGAAAGGGCTACAGCTTCGTAGAAATTCTTTCAATGTGCCCGACAAACTGGGGTGTTGATCCAACTGTTGCAGCTGACTGGGTACGCGATCAGATGGAACCATACTATCCGCTCGGTGTATTCCGCGACGTTCCTGCAGGAATCATTCCTGAAGCAGCAGCTCCAAAGGCTGGTGTCGTCGTAAACAAGGAGGCCAAATAATGACTACTGAAATCATTTTCGCAGGCTTCGGCGGCCAGGGTGTCATCCTTGCCGGAAAGATTCTTACCCTCGCTGGAATGAGCGAAGACAAGTACGTTTCACACATTCCGTCATACGGTGCTGAAATGCGCGGAGGAACAGCAAACTGCTCAGTCATCGTTTCTGATGATGAAGTTGCATCTCCTGTCATTGAGCATCCTGATGTTGTCGTTGCACTGAACCTGCCTTCAATGGTCAAGTTCGAGCCGATGCTGAAAGAGGGTGGTCTTCTTATCTACAACTCTTCACTCATCAACGAACTGCCAAAGCGCAAGGACATCAAGTACATTGCACTTCCGGCAAATGAAATGGCTGAAAAGACAAACAATGCCCGCGGTGCCAACATGGTCGTCCTCGGCTGTCTCGCAAAGGTCATTCCAGGCCTGGTAAGCGGCGTAAAGCCATTCGAGTTCGCTCTCGATGAGGCAATTTCTGCACGCAACAAGAAGTTCAACCCGATCAACATTGCAACTATTGAAGCTGCATTTAACACAGACTACGAGATTGAGGGCTGATTTCATCCTTTGATTTCGTAAAAGAAAAGTGGGCTGTTTTCCAATTGGAAAACAGCTTTTTTTGTCTTTTGAACTGTGAAAACATTTTTTTTGCTTTTGTTAGCATAAAAATAAGGAAATTGAACGAAATTTCAGTACAAAACACTTTCGCTTTTTCTTTTTTTTTCCCTGGTGCTATACTTAAATTCACCGTTTGTATTTTAAGGAGATTGATTCCGTGTCACAAGAAAATGTTACCATCCAGCCAAAAGGGATTCCTGTAAGGGCTAAAATCTACCTTTTTTTAACATATCTTTCCCCGTATGTGCTCTTTCGTCTGATGGCTGTAGGTTGTGGAGGTATGACAAATCAGGATGTAAGTCAGTTCTGTGCTAATCCGCTTCTGTATGTGTTCATTGTTATATCTGTGGCTCTGGGGTTCCTTTGTGAAATGCAGCTTGATGCCATGCTGAAAAAAACGGAGGGAACTGAAGAGAGCATTAAGAAGACAAACCGGGTTGTTAAAAAAATAGAACTTTTCTCACTTATCATCCCTGCTGTTGTCAGTATCATCGGAACGGTGATTGTAGCCCTTATCAATCAGAATGCCGGGTTGCAGCTTTCAGCTTTTGAAGGACAACCTTACTACTATTATGCAATGGTTGTTGCCATAGGTTGTTTCGGATCTTTCTCAATGCTGTTCTATGTCCTTTTTACAACATCATTTGAACAGTCTTTGACCTGGCTTCCTTTCAAGAAAGAGGATACGACAATGTCCTTTACCAGAAAAATCATGGTTGTCGTGTTTTTTGCCATGCTCAGTATCGTCATGTTTATGGAAGCCATTTTCTATTCTCCGGCCAGTCGTGAACTTGCAGTACAGGTTCTGCTCATCAATGCGGTAATGCCAATTGCCTTAGTCGTAGCAGCTATCGGACTTATAAATATTTATCAGGTTATCAAGAACGTTAACAGATACATCAAAATGTCCATTGATCTGTCTGGTGAGCTGTCAGAAAAGAAATATAACACACCGGATATTCCAATCCTCATAAGAAATGAACTTGCGCTTTTTGCTAATTCTTTGAATGGTCTGAAACACAGTACCAGTGAGCTGCTTGGCAATTTCAAGGAATCTGTTGACAGTTCAACGAATTCAGCTGCACGACTGCAGAGGGAAATGGCAACTGCGTATGAAAATATCAACGCAATTAATGGCAATATTCAGAGTGTCAGTGACGAGATGAGCAACCAGTCTGCCGGTGTTGAAGAGGCGAGTGCGGCTATCAATCAGATTATTGGAAGGACTGAAGAACTCAACCAGAACATTGAAAAGCAGACAGAGGCTCTTAACCAGTCGTCTTCTGCTGTTGAGGAGATGGTTGCAAACATCCGCTCGGTGACTCAGATTCTTGAGCACAACGCCGAAGCTGTAGAAGAACTGGGAACTGCTTCTGATGAGGGACGAAACAGCGTCAACCTTGCAGTAAATACATCTCAGGAAATCCTTAAGCAGTCTGAGGCTGTTCTTGAAGCAAGCTCCATTATCCAGACAATTGCACGCCAGACAAACCTGCTTGCAATGAATGCAGCTATTGAGTCTGCCCATGCTGGAGAAGCCGGCCGCGGATTTGCCGTTGTTGCTGATGAAATCAGAAAGCTTGCTGAACAGTCAAGTAATCAGGGAAAGAACATATCCACCAACCTTAAGGGGCTGTCAGGTGCTATCCAGCTTGTTGCAAATAATACCCGCGAGGTTCAGCAGAAGTTTGACAAGATTTATGAGCTTACCAAAACGGTTAAAGATCAGGAAGCGGTCGTCATGAACTCTATGTCTGAACAGGCTCAGGGAAATCAGCAGGTTCTTGATGCAATGCGGAACATCAACGATATTACAGCTTCTGTTTCTGATGGATCTGTTGAGATGCTTTCTGGTGGTAAACAGATTGTTGATGAAATGAATGCTCTTACTGATGTTACCCGCAAGATAACTGACCGCATGAATGAAATGGCAGGCAGCATCCAGAGTGTCTCGTCTGCAATGCGGAATGTTGCATCTGCTTCTGAGGACAATCAGGATCAGATTGATAACCTTGGCGTGCAGATTAATCAGTTTGAACTTTAAAAATACTTCAGTATTGCATAAATACTGAAGATGTTGTATAAATAAAGGGCAGTATCGTGTGTCTATGCGGTATTGCCCTTTATTTTTTTTTACTGCTTTTTTACAGCATCGGTACGAGGGAATGTATGTCAGAGAAAAACCGCATTGGAAAGAAAGTTAAGCTTATCCGTGAGAGCCGGAAGCTTTCAATCGAAGACGTTTCAGAGCGCACCAACCTTAGAGCCGAAGGAATTGCCAGCATTGAAAAAGGCGAACTTATTCCCGGTCTGACACCTCTTATCAAAATTGCGCGTGTTCTGGGCGTACGACTGGGAACTTTCATGGATGACCAGGAAAATCTGGGACCCGTTTTCGTGAAGGGTTCAAACGAAAAGGACAAGAAGAGCGTAACACGCTTCTCAGACCGCAGCAATGCAGTTTCATCAGACCTTGATTTCTATTCGCTTGCCCAGAATAAAGCGGATCGCCACATGGATCCGTTTGTCATTGATATTTTCCCGCCTTCAGGAGAGGACGTAAAGCTTTCTTCCCATGAAGGAGAGGAGTTCATCTACGTTCTTTCCGGCAACGTCGAGATTCTTTACGGAAAGGACATATACACGATGCAGGCTGGTGACAGCATTTACTACGATTCAATCGTTGCTCACCACGTCCATTCTGCAGGCGGGCCTGCAAAAATCCTCGCTGTTGTCTACACACCGGTTTGATGAGGCTTTTTGAATATGGCACTGAAGTTTGATATTTCGCTCAACCAGCTTTTAAGACAGAAGACGCAGGAAAACCCTGAACATGAGTTTATGGTCTATTCAGACCGTGACCTCCGCTTTACGTACGCCCAGTTTGACAAGCGTGTCGATGACCTTGCGTGCGGTCTGTATTCCATCGGCGTCCGTAAGGGAGACCATCTGGGTATCTGGGCTACAAACGTACCTGACTGGCTTACGTACATGTTTGCCTGTGCACGTCTTGGCGCGGTCGCCGTAACGGTCAACACAAGCTACAAACTTCACGAACTTGAATATCTGATGAAGCAGTCTGATCTTTCAGTCCTCTGTCTTACAGATGGCGTGAAGGATTCAAACTATGTTTCCATGATAAAGGAACTTGTTCCAGAACTCGACACGTACGAGCGCGGCTGCCTTAAGTCAGAGAAGTTCCCGTGCCTTAAAAACGTCGTGTTCATGGGCCCTGAAAAGTTCCGGGGGCTTTATTCAACGCCGGAACTGCTCCTTTTGGGACAGCACGTCGACATCAGCATCATTCATGAGATTGAAAGCAAGGTTACGGCGGATGACGTCGTTAACATGCAGTATACTTCAGGCACCACAGGATTCCCTAAAGGCGTCATGCTCACCAGCCGCAACATCATGAACAACGGCTGGTCTATCGGCGAGTGCATGCGCTACACGAAGGACGAGCGCGTCTGTCTTCCTGTCCCGCTGTTCCACTGCTTCGGCATTGTACTCGGCGTCATGGCTGTCCTGTCACACGGCGCAACGCACGTCCTGCTTGAAAGCTTTGATCCGCTCATCGCACTCGCATCAATCCAGAAGGAAAAGTGTACCGCCATTTACGGTGTTCCGACCATGTACATTGCAGAGTTGAACCATCCTATGTTCAGCATGTTTGATTTAAGCTCACTGCGCACCGGAATCATGGCTGGCGCGGGTGTTCCTGTCGAACTGATGAAGACGGTCATGGACAAAATGTACATGAAGGAAATTACCTCAGTTTACGGCCTTACAGAGACTAGCCCGGGCATGACGCAGAGCCGCTGGAACGACGATGTGCGTGTCCGTGCGGAAACTGTCGGACATGAGCTTCCTGACATTGAAGTAAAGGTCCTGAACCCTGAGACTAACGAAGAATGCGCTGTCGGCGAGCAGGGCGAAATGTGCTGCCGCGGATACAACATAATGAAGGGCTACTACAAGATGCCCGAAGCAACTGCAGAAATCATCGACTCAAACGGCTTCCTGCATTCAGGCGACCTGGGCGTCAAGGACCCTGACGGTAACTACCGCATTACAGGCCGCATAAAGGATATGATCATCCGCGGCGGTGAGAACATCTATCCGCGTGAAATTGAGGAGTTCCTTGCCCAGATGCCACAGATCCGCGACGTTCAGGTTGCTGCCGTAAAGGACAAAAAGTACGGCGAGATTACCGGCGCGTTCATCATCCTGCACGAGGGGCAGACACTGACTGACCAGGATGTCATTGAGTTCTGCCGTGGAAAGATTTCAAAGTACAAGTGGCCTCAGCTCATCATGTTCATGGATGAGTTCCCGATGACCGGAAGCGGCAAGATCCAGAAGTTCAAGCTCACTGAAATCGGCACCAAGTACCGCAAAGAAGTTTTAGGAATTGAGTAACGACGAAGTACTGCGTCCTTCGTCTGACAGAGTGGAAACAACGCTTCTCATTGTTCCCGTTCTGTCGGGATTTAGTTGCTTTCTTTAGGTAATCTTTTAAAGAACCAGATCACATAAGGGATGGCTGTAGTGGCGCTGAAGACGTCTGCCATGGCCTGCGTACTCACTATGCCCATGTGGCCGAATAATGCCGGCAGTACAAGAATGAGCGGAATAAAGTAGACTCCCTGCCTGTTGCATGCAAGGAACGTTGCCTGAACAGATTTTCCCGTAGACTGCATGAGCATGTTCGTTCCCACAATGAACGCGTGAAGGGGCAGGGCGATTGCCTGAAAGCGGAGTGCGAGCGTTCCGATTTTTATGACTTCTGGGTCGTTGCGGAAGAACGTGATGATCCAGGGGGCAAACGGGACGAGAACGAGTGCCGAAATACCCATGATTGTCGCACCAATCTTCACGGTGAACCAGTATGCCTGCCGTACGCGCGTGTATTTCTTAGCTCCGTAGTTGTAGCCAGAAACAGGCGTGAATCCCTGACCAATACCAATCATGACAGAAGCTACAAGCATGACGATTCTGTTCGTTATGGACATGCCTGCAATCGCTGCATCGCCGAACGCGCCGGCGGCTCTGTTTAAAAGTACGCTTGCGACCGTTGAAAGGCCCTGTCTGCAAAGTGAAGGAAGTCCGAGTGCGAGAATGCCGCCGAGACCGCCGACGGGACCCGTACCCGCGGGATGGCGGTCCTTAAGCTGCCATGGCAGGTGCAGACGCACTATGTTTTTTTTCATGAGGAAGAAGCTTATGAAAATGCTGAAGCTGACCGCCTGGCTTATGAGCGTGGCAATGGCAGCACCGGCGGTACCAAGCTTGAAGGCGAATATGAAAACCGGGTCCAGAATCATGTTCAGGACACCGCCTGTGGTGAGTGCGACCATGCTGAACGCGGCGTGGCCTTCTGAGCGCAGTGTGTTGTTCATGACGAAACTTGCACACATGAGCGGGGCGCCTAAGAAGATGTAGTTGCCATAATCTACAGCGTACGGCATGATTGTCTCAGAAGCGCCCAAAAGACGCATGAGCGGCTCCGTGCAGGTAAGACCGACGACGGCGATAAGACTGCCGCATATAAAGGCTGAGATGAACGCTGTTGAAAGCAGCCGCTCAGCAGCCGCGTTGTTCTTTTCGCCAAGTCTGCGTGAAATAAGGCTGCCGGCGCCCATTCCCAGGGTAAAGCCGCACGCCTGGATAATCGCCATGATGCTGAAAACGATGCCGACTGCGGCACTTGCGCTGGTACCGAGCTGAGACACGAAAAAGGTATCTGCCATGTTGTAGATGGACGAAATCAGCATGCTGATGACGGTGGGAACTGCAAGGGATGGAATAAGCTTTGATACAGGTTGTGTTGTCATCCGGGTAAACTGTTCTTCAGGTGTCATTGCCGCGGACTGCTTTACTAAATTCTTTAAAAACATAATAAAATCACTGTGGACAGTATATAACTTTCTCCTTTTTTATGATACCTTTTGATTATGACTGTAATAGTATTTCTTTTGAAGTTTGTAGGCAGCCTTGGCTTTTTGATGTATGGCATGAAGCTCATGTCAGATGGTGTTCAGAAAAGTGCAGGCGAACGACTTCAAAGAACGCTGAGTGCCCTTACCGGTAACCGCCTCATGGGTCTTTTTACCGGTCTATTGATTACTATGATCATTCAGTCATCCGGTGCTACGACCGTCATGGTTGTTACTTTCGTCAATGCGGGCCTTATGACACTGCGTCAGTCAGCAGGCGTCATCTTCGGTGCAAACATCGGTACTACAATTACAGCCTGGATTGTCTCCCTTTTCGGATTCAACTTCAACATTTCAGACTTTGCCATGCCTGTTTTCGGCATCGGTTTTTTTCTGACACTCCTTAAAAAGAACGGCTACCGGAACTGGGGCGAGGCCCTTATGGGTTTCGGTCTGCTGTTCATTGGCCTTTCAAACCTGTCAGATGCACTTTCAGTTGAGCCTGAACGCCTTGGCTGGCTGCTTCCCGTTCAGAACTACGGTTTCATTTCCATCCTCACAGGCTTTTTCATCGGTATTGTGATTACTGCACTGCTTCATTCTTCCAGTGCGTTCAGTGCCATCGTCATCACCATGGCGTACAACGGCCTCTTGAGCTGGGAATTCTCTGCAGCGCTCACTCTTGGAAGCAACATAGGCTCTACGATAGACGCCGTTCTTGCCGCTGTGGGAACAAGTGCTGATGCAAAGCGGTCTGCGCTCATCCACGTGCTGTTCAATGTTGTCGGTACGGCACTGGCTCTTGTCTTCTTCAGACCATTCCTGGCACTTGTTGACTTCGTGACACCTGCAAGCGCAAACATCGCCATCCGCATTTCAATGCTGCATACCGTGTTTAAGACGCTGTCGACCATTCTCTTCCTGCCGTTCGCGAATCAGCTCGCATCCTTTACAGAAAGAATCATTCCCGAGAAGAAAGACGAGTCCGGCGTATTCGTTCTTGAATTCCCTGAAAATGCAGATAAAGTCAAGGAAAACGCGACTGCATTCATTATCCGTGCGGAAAAGGCTGTTGCCGATATGGCAGACAACGTCGTGCTTCTGTACGGCACGGTCATTCAAGGATTTGACGGGGAACAGCAGAAGTTCATGGAACGTAATGTTCCTGCCGCTGAACAGATGGAAGCTTATATTGACCAGATGCATGAGGAAATCACCCATTATCTGGTAAAGTGTGAAACGCTGCCTGTTACCCAGAAGCAGATGACGCACATCTCTCATCTCATCCAGACGGTTGATGAATACGAAAGCCTTGCTGACAACTGTTTCAGCGTTGCCAAGCTCATTGAGCGGCGCATCACTAAGGGAATGGTGTTCGATTCAGATGATGTAGAGCGCTTTGAGCCTTATGTTGAACTTGCAAGTCAGTTTGTTGATTTCATCCACCTTAATACGAACAAGGCTTTTGATAATGAAATGTTCGGTATGGCAAACTCTTACGAGGAACAGATTGATGCCATGAAGAAGAACCTGAAGAAAGTCGGCCGTAAGCGCATTGAAAAAGGCGGAGACGTCAAGACAGAACTTCTGTACATCGACCTGGTCCGTCAGATTGAAAAGATTGGTGACAACTGTTTCGCCATTGCTGAATCAGCACATAACTGATTTCTTTATCCGTATAAACTTATTCTTTTCATTTCTCATTTACATTTTTACAAACTGTATTTGACATCTTGAACTGACGGTTTATACTTAATTAAGAGAGTTTCTGTTTTATACAGTTTTCCCTGTTAAGGAGATTAGAAGAACACCATGAAGATTACATCTTCTTACCGTTTAAAATTCATGATTATGACCGCAGTCATCATTTCTGCAGTATGTGCGGTCCTTACCTTTTTTTCTGCCCAATCAATTGAAGAAACTGCAGTGGCAACTTTTTCAGAGCGGGGTGAAGCCATCCTTGAGGAAGCTTCTGTCTATGTAGATGGTGACAGATTTCAAGTACTTGCAGAATCTCTTGATGAAAACGATCCGTATTACAGGGATACAAATCAGAAACTGCTGTATCTGTTCCAGTCTGTTAACTGCGAATACCTGTACTGTATGGCTCCGTATGATGAAGATAACTTCGTGTATGTACTTGACGGTTCTGCACCGGAATGGGATGAAGAAGAGTTTTCACCCATTGGAACGCTTGAAGATATCTCAAAAGATGGCCCTGGTATCTGGAACTGTATTGAAAAACAGGAAATGACGAATTCCGGTATCATCAATCAGGAAGATTGGGGGTGGATAACGACAATCTATCAGCCAATCATCAATAGCAAAGGCGAATCAGTCGGTGTCCTTTGCGTAGACTTCGACGTTGATGATATCCGTGCCATTATAGTAAAGGGAACAGTCAGGTCAATCATTGTTGCTGTTGTTGCTCTTGCTCTGGGCCTTCTTATCCTGCTCAACGGTTACCGTCTTTTCTTCAAACGCCTTCAGAGTGTTACTGACCGCATGACAAGCATTGGAACCGGAACAAGCAACCTTAGCGAGCGTCTTCAGATTACTTCCGATAGCGAAATTGACAAGCTTGCTGTTTCCTGTAACAGCGTTATGGATGCAATGCAGACAGTCATCAACAAGGTTGCTGATACAATCGGTGTGCTTTCAAACAACAGCAAGCTGCTGTCTGACCAGAATAACGAGACATTGAATCTTATTGATAATGCAGACAATGTACTCAAGGATATTTCCGGAAAAGCGGATAATCAGTGCCAGCTTACTGAGAATGTAAAGTCTGCCATTGATGACATGGGCGAATCCATTGAGGCAATGAACGAAAAGCTTGGAAAGCAGCGTGATGCTGTTGAACGCTCTTCTGCTGCAATTGAGGAAATCTCTGCAAGTATCATGCAGGCTGACTCAAATATCCAGCGCATTGCTGATGAGTACAGCAATATTGTTAAGGAAGCAGCTGATGGTCAGCAGAAGCAGAAACAGGTAAGTGATAATGTCGATGCAATTGTAAAGCAGGTTGAACAGCTGCTTTCTGCAAACGCCGTTATTACCCGCATTGCATCTCAGACTAACCTGCTCGCCATGAATGCTGCTATTGAGGCTGCTCATGCAGGGGATGCAGGTGCCGGTTTCGCTGTTGTTGCTGATGAAATCCGCTCTCTAGCTGAAACGTCGTCCAAGCAGACGTCCTCTATCAAGAAACTTATTGCTGAAATCCGTACGGCAATGGCTGATGTTGTTGCTAGTTCTACAGCGTCTGCAATGTCATTTGAAAAGCTCGGCTCAAGCATCAGTTCTCTTGATGCCTCTGTTCAGGAAATCAAGCTTGGAATGCAGGAACAGACAAGCGGCGCCCAGGATGTTCTTGAAATGATGCGCATGCTTTCAAATATCACCAGTCTGATTGGTGATTCTTCAGACGGCATGAAACACAAGAGCATGGAAACTAGCGAAAATGTCAACAATCTGTATATCTCTGCTGACACGATTCTTGATAATTGCGTGGGCGCCCAGAATGAGCTTGCCAAGATGAAGGAGTTTGCGCAATCAGCTGCTGGTCAATCTGAGGAGAACCTGAAGATGACCGCTGAAATAGATGATATTACTTCTGCATATCAGACTAAATAGGAGACTTTAGTTAAAGTAGAGAGACCGGCTTTTGCCGGTCTTTTTTTTGCCCTTACATTCCTTCCTTGAACAGAAACAGGGCAGATGCTATAATGGCAGAACTGCCCCCCGCATAGACAGGTTTTATGCGGGTCGTAGGGAAAGCTGCAGTTTACAGTGGACCCGGCGCACGCATCCAATGCTGAAACAGCTGTGTGCGACAGAATAAGGTGCCTTTCCTCCAGAAAGGCCGCAAGACGCAAGGAAGGTAAAAATCATGGATAATCATGAAGTTACCATGGATAAAATCGTAAGCCTCTGCAAGAGACGCGGTTTTGTGTATCAGTCATCAGAAATTTATGGTGGCCAGGCCGGTGCCTGGGACTATGGTCCTTTAGGTGTAGATTTCAAGCGCAACATCCAGAATGCATGGTGGAAGGAAATGACCCAGCTCCACGACGATGTTGTCGGACTTGATGGTGCTATTTTCATGCATCACACAACATGGGAAGCATCAGGTCACGTCGGTCACTTCTCAGACCCGATGATTGACTGTACTGAATGTAAAGCACGCTTCAGAGCTGACCAGCTCATTGAAGATTACTGCGATAAAAACAAGGTTGATCCCGGAAAGCCGGTTGATACCATGACTCACGAAGAGATGAAGGCTTTCATCGACGAGCACATCAACTGCCCGACATGCGGCAGCAAGAACAGAAAATACACAGACGTACGCGAGTTCAACCTGATGTTCAAGACACACCTTGGCCCGATCGCCAACGAGTCTTCACTTATTTACCTCCGCCCTGAGACATGCCAGTCAATTTTCGTTGACTTCAAGAACATCGTCCAGTCAAACCGCATGAAGGTTCCGTTCGGTGTTGCACAGGTAGGTAAGTCATTCCGCAACGAAATCATCTTCAAGAACTTCATTTTCCGCACATGCGAATTCGAGCAGATGGAAATGGAGTACTTCTGCAAGCCAGGAACAGAAGATGAGACATTCGAGCGCTGGAGACAGGACCGCTGGAACTTCTACAAGAAGTACGGCATCCAGGAAGACCACCTGAAGTGGCACCACCACGACAAGCTGGCTCACTATGCAAAGGACGCATACGACGTCACCTACAAGTTCCCGATCGGATTCGAGGAAATTGAAGGTATCCACAGCCGCACAGACTTCGACCTTTCACAGCACATGGAATATTCCAAGAAGGATATGAACTACATCGACCAGGATGATGGCAACAAGAAGTACGTTCCATACGTAATCGAGACATCAGCCGGTCTTAACAGAAACTTCCTGATGTTCCTGTGTGAAGCATACGAAGAAGAGAACGTCGGTACAGACGGCAAGGAAGACTACAGAACAGTCCTGCACCTTGACCCACGCCTTGCACCAATCACTGTTGCTGTCCTTCCTCTCATGAAGAAAGACGGACTTCCTGAGAAGGCAAAGGAAATCCAGCACATGCTGAAAGAAGATTTTGTAACTGACTTCGACGTAAGCGGTACAGTCGGTAAGCGCTACCGCCGCCAGGATGAAGTCGGAACACCGTTCTGCGTAACGATTGACTACGACACCATCCAGGAGAAGAAGGAAGACGGAACACCAAATCCTGATTTCAACACAGTAACACTGCGTTTCCGCGATTCAATGGAGCAGGTCCGCGTTCCGCTCGATGACCTTGTTACAAGAATCCACAAGGAAATCAAGAACTACAAGCCGGTTGTACGTAAATAAGCGCGCTGGCTTAAAGGAATAAACAATGGAATATGTCGCCCTTGGAAAAACAAACTTAATGGTCAGCCGGTCATCTTTCGGCGCTCTCCCCATTCAGCGGGTGAGTGACGAGCAGGCCGTCTCCATTCTGCGCGCTGCTTACGAGGGCGGCATAAACTTCTTTGACACCGCGCGTGCCTACTCCGACAGTGAGAAGAAAGTCGGCTACGCTTTCTACGGCATGCGTAAAGAAGTTTTCATAGCCACAAAGACAGCGGCAACAACCGGTGAAGAACTTCAGAGGGACCTTGCCGCCAGTCTTGAAGCCCTGCAGACAGACTACATTGACATCTACCAGCTGCATAACCCGCCGTTTGTTCCTGTTCCGGGCGGCAAGGACGGCCTGTATGACGCCCTTCGCGCGGCTAAAGCAGACGGCAATATACGGCACATCGGCATTACGAGCCACTCTCTGGAACTTGCCCGAGAGGCCGCCCGTTCAGGCCTCTACGAGACCGTACAGTATCCGTTCAGCCTGCTTTCAACGGAAGAGGAAATTGCTTTTGTAAATGAATGCGCTGAACTTGACGTCGGCTTTATCGCTATGAAAGCGCTGTGTGGCGGCCTGCTGACTAATCTGCCGCTTGCACTCGGCTATCTCCGTCAGTTTGAGAACGCCGTTCCAGTGTGGGGCATGCAGAAGCTTGAAGAAGTTGAGCAGCTTCTCTATTTTGAGCAGCATCTGCCTGTTGTAGACGATGCTTTCAAAGCGGATGTCGAAGCAGAGCGCGTCTCTCTTTCAGGCGACTTCTGCCGCGGCTGCGGTTACTGCCTGCCATGTCCGGCCGGCATTCCCATCAATGACGCAAACAGAATGAAGCAGCTGCTCCGCCGCGCGCCGACAGCCGGGTTCCTCACTGAGGAATGGAAAGAGAAGATGCTTCGTATCAATGACTGCACAAAATGCGGACAGTGTGCATCTAAATGCCCGTACGGACTGAAGCCGTTGGAAACACTTCCGTCACATCTTGAAGACTACCTGACATTCTACGAAAACAGACGTAAATAGCAGATAATAGAGAAAATCAATAAAATAGAGAAATTGTAGAAATAAGAGAATTATTTCGCAGAATTAAGCTTGATGACGTCGTCAGTTTCAGCTTTGCTCAACGCGCGTACAATCTTAATGCCTGTATCTGAAGTCTGGATAACCTGAGGTTCTCCGTTCTGTCCACCGGTTGCGACAACCTGAACAATAGGATTTTTCGGATTATCCGGATTAACATCAATAACTTCAGCAACTTTTCCGTCACTCAGGAAGACATAGCAGCCAATCGGGAACAGAGACAGACAGTAGAGCAGCGCTTTGATAACCGTTTCATCATAGAACTGGCGGTTTTTGTTAAGCATTTCAACCATAGCTTCATACGGGCTCTGCGCCTCTTTGTAGTGGCGTGGAGCGGTGATTGCCTCAAATGCGCAGGCTACAGAAATAATCTTTGCATAGAGAGAAATCTTTTCAGAAACAAGGTGACGCGGATATCCCGTTCCGTTTTCCTTTTCATGATGCTCAAGTGCGCCCAGACAGATGCTGAGCGGGAAATTCAGACCTTTGAGGATATCATAGGAAAGCAGCGGATGGGTGAAGATTGCCTTTTTTTCGTTGGGAGTCAGCGGACGGTCAGTCATGTACAGCTGTGGTGGCAGACGGATCATGCCAATTTCATGCAGGATACAAGAAACACCAAGTTCTACAAGTTTTGTAAGCGGAAGGCGAAGCTGCATTCCAATGACAATGGAAGTTGTTGTTGACCGGAGTGCATGACTAACCAGGAAGTTTCTGTCCCGTGCTTCCATATCAGGTTTTACACGGAGCACGAAACGTCTGTTTTCCTTGATGAATACGCAGAATTCCTTGACGATTTCGGATATTTCCTCATAGTTGATTTCTTTATGTGTAGCGTAATGAGTGTAGACAGCGGCTATGTATTTCATGTATTCGTCGAAAACTTTTTCGACCATTGAAATACGGGCGGCATCGGCATCTCCTTCTGTGTCAGTGTTTTCGGAATTCTCAATGACGTTGCGGATGTTTTCAGCAAGAACGGAACCTGTTACTGGTGCATGGTTTTCCGGTGTCTCTTCTTTTACTTCTGCTGTAGATGCGGTTAAAGCCGGATTAATACCAAGAGCACCTTCAGAAAGGACTTCCTTGAAACTCCAGTCTTCCAGAGCCTTGATAAGCTGTTCTGATACGGGTACTGACTGGGGAACAAGAAGAAACTGCTTGTCGAGGATGACATCATCTGAGAAAAAGGTGTTTTCTTTCAGTTCTGTAACTGAGTAAGTGTTCATATCCCTGATCAATCCCTGAAACGTATTTCCTTTATACAGAAAGGATCTGAGCCGGAGTACATTCTCACCTGTACTCCGCCTTCAGATATGATAACACGCTCAGACGTCTGGATGTCAACCGTCCGAACGACATGCTTCATAAAATAAGTATCGGCAGAGTCAGGAAAAAAGTTTAGGGAAGTTTGGAAAGCCATGCAGATATGCTTTTTTTAAGGTCTGAATAAATCAATCTTGAGGCTGCAATATTGTCTCTGTAAGGCTTGAATGGCGTGGTTTCCGGCAGAACGGGAAGAGCCGCCAGTTCTTTTTCAAGATCGTCTTTTGTAGGAAACAGAAGGGCTGTGAGTTCAGCTGCTTCGTTTCTCCGGATGAGCGAATCGAAGTTTCCGAGAATGCGTATTGTTGCCTGAAACTCTGCTTCTGAATAGCATGGAGTATCGCATGCGGAAAGGGCAGCCTCTGCTGTTGAAAGCAGCGACGTAAGCGTTTCCTTAAGCGTGGCAACGGCTTCAGAAAGGCTTTTCCTGCGGCTTTCTGCGTTTTCCTGTGAATTGTTGCGTATTGCGCTTTCAAGACGTTCTGTAACCTGTTTTTCGCGCTCTGGAGACGAAATGAGGCGCTCCGGGTTTTCTGCCGTTATGCCTGGAATGGCAAGACTGGCTTCTGTAAGCGAGATTGTCCTGACATCAGAAAATTCCGCGCATTTGCTTTCAAACCACCATGCGTACATGGACATGCGCTTGTCAGTTCTGAGACTTTTTCCGCGGTAGTCCTGCCTTGTTTCAGGATATGCTCCGAAAAGGGCTGACGTAATCGACGTTTCCGCATTTTTAATGCGTGTTGACTGGGTGAAAGCCTTTTCTTCAAACGTACTTCCGGAAACGTGCGTTTTTCCGCCTGGAAAGCCAAGGTCAAGGCCGGCAATGTATATGGTCTTGCAGCCGCAGTACCGGGCGAAGTCCCAGGCTGTGGAAGCGACCGAGCCACCGGTGCCGAGCGAGCCTTTTTCTCCGATACGCTTTTCAATGTACTGGCCGAGCGGAAACATGGAAGAACAGAGCACGATTTCCCGGCAGTTGAAGCGGAATACTGACGGATAAGCGGCAGATTCCGTTATGAGGATGGAATGCGGGGAAGAAAGCCTGTCGAGGTGGCGTGCATTCCAGTACTGCGGGTCACCGAGGATGATGAAATGCGGCTCGATGCCGTGAGCGAGCACTGTCCTGAGCGCTGTATCAACACAGATGAGTATGCAGCGTTTCTTTATTTCTTCAAGATGCGGCAGTATGCTTTCAAGACTCGGGCCTGCGGCAAGAACACATGCCGGCAGGTCTCCGGCACAATCCTTAAATCCGGTGATGCCGTTGCGTTCTGCAAGTTCAGGAAGGTTTGTACACATGTTCCTGAACCAGAGTGATGAGAATGATTTGAGCGTCCGCGTATTTATGCTTTCTTTCTGCTTGTTCCTCTGGATGAGCGTATCAACGTTTTCAAAATACTGTTTTGCGTGGTTTTCCCATGAAGGTGTCCTGATGATGTGAAGGGAATCAAGTCCATACTGTTCAAGCAGCGGGATAAGCTGATGTTCCTGTGCTCCTATGCAGAGGATGAGCTGTTTGTGTCTGAAAATAACTTCCCAGTCCATGACTGAAAAAGAGAGGAAGAGACGGAACGGATCTGGTTCAATAGCGATGATTGGCAGCGTCGCCTTCTGTTCTGCAGCCGGAGAGAGCGCATATCCAAGGCCGTAAGAAAAGAAAACCAGGGCGGATGCGTTTTCCGGAACGGCCGTCGCGACCCGCTCTGCTTCCTTGAGCGGCGCGTAAGAGGAATGCAGCATAACGCCGTTTTCTTTTGCTGTCCAGGCTCCGTCCCGGGCAGGCAGCAATTCAATGCCGCTTTCCAGAAGCATTGTGTCCGCCCGTTCTGTAAACTCAGCTGCGGCGTCTTTCAGAAGGGAAGAAAGCGCGGGAAAGCGCTCGGTAAAAAGCGAATAGTTCCTGGAAAAAAGATCGGCACCGTCATTCAAGGAAAAGCTCAATGGTCATATTCTCCGTGACAGGGGTTCCGGGCTCAGGGGTCTGTGAAACAACATATCCGTCGCCTGTAATAAGTACTTTCAGATCATTCCGCCCGAGAAGGGAAGTGAGCATGCGTTTCGGCGTTCCTGAAAAATCAGGGACGGTGTCATTTATCTCAGAAGCTTCACCCGTGTAGAAAGAAACAGAAGCCGGATGAATCAGGGAAGCTGCATTTGACCGTGCCATACCCAGATGGTCAATGATGACGTCAGCAGCCTGACTTATGACAGGAGCTACAATGCGTCCTGCATATGTTTCACCCTGAGCTTTTGTAATGACTATGTAAAGGATTATCTCAGGTTTTTCAACCGGGAAAACAGCCATACAGTTCGAAACGAAATCAGTTTCACTGTAGGCTTTTGTCTCCGGATCAAGCATCTGGGCTGTTCCTGTTTTTACACCGATTGAAACACCACCAACGTTTGCACGTGTTCCCGTACCATACTGTGCGGTTGTCTCCATGCAGCTCAAAAGGTAATCAGCAGTTTTCTTTGAGACAACACGGTCAAGGTATTCAGTTTCATGCTCATATTCCACGCTTCCATCAAAACCGACAATCTTTGAGACAAGAGACAGTTTTACGGGAACGCCTCCGTTTGCTATTGCGGTCATAGCCTGAACCATCTGAAGGGCAGTGACGCTCATCTCCTGACCAATGGAAATGGTCGGCTTTGAGCGGATTGACCAGTAAGGATTATCAGGCTCCCGGATTGATCCGCGTGCTTCTGAAGGCACTTCAAGGCCTGTCTTTGAGCCGAAACCAAACTTCTTGAGCTGTTCAAGGAATGCAGTCTCATTGCATTTCATGCTCATCTCGGCGAGGGCGCAGTTGCAGGAATACTGCAGAGCCTCCCGGGCGGTAATCCAGCCGTGGTGGTCAAGGCAGCTTATGTATGCTTTTTCGCCGTGCGGACCGGTAATTTCCGTTTTTCCGCCGCAGTAGAACAGCTCGTCTTCCTTGATGCAGCCTTTTTCAATGAAAGATGCTACGGAGAAGACCTTGAAAACAGAACCCGGCTCATACTGATACATTGCCGGGCGGTCAATGCGCTCTGCTTCTGTTGATGTGGTATACGTGTTCAGATCTGCTGCGGGCAGGCTGATGTACGAAAGAATGTTTCCTGTTCGGGCGTCGGCGGCGAGCAGCATCATGCTTTCAGCGCCGGTTGACTCCATGGCTTCTGCAGAAATCTTCTCCAGCTTGTACTGCAGGTTTGCATCAATGGTCAGGTACACGTTCTGGCCGCGTGTGTCTATCTGGCTGGAGGCTGTATCAAGCAGTGCCGTTTTGGGAGTAAGGTTGTCCTGATATGTGTATTCAATACCAGAAAGGCCGTTCCCGTCATCACCCATAAAACCGATAAGCTGGGATGCAAGAGCATTTTCAGGGTAAACGCGGCCGGCGACAGTATCAAAACGAAGGCCTTTAAGTCCGTTTTTTGCAATGGCGGCAGTGATGTTGTCGTGAGTGGTTTCATCAAGCTTCTTCTTGATGTAGACGAAATCTGTCCTTGCATTTGCAATGGTGCTGTAAATGGTGAGTTCGTCCATATCGAGAAGGGGAGCAAGAACTTCTGCCGTCTTTTCAATTGCTCCTGCACCGGACTGCCTTATTGTGGATGGAGTCGCAGACAGATGATAGAAATTTGACTGAACGGCGAGCAGTTTTCCGTTTTTGTCGAAAATGGAACCCCGCTGTGATTTGGTGACTTGTGTTGTAGTAGACGAAATCGGTTCAAGGGCGAGTTCAAGGTAATTATACAGAACCCACACTGCAGCGAGTCCAAGAAGGACGCACAGAACGATGAATCTACCCCGTGAGAATAAACGATTTACTGCCACAGAACTTTCCCCATGATGGAAGCAACACTGATGAAGCCATAATCGCGCGAATCTATTGATGATGCATAGTTGTCACCAATGGCAAGAATGGTACCTTCCGGAACTTCACTGTTGAATTTCAGGCGCTGGTACTGGCCTTCTGTTAAAGGAATTGTGTTTCCACCCACACTCATACTATAGCCCGAATCCGTTGAAAATGCCAGCGTTTCATGCTCCGTGGCAACACATCTTTTTATGACCGGCCTGTCATTGTACCAGTAGTAGACGACATCCCCCCTTTCAGGAGTTTTCCACTGCTTTCTGAGCGTATCTCCAGAAGGATTGTAAAAACCGTAGTGAATCTTGCTCAGGACAATAAGGCTTCCGTCTGGAATTGCAGGTTCCATGGATGTGCCTGAAACGCGCTGGATGTCGATTATGTATGTTTTCAGGAGAGCTGCAACGAGAATAGTCGCTATTACAAGGCCTGCTATTCCCGGAGATTTCTTTTCCTGCGCTTTTTTTTCTTCTTTCATGCTGGTTTATTCTAATATGAGCAACATTTTATGTCGATAGATGAGTATGGAAATAATCAGTTACTTCGATTCAAGTGCTTTTCAGGAGAGTAATTACACTCCGCTCCCTCTTGAATCACTGCTTGAAAAACAGAGAAAGCAGCAGAAAAAGCATACCGCAGTGCAGGCCTTCCTTCACGAGCGTCTCAGTGAAACAGCGGCTCTCGTGCCTGAAGTGTTATACAACATACGATGGGGTATAGCCGGCCTTCTTGCAGCCGCAGCTCTTATTGCAGGAAGTTTCGCCATCTGGCACGCCTGCCTTTCACTGCCTGAACCTGCTGACCTTGACTATGACATAACGGAAGAGGCCCGCATCATGAATGAAGTGATGAGCAGTCTTGTCTTTGGAAACGCACAGGATGAATTCCTTGCAGACGGTACTCTGTTTGATGCTGCGGAAATCACCGCATTTGCTCAGCCGGTCAGTTATGAAGACTACACTGTCCGTTCCGGAGACACCATTTCCTCAATCAGCCTTAAGTTTGGTCTGTCAAATATCTGTACGCTTATTTCCGTGAACAACATAAAGAACGTCCGTGTTCTTGCACCCGGCCAGAAACTTAAAGTCCCGAATTACGACGGTATTGTGTATACCGTACGGTCAGGAGATACGCTGGAAGGTCTTTCCGCCAGATATGGTGTGACTGTGGAATCGCTTCTTGATGTAAACGACCTGCCGACTGTCACCGTAATGCCGGGTAATGTGCTCTTCATCCCGGGCGGAAAACTTGACAATGAGACACTGCAGAATGCGTTGGGTAACAGTTTCATCTGCCCTCTGTCTGCTTCTTACAGAATATCTTCCTATTATGGAAAGCGTGCTGATCCGTTTACCGGTGTTGCAAGCAATCATACAGGTATTGATCTTGCAGTTGCCAAAGGAACGCCTATCCGCGCTGCAAAATATGGAACTGTCGTTACCGCGGGCTGGTCAAACACTTACGGTAATTACGTCATCATCAGCCATAGTGACGGCTATCAGACGCTGTACGGCCACATGACAAAGTACACGGTCAAGAAAGGTCAGGTGGTAAATCAGGGTGAGCTTATCGGATACGTTGGAAGCACCGGCTATTCGACAGGTCCGCATCTTCATTTTTCAGTCTACAAGAACGGAAACCTCATAAATCCGCTTTCTGTAGTCAAATTGTAAATTAACCTTTTGAGAGGTAAAAATATGCAGTTACCAGGCGTCTGCTGCAAGTGCGGCAGAACAATTCAGAATGATTTTGTATACTGTCCTTGGTGCGGTGTTTCCCAGATCGCTGAACTTGTTCCGGCAGGAGTTCCTGAAGGACATGCTTCTCATGCGGCCTGTGCTGAAAACACCTGTGTAAAAGAGAGCAGACTGTCACGCATTTCCCGCACTCTTGATGAGCTTGAACGGGATTTCACACTGTTTGCCTACAAACAGCACAAGGACGACTGAAAGCATGCCCGGAAGTTTCCGGTGCAGAAGGATGAGCAATGAGTAAAAGAAACTTCACAAGGCTGTTTGTGACGGTTATGGCATGCCTTTTTGCCGTGAACGCTACAGCAGAGACGACATTTTCCTCAATGGATCTGAGCTCTGGATCTGAGCTCCTTTTTACTGCTGTCACGGATGATTCTTCCCTTTGCAGCTATCAGAGCCTGTATCTTTCTACGCTCACCACGGGAGGCGACCAGGCCGCTTCCAGCTCACCTGAAATACTTACCTGCTTCCCGCAGAGACTGAATGTGTACGGAAACGGTTCATTGCTTGAAATCCGTAACAGTGCAGGTACGGCTTTGTACGATGCCGGTACGGGAAAACTTACCTGGACAGAAGGCTCTGACCTCGCTTTCCAGACACGCAGAACTGCTTCTTCCTATCTTGAACCTGTTTCAGTTAGCCCGGACGGCAACTGGAAATGTGTTTTTGAAAAAAAATCAGCTGTTACTGCTGATATCTATATTGAATCAGTTGCAAGCGGGAAACGGCTTCTCCTTTCAGAAGACGAAGAATACCGCTATGACTGTATTCCTGTAAAATGGTCTCCGGATTCATCCATTGTCATTTATGAGAAAAAAGGCATGCTGTACTTCCTCAAGACAGCAGATGTCTTCAATTCCGCTTCCCTGACAGAAGAGTTCCGTACAATAGGAAAGGGAAATATATCAAATGCAGGATGGGCAAACAGCCGGACGATTGTCTATGTGGATTATGATGTGGTATACGCCATTTCCGTAAATGAGCTTCAGACCCGTGCCCTGTATTCAGATTTTCTCGGACTTGATACCATCGCAGGCCGGCTTCCTGCTCCGTTCAACAGTGAAAAGGATCAGTTCTGGGTAAATGATGATATTTCTGCCCTCGTAGTAGTGCAGAACAACCGGACACTCTGGTATCTTGAGCTGTCAGGAACCGATTTCAATTATGTTTCAAACATAATGTCTTTCCCGCTCATGCATGTGCCCGGAGCCGCAGTCTCCTTTGATGTGTTCTGGACTCCTGCTGAAAATCACGTACAGTATCCTGTCGTCTGGATAGAGATATTCCGTTCCGGAGAACGCGAAAGCTATACCTATAAACTGTACCGTCATGTTGAAGATGGCAGCTGCTCTTTCGTATCGCTCACCATGCCTTCTGGCGTTTCTGATCCGTCCCTTTCTCCTGATGGAACAAAGCTTGCATTCAAGAGTGATGTAACTCTGCATGTATATGACCTGAATGACTGGCAGCAGACAGATGTATATTATGGCGAAAAAATCATTTCCTTTGCCTGGCTTTCAAATGACTGTCTGTATGCAGGTGGTGATGAGACTGTGCGGGAATGGAACATAACAAGCGACACAAGCAGGGTTCTGTTCCTTTCATCAGTGAACCGCTTCGGCTGGAACATGACGAGCGATGTCATCCTTGGAAAAAACAAGGCCGGCACTTTTGCCTATGACCGCGACAGACACGTATGGACAGAATATACAGGTGAAATTGTACGTGGTACATCCGTTCAGAACGATACATGGCGCGTTTTCTTAAGTGAAAGCAAATCAGACAGATTTACCAACGGCATATATGTCAGGACGCTTTCTGGCATGACGGAAACACGGCCGCTTGTTGCTGATTACACCATTCCTGCGGTTAACATACCACGCATTGCACTTGTGTTTGATGCACTTGATAATGCAGACGGCCTGACAAGAATTCTTGATACGCTGGAGAAAGGCGGCATAAAGGCGACATTCTTCATTAACGGCGAGTTCATCAGACGCTTCCCGAGTGCTGTAAAAGAAATTGTAAAGGCGGGACACCAGTGTGCTTCCATGTTCTTTACGACAGGAAACCTGACTTCGCTTACTTTTGTTTCAGACGAAAGCTACATCCGCCGCGGTCTTGCCAGAAACGAGGATGAGTTCTATGCACTTACAGATAATGAACTGACGCTGTACTGGCATGCACCTTATTACGCAGTAACTGAAGATATCCTCAATTCCGGAAAGAAAGCAGGATATGCGTACATAAACGCAAGCTGTGACGTTAAGGATATGAGCACCATTGAAGGCTATGTACATGAAGGAAAGACGTACTATTCTTCCCAGCAGGTCATTGAGTATCTGTCACAGTCTCTGTTTGACGGTGCTGTCATTCCCGTTTCTGTTGGTGTAAGTGAAGGAACGCGCACCGATTATCTGTACGACCGTCTTGATGTGCTTATTGCTGCCATCCAGGAAGCTGGTTACCAGTTCGTGACTGTGTCCGGCCTCTGACAGATTTTACAACTCTGAAAAAAACTTACTGTTCAATTTTCCTCAGCACGATGCGGTCAAGCAGGGATTTGACCGCGCCTGCTTCTGTAATGCTTCTGTCCGCAATCAGTGGCACCGTCTCAAGCGCTTTTCCCTCAAACGAATACGTCACTGTTCCAAGACAGTCGCCGGCGTTTACCGGAGCGCGTACATATGCCGGCACATCAACCGTCATGGTAAGCTCCACTGCCTTGCCAGAAGCTCCTGCGGAAGGCGTTCCCGTGAGAGGCACTGTAACCGCAGGATTCCTTGCCTGAACCAGGAACAGTTCGTCAGCCTCAAGACCGCAGGAAACAATGACAGGAACGTTGTTCACTTTTTCCGGCTGCACCGTTGCGAAGTTGGCGAACGCATATTCCATGAGAAGGGTGCCGTCCTGTACGCGGAATGCGTTTCCTTCCTTTGAGTTGTTACCGGGACCGCCCATTGTTACTGAGACAAAGCGTGTTCCGTTACGTTTTGCGGTAAGCGCAAGATTGTAGCCAGACTCATCAATGTAGCCCGTTTTCAGGCCGTCGGCACCTTCCAGCGTTTCAAGAAGCGGGTTCGTGTTCTTCTTTGTGCGGCTTTCGTACGGAATGTACCAGTTTCCGCTTCCACGGGCAATCTCCGCGGCAGTAAGATCCGCCGGCAGATTCTCCGGTTTTGGATACGTAAAGCTTTTGAGTGAATGATATTTCTCAAGGCTTTCCGGATAGCGCTCTATGTACACACGTGAAAACTGGACGAAATCGCGTGCAGTCGTCATATTAAGCTCGCTGTAGCCCGAAGGCTCCACGAAGAATGTATTTTCCAGTCCAAGAGATGCAACCTCTCTGTTCATGCGCTTCAGGAACTCATCCATTGAGCCTGTCGTGTAATCAGCAAGCGCATATGCCGCATCATTTCCTGACATGACAGAAAGTCCCTGAAGCAGCTCATGGAGCGTAACGCGCTGACCTTCAGCCAGGAACATGAGCGAAGAGTCCCACGGCTGGTTTACCGCCCAGCAATCAGGTGGCAGCGGCACCGTGTCATCATACGAGATGCGGCCTGTCGCAATTTCCTGCTCAACAACGAACATCGCGACAAGCTTCGTCATGCTTGCAGGCGGAATAAGCTCATCCGCGTTCTTCTCATACAGAATGCAGCCGTTTGAGCTGTCAATGAGGATGGCAGATTCAGCTGCAACAGGCAGATCCGGCATGTCATACTCGTACGGAAGCGGCGAAATAATGTCTTTCTGTGCCATTCCGTCAAGAACAGCCTCAAACGCGACTTCTGCCTCTGCAGAAAGCGGAGCAGGGGAAGCAAGCAGCAAATCAGCGCGGTACAGGCAGAAGAACGCAGTCGAAAGGGTTCCCACAATAATGAGCGCTGCAATCTGGCAGATGAGGACTAATCTGTTTTTCCATGCGCTCTTAAAAAAGGACGCACATTTCTCAAGTATTTTCATAAGTGCATAAAAAAGCCCTGCAGCGGCGTGTGACACACTGCAGAGCGTGTTCATTCAAAAGATGCAGAAAGTATAGGGATATGTCCCGTTTTTTTCAATCAGTTCTTTGAAAGGTCAATGTTCTTTCCAATCAGACCGACAAAAGCACCCTGCTTTGCCTCTGATGAATCCGGATGAGCAATGAGCCACTTGTTGCGTGCCCACAGGAGCTTATCCTCTGCGTCGATTTCCTTCAGTTCCGGCTTTGCTGTGTTTGTGTCCTTTGGCAGAACGATGATGACGCGGAAGCCTTCTTTAGAAACTTCACCGTCGCGTACTGCGTTACATGGAGCATAGTGCAGAGTTGTCTCATACACCTGAACAACAGTGCCTGCTGGAACATAGAAAGCCTCAACCAGGTCGGTGTCAAACTTTCCGTTCTTTACATCCTGCAGAGAACCCAGCATAAGGATGCAGTCCTTTGAAGGAATGTTCAGCTCAGAGCCGATATGCCACTCAAGGCAGTTCAGCTTTGTGTTGTTTCCGTTGCAGAAACCAACCTGAATCGGCATGCCGCCATAAGCGTTCGTGCTGAATTCCTTAGCAACAGGCAGAGCTTCAAGAGCTGCAAGACCTGGCTCGTAAATAACTGCATCTGCTGGAAGGTCTGTAACCTCATCAAGCTTAGCAAGAAGATCCTTTACATCATAGCCCTTAAGGACTTTTCCGTATTTTTCGAATTTGTGGCTGAAAACAGATTTAATAACCATATATTACCTCTTTCTCTTAGTATACCATGATTTCTAAATAGCGGTACACAAAATTGTTAGGGAAAACTTCTGAAAATGCGGGCGTTGCGTCACAACCTGCGGTTGCGCCGCCGGGCTTTCCGCTGTTCCGGGCAGCCGCCCTCCATTCCTCCGGAACGGCTCCGCCGCAGCTCCAATCCCTAACGCGGGATGACACTGCCTTTTTGCAGATAGATTTAATTGCCGACCGTCCAATGCCACCTGAAAGCGGCTGCGGGACGGTCTTTTTGCAGCTGACATTGATTGGCGACCGTCCAACGATATGTGAAAGCGGTTGCGGGACGGTCTTTTTGCAGCTGACATTGATTGGCGACCGTCCAACGCCATATGAAAGCCACTGCTGGACGGTCTTTTTGCAGCTGACATTGATTGGCGACCGTCCAACGCCATATGAAAGCCACTGCAGGACGGTCTTTTTTCAGACAGATTTGATAGGCGACCGTCCAGTGTCATCTGAAAGCGACTGCAGGACGGTTATCCCTGATTCGGCGCTTCTGTTAAAGAAATTGAACAGCCAGCTGCCTCAGCAGCATGTCACAGAGCGTAATGGCGGCCATAGCCTCCACTACAGGGACGATGCGTGGACAGAGGCACACGTCGTGCCTTCCGGTAATCTTCATGTCGGCCGCTTTGCCGTTTCTGGTGACTGTCTGCTGCTCTTTCGCTATACTCGGGACCGGCTTTACCGCCACACGGAAGATTATGTCGTTTCCGTTTGATATGCCGCCAAGAATGCCGCCCGCGTTGTTCGTCACAAACGCCGGACTTGCAGATAAGGCCTCATCCGCTTTCAAGGCAGCCGGCCGCATGGCGTCGTTACACTCGCTGCCTTTCATACGGGCAACAGCGAACCCTGAGCCGAACTCAATGCCCTTTATGGCACCAATAGAAAGCATGGCTTTTGCAAGCTCAGCGTCCAGTTTGTCAAAAACAGGCTCACCAAGACCGGCCGGCACCCCGCGGATAAGGCATTCAACAACGCCACCCGCGCTGTCACCTTCCGCCCGGAGAGAAGCGATTTTCTCTTCCATGAGGGTTGCTGCCTTGTTGTCACATGCGCGCATGCTGTTTTCCTCAATGCAGTCAAGGTTGAATTCGTTGCACTCAATGCCTGCCGCTTCTGTCGTAAATGCCGTGATAGAAAAGGGCACCAGCGCTTCCAGCACCTGACGGGCGACAGCGCCTGCTGCGACGCGCGCTGCAGTTTCACGGCCTGATGAGCGGCCGCCTCCCCGGTAATCGCGCCTTCCGTACTTTGCGTCGTACGTGTAGTCAGCGTGACCGGGACGGTACATGTCCTTTATGTTGCTGTAATCAGCGGAGTGCTGTGATGTATTCCTTATAATGATGGCAATAGGCGTTCCTGTCGTTACGCCTTCAAAAAGCCCCGAGACGATTTCTGCGCGGTCTGCTTCACTCCGGCTGGTGACAGCGGCATTGGCGGCCGCGGCCTTGTCAGCAGATGGCGCTTTCTGTCCCGGGCGACGCCTGTCCAGCTCTTTCTGAATGCGGTCAAGGTCAAGCTTAATGCCGGCAGGACATCCGTCAATGACGCAGCCAAGCGCATCCCCGTGGCTTTCGCCGAAAGTCGTGACTTTGAAAAGAGTTCCGAATGTGTTTCCTGACATAATCTGCTCCGTAAATCGCATGTAAGCCGATACCGACATGCGACAGTAATCATCGTACCCAATTTGTGCCAATCGTGCAAGTTTTCATGTATACCTGTAGTGTAAATCAGGGAACTTTTCTCAGAAACATATTGAAACTTGTGCATAAAAATGCAATAATCTGCATAAACTTACGAAAATATGCGTGGAGATGTGACAAAAAGTACATCCGTGTACTTTTTTGTCACGGCAGTTGCGAATGCGTTGCATCCACAACTGCAATACGATGCCATCCATGGCACGCCGCTGCCGCGGAGGCAAAAGGAGAACATAAAAAATGGCAAAGTTGCGCGGTGCATTTACCGCACTTATTACACCAATGTTTGAAGATGGTTCAGTTGATTATGAAGGATGGAGAACACTCATCCGTCAGCAGCTCGAAGGTGGTATTAATGGTCTCGTTCCGCTTGGAACAACAGGTGAGACACCATGCCTTAATGAAAACGAAGAAGAACCAAAACTCATCGATATTGTTATTTCTGAAGTCCACGCATATAAACAGAAACTTAAACAGATGGGAAAGGACCGCGACATCCCGATTATCATGGGTGCCGGTTCAAACAATACAAAGGATGCCGTATGGTACGTAAGCCGCGCTAAGGAAATGGGTGCTGATTACGCACTGGTCGTGACTCCGTACTACAACAAACCGAGTGATGAAGGAATCTACCGCCATTTCGAGGCTGTTTCAAAAGTCGGCATCCCTATTATCGTGTACAACATTCAGGGACGTACCGGTAAGAACATTTCAACAGACCTGCTGTGCCGCATAGCAGAGTTGCCGAATATTGCCGGAGTTAAGGAAGCTTCAGGCAGTATCAGCCAGATGATGGAGGTAATTGCCCGCATCAGCCGCAAAAAAACGGATTTCTCCGTGTTGTGCGGTGATGACGGTCTGACACTCCCGATGGTAGCAGCCGGCGGTGACGGTGTCGTATCAGTCGTTTCAAACCTGTGCCCATCCCTCGTCGTAGAGATGACTCAGAAGGCTCTTGACGGCGATATTGCCGCTGCCCGTGAGATTCACTACAGACTGCTGCCATTCTTCAAGGCTGCATTCGTTGACGGCAACCCGACATCAATCAAGTACGCGATGAAGGTTAAGGGACTGCCATCAGGTGGCCTTCGCCTGCCGCTTGTTGAAGTCAACGATAACGCAAAGAAAGTAATTGAAGCTGCACTTAAGGAGTGCAACCTGTAAAACAGAAGCGGCAGATAAAGCTGCCATATATGCCGCAGGCAAGCGGCTCTCAAGGAGATTAACTATGAGTAACAAGATAAAGGTTGGAGTTTTAGGTGCTACCGGTATGGTAGGTCAGAGATACATCAAGCTGCTGGAAAATCATCCGTGGTTTGAGGTTACCTACGTTGCAGCAAGTCCGCGTTCAGCTGGAAAGGCTTATAAGGACGCCGTCGCAAACCGCTGGCTCATTGGAAGCGATATCCCGGCAGCAGTTGCAGACCTTATCGTTCAGGACGCAAACGACGAGAAGCTTGCTCTCGGTAAGTGTCAGTTCGTATTCAGCGCCCTTGAAATGGGTAAGGATGAGATCAAGGCTCTTGAAGCAGCATATGCTGCAGAAGGCATTCCGGTCGTTTCAAACGCATCAGCAAACCGCTGGACAGAAGACATACCGATGCTTGTTCCTGAAATCAACTTCAAGCACCTTGACGTTATCGCAGAGCAGAAGAAGCACCACGGATGGGACAAGGGATTCATCGCTGTAAAGCCAAACTGCTCACTCCAGACATACATGATGCCAATCTACGCTCTCCAGCAGGCTGGCTACCCGATCAAGAGAATGATCGTAACAACATTGCAGGCAACAAGCGGCGCAGGCTATCCTGGTGTTGCTTCTTTTGACATGATTGACAACATCGTCCCGTACATCGGCGGCGAGGAAGAGAAGACAGAAAAGGAATGCCTCAAGATTCTCGGCTCTGTAAAGGACGGAAAGATTGAGAATGCAGCAGGTCCGCTTGTTTCTTCTACATGTACTCGTGTTCCTGTTGTGGATGGCCACACAGCCTGCGTTTCACTCGAGTTTGACCTTCCAGACGAAAAGAAGCCTTCAATCGAAGAAATCATCAAGATCTGGACAAGTTTCAAGTCACTGCCTCAGGAACTTGACCTGCCTTCAGCTCCTGCAAACCCGATTGTCTACCGCTACGAAGAAAACCGCCCGCAGCCACGCCGTGACCGCGAGACAGAAAAAGGCATGGCATGCGTTGTCGGCCGCCTCAGAAAGTGCCCTGTATTCGATGTCAAGTTCGTTGCACTCAGCCACAACACAAAGCGCGGTGCTGCTCTTGGCGGCATCCTGAACGCTGAGCTCCTTAAGGCAAAGGGTTTCTTCGATAAGCTGTAATAAAAAAAAGAACTGATCAAATCCCCGGGTATGTTGCCGGGGATTTTTTTTGACAACATGACGCATTATGTCAGTATGACAAAAATGCGTGTTCTGTCTTGCAAATTCTGCGAATAGTAATACAATAGAAGTATGTTTAGTTGGATGTTCATATTGAAACTTCTTGGAATTGCACTTCTATCCGTAGCTGGACTTTGGCTGGTTTTTTATCTGATATGCTGGCTTATTCTTATTGCGCTCTGTCTTCCTGTCAGCATGAAAAAAGACTATCCCGTTCCATCCCGCTTTTACAAGAAGGTCATGAACTTCGGATACTGGGTTTTATGCGGAAACGCCCGCATAAAAATGCATGGAACCGGTATTGAGAAAGTACCGTTCGGACAGCGCTTCCTTCTTGTATCAAACCACCGCTCTTCATTTGACAACATGGTGCAGACGTTTCTCCTGAGTAAAGAACAGTTTGCCTACGTTTCAAAAAAGGAAAACTTCAAGATTCCAATCGGACGCCATTTCATGAAGAAACTCAGTTATCTTTCTCTTGATCGTGGCGATATCCGCAGTGCCGTAAAAGTGATTAACGACGCGGCAAACCTCATCAAGAATGACTACTGTTCCATTGGTCTGTTTCCGGAAGGAACCCGCACGCACGACGGAAAAGTAGGACCTATGAAACCAGGCTGCTTTAAGGTTGCTGTAAAAGCACGCTGCCCGATTGTTGTATGTATGATGACGGGAAGCGAAATGGTTCACAAAAACTGGCCGTTGAAACGAACTCATGTTACAATGGATGTGCTGGAAGTCATTCCTTTTGAGAAAATTGAAGGAAAGACTACTGTGGAAATTTCCGAAATGGTACGCACTATCATTCTGGATGGATTACATAAAAAAGGAGCCGGTGCAGGCCCCGATTATAATGAGGAGTACTATCACTTATGATTTACATTCTGTACAATCCACTTTCAAACAACAAAAACGGAGAGAACGCCGTAAAAGATGTTGAGACGCTTTTCGCCGGAAAAGAAAACAAAAAGCAGAGCGTTATGTCGCTTAAGGATGCCAAGGCTTTTTTTGAACCTCTTTCACAGGAGGACGAGATTGTTCTCTGTGGTGGAGACGGTACAATGTTCCATTTCCTGAACGACGTATATGATCTGCACCCGACACAGAAGATGTTCTATTACGCTGCCGGAAGCGGAAATGATTTCGCGCACGACTGCGAAGAAGCTGAAAAATACATGGATAAACTTATTCCGCTGAACAAGTATCTTGAGAAGCTCCCTGTCGTTACCGTTAACGGAAAGAAATCTTATTTCATCAACGGAATTGGCTTTGGTATTGACGGCTACTGCTGTGAAGTAGGAGATAAGATCCGTGCTGAATCAGATGATCCTGTAAACTACGCAGGAATCGCTATTAAGGGACTTCTTGGTAAGTTCAAGCCGTCAAACGCGAAAATCACTGTTGATGGCGTTACAAAGAGCTATAAGAAAGTCTGGCTCGCACCAACCATGGTTGGACGCTATTATGGCGGCGGCATGAAGGTAGCTCCTGCTCAGGACCGTTTCAATGCAGAACGCACTGTTTCAAGCGTTGTCTGGTTTGGCAGCGGAAAACTCAGCACACTTATGAAGTTCCCGAAGATTTTCACCGGCGAACACGTTAAGTTTACAAAGTGCATTGAAGTTCGCACCGGTCACGAAGTTACCGTTGAATTTGATAAGCCTCAGGCTCTTCAGATTGATGGAGAAACAGTCTCTAACGTAACATCCTACAGTGTAAGCTTTAACTGATAAAAGTGAGTCATGAAAACTGACTCCTGCTGAGAATAGCAAAAAAAAGACTCCTGCATGGTACATTGGTTCGCGCAGGGGTCTTTTTTGTAAATGAACAATCAGTTCTTATCCAGATGCTCTTTTGTAAGCTTGACGACAGTTCCGCTCAGGAGGAGAAGGGCGATAAGGTTAGGAATTGCCATGAGACCATTGAATGTATCTGCAATATCCCACATGAGTCCAAGATCCATTGTAGCGCTCAGAAAGCAAAGCAGCAGATTGCACCTGCTGCTGTACCATAGTTGACGGTAATGCCACTTGAAAGGATTACAAGAGCTGTCAGTGTACAGACAACGATTGTGTCAGCGAATACTTCGAAAATGCCGAACATTCCCTGTTTTACTGGATTATCTGTGTCTGAGCAGGCATGTGCGATTGAGCCCGTACCAAGACCAGCTTCATTTGAGAAGATACCGCGAGAGACGCCTCTCTTCATGCTGAGGAACATGCTTCCGATAATACCGCCAGTAAATGACTTCGGTGTGAATGCGCCGCCTATAATGGCTGCAAAAACAGATGGAATTGCTTTTATTTTGATGATGACAACTCCAAGGGAAAGAATCAGATAGAACAGTGCCATGAAAGGAACAAGACGTTCTGTTACTGTTCCAATGCGATTAATTCCACCAAGGAGAACAAGAGCTACAATACCGGCAATACTAATGCCTATGATAAGATTGACAATTCCAGATCCAATGCCAAGAGCCAGGAAATGCCAGTTTTTAGAAAGTCCGTTCTTGATGTAATACATAGGTCCACCAAGGTATTCTCCTGTCGGGCTCTTTTCACGGTAATGAACGGCAAGCGTTACTTCTGCATATTTTGTGCACATTCCAAGAAAGGCAGAACACCAATTGTACCTTTGATGGAGGCACCAAACTTTCTGACTTGAACAAAACGGGTACGGATGCTGAGGTATATTCCGACTCCAATAATACATACCATTGCTGGAACACCCCAGATGAAATGTAACCGTCAATTCTCGTGTAAAATCACAGACAGTATTCGCTCCCGAATACGGCATTAAACCAAATACTTTGTCTGCATGGGTGACTAAATACAAATCTGCAGAAGCATGTCAGGCTGCAGATGTTCATTTCGTTGAAAAAAATCAACATTCATAAAGGAAAAACAGAACCTGATAATCCGTAAGGCTGGAATAGAGATTGAAATTCCTGGAAACAGTAATGCGGTAATTATCCGGGAAATCCTTGCAGCAATGGATGCTTTAAGCAATAGAGAAATAAACACAGAGCAGTTTGAAATGCTTCTTGATTCCTCAAAGACAAAGGTGGTAATGGAGCAAGAGCATCATGTTTTATTCTGTCCCTTATTGAAACTGCCAAGCAGAATGGGATTGCTCCTGAAGATTATCTCAGATGTCTTTTTGAAAAAGCCCCTTATGCTGAAACTGAAAATGACTGGAAAAAGCTTCTCCCCTGGAATATTGAAATTACTCCATATAAGATTCGTGGAGAATGGATTTAAATTGTGGTATAATTAGGTAAACGTAAATTTAGTTTGCGGATACCTATTGACATAAGGAGGTAAATGTAATAATATTTGTTTAGTACTAAACAAAAATTATTATTCTATTCCAGATAGGAGTCATCATGAGAGATATCGGAAACTACCTGAAAGTGATCTATAGTTTTTCGGAAACAATAGACAAACTAAGAAAGACCGACATAACGCTGGATTGCGGGGTGACTATTAATACAGCAGCAATGTCGATGATGAATGTAATAGATATGAACAGTGAGATGACAGTTACAGACTTAGGTCAAAAAATGCATCTAACCAAGGGAGCTGTTTCGCAGATGCTTACTAAGCTTTGCAAAATGGGACTTACAGCGAAAGAGCAATACGATGGTAATGAGAAGAAAGTTTATCCGGTTTTAACTGAAAGAGGAAAGACGGTTGTTGATGAATACAGAGAAATACATCAGGTATTTTATACCGGGTTGGCAGAGTTACTTGATGGTTACACAGAAGAAGACTGCAATGTAATTTATCAGTTTCTCAAAGGATTTGATGGTTTTGCAAGTGAATATGCCGATAGTATTTACCATAAAAAAGCATAAGTGGTTTACGAGAAGATGCATATGAATGAGTTGTTAAATGATGACATCCTGATTCTGGACTCGACAGAAGGATTGAGCTTTATCGGTCAAGGCAATACTGCAGAAATATATGCCTATAGCAAAGACAGTATTGTAAAACTGTTTCGCGATGGCTTTCCGGAAGAAGGAGTTAAAAAGGAATGGGAAATAACAAATAAAGTACAAAAAGTGTTTGATATGATGCCTAGGGCTCTCAAGTATGTTGTTCATGAAAAACGGTATGGGATTTTGTATGAAAAAGCTCCCGGTATGGACATGTTTTCGCTTTTGAGTAGTAAGCCACTTTCAATATGTGGAATGGGAAAACGGATAGCCATTATACATAGTGAAATCCATACAACAACTATCAAGAACGTTGTAACAGCCAAAGAAAAACTCACGCAGGAAATCGGCTGGGTGGATGATCTTACACTGAATGAAAAAAATAGAATAATCGGAGTCTTAAGTACGCTGTCGGAGAAGAACAGTTTATGTCATTTTGATTTTCACCCCGGGAATATCCTGGTAAGTGGTCCAAAGTATCAGGTGATAGACTGGATGACTGCCTGTGCAGGCAATCCGGCAGCAGATGTTGCACGTACATGGCTGCTTTTGAAATATGGTGAAATGAGAAACTCAGATAAGAAAACTGCATTTGTGGTTTCTGCGGTGAAGGCAATTATTCGAAGACAATATCTTCGAACTGTCTGTAGGTTGTCGCATATCACAAGAACTGAGGTGGACAGTTGGATAGTCCCCGTAGCCGCTGCGAGGTTATCAGAGTGGCTGACCGAAAGTGAGAGAAGAAAACTGTTGAGGCTGATAAGAGAAAAGTTGTAAACACACATTGGTGCATCTTACAAAGTATTAGTGCATCTTAGCGGGAAGAGTTTATTGGAATTAAAATCTTACTTGTTTAGTGAAGAAAAATAATATGGAGACATTATGAAAAACATTCAACCCTTGACACAGATAAAAGAAATGGTTCGCCTTGGCTTAGGTTCATCTGAGATTAAGAATTGTGTGGAATTAACCGCAGGATTTTGCAATATCGCATATTTTATTACTCAGGAAGACGGAAGAAAATCAATTCTCAAAATTGCATCTCCGGATGAAACTTCGCGAATGCGTAATGAAAGCTGCCTCATGGAAAATGAAGTACTTGCTATGCGTCTGGCCAAAGACAGGATAAGTTGCAAGGTGCCGGAAGTATATTTTTATGATAACAGTTGCAAGATATGTTCCGGTTCGTATTTCTTTATGGAAGTAATCGAAGGCAAAGATTATTGGGCCCTTCAAGAAGAGTTAAACAATGAAGATAAAGCAAAATTAAATTTTTCTATAGGAAATCTTGTTAAAGAGATTTCCGGTATCAAGGGAACATATTTTGGTTCCTTAGGAAATCCAAATGCAAGATTTGATACTCTTTCGGAATGGGTTTGCTATCTGCTGAAAAATGTTGTATTGGATGCTGAAGACAAGGATATCGATTATTTCATTCCCAAAACAGACTTATTTTCACTGTTCGAAACAGATAGAACTTGTTTTGATGAATTTAAAGATCCCTGTCTCGTTCACTACGATTTATGGGAAGGAAACATTTTTGTAGAGTCAAAAAAAATTACAGGTATTATCGATTGGGAAAGAGCTATGTTCAGTGATCCACTCATGGAGGACCGTTTTAGAACTCAAAAATGTTCACAAGACTTTTTGAATGGTTATAGCAATCGTTCATTTACATATGATGAAAAGCGTCGCCTGCTTTGGTACGATATTATCCTTTTTCTTTCCATGATGAATGAAGGAAGCTTCAGAAATTATCCTGAT
>JAGHRS010000016.1 GCA_018066285.1 Candidatus Treponema caballi
TTTCTATTTATTCTACACATGAAATCAAGGATAAAGCAAGAAAATATAAAAAAAAACATTAAAAAAACGGTCTTTTTTATATTTTTGTCTGCTAATCTTTTTCCTGATGGCTTTTTACATCAAAAACCATCTTATCCGGTTTTGCCGTACTGAATGTGTTCCATTCAGGCAGCCTGTTATCTTCATAATCAATGCCGTTCGGATTTCCGGTCTTGATGAAGTTGCAGAGGTAATTGCACATCTGCCGTGAAATATCATAGTGAACGCCGGTAAACGGCCTCCAGCATTTTGCAAGTGTCTCAAACCAGAACCACAGATCGACTGAGTGGAACTTTCCGGCGTTGTCCCAGCCTGGAATCGGAACGTCGAACTCGTACATCCAGGTGTCAGTACTGTCACCGAGCTGTTCAAGGGCGGCAATGTACTTCTTTATGCTTTCCTTTACAACGCCGACTGTTTCGTCTGTGCCTGGAACCGGAACCCTGAATTCATCCGTCGTCTGGCCTGCAATAATAGGAACAGGCTTGAACTTTCCGGCTTTCAGAAGCGTATAGAAGTCGCCGTTTACGAACTTGTCGTCCTGAATTGGCAGCCAGATGGAAACTGACTTAGCCCATCCGCCGAATTCTGCCCATTTTTCACGGAAGAACTCTGTGCTTCTGGTGCGTGCGTCCTTAAGGTTTTTTATGCCGCAGAAGTTGAAGAACTCAACGCCTGCCTGTTCTGCTTCCTTCAGTGTCTTCGGCTTGAAAATGCCCATGTTGTCATCAATGATCATGCCGGAATCAACGAGTGCCCTGCTGAACAGGCCTTCTGTTCCATGCGCAATCTGATGAAGGACTGAGCCACCGCCTGCAGACTGACCGCCGATAGTGATGTTCTCAGGGTCGCCGCCAAAAGCAGCTATGTTGTCTTTTACCCACTGCATGGCAAGACGCTGGTCAAGAAGACCGAAGTTTGCCGGTGCATCAGGATTTTCTGCAGTGATTTCAGGATGGCAGAGGAAACCGAACATATTGAGGCGGTAGTTCATCGTTACGACAACGATACCGCGGCGTGCAATGCGCTCACCGTCAAATTCCATTTCTGCGGTGAAACCTGTCTGCCAGCCGCCTCCGTAAATCCATACGTAGACAGGAAGTTTTTCTTTATAGGTAACTGCAGGTGTCCACACGTTGAGTGTGAGGCAGTCTTCGCTTATGGCAATGTCTTTGTCGACTGACCATTCGCGGCAGTAAAGATCATCTGGATCGTAGTAAGGAGTTGGCTGTACTGGAATTGCAGAGAAATTCCAGGCTTTGAACGTGCCCTCCCATGGATCTGCGGGAACGGGGGCGTGAAAACGCAGGTCACCAACCGGTGGCTTTGCAAAAGGAATGCCTTTATATGATGTAATTCTTGGGTCTGCGGCAGGTAAGCCTTCCAAAATACCCTGTTTAACAGTTGTTTTTCTTATCATATTTGATATTTTTAGTTTATTGGGAGATTGTAATCCTGAACATCAGAAATTATACTGATATTATGAAAAAGCAAGTTTTTAATCCTTATCTTCCCTCCTGGGAATATATTCCTGATGGTGAACCTCATGTCTTTAACGGCAGGGTTTACATTTATGGTTCTCATGATCATTTCAACGGATGGATTTTCTGTCCGGGCGATTATGTCTGTTACTCCGCTTCTGTTGATGACCTGAAAGACTGGCGTTTTGAAGGCGTTACCTACAAAAAGACACAGGATCCGCTTAATGAAGACGGCCACATGTGCCTGTATGCGCCTGATGTGACTGTCGGCCCTGATGGCAGATACTACCTGTATTACTGCCTTGATAAAGTTCCTGTCGTTTCTGTCGCGGTCAGTGACAAACCGGCTGGTCCGTTTGAATTTTACGGCTATGTGCATTACAAGGATGGAACACGTGTCGGCGAGCGTGAAGGCGACATGCCGCAGTTTGATCCCGCCGTCATCACCGAAGGCGAAAGAACTTATCTTTATACTGGTTTCTGCGGAAACGGCATGAAAGACCGTAAGGGCGCCATGGCAATGGAGCTTGGACCTGATATGCTCACCATGCAGGGTGACTACAACGTCATTGTGCCCGGAAACGTGTATGGCGCCGGTTCTGGTTTTGAGGGCCACGAGTTTTTTGAAGCTTCTTCAATCAGGAAAATAGGGGATGTGTACTATTTCGTCTATTCATCAGTCGTCATGCACGAACTCTGCTATGCGACAAGTACATCTCCGCGCGAAGGCTTTACATATGGCGGCGTCATCGTCAGTAACTGCGACATGCACATTTCTTCCTATAAATCGGCGGATATGCCTGCTGCCTATGGAGCGAACAACCATGGCGGCATGGTGCAGATAAACGAAAACTGGTACATTTTCTACCACAGACAGACAAATGGAAGCTGGTACAGCCGCCAGGGCTGTGCCGAGAAAATCCGCATTCTTGAAGACGGCAGCATTCCACAGGTTGAGATTACTTCCTGCGGCCTGAACGACGGCCCGCTTGAAGGAAAGGGAACGTATCCGGGGTACATTGCCTGCAACATTTTTGTGGAGAAAGACCCGTTCCCGTACATTCACGGAGACAAGTATCCGTTCATTACGCAGGAGGGCCGGGACGGAGACGAGAACGAAGGTTTTGTCGCAAACATCTATGACGGCGCCACGTTCGGTTTCAAGTACTTTGACTTTAAGGATGTGAAGAAAGTCTCGCTAACGACGCGCTGTTACATAAGCGGCGTATTCGAAGTGCGGACGGAAATCGGCGGCCCGGTTCTTGGAACGATACCGTGTGAGTTCAGCAATGTGTGGGTGAAGAACACAGCGGATGTTGCACTTCCGGATGGCATTCATGCGCTGTACTTTACGTTCAGGGGTTCGGGAAACGGTCAGGTTCAGTCCGTTACTCTTGAGTAAGTGTAAAATCTCCGATATTGGCGATTGTTGAGGGGACGGTAATATCCTTGCCGTTTTTCTTGTACTTCATGGGAGTGCAGTTCATGTACTCCTTGAAGATCTTTGAGAAATACTGGATGTTGTTGAATCCGTTGTCCCTCGCAATCTCCGTAATGTTCTTATCCGAATAAATCAGATCAAGACATGACTTCTCAATACGATACATATTCACGTAATCGGTGAATTTCATCCCGGTGGATGATTTGAACAGGCGGATGAAATGACTCTTGCAGTAATTCGTCGTCTTCAGAAGGTCATCCAGACAGATGTTTTCCCTGTAGTGATCCTGGATGTAACGGATTGCAGTGTCGATTGCGGAAACAGATGTGCTTTTCTTGTCAAATACGGGATCAGAAATGATTTCCATATACTGATGTGTTTCAATGACATACGAGATGATGGTCATCAGGACGCTTTTAATCTGAACCTGGTAGCCGAAACTTTTTGTGGCTTGCAGGATGGTCATCCGTTCTATGCATTTAAGCAGTTCGGGCGGAATCGTGAGGAAACGCTTGATTTTCATTTTGTCGAAGATGCGGCGGCAGGCATCAGTTTTTGAGCCAAACACAGCCGGATCGAAAACCAGGGCGTGATAATGGAATGTTGCTCCATCTGCTACGGCTTTGACAAGGTGACTGACTCCCGGTTCTATGAAAATGACCGTACCCGCCTGGATGTGATGTTCTGTATTGTCTATGCAGAATATGCACGAGCCCTTATCGAGGTAGAACAGTTCGTACTCGATATGATGGTGGAAATAATCGAAATAGATTGTCTGCGAAAACAGCCCGATGGGGAAATCAGGTTCACTTTTATCAAAGAATTCGTATTCTACACTCATGATTGTAAGTATGACGCGTTTTTTATTTCTGCGTCATCGGATAAATTCCGTAACTGTTGCCGATTGAGAAGTTTATCGCTATTTTAAAGGCATGAACTACGAAAAAATGACGCTGAAGGTTCAGGATGCACTGCAGGCAGCAAGTGCCCTGGCCCAGCAGAAAGATCACAGTGAAATTGGTACGGAACATCTTCTGCTCAGTTTCCTTGAGCAGGAAGGCGGCATTGTTGCGCCGCTTGTTGAACGCATCGGAGTTCAGCCGTCGTTACTGAAAGACGAGACCGCAAAACTTCTTGATACATATCCCGTCGTGCATGGCGCGGCGCAGATGACCCTTTCATCTTCAGCACAGAAGGTGCTCGCCAAGGCTGAGGCTGAAATGGCAAACATGAAGGATGAGTTCCTTTCTGTAGAGCACCTTCTTCTTGCCATGTCAGAAGCTGAAGACAGGACAGGAGACCTGCTCAGAAAGCTCGGTATCAAACGAAAGACCATTCTCGGCGCCCTTAAGGAAATCCGCGGAAACCAGCGCGTGACGAACCAGGATCCTGAAAGCACCATGCAGTCGCTTGATAAATACTGCCGCGACCTGACAGCTCTTGCCCGTCAGCAGAAAATAGACCCGGTCATTGGCCGTGATGAAGAGATACGGCGCGTTATGCAGGTCTTGAGCCGCCGTACGAAGAATAATCCGGTTCTCATAGGAGAGCCGGGTGTCGGTAAGACCGCTATTGTTGAAGGACTTGCGCGGCGCATTGCGTCAGGGGATGTGCCTGACAGCCTGAAGGATAAGCGGCTTCTGTCGCTCGATCTGGGTTCTCTTGTTGCGGGCGCCAAATTCCGCGGCGAGTTTGAGGAACGGCTTAAGGCGGTCATAAACGAAGTGCAGAAAAGCGAAGGACACATCATCCTCTTTATTGATGAGCTTCATACGCTTGTGGGAGCCGGTGCCAGCGAAGGCAGCATGGACGCTTCCAACCTTTTAAAGCCGGCGCTTGCCCGCGGTGAGCTCCGCGCTATCGGTGCAACCACGCTTGATGAATACCGCAAGTATATAGAAAAGGACGCCGCGCTTGAGCGCCGTTTCCAACAGGTGTACTGCGCAGAGCCGGACGTTGAGGCGACCATCGCCATCCTCCGCGGACTGAAAGAAAAGTACGAGGTGCACCACGGCGTACGAATCCGCGATGACGCGCTTGTTGCGGCGGCTGTGCTTTCAAACCGCTACATTACCAACCGCTTCCTGCCGGACAAGGCTATTGACCTTGTGGATGAAGCTGCAAGCCGCCTTAAGATTGAGATTGAAAGTCAGCCGACTGAGCTTGATAAGGTGGAACGCCACATCCTGCAGCTGAACATTGAGAAGCAGGCGCTTTCAAAAGAAGAAGACAGCGCAAGTAAGCAGCGCCTCGAAAAACTGCTCGCTGAGCTTGCAGAAAACACGGCCGTCCGCGATGCAATGAAACTGCAGTGGGAAAATGAGAAGCGCCGCATTGACGGTGGCCGTAAACTTAAGGAAGAGCTTGAGCAGCTTCATAATGACGAGCAGCGTTACACCCGCGAGGGCAACCTTGAGAAAGCGGCTGAGATAAAATACGGCCGTATTCCCGAGATTGAAAAGCAACTCTCTGAGATGGAAGCGGGCGATGCCTTGAAAGCAGATGATGCCTTATCTACGGATAGCGCTTCCGGAAAGCTGGAAGACAGCGCGCGCCTGCTCCGTGAGGAAGTGAGTGAGGAAGACATTGCCGAGGTTGTGAGCACCTGGACGGGCATTCCCGTCAGCAAGATGCTTGCAGGCGAAAAGCAGAAGTATCTTAAGCTTGAGGATGAGCTTCATAAACGCGTCGTCGGACAGGATGAAGCTGTCAGCGTTGTCAGCGATGCCATCCGCAGAAACAGGGCAGGGCTTTCAGATGAAAACCGACCGCTCGGTAGTTTTCTCTTTATCGGACCAACCGGCGTAGGCAAGACGGAACTTGCGAAAACGCTTGCAGACTTTCTGTTCAATGACGAGAAAAGCCTTACCCGCATTGATATGAGCGAGTACATGGAAAAGTATTCGGTGAGCCGCCTGATTGGAGCGCCTCCGGGATACGTCGGCTACGACGAGGGCGGTCAGCTTACGGAAGCGGTCCGCCGCCGGCCGTACAGTGTCGTCCTTTTTGATGAGATTGAGAAAGCGCATCCGGATGTGTTCAACGTGCTGCTTCAGGTCCTTGATGACGGCCGCCTGACTGACGGACAGGGACGCGTCGTAGATTTCAAGAACACAATCATCATCATGACGAGCAACCTTGGCTCAGAGCTCATTCTTGGCGCGGACAGTGACGAAAAGATGAACGCGGTGAAGGGGCAGCTTGACGCCCTGCTGAAGACGCAGTTCAGGCCTGAGTTCCTTAACCGTATTGATGAAATCATCACGTTCCAGAGGCTGGGACAGGGCGTCATAAAGACGATTGTGGAAAAGCAGCTTGAGCGCGTTGCAAAGAGAATGGAAGACAGGAAACTGCATCTTGAAGTGAGCGATGACGCCGTCAGCTTCCTTGCAGATGCCGGCTATGATCCGCTTTTCGGTGCGCGCCCGGTAAAGCGCGCCATCCAGATGTATGTGGAAAATCCGCTTGCAAAAGCGATACTTGCCGGCCAGTTCTCAGAAGGCGCTACAGTACGCGCTGAGAAAGCACAAGACGGCAGTGGATTACTCTTCAGGTGATTCAAGTTCCTCGAGTTCTTCCAGCTCTTCCGGTTCATCAGGATCTGATGGAGACTCGGGGACTTCTTTTTCTTCGGTCTTTTCTGCTGCTGGAATGACTTCTCCGTCCTCATCAAGTTCCTCAAGCTCTTCTGCTTCTTCGAGCTCTTCAACATCATCCGCTTCTGAGAAGTTTTTCTTATCTTCTGCCAGAGCTTCATCTGAGAATGTAAGACCGTTGACTTTATAGTATTCCTCTGTGGAAATCTTCATGAGTTCAAGGAAATCATCCGTTGGCATCGGGCGGCCATAGAAATAGCCCTGGAAGTAATCTACTCCGAGGCGTGAAAGCCAGTCTGCCTGTTCACTTGTTTCAATACCTTCTGCAAGAACAAGCATTCCGAGCGCCTTGATCATCTGGATGGTGGAGGCGAGAGCAATACTTGCCTTATTGTTGCTGAACGCTTTCCAGACAATCTCCTTGTCGAGTTTGATAAGCTTGAACGGCAGGTTCAGCATGTAGTTCATGTTGGAGTAACCTGAACCGTAATCGTCAAGGGAAAGTTCAACGCCGTTATCTGCAAGTGTCTGCATGTTTCTTAGCAGAATCTCAGGGGTATATGCTGTTGCTGTTTCCGTAATCTCAAAGTCGAGGATGCGGGACGGAATCTGATACACAGCCTGGATGGACATAATCTGCTCTGCAAGAATTTCCTGCATACACTGGGTGACTGACAGATTGATGTCGATTTTCTCAATACCGTAGCGTTCAAGATTGATTCGTGCCAGCGTACGGCAGACTGTATCAAAGACGAATTCTCCTGCACGAAGGATGACGCCAGTCTTTTCAGCGATTGGAATGAACTCTTCAGGAGAAATGAAGTTTCCTTCATCATCGCGCAGGCGGATGAGCGCCTCAGCTCCGATAAGCCTTTTCTGTGCCGTTGAGTAAATAGGCTGGAAATAGACTTCGAACTTATTTTCAGAAAGAGCGTTCTTGAGGACGTGTTCAAGCGTAATGGTGCGGCGGCGGTAGGCAATGTCGATGTTGCGGGCATAAATCAAGGCGCTCTTGTAGCGCTCGTCATTGGCAACAAGGTGAAGGATATCGCTTATTTCCGCCGTACTCTGCGCTTCCTCAGGGCATGCAATGACACAGAGCCTTGAGTAAAGCAGAATGTGTGCTTCTTCTGCCGTCCACTGCTGATGGAACCTGGTGCGGATCTGGAATACGGCCTTTTCAATCTGGCGCGGATCTGCATCTTCAAAGACAAGACAGAACTGACCCATGTTCAGGTGATAAATCAGCGTCTTTGGAAACTGTTTTTTAAGGAAGACACCGATTTCTCCGTTTATCTTATCCAGATGTTCCTGGTCGTACGTTGAAGAGAGGAAGAACATGTCATCTATGTAGACGCCGATGACTGTGATGTGTGTGTTCAGTCTTATCTGACGAGTGGTGATCATGTTGAATGCCTGCTGGTTGTACAGGTTGGTCACGCCGTCAACAAGCATTCCTGTCTGTTCAATATTGTACGAGAAGACCAGTACTGACAAAGCTACGGAGAAGCACTGTATAAGTACATCCGGGAAGAAAATCTGGAATACGGAGCCACCGAATGAAAAGAAGACGAAGCTGAGCAGAATGATTTTCTTTCCGGTTGCCAGTGTTTTTCTGTAACGATATATCATTGCAAATGCAAGCAGGATGTAATAGAACGTTATGCCGTACAGGGCGTAGAAACAGGTTGTTCCACGCACATAGAAATTCGTTTCTGTTAAGGTGAATGCCAGAGTCACCCATTGTGAAAGGAATGGCGTCAGGATGATGGCAGTTTCTGCGAAAACAAAAGGTGTTATTACCAGCAGTCTGAATGTCCGTTTCTCAGACCCCTTCGCAACATCGAAGAAGTTGACGAGCGCCGCTGCATACATGGTGAAAAGCGGCGTAATCATCATGTTCACCACATAATACACGACATTGACGGCCCAGATCAGCGGACGGGAGACAAGCACACGTTCAGCGTCAGACATGTTCTGGAAATAGCCATATACGATATCAGCTACAGTTGCGATGAATGAAATGACGGTGAGATAGAGGAAAAACTTGTTTTGAAGCAGCTCCAGCTGGTTCCGGAAATAATAAAATATCAGAAGTATTATGAAGATACATACTGCTGCGTAATCAAAATCAAGGCAAAACTGCATATAAAAAGTATAGCATAATGATTTCTAAAGTGCAAACAAGAGAAATGCTATTTTTGGCCTGAAATCACAAGGCCCGCAATGGTCAGGATGATACCCGCGGCTCCCATCAGTGAGATTGTCTCGCCAAGAACGAAAAACGCGAAAACTGTTGTTACTACAGGGATGAGATACAGCCCGATTGTTGCCTTTACGGTACCCAGCCCTGCGCATGCCTTGTTCCATGCCATGAAACAGAAACCTGATGCAAGAATGCCGAGAAACGCGAGACATGCGATGTTCCGGAAATCGCTGAACCGGGCGGCGTTTACAGCCGGTGACCAGTCGCAGAGGATTGTCTGTACGAATGCAGATGATGTTTCTGCCGTGGCCCCGTTCATTGACTGGAACGTGCCGGCGGCTGCGAGCGGAAGCATGAATAGCAGCGCAAAGAAGAACATCCGTCTTGAAGAGCCTATGTAATGATAGCCCCGTCTGTTCAGGACAGAGAGAAAGACAGAATATAAGCCCCAGCTTATGGCGGAACCAAGCGCAATCAGGTCGCCTTTGAGGTGAATGCCGAACGACAGCTCTCCGTTGAAACTGACAAGAGCGATTCCCGCTATTGAGATGATGAAGCCGGCTACAAACCAGCGGTTCATTTCCTTTGATTTCAGGAACAGCTGCAGGAACAGTGCCGTCCACATGGGCGAAATCGCAACGATGATGCTTACATTTGAAGCAGTCGTGTAAGAAATGGCAATGTTCTCGCTGAACTGGTAGACCGTTACTCCCGCGAGGCCTGCAAACGCAAAAAGCAGGTTGTCGCCTTTCCGTACGCTCATCCGCTTAGGGTAGAGCACCCACAGAAAGAGGTATCCCAGAAAATAGCGGATGAACAGTATTTCAAGCGGAGAAAACGACTGGAGCAGCGTCTTCGTGCAGACGAAGGTGATGCCCCAGAAGAAAATGGTTATCGCAGCGAGAATCCAGCTGACCAGGTCCCCGCTGCTTTTTTCTGAGAGACCGTTACTCATGTCTCTCTGCAATTTCATCGACGATGCGCTGATATTCCGCTTCATCAATGCGGTATTTCTTTTTAAGGAGCAGCCATGCTCCCACAAGTGCAATAATCGGGAATAAGACCATGCCGAGGCGTAAGAGCAGGGTCTGATACGGCTCAACATTGCGGATGAACTCGTCAGCGGCTGATGTGACCTGCTCTGAAGTAAGCAGACCCTTGCCCGCGTCAGTTTCAAGGGAAGAAATCTGCTGGCTTGCAGTATAGATGCCTGAAATGATGAGGACGACGGTGACCAGTCCCTGCTCAAGGGCTGTTCCGAGCTTAACTGCGAATGAGCGGATAGCTGCGATGACGCTGTCATGGCGCTCGTGGAATCGGTATTCATCGTACTCAATGGTGTTGTTGAGCATGACGATGATGATGAGGTTGCTGAATCCCTGGAAGAAGAAGATGACGAAGCCGATGATGTTGACCGCGACAGCACTCATCGGGAACAGGTATCCGCATGCCATGAGGGCAAGGTACCCGATGATTTCGACAACGGTTGCAATGCTCAGGAGCTTCATGCGGCTGAACTTCTTTGTCATGGTGTCATACAGCGCCTGTGAGAAGAGGGTACCAAGACCGTACATGACCGTGAACAGGAAAATCAGGCTTCCACCCGTTGAATAGCCGAACTCAAAGAAGAAGAAGTTTGCACCGAACATGGTGAGCAGGCTGCTTCCCACATGGAACAGAAGCTCTGCAACACCTGATGCGATGAGCTGGTCGTTTCTCTTGAAAATGCGGAACATGGTGCCCAGGGTAAGTTTTTCAGCCTTTGCTTCCTTCTCAAGGTTTCGCGGCCGTTCCTTACATCCCACAACGACAAGTATCTGGAAGAGAATGAAGCCCATTGCAACTGCATAGGCTGACCAGCGGAACGCGTTGACGGCGTTTCCGGCGATGATTGTCGGCACGACACCTGCAACGACGAACTGACCGAGGCAGATGAAGATACTCATGATGGTGACGAGCGAGTTTCTTGTAGCCGCGTCACTTGAAAGACTTGGCAGCATTCCCCAGTAGGAAATGTCGTTCATTGTGTAGGTCATTCCCCACAGAAGGTAGCTGACACCGAAGAATGCGACAAAGCCCCAGCCTGTAGGACGGAACGTGAAGAGGGCAGTAATGACGAGCGCATTCAGGATACAGCCGGCAAGGATCCACGGCTTGTATTTGCCAGCCTTGAAGTGGCTGTTCTCAATGATGATGCCCATCATAGGGTCATTGATTGCATCCCATACGAGACAGATGACCATACAGAGACTGATGACGCTGAACTGCGCCACCGTAAGTTTCATTGTGTACTGGACGTACGTCATGAGGAAGAGGCTGATGAACGCATACGCTGCGTCGCGGCCTGTTGCTCCGATACAGTAAGACCATTTTGTCCGTGCATCAAGTGTAGGAAGTGATTTTTCTTCTGCCATATTTTTACTCCTTTTATCCGAAAATCAGTTTCAGGAATGATTTCAGTTTTTTTCCGTTTGCGCCAAGGACGATTGCTTCTGTCAGCCGGTACGGCACCATGCCTTCTGACTGACAGGTAACGCAGTCTATCGTACCGTCGGCAGCAGTTTCAAGCACCATCTGGACGGCCGGATCATCAGGCGCACAGCCGGGATTCATCTTGAGCGCTTCCTTTTTAGCTATTGAAAGCATGAGCCGTGCAAGTGCAGAATACGGAGCCATCTGGTGCAGCGAGCTCTGAATCGTGAACTCTCCGGGAACAGGTTCCTTCCAGACCGGGAACGCGCCTGTCGCCTTTTCGTAGAGCGCTGCGAACTGCGCTTCCGGAACGTCGAGCGGCTTTCCGTTCCGCTCAAAGTAAGCCGGCAGCAGTTCCCTGTCGTCGCGGCGGTAATCAGTTCCCTCTACGGTGACCGGAACAGAGGCCCGCACATCAGTAAGTGATGCTGCTGCCTGAATCTCGTAGGTACCTGACGGCATGATGAACGAAGAAGAGTCCTCGTCGAACAGTGAGAAACTGCGTTCATTAAGTTCAACGGTAACGGTCTTGCTTTCACCGGGCTCAAGGTGCACCTTTGCAAAGGCGCGGAGCTCGCGGTTTGCCCTGAGATACGTGCATTCAGGGTTCTTTACGTAGAACTGGACTACTTCGCTTCCGCTAACCGCGCCGTCGTTCCTGACGGTGACTGAGACGGAAAGCGGGCCGCCTTTGTATGTTGATGCGGCGGTAAGGTTTGAGTAGGTGAATGTCGTGTATGAAAGACCGAAACCGAACGGCCATGCAACCGGAATGTTGAACGTGTCGTAGTAGCGGTAGCCGGTGAAAATGCTTTCCCTGTACTGGATGATGCGCGAATCCGTTGCGAATGTTGATGCGCAGGGCGTATCCTTTTCAGAGAACGGCCAGGTTTCAGGCAGTTTTCCAGACGGATTTACCTTTCCGGAAATGAGCGCTGCAATTGCTTCAGCAGTTGCCTGGCCTGAAAGGTACATCAGGAGGATTGCACGTGCACGGGCTGTAAACGGCAGTGTCACCGGAGCGCCAGCAAGACAGATGACGATGATGTTGTTGTGGACGGCATACAGTTCATCAAACAGCGCAATCTGCTCATCCGGAATGTTCATGTTCTTTCTGTCAAAACCTTCGCCTTCAATGGAATCAGTCAGACCGCAGAAAAAGAGCAGCGGTGTGTCTTCGCTGATGTGAGACGATTTAAGCACCATAGCGTTTTCAATGGTGTGGACGGTGTAGCCTGCAGCGTTGAGCGCCTGAATGGCATTTGTCTTAACGGGCATGTTGATGTGGCTTGAACCGCCGCCCTGAACGTGCATGTGCTCAGCGAGAGAACCTGCAACGGCGATGTGTCTTCCTTCCGGGACTGGCAGGACGCCGTCATTTTTAAGGAGAACGCCGCAACCAGATGCTATATCGACCGCTTTTTCATGATGGAAACGGAGCATGTCTTCGGGAAGTGTGAAGTCTTTGCTGTCAGACTCCTTTTTGTTGAGCGAGCCATATTTTTCTGCAAGCGCCTTGATGCGTCCTGCGGCTGTTGAAAGATATTCCCTTTCAAGAGTTCCTGACTCGATTGCTTTTTTGAGGAGTTTTGTGTGGTAGCCGTGGCTGTCGGGCATTTCAAGGTCCATGCCCGCCCTAATGCACGCTTCAAGGTCAGTGCAGGCTCCCCAGTCAGACATGACGGCGCCTTCGTATCCCCATTCCTTTCTGAGAATGTCGGTAAGCAGATGGCTGTTTTCGCATGCGTATCTGCCGTTCAGCTTGTTGTAGGCTGCCATGATGGTTGCCGGGCGGGCTTCTTTAACGGCTGTCTCGAACGCTGTCAGGTAGATTTCCCTGAGCGCGCGTTCATCAATGCAGCTGTCGCTTGTCATGCGGAACTTTTCCTGGCTGTTGCCCGCAAAATGTTTGAGTGATGTGCCGACGCCTTCTTTCTGCATGGCATCTATGAATGAAGCAGCCAGTTTTCCTGAAAGATACGGGTCTTCTGAAAAATACTCGAAGTTACGGCCGCAGAGTGGGGACCGCTTTATGTTTGTTCCCGGTCCGAGCACGACTGAAACGCCTGCAGCTTTGGCTTCTTCAGCGATTGCGCTGGCAGAAGTTCGGACTGCTTCTGTATCCCAGCTTGCAGCGAGTGCGCATGAAAGGGGGAAACACGTAGCAGGAACGCTGTCATTGCATTCTGCCGTGTCCTGGGGCTGCATACGGAGCCCGTGCGGTCCGTCGGATACGCGGATGGAGGTCAGTTTGCCTCCGCAGTCGGATGTGTGCCAGAGCCCGTCGCCTGTAACCAGACGGAGCTCATCATCCAATGAAAGAGTTTTATCGTCAGACATGTTCTCCATTTTAAGCCCATTTCCGCAATCTTGCAAATAAATGTGAGCGTGCGTGTGGGTTGATGATGCATTGCCCGTTCGCGTATAATGGCGCTGATATGAGACGTGAAGTTATTCGTGCTTCGGTGCTGGGGTATTGCATGGGGGTTCGCCGTGCGGTTTCTGTAGCTGAGAAGTGTCTTGAAACATATAAGGATCATCCCGTGTTTTCGTACGGGCCGCTCATCCATAACAGGAGCGCGCTTGCTGCCCTGGAAGAGAAAGGGCTGAAACTGCTTGAACACGTGGATGACCTTCCGGATGCTTTAAATGGGGAAATGTCCGTTTCAGCAGATAAGGCGCCGGTCGTCATTATCAGGGCGCACGGTGTACCGCCTGAAACGCGCGCCGCTCTGGAAAAGCAGGGATGCATCATTGAGGATGCAACATGTCCGCGCGTGCTTGCAAACCAGAAGAAAGCCGCTTCGTATGCGGCAAAAGGTTATACCGTCATTATTGCGGGTGACAAGAACCACGGAGAAGTTACGGGGCTTTCCGGCTGTGTCCGTGATGCCGCAGATGCTGCTTTATCCGGTGCTCAAAACGCTGACGATGCACGCGCATCATGCCTGCTTGTGGACAGCTCATCAGACGCAGCTGCCCTTGATGTGACCGGATGCGGCGGAAACGTCGTTCTTATAAGCCAGACAACCATAAGCCCTGCAGAATATGCTGAAATAGCGGATGTGCTTAAGAAGCGCATTCCGCATCTTGAAGTGCTTGATACCGTGTGCCCGGCGACCCAGGAACGGCAGGCGGCTCTTGAAGAACTGTGTGCGCGCGCGGAAGGCGTGCTCATTATTGGCGGCAGAAACAGCGCGAATACGCAGCGCCTTTTTACAAGCGCAAAGCAGAAGTGCGCGCATGCCGCCCATATAGAAAAAGCCGATGACATTCCGGCTGAGTTCTTCAGCCTGAACACCATCGGCATTACCGCGGGCGCCTCAACACCCGACTTCGTAATCGACGCCGTAGAAGCGCGCCTTTCTTCACACTAAGCAGATTTTTTCTATGAGTGCATAATCTGCTTAGTGTGAAAGTGCGCTTTTAGTGCGCGTCGTGCTCGTGGTCGTGGTGGCTGCAGTTCGCTTCTGACGAGTAGGCGAGCGTGCCTGCGAGCAGTGCTTTTACTGCGGCATCGGTGCTTCCGGTGACTCCTGCGTGAATGGTGATGCCGGCTGCATCAAGGGCTGCTTTTGCGCCACCGCCAATGCCGCCGCAGATTAATGCTGTAACACCAAGGTCTTTCAGAAAATCTGCAAGTGCTTCATGTCCCGTGCCATTTGTAGAAATTACCCTGGAGTCTCTAATATCTCCATTTTCTATGTCATAAATCTTGAACTGTTCAGTGTGTCCGAAATGCTGGAAAACCAAACCGAATTCATAAGTTGCTGCTATTTTCATTTTGAGACTCCTTTATTTTCATCCCTTTCCGGATGTTTCAGATGTTTTTCGATGTACAGCTTATCATCGGCATCTGCAAGCAGTATGGCAAGGTCTGACTTTTCTTCAGAGAATTCAATGGAGCCAAGGCTTATGGAAAGCGTGAAGGGTAACCCTGCCTCTTTTGAAGAACTTTCATTCATGGAAAGCAGTCGTTCTCGCAGTGCCGGAATGTTTTCAAGTGCCATACCTGGAGCAACAACGCCGAATTCATCTCCGCTCAGTCTTCCGACCATATCAGAATCACGGAACAGTTTTTTAAGAATCTGAGCTTCGGTCTTGATGGCAAGATCTCCAATGTCATGTCCGTAGGTGTCATTGATTGTTTTAAGTCCGTCAAGGTCACAGAAGAAAACGACACCTTTTTTTCCGGTTACAACAGAAAGGTTTATAAGCTGCTGCCCGTGTTCATAAAAGCCCCGTCTGTTCAAAATCTGTGTTAGTTCATCAGTCTTTGACTGCAGGTTGAGCGTCTGATTCCTGCTGATGAGAATATTCCGCTGATCAAGGTCATGCTGGTATTCAAGAGACTGGATGATGACGTTGGTGAGGATTTTCAGGTTGACGGAAATGACCGTATCATCCGTATGTTCAAGTCTGCAGCAGATATATCCGTAGTTTGACTCATGCATGGTGATTGCCTGAAGATAGTACTTGCCTGCCTTTGTGTCATCGTATTTCTCGGGAAGAATTCTTTCATGAGGATTAAAGATGATCCTTTCATCCTGAAGGCTTGAGTAACGGACTCCCTCTTTATCATTTGCAAAAAGTACGAGCTGGGCTTCATCCGGAAGGAAAAAGTCTGCATATTTGTCGCAGTGAAGGGGATTTTCGTACAGACAGATGAATATATCCGTGATTTTAGTTACATACAACGTCATGCCGATTGTTTTTTCAACAAAATCTTTGAACGGAGTACGTGTGTTCATGACATCAACAAGGCTGTTGATTGCGTTTATCTGGTCAAGTTTGTCGATAAGCAGATTGTACGTCTGCTGGGTGACGCGCTCATCCATTGGATGGTATTTTCCAGTCTGGTCAATATATGCGGATGTATCGAGGTCATTGGTAATGCAGCCGCAGGACTGCCGGTAAACGGGATGAGACTGAATGACCGCCATTTTTTCAACAGCATTTCCCTGGAGATAATTCCATGCCATTTCCGCAGCTTTGTATCCTGAACCAACTATCGACTGATTGATTGATGAAAGGGTCGGTTTGGTCATGAGTGCGAAAAGATCGTCATCAAAACCGAAGAGAGCTATATCTTTTGGATATGATATTCCCAGTTCCATAAAAGCAAGCATGCAGCCGCCCGCCGTGTAATCATTGGCACACAGAATGGCATCAAACGGAACTTCTTCCTTTGTCTTGTATTTTGCAAGAAAGACTTCCTTTGCTGTTCCTGGAGTAAAATCTCCATCAAGAACGAGATCCGGGTCAAATGGAATGCCGTTTTTCTCAAGGGCGGCCTTAAAGGCTTCAAGCCTGTCTTCTGAATCCGGAGAGTCAATGAGTCCTGCTGAGAAAAAGCCGATTTTCTTTTTGCCATGGACGTTAACCATATGGTTTACAACTTCTTCATAAGCCTGTGTGCAGACGGTATGCGTATAAAATGATTTTTCCATGTTGAGCGGAACTGCGACGGAGAAAATGGGTTTTCCCTTGAAAACTTCCAGCTCTTTTATCAGTTCATCGAGTTTCATGGAGGTCAGGAATGTGTTGGTAATAACAATGACGGCATCAATTTCAGGTGATTTAAGGATATCCACCGCTGTCCAGTACTGATAGTCATAGTTGTTTCCTTTTTTTGCGGGCTGACAGATAGTGGCGACAAAATAACGGACGTCTTCTTTTTCCTTGAAAAAAGATTCAATGCCTTCAAGGACAGAGAAATTGTAATTTGTTGTCAGTTCGTTTACGAGAACAGCTATGTTCTTCATTGTGAGACAATTATACTGTTATAAAAACGCTGTTGAAAAGAAAAAAAATATTGTATTACGCTTTTATTTCACTTTTTGTGCGGAATATTTTCCTGAGCATGAAAGCTGCTGCAACAGTAAGGATGAGTTCAGCAACTGCCTGTGCGTAGCCCATGCCGTAAAGCGGATAGAATCTGTTCAGGATGAGGATTGCAGGTATTTCAAGAACGATTTTGCGCAGTACCGCAAAAAGCAGCGAGTAAGATCCTTTTCCGATAGCCTGATAGACTGCGACAGCTGAAAAGTCGATTGCCAGAAACGGAATGCCGAGGCTCATGGCACGAAGAAGAAGTTTTCCGTGGGTAACGATGTCGGGATCTGTCATGAACAGGCGGATGAGCTGTTCTGAGAAGATGAAGAATGCTGCTCCAAGTGAAAAAGTAACGATAATGGTCAGGCGCAGGACGAACATTGTGCTGTCTTTCATGCGCTTCCTGTTGCCGCTTGCCCAGTTGTAGCTGATGAGCGGCATGACGCCTTGTGTTACACCCATGGAAATGTAGATGGGCATCATGTTTATCTTGTGGGCGATTCCCATTGCTGAAACTGCGGCGGCACCGAAAACAGCAGTAAGGTTGTTCAGGATGAGCGTACCGGTCACGTTCAGGAGGTTCTGTATTGAGGCTGGAATGCCGACACCGAACACTTCCCGGATGATGTCACTGCGAAAGCCGAAGAGACGCGGGCTTAAGGAAATGGTCGTGGTCTTCCGGTGCAGGAAGATGTACATGAGAAGGTAGAGCGTTGCAAAGCAGTTTGATATTAACGTTGCAAGACCTGCGCCGGCAGCTCCCATATTCAGAAACTGCGGCAGGATGAAGAACGGGTCGAGCATCATGTTGAGGATGCAGCCTGACATGACGCCGACGCTTGCATGCATGGCTTCACCTTCAGCGCGTACGATGTTTGAAAGCACGACGTTGAGGATTGCCGGAGCGGCGCCACAGGTGACCGTCCAGAACAGATAGCGGTGTGTCGCATCCCGCGTGATGTCATCGGCTCCCAGAAGGTTCAGGAACGGCTGCTTGAAAAATGCGTAGGTAATCGATATAAGCACGCCGCATAAGGTCGCCAGGTAAAAGCAGAAAGCAGATGTTTTCTTGACAGTGTCGTATTCTTTCTTGCCGAGTGAGCGGCTCATCATGCTTGAGCCGCCGACACCGAACAGGTTGTTGATCGCGTTAAAGGCAAGCAGCATTGGTGCTGCCAGTGAGACAGCGGCGGTTTCTACAGCATCGTTCAGCATGCCGACAAAGTACGTGTCGGCCATGTTGTAAAGAACCATGACCAGAGTACCCAGAACAGAGGGAACAGCAAGGGTAGCAACAGCTTTCGGGATGGAGTAGTTTTCAAAGAGGTCAGTTTTCTTTTCGTCCATACCGCGAGCATAGCATTTTCGCTTTTTTGATGAAAGGGGGCGCGTGCGGGCCCGCACGTCGTACGCGTGAATGAATACCCAATCGGCCTTGTTTAGCGAAAGGGAGAGCGGGACTGCCCGAATGACCGGGACATGCATGTCGCGCCTCGGCCCCGAGCATGCGGAACGCATGCGAGTGAGATACCTTAGCGCCGCAGCGCGTTATGCGTGGCACGGGCAGTAGGGCAGTCCCGCTCTCCCGTTTACTAAGGAAAGCCCACCCGCGCATTCATTCACGCGACGTCCTTCTTCCAGAGCTTGTGCAGGTTGCAGTATTCCATGGCTGCCTGCACATCCTCGTTTTCATTAAGCTGGAAAATGGCGAGCGGTTTCTCTCCCGGCCCGATGCTTTTGGCGTGAAGCCCCTTGCTTGTAAGAAGCACAATCCATTCAATGAAGTGCTCAACAGTTGAAGGATGTTCCTCACTTCCCACCATGATGGTGACTTTTCTCCCATCCTGACGGATAACCGGTACGTGTTTTTCGATGCTTGCATCTACTGTTCCTGGCTCGATTTTCTGCATGGGCATGCCGCAACAGACGGTCGGCACGTTCGTCTTCTTTACGACTGCGACAATCTTGCCGCAGTAAGGGCAATAGTACAATTCAAGTTCTTTCATAGCTGTTTTCTCCTTTTGCTGGCCGTAGGACTTGTTGCGGCTGCACAACGAGAACATACTTGAAAATGGGAAAAATGTGGTAAAGAAACGCCCGCAAACCCTCATCAAACAGGCGCGGGAGAGTCATCAATGAATCATCAAATAGTCACCTTGGTGACTATTTGATGATTCATTATGGATTTGTGTGTTTACAGCGAAAGGGCAGCGACGAGTGTATTGATGATGCCGTGAAGCAGCCAGCTTGGGATAATGCTTCCTCCCGATCTCTTTTCGTTGAGCCAGCCCTGGAACCATCCGAAAGCACCGGGCAGCAGCGTCATGATGATTGTGATCCAGACATTCTGCGTTGCAAGACCAAATGGAACGCCGTGCAGCGCGCCGAAAAGGAGTGCCTGAATGATGTTGCCGGCTGTGAATCCCCACTTGTCGCTTATCCGCTTCAGAATAAAGCCGCGGAAGACAATCTCCTCGGAAAGACCTGTCCTGATGAAACCGTATACAAAAACTGCAGGCAGCGCGGCAACTCCCATTCCGGCGAAACTGCTTCCCGCCGTTGTAATGCCCTCAGAAACACTTGCCGTGACGAGCTTAGTCAAAAGTCCATAGCAGACAACAGCTCCCAGCGTGACAAGCAGCGTGGCACTCCACTTGCCGTTAACCTGAACGCGCTTAAGACCAATCCACGACAAAAAGCCCTTTCGCTTCCGTGCCGAAACAAGCCACCAGATAAACGGAATAAACGCAAACAGCACCAGCTGCAAAAGCGCGCCAATCAACTCAGAAATGAAAACACTCATAAACACCCTCCACGCGCAGTATACACTCTTTTTGGGAAAGAGAAATCACAAGAAAAGCAAACTTCCCGAAAGAAAGCACACATCTGCCTTATTAACGAAAGGGAGAGTGCGGCTGGCGGACCGTGGATGTGGCACGGCCGTAGGCGATGCTGGCACGACGCAATATCGGCAGGTATTTGCCTGCCACCCTGCCGCCGATTGTGGCGGGACAGCAGCGCCGGAAGGCCGGGACGCATACACGGGTAGCCGGACGCACTCTCCCGTTCACTGAGAAAAGCGAATGTGCGCTTTATTCCTGCTGTTTGCTTTTTCTGTACATTTCGACGAGCTGGTCGCGTGTCACGTTTCCGTTGCGTTCCCGCGCCGCCTTGAGCTTTCTGTACACGGTGTTCTCAGAAAATCCCTGTACTTCTTTCTGATATATGGTGCCATTACACAGCTGGTCAAGAATCATTTTCTCATCATCATAAAGAATGAGCGACTTTCTGTCGTAGTTTCTCTGAAAAATGTAGTTCAGAACACAGACTAACCAGGCACTTCTGGCAGCATGCAGCAGGAAGTGGATGATTCCTTCATCATTCAGGATGAAGGCTGTGCACGCGGCAATAGCATAGACAATAAGGGCTGGTATCTTCAGTTTTGGATTCAGCATGTAGACAATACACAGAATGAACAGCGCTGAAAAGTTGTTGTACAGTGCCGTTTTTGTAAATGCAAGGATAAACACGACAACAACAGAATAGAAAAGAAAGAAAAACGAAAATGACTCTCTTTTAAAAATCAGGATGAAAGGAATGTAGAGCAGGTTTGCTGCAGAAAGGAAAATGAATTTCAGGTTTACACCCTCGGTCATGATGCGGGCAAAATAAAGCCCGGCAATCATAAGAGAAAGGAGTGATGTGCAGATAATAAAATAGTCTTTCGACGCAGTATGCTCTGTGTTTGTTTTTTGAACATCATTTCCTTCCACGATAATCCTCCTTTTTTATCCGTAGCAAACAGTTAGTTTTGCAAACAGGTCTTCAAGAACATAGCGTGAATCCATGTCAGTGTAGATGCGGATTTCAGGCAGTCCGTTTCCGAAAGAGGACGATGTGTCCTCATGTACCAGCGGTGCCTCGTGCATCTGCCAGTGGCCGCAATCAGGATTCAGAACTGCAGCGGGGGCAGGGTTGTCTCCGATTGCCCAGCTTTCACCTTTCGTCCACTGAGCACGTTCTGACATATTATATTGTACCATATTTTCGAACAGATGTTTACCTATTTTTCCACACGGATATATTTTTTTCTGGATTTCAGCAAGCCCCAGTGTGATGGTGCTGTACACGGTAGAAGGGATGAGCCATATATCCGCGCTGGATGAGAGCACGAAGTTTGCCGAAGCGATGTCGTTTCCTGCATTGAACTCGCGGGTTGGCGCCGCTTCAAGAAAACCGTGCGTGCCAATCCATACAATGGTCATGCGGCTTTTTATTTCTGGACAGGCCGCGAGTGCCGCGGCTACGTTGGTGATGGCGCCCTGGCACAACACAAAAAGCGGATGTGCATCGTCGCGGAGTGCCTCGTCTATGATGAAGCGAACTCCCTCTGAGGCGCTGTCTCCTGTGAAAGCGGATGCTGTCTTTCCGGCAGAGAAAGCTCCTTCAGGTGCGGGACCTGTTTCTCCTTTGAATGCGGGAACATCCTGCATATCCATGGCGTCAAGCACGGTGAGTATTTCCCGGTAACTCAGCTCCATCGAGTTTTCCTGATTGTAGTGCTCGGCAACAATGCCCTTCACGATGAGTTTCTGACTTAAGAGCGCCTGCGCTATTGCAAACGGATCGTCAGCCTCGCATGCGGCATCCGTATCGATGATGACGCGTACTTTCTTGTAATCCGGAACATCGTACTGAAGCTTTTCCTTTCCCATAATCACTCCACGCTTGTTGCAACTGCTGCTGTATCTGAGAGCCTTCTCTTCTTAATATACACATATCTGAGCCATGCCGTAAATGCCGCAAGAAACCAGACGATACCGACAGACCACCAGATGCCCCAGACGCCAATCAGCGGGATGGCGGTAAGGATGAACGGAACGGAACAACGTCCGATGGTTTCCACAATGCCGTTGAGCAGTGCGAAGAAAGCGTCACCGATGCCGCTTAAGATTCCGCGGATGATGTAGACTGTGCCGAGTGACAGGTAGAACAGGCTTGTTATGCGGAGTGCTTTTGCCGTCATCTCAATGACAGCCTGGTCGTTTACGAAGATGGAAGCAATCTGGCGTGCGAAAATCCAGAGCGGCGGCACCATGATGAGCGTCCAGAGTGCCATGAGAAGGAGGCTCTTCCTGTAGCCTGAAATGGCGCGTTCGTTCTTCTTTGCGCCATAGTTCTGCCCCGTGAATGTGGTGAGCGCCGCCGAAAGTGACTGATAGGGCTGGTGGGCCAGCTGCTCGATGCGGCCGTTTGCAGTGAAGGCAGCGACAGCCACGGCGCTGAATCCGTTGACGACGGTCTGGAGCGCCATGCATGAAATGGCAATCAGGCTGTACTGCAGTGAAAGCGGCAGTCCGAGCTTGACGATGTTTGCAAGCGTTCCCTTGTTGACGCGCGCATCCTCTTTTTTGAACTTGAAGTACGGATTTGTCCTGAGCGCCTGAATGATGCAGAGTACGCCTGAAACAAACTGCGAAAGCACTGTTGCCACACCGGCACCCCAGACGCCGAGTCTCAGGTTCCATACGAAGATGATGTCGAGCACGACATTCAGGACGCATGAGAAAATCAGGAAGTAGAGCGGCGTCTTTGAGTCACCGAGCGCACGGATTGAACTTGATGCAAGGTTGTAGAGCGACACGCACATAAGGCCCACGCACTGTGTCCGCATGTAGGAAGTTGCCTTATCCAGGATGTTTGCCGGCGTGTTGAGTGCGGAAAGAATGGCCCGTGAGCCCGCGAAGGCACCGATGCCCACGACAAGCGGCAGTGCGAACATGATGTACGCCGTGTTCACCATGCTGTTCCGCACTCTGTCAGCGTTGCCTTCGCCGAAAGCCTGCGACACGATGATGCCGCCGCCTGACGCAAAGCCGTTGCAGAGCGCAAAGAAAAAGAACGTGATGGAGTTCGTCGCACCGATTGCCGCAAGGGCATCTGCACCGATGAACTGACCTACAATGATGGAATCAGCAAGGTTGTACAACTGTTGGAACACATTTCCGATAAGCATCGGAATGGAAAAGACGATGAGCAGCTTTACGGGGCTGCCCACAGTCATGTCTGTCGTTGTGTCTTTCATTTGTTATAATTGCATCTCAAAGAGTTTCTTTGTCTTCAAGTATGTCAGAAACGCCCTGAGCTTTCTGTCTTTTATCTTATCACATGCGTTAAGATTGATAAAGATTTTATGTTATAGTAACAGCAATTCTGGTTTTACGGTTTGAATCAGTTTGAAATGACGATCGCTTGTCCAAAGCTGGCAATTGTTCTTAAGTGCGACAAACGCAATCATTCCGTCTTGAAATGGAATGCTGACACCTTTCTGTCTGAGTTTTATAAATAGTCTGGCCAGTTCCTGCCAGTCGGACTCGCCAAAAGTCAGAACATTAAAGCATTCCAGGGCTTTGTTTATTTCAGAATACTCTGCCTCAGAATTTGCTCCCCGTAATAATTCTGATTTAATTACTCCGCATACGGCAATTTCATTATGAAGGAAAATGTCAGTTTGTTTTTTTGTTGGATTTTTCCAATAGTCAATGAATATATTTGAATCAACCAAAATCATATAATACTTGCCTCCCGAAATTCGGTAAGCTCATCATTGTTCAGATTAATTTTACCTGCCAGTTTGAAAAAAGCAGTTTTGTCTTGAGTGCCCATTATTATGTTCGCTTCTGCTTCTGATGAAGTCTGCTGTTTGAGAAAACTGACGAACGCAAGAATTGCCGGAAGTTGCTCAGAAGGAACTTTGCGCACGGCTTCAACTACATTTTCAAATGATCTGGTACTTTTGTTCCGGAAAGTAATTGAAGGACCATAAGATGTATCGGGAGAACATGCCTCAATATCGTCTTTTTCTGAACTGACATAGTAAATATTTCCTTGCAACTGTTTATTTGTGTTTTCGGAAAGTGTGTCATCAATAATAAAATCATAGGAGACATGATAAAGAGAACATAACTGTCTGATAACTCTGACAGGTGGTTCTACATCACCATTTTCGTATTTTACATACATTTGCCGGGAAATACCCAACCGTTCTGACAGTGCAGACTGAGAGTAATTATTCTGCTCGCGTAATTTTTTTATTGTGCTGTACATAATACCAATATAGCTGATAAACGAGGAAATGTCAAAAATAATATATAAAATATGTATATAAAAATTACATATAGTATCTGTAAAAAAAAACTGACCCCGGCTTTCTTGCTACTCGCTTCCGGCGAGCATTTCTGCCAGCTCCTCTTCGCACCAGCCGTTCAGGGATCTGTTTGCTTCCCTGAGCCGCGCCGCAAGCGCTTCCATGGTGTCATCCCATACGAAGTATTCGCTTACATACGCTCCGGCTTTCTCAATGCTGCCGGACATCTGCACTTCTATGATCTTCTCGAGCATTTTGTGGCTCGCAGCGATGAACGTGTCAAAATTGACGGTGAGTACGCCATCCTTTACGGCTACAGCCCCTTCCTTCATCAGGAAATAAAGCTGCATGACGGTGCGGACTCTGTGAGCCTGGCTCATGTTCGGCTTTGCCTTGAGCACGAGGTCTGCCACAAACGTGGTGATCATCTGCTTTTTCTGCTCTGCCGTGTACATGCCCAGTTCCACGAGCGTGTCGAGCATGCTGACTGAAATCATGTCAGCCTTGTTTTCCTCAATGATGCTCTTGTACTTTCCAAGTGCCTCTGTGCCTGAGTTTGGCCCTAAGGAATGGCCATTCTCATGACCGATGGTAATCCAGTGATCTGCGTCATCCAGATAGAACTGGTGCAGGGCCGGGTCGAGCGTTGCGTCCAGAATGCGCTGGAGCAGGGTGGTGTCGCTTGTCTTACGGATCTGTCTGTGGTAGACGTTGCGTCTTCCGCCGCCAATGGTGAGCGAGAGCTTGTCGTCGTTCGGCAGGTTCTCTGCGAGCGTGATTCCCGCGCGGTAAGCGCCGCCGTCGCCGCACAGCGTAACGATATCGACGTCGACCATCGTCTGCTTGACCGCCGGTGCCTTGGAAGCGTCTGATGCCTTATCTGCCGCTCCTGCCGGCTTTATATTCTGCTCATACTTATCTGCGTACGGCATGCGGGCAGCGAGCTCAGGAAGATACTTTTTGATTGCAAGCAGCTGCTCGGTGCCTTCCTTATTGACGATACCGACACGGAAACCGAGCATATCCTTTGAGACGGGCGTAATCTGCATATCCTTGAGCAGGGCGGCAAGCGTCTCGTTTTCATAGACGGTTTCCGTCATTTCATCAGCGTAGTTCTCGCGCGTAATGGTAAATTCAAGCGGCGTGTCCTGAAGGTCGGCCCATGCCTTGTCGGCGTATGCGTCGGCCATGGGGTCCGCTGTCGTAAGGGCAATCGCCTGAAGCTTAAGGAACTCGTTGAAAGCTGCGTTTGTGCCGCATTCAGAAGCCTTGTTCAGAAGTACAGATGCCCTGAAGAACTCGTCCTCGAACGCCTTTGTGTAATCAATGGCTTTCAACCAGCTGAGGCCGTCCGCTGTCTTGTGTGCATCATCACGGACGATGACCGAGCGCTGGTTCAGTATGGCGCGCACTTCATCAGTTGCGCCGTTTTTAAGCATATCAAGAAGAATCTTGTGGAACGCCTCTTTTGTTAAATCCGCAGGATACAGGCCTTTTCCGGGCAGTTCTTCTGCGCCTTCAAGCAGGCTGAACTTCACGGCTTCACGGTCAACGGCGTTAATGCCTTTCTGTGCGCGGAACAGCTTCATTGCAAGTTCTGCGTCCTTGTTGCCGGCGGCTATCTCCTTTTCAAGAAAGCCTCTGAACGGAATGTTCCGCTCATCATCCATTTTCAGGAACACATCCTCAAGAATGTATGCCGCCTGGGTGAGCAGCTTGAGCGCCTGTTTATCGCCATCAGCAAGCGCTGCATACTCCTGGGCGTCTTTTTTGAGCATCTCCTTTTTTGAAAGATACTCGTCGGATGTTCGTTTTACCAGTTCATCGTGAGAAAGACCAATCTTCATGTTTATGTACTCCAATTATTATAATATCACAGTTTACGCAGCAAGTGGCGTGTTAGGCGTGCCGTTCGGGTTATCGTTGCCGTTCATCTGGATTATCCAGAGCAGGCGTCGTATTGTTTCTGGCAGTATGTCGCGGAGCAGCACCGTCTTGTTGGACTCAGTTGCAGTCTCTGACATCTGCATCAGGTCGCTCATGGCAGGCGGCATTTCGCCCAGAATGGTGGCCGCTTCGTCTTCAGTGAACTGGCGGTGAGAAAGGGAAGGGCTGTATGCGTGGAGCGTGTCATCCGGGTAGAACCGGCACGGCTTCCAGACGCGTTTCTGTGCCTTGTTGTAGAAGCTGCTTGCGCCGAACAGCCTGCAGATGAAAGCCCGGCCGCCGTAGATTGAGCAGTGGTACGGGGAATCAGGATTAAAAAGCGGACACGTTTTGTTGCCATTGTTGAACGGGAACGTTCCGTCCGCAATTTTCAGCGCATTTTCGTATTGGTTTTCAATAAGCCAGGCGGCCATGTAGAGCACTTCGCTTTCCATCAGGTCAGGCTCAAATCCCACACAGCATTTTCCGCATCCGTCAGGACACAGGAACTGTGTTTTCATATACCACGTTTTCTGGACATGGGCTATATTTTCATACTGATTTTCAACACCGACAAGAATATCATGAAGCAGGGTACCATCGAGCTGATCAAGAACGTGAGATATTTCTGACATCGTTCTACCTCTGAGAGGCGAGAATATCACTTTTTTTCTGCTTGTTCTACCGGTAGTTTAAAATTTCTTTTCTTATTGAGCAATCTTGGAAAATTCAGTAAACTCATACGCAAAATATGCGTTTGTTTTACAAGCGCGGAATGACATATTTATAGGAGTACAAAATGAAAGGTATTGAACTTGAGAAAGCGTATAATCCGCAGGATTTTGAGGACCGGATTTACGCACGCTGGGAGAACGAGGGCTACTTCAAGCCTGCTTCAGACAAAGATTCTCCAATCCATGACAGATGCAACTGCGGCTGCAAACAGAACACAAGTACCTATACCGTCGTCATTCCGCCGCCAAACGTCACCGGCGTCCTTCACATGGGACACGGACTCAACAACACACTGCAGGATATCGTTGTACGCTATCACCGCATGAAGGGCGACAACACGCTCTGGCTCACAGGAACTGACCACGCTGGTATCGCTACGCAGAACGTCGTAGAACGCCAGCTCAAGAAAGAGGGCAAGACACGCTATGACCTTGGCCGCGAAAAGCTGGTCGAGCGCACATGGGAAGTAACCCACGAACACCACGACATCATCGTAAAGCAGCAGAAGAAGCTCGGTAACTCAACAGACTGGGGCCGCGAGCGCTTCACCTACGACGAAGGCCTTTCAAAGGCAGTACGCGACGTTTTCGTCACACTGTATGAGCGCGGCCTCATGTACAAGGGACAGCGCCTGGTTAACTGGTGCCCGCGCTGCGGAACCGCCCTTGCTGATGATGAAGTTGACCATGAAGACACCCAGGGTGCAATGTACCACATCTACTACGAGTACGCTGACGGAAGCGGCCGCATTGAGGTTGCAACCACTCGTCCTGAGACATTCTTCGGTGATACAGCCGTTGCAGTAAATCCGTCAGATGAGCGTTACACAAACATCGTCGGAAAGATGCTCAAGCTGCCGCTCACCGGAAAGGAAATCCCGATCATCGCTGATGAATACGTAGATAAAGAGTTTGGAACCGGTATGGTAAAGATTACTCCGGCTCATGACCCTAACGACTGGGAAGTTGGTAAGAGACACAATCTTGAAGTCATCAACCTGCTCACCCCGGACGGCCGCATGAACGAGAACGTTCCTGAAAAGTATCAGGGCATGCGTCCTGAAGAAGCACGCAAGCTCGTCATCGAAGACCTTGAGGCAGCCGGCCTTTTCAAGGGCGAAGAGAAGATGGTCCACTCAGTCGGTCACTGCTACCGCTGTAAGACCGTCGTTGAGCCATACCTGTCAGAGCAGTGGTTCGTAAAGATGAAGCCGCTCGCAGACAAGGCTCTCGACGCATGGAAGAAGGGCGAAATCGTATTCTACCCGCGCAAGTGGGAAAACACATACACACACTGGATGGAGAACATCCGCGACTGGTGTGTCAGCCGCCAGATCTGGTGGGGTCACCGCATTCCTGCATGGTACTGCGAATGTGGCGAGACAATCGTAAGCCGCGAAGACCCATCATGCTGTCCGAAGTGCGGTTCCAAGAACCTGAAGCAGGACGAAGACGTTCTCGACACCTGGTTCTCAAGCTGGCTCTGGCCGTTCAGTACGCTCGGCTGGCCTGAAAACACACCGGACCTCGCACAGTTCTATCCGACAACAGCGCTTGTCACCGCATACGACATCATCTTCTTCTGGGTCAGCCGCATGATTATGGCAGGCCTTGAGTTCACCGGAAAGGCACCGTTCCACGACATCTACATCCACGGTCTTGTACGCGACAAGCAGGGGCGCAAGATGAGTAAGTCACTCGGCAACGGTATAGACCCGCTCGACCTGATTGCAGAAGTAGGCTCAGACGCCGTCAAGTACACGCTCGGCTTCATGTGCGCCCAGGGACAGGATGTCCTCGTAGACAAGGAAAGCTTCAAGCTTGGAAGCCGTTTCAGCAACAAGATCTGGAACGCAAGCCGCTACCTGCTCGGTAACCTTGAGGGACGCAACCTCGTCCCGGTAAAGAAGAGCGACCTTACCGAGCTCGACAAATGGATTTATGCACGCCTCGACAACTGCGTACGCGTCGTCCGCGACGCTCTTGAAGGCTACCGCTATAACGATGGTGCCCAGGCACTGTACGAGTTCTTCTGGACAGAGTTCTGCGACTGGTACGTTGAGGCTACAAAGCTTTCATTCCGTAACGGTGATGATGCAGAAAAAGACAGGGCGGCATCAGTGCTCCTCAACATTCTTGAAGAGAGCCTCCGCCTGCTGCATCCATACCTGCCGTTCGTCACCGAAGAAATCTACGGCAAGCTGCCGCTCGCTGAAATTGCCGAAAGCCGCAAAGCAGCAGGCGACGATGCAGTCTGCACAGTCCAGTACACAGGCATGCTTATCGCAGGTCCGTATCCTGAAGCAGATGACAGCCGCGTAAGTGCCGTCATTACAGACCGCTTTGCAGTCCTTCAGGAATGCATCCGCTCAGTACGTAACCTGCGCGCTGAGTGCGGCATTGCTCCTGAGGTTAAGCTCAACGTTGCCGTCATGGTAACAAAGGGCAGCAACGCTGAAGTTCTTCATGAGAAGACGGACATCATCAAGCTGCTTGCAGGCATCGGCAACATCAGCTTTGTTGATGAGAAGCCAGCTGGAGCAATCGGTGCTGTCGGCGCCGGCTTCGAGGCCTTCGTACTCGTTGACGCTTCAGTTGACGCAAGCCAGCTCAAGGCACGCTTCACAAAAGCAATCGAGCAGGAGAAAGCGTTCATCGCCAAGGTTGACGCAAAGCTTTCAGGCAAGTTCGCCGAGTATGCCCCGGCTGAAGTTGTCCAGGCAGAGCGCGACAAGCGCGAAGAAGCAGTACGCCGCCTGGAAAAGCTTTCATCTTATGTTGAAAACCTTTAAAAAGGGTGTAAGATATAAGTAAGCGAGGAGGCCGTCCGTGTCCATGAAGACAGATAAACCGGAACAGATGAACAAGCAGGGAATGCTGGAACTTACAGAGATGACACTTGCTCCGTATATCCAGCTTTCAACAGCTCTCATCGGAAAACGGCGTCGGGCGGGCGGCAACATGTTCCGCCATCAGCTGGACACTCTCGCCATCCTTATAGATTACGGCTACTACGATGCGACCCTGCTCAAAGCAGCCGTAATCCATGACCTTATTGAGGATGTGCCCGGATACGATCCCCAGCGCATCCTCGATATTGAACCTGCTGCAAAAGAAGTTCTTGAGCTTGTCCTTGAAGTCACCAAAAAAGATGGCCAGCTCAAGAAAGATTACCTTCTTGGCATTATTAACCACGGCAGCGAAAAAGCAAAAATCCTTAAATGCGCAGACCGCATCAGTAACATGATAAGCCTTGGCTTCGTCACTGATGAAGAGTTCATTGAACGTTACTGCGACGAAACTGAGTTTTTCATCTTCCCTATTGCTCTTGATGTTGACTACAACATGTATCAGGAGCTCATCAACCTTGTCATGACACGCAGATATTATCTGGAAGAAACCGGATATTTCACCCGTAAGCGTGAAGGCAATCTGAAATAATCACTGCGGAAAATCTCCTGTTAATAGATGGATATTGACTTGCAAAAAAACTTTAGCAGGCATATAATATGGTAGTATACTACCATGGAAGTTAAACACAAAGGGATATGCATCATCCAGAAGGGATGTGACCTGCGTGTTTTTAAGGAGAAAAACATGTCAAAAACAGTAACTTTCGGCGAAATCATGCTCCGCCTCAAATCACCCGGAAACGAGCGGCTTTTCCAGTCACCGCTTCTTGAAGCAACATTTGGCGGCGGCGAAGCCAACGTTGCAGTTTCTCTCTCTATATTCGGCAAAGATGCTTCTTTTGTCACTGCAGTTCCCGACAACGCAGTAGGCGAGGCCGCCATTGCAGAGCTCCGCAAGCACGGTGTTGATACAAGCGGTATTGCGCGTGTCAAAGATGGCCGCCTTGGCATTTACTACCTTGAGACAGGTGCCTGTGCACGTCCGTCTCTTGTTGTGTATGACCGCGCCGAAAGCTGCATTGCAAAGGCTCAGTCAGCGGATTTTGACTGGGACGCAATCATGAAGGATGCAGGATGGTTCCACGTTACAGGTATTACACCGGCCCTCTCTCAGAACGCTGCGGATGCCGCCCTTGATGCCATGAAGGCCGCAAAGAAAGCCGGCGCCACCGTTTCCATGGACCTTAACTACAGAAAGAAGCTCTGGAAGTATGGCAAGAAGGCGCCTGAAGTCATGCGCGAACTGGTGAAGTTTGTTGATGTCGTCATTGCCAACGAAGAAGATATCCAGATGTGCCTCGGTATTAAAGCTCCTGGCGTTGATGTAACAAAGGGCAAGCTCGAGGCTGATGACTACAAGAAACTGACTCAGGCTGTAAAGGATGAGTTCAAGAACGTTCAGGCAGTTGCCGTCACACTCCGTGAAAGCAAATCAGCCGACAAGAACGGATGGTCCGCAGTTCTTTCCGGACGCACGGGCTTCTATCAGTCAAAGAAATACGCCATTGATGACATCGTCGACAGAGTCGGCGGCGGCGACAGTTTCAGTGCCGGCATCATCTTCGGTCTGCAGGAATACGCTGATGACGAGCAGCTCGCCCTCGAGTACGCAGTTGCCGCATCAGCTCTCAAGCACACAATCCCGGGCGATTTCAATCTGACTCGGAAGAGCGAGGTTCTCGCTCTCGCAGGCGGAGACGGCTCAGGTCGCGTGCAAAGATAAGGAGTGCATATGTCAGAGTTATTGGATAGAATCCGTGATACTGGAATTATTCCAGTTATAAAGCTTACGAGTGTGGAGCAGGCTGTTCCACTCGCTAAGGCGCTGATTGATGGCGGCATAAACGCAGCTGAAGTCACGTTCAGAAGCGACGCTGCTGCAGAGGGAATCAAGGCGATAAAGAAGGCGTACCCGTCCATGCTTTTGGGAGCCGGCACCGTCATCAACAAGGATTATGCACAGCGCGCCATTGACGCCGGGGCAGAGTTCATCGTTGCTCCGGGCTTTAATCCTGAAGTCATCGATTTCGTGCTTTCAAAAGGCGTTTCGATGATCCCCGGCGTGGCTACTCCAGGCGAAATAGAGCAGGCTCTGTGCCGCGGTCTTGATGTGCTCAAGTTCTTCCCCGCAGAGGCAGCAGGCGGCGTCGCCATGCTCAAGGCCTTTGCAGGTCCGTTCCCGAACGTGAAGTTCATGGCGACTGGTGGAATAAACGCAGACAATATGGGCGACTATCTCAAGCAGAAGAATATCCTCGCTATCGGCGGCAGCTGGATGGTAAAGGATGATCTTGAGCTCGTTACAAAGCTTTCGCGCGAGGCCGTCACACGGATGCACGGGTTCACGCTCGGCCACATCGGCGTCAACGGCGCGGATGCAGCAGAAGCCGCTGACATTGCAAAACTCTTTGCACTTTTCGGACTTGTCGGAAAAGAAGGAAACGCCAGCTGGTTCTGCAACTCCAACACAGACGCGACCAGTTTTGAAGTGATGAAGGGAAGCGGCAAGGGCATTCATGGCCACATCGCCATCAAGACATGGAACATCGAGCGCGCGCTTGCATACTTGAAGCAGTTCGGCGTCCAGCCTGACATGAGCACCGCAAAGTGGACCGGCGAGCCTGGAAAGAGCCAGCTCTCATTCGTCTACACGACGCTCAGTATCGGCGGCTTCGCCATCCACTTCAACAAGATCTGACGGGATAAGCAGCAGAGTATTATTCTCTTTACATACGTAAAAATACGTATTATACTCATTATATGCCGATGACTTCTCGTGAAATGATTTCTCTTTTACAAAAGAATGGCTTTGTGATTGTGTCGCAAAACGGGTCACATGTAAAAATGAGAAACACTTCTTCAGGGAAACAGGCAATAATCCCGAATCATGGCGAACTGAAGAAAGGATTGGAACAGGCGATTTTGAAACAGGCTGGTTTGAAATAGATCGTGAGGTGCATAGAGGTGTATATGAGTAAGTATTTTTATCCTGCAGTCTTTCATAAGGCGGAAGAGGGGGGCTTCTGGATCTCTTTTCCAGATTTTCCAGAGTGTTTGACTCAGGGAGATGATTTGTCACAGGCGTACGAAATGGCTTGTGAGGCATTAGGACTTATCATCAGTGACCTTCAGAAAGAGGGAAAAACCGTTCCTGAAGCATCAACGCCAGAGAATATTGAAGTGCCTGTGAATTCATACATAGTAGCAATCCAGTTTGATATGGATGAATACTTAAGAAAGAATAACAATAAAGCAGTTAAAAAGACCTTAAGCATACCTCAGTGGCTGAATGAACAGGCCGTAGCAAAAGGAATTAATTTTTCTCAGGTGTTGCAGGAAGCTCTGATTCAAAAGCTTGCATCGTGAAGATTTACCGCTTTTCTCAAAACAAGTCGAGCGCGCTGTCCAGGTAGATTGCCTCGCGAACGCGGATCTGGGCTTCAGGCTTTGTCAGGTAATAAAGCAGGAACTCAAGGATGAGCGCGCTTCCCAAAGAACGGCCTTCAATCTTGAAGTTGGTAAAGCCCAGCGGCTCGTACAGCTTCCGGATGTCTTCCACGCTGATGAACGCCGGGCTTTCCATGGCGCGCGAAAAGCTGTAGGTGCGCCCTTCAAAGCGGCACCCGCTCCTGTCAGCGAATCGCGCGTCGTAGCACTCAAAGTCTTCGACCTTTTCTCCAAGACTCATCCTGCTGACGTTTTCATAACAGAGCGCGCGCTTCGTACAGCTGATGGGGCAGCATTCATTACAGAGAAACTCAACTTTATCCTTTTCGCGCGCCGAAAGTGTTTCCAGACTGTCGAACGATTTGTTCAGCCTGAAATCAGGAACGACATACGCAAATTCAGGACGCGAAAGCTCAGTGCGTAGGTCTTCGAAGCGGGTGAGCACTTTAGTGGTGGATGAGACCAGATACAGTTCGGGATATGTCTCGCGCAGGTAATCAAGCAGCAACTTGGAATGCACGATGACGCCGTTCTGCGGTGCGCGCGATGCCTTGAAAGTGTCAGATGACTTGTCAGCGGTCGCTGCTTCTGAAAGCACACTTCCCGCGAACAGCGCACACAGTTTATTGCAACGTCTGTCTGTCAGGTGCTCGGGGCGGAGCAGCGAATTACTGAACGTGAGTCGCGCGGATATGCCGTATTCAGAAAGCAGTGCGAGTACATCATGCGCATCAGCGTCCCCAAAGCCGACACGACCGCCGCCCCACAAACAGTCAGCGGGCGCGCCATAAATAGAGCCGATGTCGCACCAGTCATAGAACCAGTCGCGCCTTTCGCGGAAAAGCGGCAGAAACCGCGCATACAGCTCGTAAAACTCAAACAGTCCTGGCAGGTGATAGTGAATCATTGAAGTTCCCTCGCGTCAACAATACACCAGCACATGCTCCTCCGTAAACCCCGCCCACGCGAGCGGAGAAAAAGCGCAAAACCGCGCGCTTTCTCCGCACGCTTTTTAAAAGAGAAAAATGGTATTTCAGCGAAATACAACATAAGGAAGACATTTCTCCGCAGTCTTCATGGTCGCAAAGAGGTTTTTTTCGAAAAAAAAGAAAATGAGAGGGAAGTATCAGGAAGTTGTACGTAGAAAAAGCGCTTAACCGCGCGTTTTCTACGTAGCCTTTCAAAAGTGTTAAGAATCCGCATGCAGAGAAAAGCGCAAAAGCACTTGCTTTCTCCGCAACCAGTAGTTTTCTTTTTTTCAGTGTACGAAGAAAAAGCGTTTAACCGCGCGCTTTCTCCGCACGCCACGCGTGCGTCAGAACGCAGAAAAAGCATTTATTGTAGATTAGTGTGTGGTGGTGCCGGACTGGGGCACCTGCCGTACGGGAGCATCAGCGATGACACCGGCAGGCAGGGGACACAGGCAGGTACCACCACACACTGCTCTATGAATGCTTTTTATTCAAAGAAGCGGAACGCGTTTCCAAAGGAGATGTCGTTTACTATGCGGATAAGCGCATCCCAGTCTGCAGGATACTCGCCGTTTTCGACCCAGCCGCCAATCAGGTTGCACAGAATGCGGCGGAAGTATTCATGGCGCGGATAGGAGAGAAAGCTCCGTGAGTCAGTGAGCATGCCGGTGAATGCGCTCAGCATGCCCAGGTTTCCGAGCGCCTTGAGCTGCTGTTCCATGCCGTCGCGATGGTCGCAGAACCACCATGCCGCACCCAGCTGGATCTTGCCCGGTATCTCTTCCGTATCGCCAAGACACGCGCCCTGGAATGCTCCCATAAGCGTGCCGATTGCCTGATAGTCTTTCGGGTTCAGCGAATAAAGGATGGTGCGCGGCATGCCTTCACACTGCGCTTCCATGCGGCCGAGGAGCGTTGAAAGCGGCGCTGCTATGTTCTGGTCATCGCAGGCGTCAAAGCCGGTGTCAGGACCGAGCGCTTTCAGCATGACGGGGTTGTTGCTCCGTGTCGCGCCGAAATGCAGCTGCATGACGATGCCGTGCTTCTTATACAGGGCGGCAAGGGCAGAAAGCACATATGCCTTGAACGCGTTCTCTGCAGCTGCCTTCTCAGCCGGCCCCCATGCCTTATCAGCAGAAGGTGCCTTGTCTGCGCACGAGGCTTCTGAAAGCGCACTTGACTCCTTCGCGCGCTCGAAAGCCTGGAACGCCAGCTGTCTTTCAGCAGCGAGGGCGGCGTCATCACCAAACGGAGCAGCGAACGGCGGGCAGGGGAGCGCGTGGTCGCTGGCGCGGCAGCCGTGTTCCTTGAAGAAAACGAGACGCTTTTCAAGAACGGCAATCAGCTCATCCGGGTTGGTAATGGCTGTGCCGGCTGCTTCTGAAAGCTGTTTGATATAAGAAGGGAAAGTGGCCTGCTCAATGTAGAGCGCCTTGTCCGGCCTGAAAGACGGCACAACCTTTGTCTTGATTTTACCAATGGCGGCAGTCCCATCCGCTATCTTCTTGTGCCATTCAAGTGTATCCGCGGGGTCATCAGTCGTTCCCACGGCGTACACGTTCATGCTTTCGAAAATGCCCTTGACTGAAAGTTCCGGGCGGGCGAGCATGGTATTCGCTTTCTCCCAGATGGCGCTCGCTGTCTTTTCAGAAAGCGGTTCATAAATGCCGAAATAGCGCTGCAGTTCAAGGTGCGTCCAGTGATAGAGCGGATTTCCCATCAGGCGCTCAACAGTGCGTGCCCAGGCAAGGAACTTTGCGTACGGATCTCCATCCCCTGTGATATACTTTTCAGGGATGCCTGCGGTCCTCATCTGCCTCCACTTGTAGTGGTCGCCTCCAAGCCAGATTTCGGTGATGTTTGAAAACTGCCTGTTATCCGCAATTTCCTTCGGATTCAGGTGACAATGATAATCCCAGATTGGCTGTTTTTCAGCTGCTGAGTGGTATAGTTTTTTAGCTGTTTTGCTTTCGAGCAAAAAATCTTTGTCCATAAAGTGCTTCATACATACTAGTATACTACAATATTAATCAGTTGTCGAATAAAATCTTATTGAAAACAGCGTAATTTCTTGTAAAATCGTACAATCCCTTGACTTTATGATTGCAAATTACTATATTTAAATAAACTTTTATAGATAGGAGTTACCCGTATGGTTAAAGTAGGTATCAACGGTTTTGGCCGCATTGGCCGCATGGTTTTCCGCGCAGCAGTAGAAAACTTCTCAAAGGACATTCAGATTGTAGGAATCAACGACCTCCTCGATCCAGATTATCTCGCTTATATGCTTAAGTACGACTCAGTTCATGGCCCATTCACGGGCGATGTTAAGGTCGAAGGCAACTTCATGATCGTTAACGGCAACAAGATCCGCCTGACAGCAGAGAAAGATCCTGCTAACCTGAAGTGGAACGAAGTTGGTGCTGACGTTGTTGTTGAGTCAACAGGTTTCTTCCTGACAGACGAACTCGCACGCGCTCACATCACAGCTGGTGCTAAGAAGGTTATCATGTCAGCTCCTTCAAAGGATGCAACACCAATGTTCGTTTACGGTGTTAACGACAAGACATACGCTGGCCAGGACATCATTTCTAACGCATCTTGCACAACAAACTGTCTCGCACCTATTTCTAAGGTTCTCAACGACACATTCGGAATTAAGCGCGGTCTTATGACAACAATCCACGCTGCAACAGCAACACAGAAGACTGTTGACGGTCCTTCAAAGAAGGATTGGCGCGGTGGACGTGGTATCCTCGAGAACATGATTCCATCTTCAACAGGTGCTGCAAAGGCTGTTGGTAAGGTTCTTCCAGACCTCAACGGTAAGCTCACAGGTATGTCAGTTCGCGTTCCAACATCAGACGTTTCTTTCGTTGACCTTACATGCGAACTCAACAAGGCTTGCACATACGATGAAATCTGCGCTGCTATGAAGAAGGCTTCAGAAGGCGAGCTCAAGGGTGTTCTCGGTTACACAGAAGATTCTGTTGTTTCAACAGACTTCCGCAACGACCCACGCACATCTATCTTCGATGCAAAGGCTGGTATCCAGCTTGACTCAACATTCGTTAAGGTCTGTTCATGGTACGACAACGAATGGGGTTACTCAAACAAAGTCCTCGAGATGGCTCGCGTGATCGCGAAGTAATTTTTGTTTGCTAGCAAACAAAAATTACTTTGACAGTTTTGCTTTGCAAAACTGTCGGGCTTAGAAGGCCGCTGGTTCTGATGAACTGGCGGTTTTTTTTATGCCTTGATAAATTTTCTGAAAGTGATATAATTAACTCAAGAGTAAATAACTATGGAGTTAATTATGCAGAGTGGCGATTTTTTTATTGGCAGAACGAAAGAGCTGACTTTTCTTGAAGAACTATATACTTCATCACGGTTCGAAATGCTTATCCTGCATGGAAGGCGTCGTGTTGGAAAATCGTATCTGCTCAGTCATTTCGCAAAACTGCATAAAGAAAACACCGTATATTTCACTGCGGATAAATCTTCTGAAGCAAACAATGTCCGTTCCTTTTGCGAGAGTCTTGATGCGGTTCTGAAAGCGGGGGACTTTCTTTCATCATTTACCACTTGGAATGATGTGTATTCATTTTTTAAAACTGCAAATATTACAAACAGGCTCGTTATCATTATGGATGAGTTTACCTATTTGTATAACTCAAATCCTGCCTTTGATTCAGGTTTGCAGAATGCAATAGATGCGATCTTTAAGAATAAAAATATTTTCCTTATCCTTTGCGGTTCAGAAGTTTCTGTTATTGAAGATATCATCGATAACGCTGCAAAACCCCTGTATGGAAGAAAAACCGCCAAATTAAAATTGCTTCCGTTCTCCTATAAAGAAGCACGTGCGTTTTTTCCAGCCTATTCTGATGAAGATGCATTGATTGCCTATTCAATTCTTGGCGGCATACCGCTATATCTTTCTCTTTTTGATGACAGCCTTACCATCAAAGAAAATGTGGTGAAACATTGTCTTTCAACTACGGGGTATCTCTTTAATGAAATAGAAACGCTGCTTAGAATGGAACTGAAGGAAACTTATTATTATAAAGATATTATGCTTGCCATAAATGCCGGCGCGTCAACTTTTACTAAAATCAAGGATAAAGTCGACGGGGATGCAGCCAAAACGGCAAAATATCTTTCTGTACTTATTCATCTTGGTTTCGTCAAAAAAGAAGTTCCTTGCGGCGAAAAGGAAAAGTCACGGAACACTCTGTATTCAATATGTGATAACTACTTTGCCTTTTATTTTGCATTCATTTTCAAGCATCAGAACATGCTTAACGGACTTGTTGCACCTGATGTATATTACGACCGTGAATTTACAAAAGAAAAACTGAATACGTACATAGGGCACAGATTTGAGTCAGTTTGTGAAGCGTATCTGAAAGAACAGTTCTATCACGGGAAAATGCCTTTCTTTGCTGAAAACCTTGGTCGCTGGTGGGGCAATAACCCTGTCCTGAAACGACAGGAAGAAATAGATTTAGTTGCACTTGATGATGACAATGCGCTTTTCTGTGAATGTAAGTATACAGAAGAACCATTTGATGAAAAACAACTTCAAGATTTGAAATCCTCTGCTGCGTGTATCCCGCGTAAAAACAACCATTTCATGATTTTTTCAAAAAACGGTATTACCAGCGGTGTCCAAAAAGAGCTTCAGGAATTATCGAACTATTTTGTCGTTGATTTACAGAAATTGTTTGAGTAACAAAGCAGCCACTTCCAGATGGGAATTACTTCTATCGTGATATCATCCTGAGTAAGGACTTTTTCCTCTTCCCAGGTGATGATGATGAACCGCGTTGCTTCTTTTACGGAATGAGCCGCCTGAACAAGCAATTTTGTCTCCCGGTCATCTGAAGTGTCTGAAAGAGAATAGGCGACTTGAATAACTTCGCCGGTATCTTCAACAAAAAAGTCTGCATCAAGGTGCTGACTTTTAAGATAATACACGCGGTCACGATACGCATTCCAAAGCGTTATTGCGACAAGATTTTCAAGAAGACGTGGTTCCGCTCTGTCAAGGAACAGGTTCAGAAGTCCGTTGTCGTTAAAGTAATATTTAGGCGTCGTTTCCTTATCCACAAACTTTGAAAACCAGCTACGTATGGCAAAAATAAGAAAAGACTGCCTTGCATATCTGATGTAATCAATGACAGCATCCTTGCTGATGTTAACACCAATTGTATTAAGCGTGTTGTACAGTTTTGAATAGGAAACTTCATCCTTTACCGATTCTGCAATCTTCTTCATTAGAAGTCGTAATCCGTTTGTGTTACGGATATTATTTCTGGATGCGATATCACCAAGAAGCACTTTCTGATAGATGCTTGAAACATATTCCCGCTTGTCGCGATATGCTATGTTTTCAGGAAAACCGCCAAAATAAAAGTAACTTTCAAGTTCTTTCCTGATTTTACCGCTGCCTTTAGTACTTAAAATAGCTTCTTCAGAGCTGTCAGTGTTTTTTGCCTTAAGATATTCTCTGAAATTGTACGGGGTGACATATTTTGTCAGATATCTGCCGCCAAGCCGGTTTTCAATTTCTGCAGAGAGCATTTTTGCATTGCTGCCAGTAATGAACGTATGTTCCTTAGAATCAGCCATGCGGCGCGCAAATTTTTCCCATCCATAAACATTCTGGACCTCATCAAGAAAGAACCAGCCTGTCTTATTGCTCAACTCTGCCTGAACAGCCAGAATGTCATCAAAATCAGAAAGGGAGAACTCAGCAAGCCGTTCATCCTCAAAATTGATGTAGATGATCTGATTCCAGTCTGTTCCTGATGCAACAAGATCCTGAACGAGCTTGTAGAGCAGGGTAGACTTTCCCGCACGGCGTAAACCGATGACAACGTAGTTGGCATTCATGTCAAAATCGTATTCGCGCTCAACAATCGTAAAATTCCTGATAATTTCATGCTGGTCAAAAATGACCTTCTTTAAAAGTTCATGATTCATAGTAATATAAGTTGTCGAATATACACGACAAAAGTAGTAGTGTATTGTCGAGTATAATCGACAATGAGGAAGAAGTCAATGAGGACAAAAAAAGCTGCCCGCGGCGGGGCAGCTTTTTAAATTTGTCAGAGTATTATCTTTTCCTGCAGTATCCATCACTATCAAAACAGTAATCAGGATCTGTGCATTCGAAAGTAGCTGCTTGAGAAACATAAGTGCCTTCAAATATCTGTTTACCTTCTATAGCCGGGAATGATTCAGTATATATTTTAACAGTACTGCCTGATTTTACAACGGACTCGGCTTCAAGACTGATTTTATATTGATAATTCCTTAATATTTCGATAGTGTCATTCTCTCCAAAAGAGTTGGCTCCTTTAAGAGTCAATTTACCAAATGCAGCAATAGTAATAGCGCGTGGGGAATTATTAGTGAAGTTACAATTTTCAAATATGTGTTCTGAATCAGCATTAACATAAATAACTCCTTCATCCGATTTTCCATCCTTAAATGTACAACCCTTGTAAGTAACGGTTAGACCAGAATAGGAAGAAACGAATAATCCTGATGAATCATCCGTTCGCTCAAAGGTAATATTGTTGAAATTAAAATTAGTCATTCCGTTGTTGCCGATATAGAAGGTCTTGGCGCCACCTGCAAATGTAATAGTAGCAGAATGATTATCTGCGGGTTGTATGGTTACTGTTGGTATTGTGGAAAGTGTATATCCTTGAGATGCAAGTGTACCATTTTCTGGAATAGTGATAATTAACTTTTGTGTATTACCTTTGTAGTTTGAATAAAGAGAAGACAATGGATCTGCTTCCGAAGCATAATCCGTAATGGAAACTACAGGTTCGGTTGATTTTACTTGAAGTGTACCATTACTGTCAATTTCATAGAGCGTGTTGTCCAGAACAATCAGGTTGTGGCTTAGAGCGTAAGACATGTAATCTCCGTCAAGAATCTGTGTACCTACAGTGTAGCTTGGAGGGGTAATCTTTATCGTTCCGTCACCTACATCTAATGCTTCTGTTATTGTCAGCATTTTGCCGGATTCAAGCTTTATGCCGCCGCCAAATATATTGCCTGCTTTTAGAGTCACTGATGAACCAGTGTGGTAAATATCGTTTGAAACACTTGATGCTGTGTTTCCGCTGAATGTACAGTCAGACAATGTCAGAGTACCGTTACTGCCATTGTAGATTGCACCACCGGTTTTTTCTGATGAACAGTTGTTAAACGAACAGTTATTCAATGAAAGATTTGCATCATTAAAGATAGCACCCCCTTCACCAGTTGAAGCCTTGCTGTTTGTTGTGAATGAACAGCTTGTACAAGTTACAGAAGAACTACCAGTACTGTATATAAAACTGCCACCCCCATTAAGGGTGTCACTTCTTGTGAACTCAATACCTGTTAATGAAATCTCACTACTATCAGAAATCAGCATGTGTGTGGAAGAACCGGAGAACGTAAGCGTGTATGTACCATCATCTGTAACCTTAATATCAGCATTTTTACCATAAACCGACCAATCTCCGTTAGAAACTACTTCTGATCCGTCTTTTGCCACCCAGATAGTCTTTGCCGTATCGCACAGACCAAGTGCGTACTGAAGTGTAGCAAACGGCTTAGATGCTGAATAACCGTAGCCTGAGAGTTCGTCGCTTCCGTTACTGCCGACATACAGCGTTGTCGCTTCACTGTACTGCTGCAGTTTACCGTCGCTGTCAATGAAGTAATCTTCCCCAGATGGCATGGTACATGGGAACCAGCTTTGTGTGCTTTCTGTAAGACCGGCTATGACAAGAGGATTGTCCATACCTGCGTCGCTGACAGTTGCGAAAACAAAATCAGCGTACGTTGTTTTTCCTTCTGAAAGTGATATGGATTCATCAAGTACAATGTAAGAAGATAAAGCCTTTGAATAGTCGCCTACATAATGATAATAACCCATTTGGATAATAATAGGACCACTGAATGTGTTTTGATTCTTTAATGTAATTATTCCGTCATTAAGATAAATATCATTTGCGTCTCCGGATTGAGCAGTTGTATTCCAATTATTATTATTGTTTGTAAAGGTACAACCGTCAAGTATCAGTTCGCCTTGTTGACAGTAAAAAGCTCCTGCTGAGTAATAGCCTTCTTCGTAGATACATTTTCCATTTTCGAAATTACAATTAGTGAAAGTAGCTTTCGATGTATCTCTCAAAAGCTGAAAGTAACCAGCATATGTTGCTACATAAGAAGAGCTGGTGAAAATGATGTTTTGTGCAGTGAGTGTAGCGTTATCCCACAATTCGAATGGAACGTAACTAGTACAGGTGTCATTTACCTTTATAGTTGCTGTTCCACTACCGGAAACGGTAATAGTAACATCTGCTTCTGAAATAGAAATATTACCTGATGTTATTTCATATGTTGAGCCTGCTTCCAACGTTATAGTGGAAGTAGTGGAAATATTATCAAATGCTTCGTTTAGCGTGTTATATTGTGTTGTTTCTCCGTTTTTTGTCAAACTGACAGTTCCATTTTTTTTGATTTCGCCGCTATCATTAATGATGTAGGTTGTACTTCCGTCTGCAGGAACTGAGAAGTAAGTGGCAGCCTTTGATTCACTTCCACTGGCGAAGAAGCATGAACCTGATGGATCACCGTCGTAATAGAGCGGAATCTTTGAGATGCCGGAACCGGTAACAGAGAGACCTTCTACCAATGTTACACTTGATGCAGCATACGGGTCATTTTCCTTATGGAATTCAAACCGCTCTGAGTCTTTGAAATTGAGAGTTCCTGCAAGAGTGAGATTTCCGTAGAAACTGAGGAATTCATACTTATCTTCGTCGGAGATATTGTTCTCAATTGTTGTTGTACCCGAAATAGTCAGAGTTCCTGTGGAGAAAATGGCACCACCTGCGGTTTCAGCTTGATTGTTGGAAAAAGTACAGCCATTTAATGTACATTCTCCGAAATTGGCAATTGCACCACCATAGTCACAGGAATTGCCATTTTCGAATGAACAGTTGGTAAACGTACCTCCACTACCAGACTCAATGTATACAAAGCCACCATCACTTCCGCTCTGATAACCGGTTGTTCCCTTGAAAGTGATACCGGTTGCAGAAAGTTCTGATTCATCAAATAAACAGAAAACAATTGCCTGAGGATCTATGAATGTCAGCGTTGCATTTCCCTGTCTATCCCCAGGAGTGTTTGTATATGCCTGAATATTCCATTTCTTGCCAAACAATTCTGTTGAACCTGTAATCTCTTCGCTGGAACCATCCTTGATGAAGATGTTTGTTTCTGACGAACTTGAAGCCTGTGCGTAAGCAAAAGCCTTTGAAATTGTCTTAAACGGGCTGTAACGGGTTCCCTTGTCTTCTCCTGAAGACGATGTAGTGTCAACATATATGGTGTTTCTTGCAAATTGTGTAAGACATGCATCATCAATGACGAAAGAAGTACCTGTGTTGTCATTTTTCAGGTGTTTGGCGTTTCCGTTTTTTACCCATGTGTAGGTATCAAATCCCTTGATTACATTAATAACTTCTTTACAACTGTAGACTAGAATCTGATCATCATTCACTGTCTGATAGAACTGGAACGTAAGCGCGTGTGCACCCGTTGGCAAAGAAAGTTCTGCATTATGGGTACTTGAACTTGCACCTTCTGCGTAGGTGAATGATTTGTTAAGATACTGATAATCATCACCTTCTCCACCATCAATCCAGATTGAAAAGCTACTGACAGATTTGCTTGTTGAGGTGATATCAAACGTAACAGTCTGCGTCTGGCCTTCAGGAAGATCTACCGGTCTGACTACAATCGGGTTTTCAAGCGTTAAGCTGGGATTTCCTTCTGTCAAAGTGACGGGTGCATATGAGCCTGAGAACAGAAGATCATCAGAATTGGTGTTATTTGTCTCTTTAAAAATCCACACAGTCAGCGTATAGCCGACACCAGGGACAAGGCCTGAAAGAGAAAAATCGTTACCAGAAAAATAATTGGTGGCTGTTGGTACATCTGGACCTTCGGCCTTAATGAAGAAAGTGAAATTGTCTGTGGTGAGAGGAGTGGAAGGAAAAGCTGTTCGAGCTCCGGAAGAAGGGGTAAGCATCTGAGCGGGAATTGCACCGTCAAAAGCGATGGTGCCGCTTATAGTGCCAGTTCCCTTTGTGGCGGTCTGTGCAAACTGCGAAGATACAATGGCATCTTCGCTTATGTCCTTCAGCAGAAGATTTCCGCAGGACGTAAGTCCTGCTAAAAGAAGTAAAACTGAAACGGTACATGCAATAAAACGTCTTATACTTTTCATTTTTTTCTTCCCCTTAGTCCAATGTCGCATAGAATGTCGCCGTATAGGCAGCATCTTTATAATTAAAGAACATTATCAATTCGTATTCTTCCGGATATGCCTGGGCATTAAAGTTTATAGACATTCCGTCCGTATCTACAGTCCATACTGTGCCTTTCTGGAGCTGTTCACCGCCGCACCAGACTTCGAAGTCAGCATACTCCAGTTGGTCATTGCCTATTTCTTCGTTACCTTTCAAAATGGTGAATGTGAATGTTTTTGAAGATGGCACGCAACTGACAGTTAAGCCGGCGTTAAGGCCGTTGACTTCTATGGTTCCGCTTAATCCTTGTTTGAGAAGTTTACCGGTGTCTGTTATGATATATGAATTCTGAGTATCGTAGATGCTGAATTTTCCGGAAGCCGAAGAAACAGCAGAACCGGTGAACAGGTTTGTCGGGACCTTGCCAAAATACTCAAAGTACAGAGGAATAGCGTTAATGTTGCTGACAGCAAAACCGCTTTCAAGCTTGATTGAAGCTTCGCCTGATGCAGTATCGCCTGTTAAAATTTCGACAGTCTGTTTTGCGTTATCTGGAATATCACTAGCGGTGGTGAATTTATTGGTTCCACTAAAGATAAGTTCTTTATCAAAGGCGATGGCATTGTACTGTACGTCAGCCTTATTGTCTGAGAATGTACAGCCTGAAATGGTGGCTTTGTTTGTTGTGTAGATGGCACCACCGTGGTTTCCTGCTGCGTTTCCAGTGAATGTACAGTCTGTTACAGTAAGCTCACCTTTATTATAAATGGCTCCACCGTAAGCATAATCTCCGACTGTTGCCTTACCACCGGTGAAGGTACAGCCGAAGCAGGTAACTTTTGCATTGTCATTATAAATAAATACGCCTGAACTTGTTCCAGTAACGGCTGTCATCTTGAATACAATGTTATTTATTCTTACTTCAGGGTCTGACTCTATCTTAAGCCTTGTACTGTCTAATGCTGGACAATTACCCTCGCCATAAGTGCCGATGGTGAGATTTTTGCTTATGGTAATTGTTTCCATGTTTCCGGTGCAGAACGTCTGGTCACGTGCCAGAAAGATTGCTCCGCCTTCCGAAACCATTTCTACAGCTTTTGCAAGCGTCTTGTACGGTTTGCTCTTTTTACCGGTACCAGTTTCATCATTTCCGGTGGTATTGTTGACGTAAATGTCTGTACTGACGGAGCCTGCTTCACCAATGGACGCTTCTGAATCTCCAAGAGTAACAGGATAGCCTGCATCACTGAAGAATACGTCGTCTTTCGGCTTTGTTGAATATGTTGCAAATGGAATTAAGGCATCTCCTTCATCCCATGCTGTTGCTGTTGTTACGCCGATTATACTGCCGCTTGTGAGTGTGCCAACGTTTATTTTCATGCCTGCCGGAAGTTTGACGTTGCTTATGGCACCGCTTGTTCCGTTTCCTGTAATGTCGGTAAAACCTGAAACGGTAAGTGAGCCGCCGGAAACGTTGATTCCAGCTGTCTGGAAGCCGGTAATCTGGCAGTTTTCAAGGGTCAGGTTGCCGTTTACCAGCTCAATGCCTGTTGCATTGGTTGCGCCGCTGCCTGAAAGGGTGAGACCCCTCAGAGTGACTGTTGGACCAGTATCAGCTTTATTGGTGCTTAACCCAAAAATAGGTGAAACTGATGAGCCTGATGTAAGTATTGTTGCGGTTCCTTTTCCATCACCTACCGTGTTTTTCCAGCATTCAATTTCAACTGTTACATTGTCTATGAATGCGTAAGTTGCTCCGCTTACCCGTTTTGGATATGTGCTGCTGAATGTTTCCTGATAGCCGTTTTTAATATGAATATATACCGGTTTACCGCTGTTGCTTCCGCCTGTTATGCAGAACATGGCTTCATTCAGTGTTTTGAATGGCTTGTCATAGGTTCCGTTGCCAGACTGTGCTACACCACTGTCAACGTAGAAAACAGTCTGGATATTCATCATTGATGTTGTAGAATCGACAGATAATACTCCATTTTGACCAATGGGAAGATTACCATTATTAACCCAGGTGTCAGTCGTCATGTTTTTATATACATTAATTGTCTGTGTCGTAAAAAATGTGCGCATTGTTCCTACACGATATTCTTCAGAATCGTTATAGGGAGAGACGGCTGGTGTTTGTTCCCGCTGGTTTGCAATCGCCGATAACCTGGAAAATACTTCAAATGATACTGCATAGGCACCTGCAGGAATGTCGCTGGCGGCAAGGGTGTAGGCCGTTATTGCATTGTTGCCGGAACCTGTAGTTTCCCCGGCAGTAAATGTCAGTGTATTGCTTGAAATGGCTTTGCCTGTTTTAAGGTCTGTTATTTTTGTAATTGCGGGTTCTGCCCCAACCATGATGCTGAGTGGCAGGCTGACATTGCCTGTTCCGGAATCAGTGACTGGGTTCAGGGTAAAGTCGTGCACGTAAACAGGTGCTGTTGCTGTCAGTTTTACATTGGATACACTGTCGCTCAGAAGCGGTTTTTTTGATGAATCATTAGTCTTAATGATGGACACCGTTATGGTGTAGGCATGATTCAGTTCAAGCGGCAGTGAAAAAACGCCTGTGTCCTGATTTATGTTGAAAAGAGCAGGGGAATTAATACTGTCAACAACTTTATTTGGTGTTACAGAAGTATCATTTACCTCTACATAATAAGCTGTTTCTGTTGGAGCTGACGGAAAAGCCGTTCGTGCCGCATTGCCCGAAGTTCCTTTCCTGGTGAATGTATCAGCTATTTCTTTTGGGAACGCGCCTGAAATACCGATGTTTCCTGTAAAGGTAACGGTACCTGAGCCGTTACTTGTTGCGGCAGTGTCCGTGGTTTCCGGTGCCGGTGTAATGCCTGGCAGTGTTTTCTGGAAAAGGTTTCCGCAGGATGTGAGAAAGATGCAGAGTGTCAGAATGATTACCGGTAAAACGAATCTTTTCATAGCCATTACTCCTCGTCCTCGAAGACTATCTTTGTTCCGTCAGCGCTGACTTTCCACTTTTTGTAAGTACCACGTTCATCTGCAGGCTGGCTTGTAATCCAGCTGTTCAAGCGGCTGACAATGTCTGAAAGTGTAGTTTCTGCATGGATTTCAGCCGCATATGAAGATGCTAAATACAGCGTTTCGTTGTCATTGTTGTTACTGAAGGTACCTGAACCAGAGTTCTGAAGGTATATGACGTTTTTAAGTGTATTAATACGTCTTATGTCAGAACCATAAATTTCACTGCTTGGGCCATTGAAATTTGTAATGGTTCCTATATTGGCAGCATTGTTAAAATTAAGTTTGTAATTGGAAATACTATCAACATATCCCATTAATCCACCTGAAGTTCCGTTATCAGTGGAAACAGTGACATCGCCATTGTTAACACAGTTAATGATGGAAACGGTATTTTCAGTGGAACTCGCATTTTTAGATCCTCCAATACCACCGGCATATTGTGTACCGGAAAGAGAAGCATTGTTGATGCAGTTTTTGATTGTGCAAGAAACAGGGAATCCTACAATACCCCCTGCATATGTTGCTCCTGATATGGTGACATTATTGATACAATTCTCAATTGTGCCAGAACTCAGGTGTCCTACAATGCCACCAATATACTTTCTGTCCCCTGAAGTAGTAATACTTCCGGTGACTGTAACGTTTTTAATGGTTCCACCGTAAACATCTCCAAATAAGCCATAATAGGTAGCATCTGTCGTCTGGGAATTAATGTTTACCGTGTGTCCCTGACCGTCAAAGGTACCTTGGAATTTGGTGCTGCTACCTATCGCCCTATATGTGCCGGTTATGGTTACATCGCTGTCAAGCAGAATGGTAACGTTTTCAAGTGATGAGCCCCCGTTTACCCATGTGGCAAGCTGTGCCAGATCACTTTGTGATGCTGCTGTAACAGTACCGCCTGTTGGAGCTGCTGTCAATGAAGCTACGGAAGGCGGCGGGGTAATTGCAATGGAGTCTGAATAGTGTCTGCCGTTGTAGACAATATCTATATACAGCGTGTATGTATTTCTTGGCAGTGCCTGCTTCAGGGTAAGCGTGTTGCTGCTGACTGAGTACCAGCTTGTTGGAATTGTTTCGCCGTTTTCAGTCAGTTCGAGATGCCAGCTTGTTACATCGTTTGTAATATCAACCGGCTCTGCGCCATCAAGGCTTGCAGATACGGTAATCTGCTTTTCAACGCCAGGTATGTAGTTATCTGATGAAACGCTAATGGTGACATCTTCAGTAAAATGATAGCCGCCTGTTCCGCTGTTTACTGCGAGAACCGGTGTGCCTGAGTCGTCTGTCTTAATGCCGCAGCCTGCATCACTGGTGAAGACGCTTGCCGGACTGCCGTAAGAAGCCTGCCAGCCGTCAACGAACGGAATCAGCTCACCGACTGCGGGCTGGTTTGCTGTCGTGACGCCGATACTGCTTCCTGAAAGGTCGCCGGTAACGGTGATATTTGCACGTGTTACAACACCTGAATTATTGGTTGATTCGACAAGGTAAAGATTCTTTGGATTATTGGAAGCGTCCGTATTGTTAGTAATTGTCGCACCTGCAATTTCTATTTTTGCCCATGCACCTACTGATACACCATAGCCTTTGTTATTTGAAATGATGACGTTTTTAGATTGTATGATTAATCCAAGAGATTCATTAACGCCACCATCTGAATTATTCTGAATCTTTGTATTTCCTGCAAGAATAAGTTTTTCATAGGAACTTCCCTGAGCTGCATAGGAATGATTTATTCCTGTCTTCTCATTGTCGCTGATAGTACAATCAGTTATGGTTACTGTAGAGGTACTTGTATCTGATAAGCTGCTATTTCCACCATAGAAATAGATTCCATATCCATAAGACCCCGTCATGTGTGTGATGTCACAATTGGTAATTGTTACATGTAGCTTTTCATTGTTATTATCTGGATTACCTGGGACCGAGATTGTCTGGAAGTAAAGTCCTGCATACTTGCCGGATTCCTTGCTGTATCCATTAGTGAATGTAAGGTTTTTAAGAGAAAGGGTAGCTGTGTTATTGGCGACGGCACTCCATGAAAGAAGTCCGCCACTCGAACCTGCATCAATCGTTCTTCTTGAAGTTCCGCTCAGTGGACTGCCGCTTTCATCAACACCCTGAATGGTCAGTTTTCCAGAGAAACTCGTACTGCTGTCAATTTTGTTGTTTATCAGATAGGAGCTGCTGAACACATCATCGCTTCCTGTTACGTTGTAGTCTTCCAGTACATCAATATAGAAGCCGTCTGGAAGTGTCCGGTCAAATGTTTCCTTCAAATTACTCTGATATTTATCTATTTCTTCCATACATTTCTTGAAAGAATAGTATGGATAAAGAAGAGTTCCATCGTTATCGTCATCTGTGCCATCAGAAGAGTGTGCCACAAAGAAGTGGTTGCTGCGGATAACTTTGAAGATGTCTTTTGTTGATGTTTCATCACTGGTAAGGCAACCTGTGCGTTTTGAACGTACGGTTATCGTATAATATGTATTGTTTTCTGCGTTCGGAGGTAATTGAATGGTTCCGCTTGTATCCTCTTTCCATTCAGGAATATTGTCTGGAGATAAGAGGTTCCCTTCTTCATCAACCTCTTGTACGATATATTCATACGAGGCATCTGCTACCGGCTTTCCTTCTGTAGTTGCCGTTGCTGCCTTGATGTTGATTGTCAGTGAGTTGTCCAAGCCGGCAATATAGAAGTTGTCAAATACTGGAGAAGATGGAATTGTAATTGTTGCCGGATTAAGCTTGTCAGCTTTGTTTGAAACTGTGCTTTCAGACTTCAGTCCTGCCTTATCGGTAATGGTAAGAGTATAGAGCATTTCAGTATCTGAACGCGTGTCGCCTGTTATGTAGTAGAACGTGTCAAAAGGTGGATTTGCGGTAAGACCCATCGGCTCAAACTTGTCAACGCTGCCTTCTTCAAGCGGATAAAAATCAATGCCGTAAGGAAGCTCATCTGTAGGAGCCGGATTTACCAGAAGCTTACCAGTGTTTCCTCCATACGGTGTCAGCTTCAGGCCGTCTTGAGAACCGAAATTGTAGTCTATTTTCCAGGTACTGTTGTTAATCTTTATGGTATCAAAGTCACCGTTACGGTCACTGCGTGGAATCTCAAAACAGAGGATATACCGGGCAGAATCAGCTTTTTCACCAGCCGGGTCCTGGTCAAGCTGCATCATGTAGGTAGCAACAGGATCCGGTGGCGTATTTGCGCTGAGTGTCAGTTCAAGGGAGCCGAACTCACGGTGAGTCTCCTTGTCATATGCCTTGAGCGTTCCAGAGATATCCTTTGAGCTCAATTCGCTGTCAATGAAAGCATTCCTGTCAATCTGGTCAAGGAAGGCTGACGGGAAAATCATGCTGTATGTGGAATAGTCATCTGATACCGGTATGAACTGAATGGGGTCTGTTTGCTGGTATTGGACAGAATACAGCAGCTGAATGGATGCTATATGGAACGTGTATTCAAAAACAATCTCATACTTCATGGGGTTTCTGAGATAGAGAATGATTGGTGTTGCTGGATTGGTAACGCATGCCGTCTGAGATGCATCGCGGGGATAGACATCCGGAATTACAAACACCTCAAGATTAGCGTTCTCTGTGTATTCGGTAATGTAGTCTGAAAGTGAACCGCCAAGCAGGTCACAGGACGCCAGGAGAAGGATTAAAAAAACACATAAAAAACAAGAAAAACGTTTTTTCATGAAAAAACCCCCATTCTGAAATTTACTATAGCTCAGGGATTGCAATATTTCCATTTTTTGACAAAAAAACTTTTATCAGAATTGCCATCCTATCATAACTGTCGGGACAAGATTGCCCATATTCATATCGATGCTTGGCGTAATGGTTACGTCAAGGTTCAGTTCCACATACAGCCGCTTTGTCAGGTAATACTGGGCAGAGCCGCCGAACTGTGCACTCAGGTACAGGATGTTGAACGGCTCCGTGTTGATGTCGTGCGGGAAGTGGAAGGTAATATCATTGAGCAGGACGAGACCGGCTCCCACGTGGCCTTCAAAAATGGCCCTGAGGTTGTTGTTCTTCTTCTGGTTGCGGATAGGATACTGGTAGATGATGTCGAAGTAGCCTGCAATGTAGTTTCCTGAAAGTTCGTATCCGGTTTCAACCGGCTTCATTTCAAGATCGTTCATCAGGCTGTAGGTTGCGTTAAGCCCGAATCCCAGGTATCCCCAGCCTTTCTTGATTGGCATGACGGAAATCTTTGCGCCGGCTCCGAACGGGAACATGGTTTCACCAAAGTAGTTTTTGAAGTTACTGTCAAACAGGTTTAACACACAAGCGTAACCGACGGCAACATCAAGGTCCCATGCCTTTCTGTACTTTACGGTGATTGGCGTGAATGTCGTTGAAAGACCGCCTTCGTTTTCTATGGTGAGTGTGTATACGCCCGGAAGCAGCAGTTCAGGATCTGTATACAGCTTGAGTTCGCGGAATTTGTCATCTGAGCCCAGATTTTCCACATCAAACGCAATGCCTTCTTCGTTCCAGAGCGTGAGTTTTGAGCTTCCGAGCAATCCCTTTCCAGAAAGAGTCAGTTCTCCATCCTTATCTTCAAGATACACGGTGGGTGAGCTTACGCTGTCAACTTTAGGCTGATATACTTTGTTGATTTCAAGAGGAATCCACTCTGATTCAAGTTCAGGCTTTCCAAGAAGGTTGAAAACGACAATCTTGTACTGGTATATGCCTGAATCAAGCGGAATCTCAATGTGGTTATCCTTTGTCTCAATGCACTCTGTTTCAGTCCATAATCCGGTAGCAGCATCCTTCATTTCAAGATGGAATTCAAACTTCTGGATGTAGTCAATCTGCTGCCATTCAAAGCGCTGGACGTATTCTTTTCCCTCATCGGTTTCTACTACATAACAGGCGTCGTTGCTGAATGCCTGCGCAAAGAGGGAAGTGCTCATTATGAGTGCCATAATCAATATGGCGGGTATTTTTCGTTTACAAGCCATATCGTTTACCAAAATCCTTTATCTGAGGTATTGAAAGAGCCGGAAGCTCAATGCTGAATGTTGCGGAAACTGCAGTTCCGGAAAGCACTTTTTCTTTGTCTGTCAGTTTCGTCCCCTTAAGGCGTCTGACAGCCTGCACAGACCAGGTGAATGTTCCGTTTTCAAGAACTGAAAGGTCTTCAAGCACGTATTCTGCGCTGCCTGCTTCCAGCGTCTCTTTTTTAAGCGTCTTGCCCGAAGCATCAGAAAGCGTGAAGACATATTCTGTAGCGTCCGGCACAGGCTCCCATGCAAAGCTGATGTTGCTGTTGGCTGAAAGGTAACTGGCGCCGAACACTTCTGTGTCATCCGGCTGTGCGAGCGTGGTTGAGGCGAGCTTTGGCAGGGAAGTTACAGTGAAGCCGCGTCCTGATTCAGGTGAAATGCTGTATTCGCCTGATTTTGTGACAGTCGTCGCCTCAATTTCCCACCAGTAAGAGCCCGCTTCAAGCTGCGGCAGCTGAATGCCGGAGCGTGCGTTTGTCCAGCTCTTTATTTCTGTCTTTGTATCCTGTGAAAGCCTGTAGAGCTTTACAGTACATGTCTTTGCAGTGTCTTTTGATGTCCAGGTCAGTAAGGATGGTGATGTCCATGCCCTGACTCCGTCATACACGGCGCCGTCTCCCGGGCTCTGGATTGTGACCGGATGCAGCTGCCGTACGGTGAAGGTGCTGCGTGTCACTGTTCCTGATGAGCGGGAAGCTACTGCTGATTCATTGCGGAATGCCTGAACACTCCATCCGTAGTCTCCTGCTTCCAGATTCATTATGTCTATAGGAAGGCTTCCAATAGAACCGTCTTTTGAAATGATGAAGTTCTGGTCAATGACGTATTCGGAAGGCTTGTCATTCTTGTAGATTCTGACCTGATAATAGTCAGCTTCTTCAACCAGATTCCAGCGCAGTTCGTTGTCCGCCTCCAGAGACTTGACCAGTTCGCCGTTCTTCTCCGGATACGAGATGACTGGCGCTGGCATGACAGGTTCTACGATGAACGTCTTTGGCTGTGTTGAAATGACGGCAGAACCGGCTTTTGCAGAGATGCGCCAGTAATAGGTGCCTGCTGCGAGCATCTTGCCTGGAACGGTCGTGTCCGTCGTCTCTGTTTTGAGCACGATGTTGCGGAATGCGCTGTCAGATGCAACTTCAAGCGTAGTCGGGTTAGGAACATTCGTCTTCCAGGTGAATGACATCTCGCTTGTGCGTGCTGTAGCAATGCGGTAGTTGTCTGCTGGAGAAAGAGTCTTCTGCTCAATGTCTGCATCAATGGCGTAGAAGCTGTTCTTTGCTGATGCTTTTGAGTTGCCCTCTTCATCATTGATGGTGACCTGCCAGGTGTAGTTACCGTTAGGAATTGCATCCACGGCAGTATTGATAGAGCAGTAGTTGCCTGAAACTGTCTTTGTTATGAAAGGCGATGAAGCGTTCTCCTTGAAGATGGCAAGGTCATAGCTTAATGCTTCTGCATCGTTTTTCCATGAGAAGGTGATTGATTTGTTGGTTACAGAGCCGTCTGCCTGCGTGATGCGTGTGCAGACGATACCGTCATCTTCCGGTCCGAGAAGGACAGGCGCGTTCAGCTCAGCACTTCTGGTAATGTAGAAATATGATTTGACTGAACTGTTTGCATAACCGATGTCATCGAACGTGTAGTACGGTGTGACTGTCCAATACCAGGTTCCTTCTCCCAGTGTGTTGATGACTGTTGATGTTGTCGTAAAGCGCTGTGAGAACACAGGGTTCCTCATGTTCGGATTGTCTGCAATATCAATCCGGTAAGCTGTGGCACGTTCTGATTCAGACCATGAAAGGCGGACCTGCGGCAGCTTTGTCCTGAACAGTGTCTCGTTTCCGGCCCGCGGCGCAATGAGTGTCGGGGTAGGTGAGTAGAGGACAGTCACTTTTCCCGTGGCAACTTCAGGTTCTTCATTTTCTGAAAGCGGAACGGTCGTCATGCGCCACCAGTGAGCTCCTTCTGAAAAGGAGAGCTGTGCGGTGCTTGTATTGTTGTATGTTGCGCTTGTTGTAATTGAATCAAAGTTCTTGTTTTCTGACGTTTCAAGGATGACCGTACGTCCTGCGCTTTCCCAGCTGAATGCAATCTTGCCTCCGTCAGGTGTGAACGTCATGGTACGGTAATTGTCTTCCGGATAGTTGACTGAAAGGAAGTGCTCTTCAATGGTTCCTGTTGAGCTGATTTCAGTTACCTTTCCTGCTTCAAGGTCAATGGTACCGTTGTCGCCGGTAAAGCTTGCAGCACCGTCCTTGACGGCAATCTTGAGCGGACCGCTTTCCTCACTGCCACCTGCAGCGGCGACAGATGCGTTTGCGGCAACTTCGACGACTGAACTTCCCGAGCGGATCTTCATGCTTGAGCTTTCACCAGTCCTGACGCTGATTGATCCGGAAGTGAAGTCGACTTCTGCGCCGCCTTCTTCGCTCAGATTAACGCGGATCATGGTGTTTGACTGCAGTTCCATGATGTTGCCGTCTACGAAACTGATTGTAGCTTCCGACTGTTCTGCAGTACGGATGGTGTCTCCCTCATAAACGGGAGAATCCTGCTGAAGACGATCCCAAAGCAGGTCGTCTATGAACTTACGCTGAGCGGTCTTATATTTGAAACTGATGGTCGCTATCGGCTCTTCATCTTTTACCAGCGTTCTGTTGAGCGACTGATAGAACTGCCATATGCTGAAAATTGAACAGCAGACGCAGATAAAGATGAAGATGACTTCAAACGGCCGTAATCTTGTTCTCTTCTGCATCCAGGTCTACCTTTGCAAAGTCAGGAATCGGAATACCTAATAACTGACGTACTTCATTCATTGTCTTAGGGCCAAGCGGACCAACTGCCTTGATGCAGTCAGGGTCAGCCACGAAATCAGGATCTGTTGTCTTGAAGAACTCTTCAACGTCGAAGTTAGGCATGTTGACGACGCCATAGAAGTGCTGCTGTCCCTTACCTTTAACTTCAAAGGTTACCGGGATGACTTCAACGAGTACTTCGTTCTTCAGGTTTTCAGGCTTGATTGTATAGTTGTTCTCCTTGCAGCGGATGTAATCCATCTTGAGGAGGTTGTATGTGTCTTCTGTAATAAGCATGTCGGTACCGCACGGCTTGTTTGAGGCTTCGGTACGGGATGCGAAGTTTACGGCATCACCGATGGAGGTGAACTCCATCTTATCCATGGAGCCCATGAAGCCGACGGTCGCGCGGCCGCTGTTAAGACCGGAACCGATGCGGATATGCGGCTTGTACTTGGCCATCGGCTCACCTTCGTGCTCTTTAGTGAACGCTTCCGCGTGCTTGTTGTATTCCATGAGTGAGTAGCGCATTGCAGTCTGTGCACGGATGGCGTTGACCGCATCCTGCTGGATGTGTGCCTTGTGCTTTGCTTCCATTTCAGCCTTGCGCGGATCTGAATCCGGCCACAGCTCAAAGTCGAGGCTGTCATCGCGCAGAACACCCCAGCATGCCATGATTGCGTCACCTTCGAACTTGTCGACGTTACCGCCTGAAATGTTGATACAGTTGACCATGCGGCTCATGTAGTCGTTCAGGAAGCTGATGATTTCACCAGCGGATTTCTCACCGAAGCGGTTCTTGAAGCCGTCAGAAATGGCGGTGAATCCGCGGATGTCACTGAAGAAAATCGTGATGTCCTTAAGGTGTGGCTCAAAGTCAATCTCCTTTCGGACGACAGCCTTTGCAACACCCTTGTTCGTAAGGCGTGAAACAGTGTTCAGAATTTCGCGCTCATCCTTTGTTGATTCGATAAGGACGCCGATTTCATCCTGACGCGCTTTCTTGCCATCTTTTGTGTTGAGCAGGTCAAACAGTTCCGTATTGAAGTTACCCTGCTTGATTTCGTTAGCAACCGCAGTCAGTGACTGAAGCGGGGTACTGAGTGTCTTTGAATAGAAGTAAATGAACAGAACAGCAACGAACAGAACGGCGAGTGTCAACCAGATGTTCTGCTGTGTCTGGTTGGTAACCGCTTTCAGTGCGACGCTTTTCTCAATCATTGTGATGACGCCGACATCTGCGAACGGCAGCTTGCAGTAAGCTCCGAAGTATTCCTTGCCGTCGGTGTTGGTGAAAAGGACCTGACGGTTTTCATCACCGTTCAGGCGCATGAGTGAAACAAGCGGAAGCGTCGACATGTTGACGCCTGCCTTGACGAGGTCGAAGTCTGCATGAAGCAGCAGGTCGCCGTCGTGGTTGATCATGAATGACTCGTTTACGTTACCGGTACCGAATACCGTTGAAAGACTGTCGCTTGAGAAGAAAACGACGGCAGCGCGCTGTTCGCCTTCATCTTCCCACGGGAACATGTACACGAGGACAGGAATCTCAAAGACCGGCGCCGCATTAAGGATAAGCGCCTCTCCTTCAATTGCCCTGATAACGTCTTCATCGTGCTGGTTGAGGTACTTTTCTATTAAGTCCGCCTCAACTTCGTGTGCTATGAAGAAGCGTGAGTTGATCAGTTCCTTGCTGCCCGGGATTATGACACCGGCAACGTCGCTGTTGCGCTCGAAAAACCATTCTGATGCCTGGCTTGCAAGAGCGCCATCCGAACCGGCTGCCTGAAGCATATCAAGCAGGAGTGATACGTTTGAACGCGTAGAGGCAAGAACCGTTTCTGCTGATGATGCTGTTCTGAGCGTAATGGTCAGGTTGTTGTCCTCTGCAGTGACCTGGACATCTTTTCCCATGAAATAGCTGACCAGGAAGGTGATGGTACCAAGTGAAACAATTACCAGAACGGTAATGATGAGGATAAGCTTTGCGCCGATTGATCTGCCGAACAGGCCGGCTTTTTTCTGCGTGTTATCTTTCATGACAGACTTTCTTCCATAAAAACAAGTTGTATCCAAATACAATAGTATACAAA
>JAGHRS010000041.1 GCA_018066285.1 Candidatus Treponema caballi
AATATACAGATATTATTTCTGAAATAATATCGAGCTGTATTATATTTTGATTATGATTGAAAGCGTTTTATTGGTGCAGCGCTTTCTTGAGGAGGTATGTATGGGAGTAAACAAGAAAACTACAAAGGAACACATTGAGCAGGAAGCAACTACGAAAAACAAGGCGCGTCACAACAAGGTGAACGACACGCTCGGCTTCCCGGTTGGCGATGCATTTGAGAAAGACCTTGCCGCCATCATGAATCAGGGTGAGTTTGGGTCTCCACTCGTCATCACTGTTTTTGACTTTGACAATTTCCTTCGTGTGAATGAAGAGTTCGGCATGGATGAAGGAGACCGCGTTCTCATTGAGACCTGCCAGCACATCCAGAAGGGGCTTCCCGAGGGGGCTCAGATGTATCGTTTCGGCGGTGATGAGTTTGGAATCATCTTCAACTGCGGCATGGAAAAGGAAGAAGTTTTCCTGCTGATGGAAAGCCTTCGCAGCACGCTTTCAATTACACTGCCAGATGGAACGTCATCGACAATCAGCATTGGCATTGCGACCGCATTCGAGGACGCAACGCGCGTTCCCGAGCTTATCCGCAAGGCTGAAAGCGCTTTGTTCCGCGCGAAGACAAACGGCCGCAACAAGGTCGCACTCGCCCGTGAAGAGAAGATGGTCCCTAAGACAAGCCACTACACTGCAGATCAGCTCAGTGCGCTCACAAAGCTTGCGAAAGCAGAAGGCGTCGGAGAAGCAGTCCTGCTCCGCGAAGCACTCGATATGCTTCTTAAAAAGTACGACGTCTGATGCGGCATTCCCTCTCTTTAAATAAGTGAAAATACTGCATCAGCCATCGTGGCTTTTAAAAGCGGGTCGAGGGCTTTCCTCCGCACTGGCGTGAGTAACAGTCGTAACACAAGGCCTGAAAAGCGGATGGGGGGTTACGCGCAATTTTGCAGAAATGCTAGATGATTATAGAAAAAACTGTGTGTGAGTGCGGGCCGTAGGGGGCAGGCAGGATTGCGAAGCCTCGCCCGCGAGTGAGGCGAAGCCGAGCGAGTCGGATACCATAGCTGCGCCAGCGAGCAAGCATGACTGCACCCGTAAGGCCCGCACTCACACACAAATATGTCTTTATCCATCTGGCATATCTGCAAAATTTAAACTGCAAGTATAATGACATTTTTTTGGGAAAATGGTATATTGCGGACTGTAAATACCAAAAAGGCGTCTATCCGTAGGGATTGGATGCCGTGACCATGGTCTCAGTCCGGTCACAAAATATCTTTTCGTGCCACAGGCGCGAATCCGTTAGGTTTGTAAGGAGCTTTCTTATGAATTCAGTTAATGTAATCGTCACACGTAATGTACTTGCCACAGCCACACAGCTTAATGGGTTCGACCAGGATAAATGCTGGCTGCATGATTATCAGATGCAGAAAATGCATGGAAGAAAAGAATTTGTGAGTTTAGGAGAGTTAATACCATGGCACAGTCCAGAATTATATTAAAACCAGTAATCGATCTCAAAAAGACTGGTGAAAAAATCAAATCATTAAGAAAGATTAACGGCTTTTCCGTTCAGGAAGTTAAAGATATCTTTGGCTTTGATTATCCGCAGGCAGTCTACGCCTGGGAGCAGGGCCGCAACGTTCCCACTATTGATAACTTACTCGTGCTGTCACGGCTGTTCAAGGTTCCCGTTGAGGAAATCGTAGCGTACACGCTCGTGTCAATGAGCTGCTGCTGTTCAGAGCATGCGGCCTCTTGCATGAACAGGGACGCCGAAACCTGCGAAAAGTGCCGCTTCAGTAAGTCTGCGTAAATCCGGAAAGCGTACTCAGGCTGCGTCTATAGGTTTTCCGAGTTTTCGTGCCAGATACACGAACGGTGTGTCGAGCAGGCTTGTGAAAATGTAGATGATGTAACAGGCACAGGTGATTGAGAGCAGTTCGGGCCAGCTGTAGATGCCGGCGAACGCGCCGACGTTGAAGATGATGATGTTTACGAGTTGGGAGATGAGTGTAGCCGCGTTGTTGCGGAGCCACAGGAATGTCTCCCGGCTTCCTGTCTTTTTCGCTGTTATATCCCACAGTTTATGGTAGAGCCACACATCTAGAAGTTCTGAGGCTGCGTAACCGACAAGGCTTGCTGTCAGGATGCGCGGTGTGTTCGAGAAGAGTGAGCGTACGCTTGCACTTGCCCAGTCTGCATCAGCTGGAACGTAGAACTGCCACATGAGCGACAGCACGATGAACATGACGGTTGCGCAGATGCCCGTCCAAACGCCTTTATCCGCTTCTTTTTTTCCGTACAGTTCGGAAAGGATATCTGTCGCGAGGAAACTTGAGGCAAACAGTGTGTTGCCGAGCGTCTGATCCAGACCAAACGCGCGCACGAGCATGGTGACTTCGATGTTTGCAAAAATGGCACAGACGGCTATCCATGCGAGAAGGCCGCCTTTTCCTGCAATCCGGTGAAAGATGAGAACAGCACCAAATGAGATGACTAGTGATGTGACGAGCAGCAGTTCGTTCATAATCAGTTCTGATGCCTGATTTTTTCAAGATACTTTTTAAGGTTTTCAGTGAGCGTAGCCGTGTCAGAACGCAGTGAAAAAAGGAAGTGAAGCTTTTCTTTCCTTTCTTCGTTGAAGTTGTGCAGGTGCCGCTTGAAGTTTTCGTAGCGCAAAACAACCTGGTTTTCAACAGCAAACGCCTTTATCTTGTTTATCAGGTTCAGTGAGTATACTAAATCGATGACGAAAACTCCATAGAAGAAGCCGGTCACGAACGAAAAAGCGATGTGGTTTGTGAACCAGAATACCCATTCCGTGATGCGCGGATGAATCAGGAAGTAGTAGATGGCGCTTAAGAGATACCAGAAAAATGAGAAAAGCGGGCAGATGATGCCCTGGATGTTGCCAAAGCATGCGGAATAGTCCCAGAGCTTTATCTTCATGCCCTTTATGAAAATAAGTCCTGTGAAGTACTCAACAAGCGTAATGACTGCCGCCATGATGAGGAACAGGCAGATTTTCTGGAGAATCGGGTTTGCAATGGGTAGCGGGATAAGCGACAGTGCAAACAGGATGCAGAGTGAAAAACCATACAGCGGCAGATACGGGCCAATCAGGAAACCCGGATTAATCCAGCGTCGTTCAGGATTGTTCTTTGAGAAAAAGCGGCGGAAAAGAAGTTCGAGAACCCAGCCGATGATGCTTCCGGTGCTGAAAAGAAAGAGAAAAACCAGGATGTAATTGATTATCTGTTCCATATCTATAAAATAGTGCCTTTTTTTCACGCAGACAAGAGAAAAATGGGATATACTGTATCCGCAAAAAGAGAAAAATGCCCGCAAGGGCGCAGGGGATGAAAACAGTATGTCAGAAAACAAACTTGCACTTTCTGGAAAAGTCGCAAAAGCAATTACGCCTGATATGGTCGGCCTTTTTTTTGAGGACATCAACTTTGCAGCTGATGGCGGACTGTATGCGGAGCTTATAGAGAACCGTTCGTTCGAGGCTGTCAAAAGCAAGGGCGAAAACCATAACTATGTCCTGAAAGAAGATAACCTGTATGCCTGGTCATCGACTGAGGATATTGAGGATAATCTTGAAATCACGTTCAACCAGCCGGTGAGTGAGGCAAATCCGCATTATCTCCGCTTCACGGCTCAGGAACCAGGCCAGGGATTTGCCAACAAGGCCTACGACGGCGTCTCGCTCAAAAAGGGCATGACGTACAGACTCAGCTTCTACGCCCGCGAGGTGAACTATCCAAAGGGAGTAATCCGCGCCGCCGTCACTAAAGATGGAAAGACGTTCGCTTCTGTGGATGTCGCTTTCAGGAACGCAACGAAGCGCCCCGCTGAGTGGATGGACACCATCCGCGTCACTTGCGACACGCTTGAATGGAACTTCTACGAGGCAACGCTCACCGCAGATGCTGACGTTTCAGGCGGCCGCTTTGAGCTGCACCTGACGGAAGCGGGCTCAGTCGAGTTCGACCTCATTTCGCTCATCCCGTCAGATGCTGTTGCGGGCGTTTTCAGAAAGGATCTGTTTCAGGCGCTCGCTGATCTTCATCCAGCATTCCTCCGTTTCCCCGGCGGATGCATCGTCGAAGGTACGAGCATCATGAGGCGCTATCAGTGGAAGAAGACTGTCGGCCCGCTCGTTAACCGCAAAATCAATACGAGCCTGTGGGCTGTGCAGGGCGGCAACACGATCGGCCAGTGGGAGATGCAGGACTGTCATTACATGCAGAGTTACGGCATCGGCTTTTACGAGTATTTCCTTTTGTGCGAGCTGCTTTCTTCAGAGATGCGCCGCTGTAAGCCGGTTCCAGTCCTGAACATCGGCGTCGCGTGCCAGTTCCGCTCCTACGAGACTGTTCCTGTCGATTCACCTGAGTTCCAGGAATACGTGCAGGACGCGCTCGACCTCATTGAGTTTGCAAACGGCCCGATTACCTCAAAGTGGGGTAAGCTCCGTGCTGATATGGGCCATCCGGAGCCGTTCAACATGGATATGCTCGCTATCGGAAACGAGCAGTGGGAAAGCGGCGCCGTCGACCTTGCTCCGCGCTACAGGGCTTTTGAAAAGGCCATTCACGAGCGCTATCCTGAGATGAAGTGCCTGGGAACTGCAGGCCCGTTCATCCAGCATCCGCTTCACACGGCGGCGTGGCAGTTCTATCATGATGAAGCTAAGAAAAACAAGGATTTTGCCTGGGCAGTTGATGAGCACTATTATGTCGCGCCCCAGTGGCTGTATGACAACGTTGCCATGTACGACGACTATCCGCGCGATATATACGTTTTCTCAGGCGAATACGCCGCCCACGATGCAAACCTGTCTAACTCAGTAGAAGGTGCGGTTGCAGAAGCCGCCATGATGACGGGCATGGAGCGCAACGGCGATTTAGTGCGCCTTGCTTCATATGCACCGCTTTTCAACCGCATCGGCCATTCACAGTGGACGCCTGACCTCATCTGGTTTGACGCAGAGAAGGTCGTGCTTACACCGAGCTGGTACGTGCAGAAGATTTTCAGCGACTACGCGGGAACTGAGGCGCTCGATCTTGACGGTCAGGAGAAGGCACTCCGCGAGAGCAAGCTTTATGTCTCTGCTGTGAAGAACGGGGGTAAGAGAATCTTGAAGATTGTAAACGGAGCGGATGAAGAGCAGACGCTTTCACTTGCCGATGAAGCCGGCGCGCCGCTTTCAACAGCCGCCGTGCTTGTCACGCTCGCAGCTGCCAGCGGAGAAGCAAAGTATGTCGTCGCCACCGATGCCGTAAACACGGTGGTCGGCAACAAGGTGCTCGGCCCCGGCATCATGAGCAATCTTGAAGTGTGCCTGAAACGCGCCCCGGAAGACGTCCGTCTTAAGGAAGACAAGACCTGGATTTCAGGCAGCGTGGAAGTGCCCGCAAAGAGTGTCGTCGTAGTCGTGTACTAGGGTGTACTAGGGGACGGTTCTCTAGTTACTGCTGGCTGCACCGAGTCTGGAGAGCGTATCGCCTGCGATGCGGTAGACGGTCCAGTCTTTCATCGGCTCGGCGCCAAGCGACAGGTAGAAGTCTATGCTCGGTTTGTTCCAGTTGAGGCACCACCACTCAAGGCGGCCGCATCCGCGCTGAATCGCAATCTGCGCGAGCGTCGTGATGAGCCCCTTGCCGTAGCCTTTGCCGCGGTACTCGGGCAGCACAAACAGGTCTTCAAGGTAGATGCCCGTGCGCCCGAGGAACGTCGAGAAGTTGTGGAAGAAGAGCGCGAAGCCGACTTCTTTGCCATCTTCAAGCGCAAAAATAACCTCAGCTTTTTTCTCTTCAAAAATCCAGTGCCGGAGCGTCGGCTCGTCGGCAACAACCTGGTCGGCCATCTTTTCGTATTCTGCAAGCGCCCTGATAAACGTGAGGATGAGCGCGGCATCTTTTTCTTCAGCGAAACGGTAATCCATGAGGATAGTATACTGGAGAACCGTCCCCCAGGCTACGGAGTCGTGAACCAGGGGACGGTTCTCTGGTTCATGAACGCCTGGTAGAGTCTTCTTGACAGCAGGCGTAATTTTGCTCTAAATGAAGGCTATGAAAGAATACAAGAAACGCCTGCTTCAGATTGCAGTTCCAATAATGCTCAGTAACGTCATCAGCAACATCCAGATGCTGATAGACAAGATTTTTCTCGGCCGCCTGGACGTGCTTTTCATGAGCGCGGTCGGCAATGCGACGGCTCCGCTCTGGACAACGATGTCGGTTAACTTTGCGCTTGGCATGGGTTCCTCAATCCTGATAAGCCAGTCTGTGGGCGAGGGGAAGCTTGAAAAAGCGCAGGAGTATGCGGCCAGCATGTTCGTTTTCCACAACGTGTTGCCGGTGCTCATGTTCTTCTTCTGGACGTTCGCGTCTCCGCTTGTATTCACGCTGATGGGCGTCGCAGACTCGGTGAAAGGCTACTGCGTCACCTATACGCGGCTGTTCGCGCCGATTTTCCTGCTGTCAGGCTTTGGCTGTACCATGTCGACAATTCTGCAGACGTCGAACAACACAAAGCCGCTTGTCTGGTACGGCCTTATCCGCTCGGTCATCAACATTTTCCTGGACTGGGCGCTTATTTTCGGTAAGTTTGGCTTGCCTGCCATGGGCATTGCCGGCGCCGCGCTCGGAACGACAATCGCCGAGTACATTGGAGCTGTCTACATCACCATCGTTGTCATAAAGGACAAGGACCTTAAGACAATGCCGTCTTTTCTTCAAATCAGGCGCGCCCGCTTTGCCGAGTACTGGCAGTCGGTGAAACTCGGCGTCAATTCGTGCCTTGAAGATTTTGCCTGGAATATGGGAAACCTTGTACTCATCAGCCTGCTCAACACCATCAGCGAACTCGCCGCGGGCATTTATTCAATCGTGTTCTCAATCGAGATCTTAGGCGGTATTGTCATGGGTTCGCTCGGCTCTGGCACGATGACGCTTACGGGAGAAGCGACCGGCGCGCGTGACCAGAAGACATTCAGAAGTGTTGTCGGAACGGCATACCTCTGGGCGGCGGCTGTGTCGGCGTTCACGCTCATCATGGCGCTGCTGTTCCCGAAGCAGATTCTCGGCATTTTCACAACGGATAAATCCATCATAGAAAGCTCGGTGCTGTATCTGGTGCTTGTCAGCTGCAACCTGTTCTCTAAATCGGCGAATGTCGTCGTCGGAAACGGCATCCGCGGCTACGGCGACACGCGCTGGATGTTCTTCACGCAGATTCTGGGCACAGTCGGCATCATCAGCGTGTCGTCGCTCTGCATCTCTGTCTTCAAGTGGGGAATGATCGGTGCGTTCGTCGCTGTCCTGACGGATGAAGCCGTGCGCGCCATCATAAACACCGCGCGCTTCCTGCGCCTGCGTGTCGACAGGGCTAAAGCCTGAAAAGGAGCATGTGAACCAGGGGACGGTTCTGTGGTTCATACTGTGGTTCATAAGATGGGGAAAGCCTTCCCCTCGCTCCAGCCACGAGTCGCTCCGCGGATGAGCCAGCAACCTGCCTCATCCGCTCCGCTTTGTCGCGTCTTCCGCTACCCCTTCTCCTAGGGGCTCACCGCCCCTAAAACCCGAGAGAGAAGAAGCGAAAACTTTTTTAGAAATGCTGTCATATGGATTGGTAATCGTTAAAAACAAAACTTGCATTTTTGTTATTTATCCATTAGACTTTGTCTGTCTTAGAAATATAAAAAAACAGGAATGTATATTTCTGTATTTTATATTTTTAGGAGGCTTCTTTATGGAAAAAAAGCAAGCTAATCTTTTTAAAGCTTTGTTGGCTGAATCTGAAACGAAATCATGCCAGAAAGTGGTCCGGCAATTACAATCAATTACATCAGTTATTGATCGTAATTATCCTTGCGTGAATGAACAATTGTTTTCGAAACTCGCAAGAAAAATATCGGAAGTAAAAAGACTGATGTCTGATTCTGATAGAATCAAAGATTTGAATAAGCTTCAGGGGACATATCAAAAAAAGAGAAATGTACAAAATTATGAACTTGATTGTGCCTTTCGATTTGATGATTTTGGTAATTACTACTGTGAAGATGGAATCGATTAAAAGGCATCAGAATTGTACATTATGATGATGATATACGGATAGTGTTGAACTTTATTTCACTCATAATGATGAACCATTGCTTGGGCTAAATGAGTTAGCAGTTTAATGGTTCTTTTTTTACTTAAGAAGGCTCCTTATAAAAAGGCTTCTCTCTGTATGAGTTGAAGCCTTTTTTTGTATTTATTCAACTAATCCTGTTTCCATACTGTTGTATAAGTTGTCTCCTAAATGTAACAACTAGCTATTTTCGGAAGAGTGGTATACCATAAATAAGGAGAATTTTATGAAAAAGACTTTATTTATTGTATTCTACATTCTTCTTTTTTTTGTAGGATGTAGTACAATAAAAATTGAAGAAGAAATAAGTACTTTTGATTCTTCAAAAAATGATAGTATAGGACATGAAAGCAACACAGATATCATAGTTACTTCAAAAAATGATACGAGAAAAATTTACTATCATGACACTGAGAATGAAATGTTCTTACATGTTTATGGTGTGTATGACGATACTACAAATTCTCTTTACCCAATTACCAATGAAGCTGAAAGAGAAACAGCCCAACTTGCAGAGATAACATTTAGTGTTGTACCGAATTATTATGTTTTCTTTCCAGATTTAAACAAAGCAATCATTTATAGACAAGATAGTAACAGTAAATCAGATGCTCCTTCTTTGAAAAAGGGAGAAACAATACCAGTAAAATCGCTAAGGGGAAAAATAAAATATGATGATGATAAAAAGGAATCTGCTCTTTTAGTAGATCTTAATCAGCAATTCATACCTCAAAATCCAGATTCAGAAGGAATAATCGGGACCTGGATTTCTGTTGATAGTTCTACTCCTCAATCAATTACGTTTTTGGACAATGGTGAACTACGATTAGACAAGAGTGAGTATTGTGAATACTATTCATTGTATAACTTTATCAATGAAAACATTATTTCTGTCCAAATTGTGACAGTATCATTAATTACAGGAAACCAGTTATATCGTATAGATTTGTATTACTACGAAAATGATATCTTATATAAGTTTATTTTCCCATTAAAAGACGTAACTGAGGATGTAGAGATAATCCACGCTATTGATGGTTTTAGTACGGAAGATTTTCACATTGATATGGATAAATCTGTACTTTGGACGTCCCTAAATTGAATGAGTGCTGCCACTTTTTTCTGTGCTATTGTTGACAGAAAATTCAGTTACAGTCGAAAGGCAAAAGAACCAATTTCTAAGCAGAACATTAACCGATATCAGTAAACATAAAAGAAGAAAGAAGCCGTCCAGCCTCGTCCTGTGTTTGCAGGCATGCATATTTCTGGTATATAATTCATTTGATATTTCGGGTTTTTGATATATTTATCAGACTTTCTGTGTGTGAGGTGCTTTGTGATGTATGAAGAAAATCTGAAGAGAATTGAGAAGCGCATCAATAGCCTGGAGAACCGTCCCCTGGTTCCCGCGTTTGCAGATGTGCGCAGTTCAGGTATATACTGTCTGCATGACAGACACAGTATGGACATCAGACAGTATTCACAGCATTGTTGACTCTCAGCGCGCTTTCTTTAACACAGGCGCGACGCTTGACGTTTCCTGGCGCATCGCACAGCTGAAAAAGCTTCGTGACGCTATGTACACGTATGAGACTGAGCTTGAAGAAGCTCTTGCCCGAGATCTTGGGCGCACCGTTACTGAAGCATATTTCTGCGATATCGGTACCGTCATCCTTGAAGCAAATGAGACAATTCACGGGCTCAGGAAGTGGGCCCGGCCTGAAAAGCTTGGAAGCGGGCTTGTCTGCTTTCCAAGTACAAAGACTAAAGTCTACAAGATGCCCTATGGCGTCAGTCTCATCATCAGTCCATTCAACTTCCCGATTCTTCTTGCGCTCGGCGTCCTTGTCGCATCCATTGCAGGCGGCAACTGCACCGTTATAAAGGCGAGTTCAAAAACAGCAGCGTGCACTGCGGTCATGCAGAAAATCATCGCCGCCACCTTCCCCCCGGAGTTTGTCACCGTTATCGGAGGTGGCCATGACGTCGCGGATATGTGTCTTGCAGAGCGTTTTGACAAGATTTTCTACACTGGCTCGCCAAACGTGGCAAAACACGTCATGACCGAGGCTGCAAAGAACCTGACGCCGGTCGCCCTGGAGCTTGGCGGCGAAACAGGCAACTGGGCCATCGTACGTGCCGACGCCGACCTTCGTGATGCCGCACGTAAAATCGCATTCTTCAAGATCTGCAACTCAGGTCAGGTCTGCATCAACATAAATCAGGTCGCCGTCGCTGAAGAAGTGGCAGCGTCGTTCATCGAATGTCTTAAAGAAGAAATCGCCCGCCAGATGCCTGATCAGCTCAACAACGAAGAATATCCGCATCTTGCAAACCACGGCGCGTGGGTCAAGTGCCGCGATGAAGCTGCTTTGTACGAAGACCGCATCGTTTCAGGCGGCCACGGCGACGAAAACAGCCTCCGCTTTGAGACAACCGTCATGTACCCAATCCGCGCGGATGAGCCGATTGTAAATCACGAGCTTTTCTGTCCGCTGCTGCCAGTCGTTCCGTTCAAGGACAGCGAAATCGATTCGCTTCTGCAACTGATTCAGAGCCGTGAAAAGGGGCTCGCGCTCTATGTGTTCACGAAAAACAGGCGCTGGGCAGAAAAAACGATGAGCAGCATGCAGTTTGGCGGCGGCTGCATCAATGAAGTGTGCCTGCATCTGATGGTGAAGGGAGCGCCGTTCAACGGCACCGGACACTCAGGTATGGGTGCGTACCACGGCGAGTGGGGCTTCAGGGAGTTCACGCATCCGCAGACGGTGCTCATCGGAAAGACGCACTTCAATCTGCCGCTCCGGGAGCATCCGTACAACGGAAAGGAAAACAGCTGGAAGCTCAAGCTGATTAAGCTGTTTGAGAAATAGACGCGTTGATTTTCCGGTTGAAAATCCGCCAGTAAAGGTGAAAAAAAACAGACCGGTTGGTCATTTTTCCGTTTTCTGATACGATACTAGAGAACCGTCCCCTGTTTCACACTGATTCAGGGCCACGGATGGCCCTCCAAAGCAAGGAGTATTGTGAACAGCTTGCTGGACACAATACTCGGGAAGGTAGCCTGCATGGACGCAGGCTACCGGCGAGAACCGTCCCCCCAGGCTACGGCTCAAAAAGGAAAAAACCGTGAAGTTATTCAAGAAACGACCTGAGTTCTACAAAAACGTTTTTACCCTCGCCATGCCGATTGCACTCCAGAGCCTCATCACCATTGGCGTCAACATGCTCGACACCATCATGGTCGGCTCACTTGGCGAAACCTCGCTTTCGGCAACATCGCTCGCAAACTCGTTCATCAGTATATATCAGATTTTCTGCATGGGACTTGGCATGGGCGCTTCCGTTCTCGTGTCACGCTACTGGGGCATGAAGAAAGCCGACCCCGACCACAACGAAGCCGCTTCCACGGCGCTCCGCCAGACCGTCTGCCTCATGCTCCGTTTCACGCTTCTGTTCGCATCCATTTTCGCTCTTCTCATACTTTTCGCGCCAGACCTTCTCATGCGCATGTACACAGCGGATGAAGCCATTATCGCAGAAGGCGCAACCTATTTCAGATGGTCTGTCGTCACGTACTTTTTTCTGGGCGCATCACTTACAAGTACCATCGCGCTCAGAAGCGTCGGTCAGGTAAAGTATCCGCTGTTCGTCTCAATCGGAGCCTTTTTCGTAAACCTTGTCTCAAACTACGCGTTCATTTTCGGAAAGCTCGGTGCCCCACGCATGGAAGTTGCCGGCGCCGCGCTCGGTACGCTGTTCGCCCGCGTTTTCGAGTGCGCCATGATTTTAGGCTACCTGTTCTTCAAGGATGAGTGCATCCGCTTCAAGATTAAGGACCTGTTCATGAAAACGGGTTCGCTTCTGGCCGAGTATGTGCGCATCTGCATTCCGGTTCTCATAAGCGATGCAATCCTTGCATTCGGCAACAATGCCGTCGCCATGGTAATCGGCCGTCTGGGCGCCGCGTTCGTTGCAGCAAACGCCATCACAAGCGTAACGCAGCAGCTCAGCACTGTTGTTGTGCAGGGCGTCTGTCAGGCAGGCGCCATCGTTACAGGCCAGACACTCGGCGAAGGCAGCAGGGAAAAGACGATGGAGCAGGGCTGGCTCTTCTTAGGACTCGGCCTTGCGCTCGGCCTTATTGCGGGCATTTTCGTCATCGCCATTACAGAGCCTGTCGTCAGGTCGTACAGCAACCTCAGTGCTGAAACGCTCGACATTGCCCGCGACCTCATGCTTGCAATCGGCCTCATCCTCATGTTCCAGTCGACAAACAGCATCATGACTAAAGGTGTCCTTCGCGGTGGCGGTGACACCAAAGTGCTCATGATTGCGGATAATCTTTTCCTGTGGGTGCTCGCCATCCCGCTCGGCATTCTTGCCGGTTTCACATTCAAGTGGCCCGCCTTCTGGATTTATGTCTGCCTCAAAAGCGACCAGATTGTGAAGACTATCTGGTGCGTCCTGCGCCTCCGCACCGGCAAGTGGATCAAGAAAATCAGCACTGGAAAAGAATCAGTGAATGGGTGAGCCTGTCCTACCGTCTGCCAAAACGCGCTGCGGCGCTAAGGAATCTCACTCGCGCTAGCGCGCTCGGGGCCGATGCGCATTTTGTCAGCCGTACGGTCATTCGCACCCATTCACTGGAAATGATTCATTTCCGAGGCTTCACTGTGCCAGTCCCGCCTGCGGTCATCTCTTATTCACAGCTGTTGTCTCAATGATTTGCCTGCGTTTCGCGCTTTCGGCCTAAAAAGGGGCGCCTGCCCCTCGCTTCCAAGTCCTCACTCGCTTCTGCTCGCTCCGGTCTTGTCCGCTGCCCCCTCTCCTAGGGGCTTCGCCCCTAAAACCTCAAAATGTGCTTTTAGAAAGAGTATTTCTTAAGGGAAAATGTGGGAATGTGGGTAAAATACTAGAATTTCAACAAAAACCAGGAACTTTGTTTGAAAAGGTCCTGGTTAACCATCAAATTCTAGTATTTTACCTATTGTTTCTCAAAAAAATGATTCATTTTTGCAGGTAACATGGAAGTTTTTGTTGCTTTACCAGCATTTCTGACTTAAAAAATCCTGGTAACATGGAAGTTTTTGCTCTTTTACCTGCAAACCGCCCCGCACCGCCCGGCCGCACATGACAGCGCCCGCATATTTGGGGACAATCTTGTGAATTGGTGATGGCCGTAGGCGGGGGGGGCAACTGCGAAGCATCGCCCGCGAGCGCTGGCGATGCCAGTGCGAGTCGGATACCATAGCTGCGCCAGCGAGCAGTTGTACTCACGCCGTAAGGCCGTCACCAATTCACAGTATTTTCAGCAGCTCTGCGCGCACGCTGTTCATGTGCGCGTCGGCTACTCCGAAGTTCATCTCCTTGTAACTCCACACGGCGCGTCCTATACTGTGCTTTTCAAAGACAGCCTCAATTACGCGGAACCACTTCATCGCTTCCTCTGCGTCTGTGTTTTCAATGACGCCGTATTCGCCGCAGTACAGTTCCGTGCCGCGCTCTTCGGCAACTTTTATTGCATCCTCAAACAATGCTTCAAAATAAGATTCATCCGGCGTGGCGTCAGCCGGGTACTTGCCGAACGAATCGCCAGCCTGAACGAGATGATCCTGCGTGTTTTTGTCGTACTCGGCGAACGTCGCGTCAAAGTTCATCCGGAAAGAAAGGTCCATCGTTGGAATCCAGTGCGCTCCCTGATGCGTGAATACAAGCGGCTCATAGCAGTGGAAATTGTAGATGATGTTTTCGTCACGTGGCGGATCAAGATAACGCACCGTCGCGACGTGGTTGTTCCAGTAACTGCCGACCAGAATGCGGATTGCCGGGCATATTTCGCGGATTTTCTCTATTGTATTGCCGGCGATGCGGTTCCAGGGCTTTGAGTAGCTTTCCTCGGTGACCTCGTTCAGAAGCTCAAAACAGAGCATATCCTCGTACTTGCCGAAACGCTTTGCAAACTGAACCCAGATGTCATAGAAAAGCCCCTGCAGACGTTCGCTGTCAAAAAGCCCTTCCTCGTTTTCGCCCGAGTAAAACGAGTAGCCGGGCGTCTTGTGCAGATCAAGAATCATGTTGATGCCGGCAGACTTGCACCAGTCAATAGCATCCTGAATGTGGCCGAATCCCGGCTCCTTGAACGAACCATCGTCGTTCATGATAAGTTCGTAGTCAACAGGAAGACGGATGTGGTCCAGCCCCCATGACGCAATTGTCTTTATGTCTTCTTCTTTTATGAATGTGCTGTAGTGCTCTTCCTCCGGCCTGCACTGTGAAAGCCAGCCTCCAAGATTAATGCCATGCTTGAATCCGTCAAGTTTTGCCACTTTTTCCTCCTGATACCAGAGAACCGTCCCCTGGTTCCCGCACCATAGAACCGTCCCCTATGCT
>JAGHRS010000059.1 GCA_018066285.1 Candidatus Treponema caballi
GCAATACCGCGCCGAGCTGAACAACATCATCCAGCAGGGCAAAGCCCTTGCCGCTCAGATGCAGGCGGTGACAGCCGCCTTTGATAAAAATACAACCGCCGAGGAGCGGGCGCAGAAAGCCGGGGCGTTGCTTGATAAGCAGATCGACAATCAGAAGTTGGTTTTGCTCAAGCTCAAGCAAGGCCTCGATCAGAGTGTCAAGGCAACCGGCGAAAACTCCACAGAAACATATAAATGGCAGCAGGCGGTGGCAAACGCAGAGAGAAAGCTTGCAGGCCTTGAAAAACAACTGACCGAGACCACCGAAGAAACGCAGAAAAACGCAAGCGCCGAAAACGCCGCAGCCGGTCAGGTTGACAACTTCACCAACGCGACAGACCGCTCAACGACTGCGCTGAATGCAAAAGCGGTGGTAATAGGCCAGATCATTACTGACCTCGCCCGCAAAACGGCGGAGCTCATAAAGCAGACCGCAACCATCGGCATTGAGTACGACAGAGAAATGGAGAGATACACGTCGGCGCTCTCCGCGTCTCTCGGCTCGACCGAGGCGGCAGCAAAAGCACTCGCCGCGATAAAGGTAGACGCAGTAAACGCGCCGCTTTTCAGCGTGTCGGCGCTGACACAGGCAAATCAGATGTTGATAGCCACAGGAGAAAGCGCGGAGGATGCACGGGCGACAATAAATGCCCTGAGCGAAGCCGTGGCGGCTACGGGCGGCGGCAATGCGGAGCTCACCCGCATGGCGCAGAATTTACAGCAGATCAAGAACACCGGTAAGGCGACGAGCGTTGACATTCGACAGTTCGGAAATGCAGGCATTGACATCTACGGTGTACTTGCCGATTACACCGGCAAGACCACGCAGGAAGTCAAGAACCTTGATTTCTCCTATTCGCTATTGAGCAAAGCACTGCAAGTCGCGGCGAAAGAGGGCGGCAGATACTACGGTGCGAACGCCGTGCAGGCTGAGACCCTTAACGGCCAGATAAACGCGCTCACCAATAGTGTGCGCGGAAAACTGGGCGAGGCTTTTCAGGGCGTGGCCGATACCCTGCGCGACAAAGTGCTGCCGCAGACCAACGATTTTGTGAAAAGCCTTGACCCCAAAGAAGCCACGGATGCGCTGGGGGATTTTGTCACAGTGGCCATAACGGCAGGCGGCGCGATGAAAGCAATTGCTGCACTCAGCGAGTTTGACGCTTTCGTTAGCTCAATGACGGCAGCCGGTGTTGCGCTTACAAGCCTCTCAGCGGCGGAACAAGCTGCAACAATAAACGCTGCGCTGATGAAGCACGAGGTGGGTTTGTCCAGCGTAGTAATGGCAATGCTCTCTGGCACAATTGACGCAGCCACAGCAAAACAAATTCTGTGGAATGCCGCAACGGCAGCATTTCCGGCAGCTCTGATAGTCACAGGCGTGGCCGCTGTTGCCTTTGCAGTAAAAAAAGGAATTGACGCGCAGCGCGAGTGGGTAGACGAACAGCGCAATGTGGGAGAGACCGCCGAAGAAGTCCGAGCAAACCTCGCAGACCTTGAGGGGAAACTCGCCGACCTTGAAGCGCAAGCAAAAGAAGGTCTTGCAACTGATATTATGTATCAGAGCATCGACAACTACAAAATCGCAATTGCCGAGACCCGCGACCGCCTTGCAGAACTGGAAGCCGCCGAGGCTGCCGCCGCAGAGCAGGAGCAGATACACGCGGCCTACCTTGAGACAACCGAGGGCAAGTGCGAAACACTGACCTCAAGTATCGGGGAGCTGATCGCCGGTTATCAGGAAGCCTACACCGAGGCAGAAAAAAGCCTGAGCGGGCAATTCGGACTTTTTGAAAAAGCAAGCGCAGTAACAAACATCAGCGTTGCAGACATTCTCTCCGCGCTTCAATCGCAGGCGGACTATTTCAACGCCTACGCCGGAAACCTCAATACCCTTGAGGGCATGACTGCGGCGGGCATCGGCCTAAACGCCGACCTTGTGGCGCAGATCAATGACGGTTCCGCGCAGTCCGTGCAGTATGCAAGCTCACTTGTTGCAGGCTATCAGGAAGCCCTTGCACAGGGTGACGATGCAGTCAGGGTCTACGTTGACAATGTAAACAAGGCTTTTGAAAATCAGCAAAAGGCAATGGGCGCGGCGGCAGACGCAATAGCAAAATCAAAAACCGGCATTGAAAAAGCCTTGAATGAAATGGTCACCGCCGCTGCCCGTTCGGCGGCTGACATGGATCAGAGCATGGCAATGAGAAACGCGGCAGTGTCCACCGTGCAGGGCTACATTGACGGCACGGCGGCATCTGCCCCGGCACTGATAGAAACCATGCAATCCCTCGGCGCTGCTGCCCGTGCGGCCTTTGACAGCGCAGTCGGCAACATCGGCGGCGGCTTTGCAACCGGCGGCAGGGTCAACGGCTCCCACGCTACCGGACTTGACTATGTTCCATATGACGGCTACATTGCCCGCCTACACAAAGGCGAGACAATACTCAACGCGAGCCTCGCGGCAGCATACCGCCGGGGCGACGGAGTATCAAAAACAACCAACATGGGCGGAATATCCATCAATGTTTACGGCGGCGACGGTCAGAGCGTGGACGATATAGCGGACGCGGTTGCATTTAAGCTGCAACGGGCGATAGAAGGAAAGGCGGCGGTGTTCTCTTGATTTACTGGAACGGAAAAAGCAGCAACGATCTGAATGTGATCGTTGAATACTACCCCCGCCGAATTATCCCCGCCCGGAAGATGGAAATCGAAACAATCCCGGGGCGCTCCGGCGATGTGATTTTCCCACAAGACGCTTTTGAAAACTATGTGCAGCCGTACAGCGTGTATCTGAGTGCAGCCCGGCCACGCCTGCCCGCAGTTGCCAGACAGGCCGCGCAGTGGCTGCAAGTGCCGGGCTATCACAAATTATTTGACAGCTACGACCGTGACTGTTTCCGCCTCGCCTATTTCATGGGCGGCACAGACCTTGAAAACATCTTCAATGAGTATGGCCGGGCGACTATAGAGTTCAATTGCATGCCGCAGCGCTTTACTCTGGATGGCGACGAGCTCCGGCCGATGTTTGCACCGGCGGTATTGGTCAACCCTTCGGAGTTCACGGCGCTGCCCCTGATAATAATCCACGGAGCGGGAGCGGGGACGCTGACCGTCGGAAGCTACACCGTCAGCCTCACCGACTGCAACGGCGTGAGCCTTGACAGCATGGCAGACGACGCATACAGAGGGAACACGAACATGAACCCCACCGTCACCGGCACGCTGCCGAAACTCCCCGCCGGTAACTCTCCGGTGTCGTGGTCAGGCGGGATAACTCATATCGAAATCAAGCCGAGGTGGTGGACGCTATGACAGAACTGCCCCAGCTTTTTCCGGCAACTGCCACCGCATTTACAACACGCGGGTTCGGCACACTGCACCCGAAAAGCTGCATCGTAACCGAAGAACGCAACGGCGGGTATGAGCTCGAAATGCAAATCCCGGTAACTGACCGCCGGTTTGCAGATTTACAGCTGAGAAATATAATCCGCTGCAAGCCATCACCCCACCGAGCCCCGCAGCCATTCCGCATATATCGCATTTCTAAGCCCTCCGGCGGCCTCGTATCTGTGAGCGCTCAGCATATCAGCTATGATCTTTCCGGCATTCCTGCCGCCCCGTTCAGCGCGACCACGGCAAAAAACGCAATGACAAAGCTGCAGCAGGCGGCGCGGGTATATCTGCCTTTTAATTTTTGGACGGACAAAACGACCACCGCGACCATGCGAAACGAGATTTTACAGCCCTTGCGGGCGCTTCTCGGCGGGCAGCAGGGAAGCGTCCTGGACACCTACGGCGGAGAGTATGAGTTTGATAATTTCGAGATCAAGCTCTGGAACGCGCGAGGTACAAACCGTGGTGTAAAAATACGCTACGGGAAGAACCTCAAAACGCTTGAGCAGGAGGAGAACTGCGCGGCAGTATATACCGGCGTTCAAGCCTACTGGTATAAAGAGGAGGATGGATACATTGCTGGCACGGTGCAGGCCGCACCCGGAACGTACAATTTTACCCGCATTTTGCCGCTCGATTGCACCGGCGATTTTGAAAACATCCCCACCGCTGCACAGCTTAACCAGAAAGCGGCAGCATACGCGGCGGCTAACAATGTCGGCGTTCCTACGGTCAGTCTTGATGTATCATTTGTCAGCCTCGAAAAATCATCAATCGGCATTGACGGGCTGCCCGCTGATCTGAGCCGTGTGGAGCTCTGCGACACCGTAACCGTAGAGTTTGAACGCCTCGGCATTGCACAGGCTGCAAAGGTAACACGCACGGTATACGATGTGCTCAAAGACAGATATGAAGCTATCAACGTCGGCGATATTCGAGCAAGCCTTGCGGGGACTATTGCAAAGAATATAACAGACATACGGACAGAAAGCACCGAACGGCGCACTGCAATAATCCAGACCGAACGGCTTATAAAGCTCGAAGCGTCAGAGCGGGAGGGCAACGTCAGAGAAATCAACGCCACCCTGCAAGTGCAGGCTGGAAAAATCGAGCTGGAAGCTACTGAACGAAAGAGCGATGTCAACACGATCAACGCCACCCTGCAAGTGCAAGCAACGGAGATCGCGGCAAAGGTGTCACAGACCGGCGGCACTGCACAGTCTTTCGAGTGGAGCCACACAGCGAGCGGCATCGTTTACAAAGCAAACGGGCAGACCGTAATGACGGTTGACACAAGCGGGCTGAGCATTAAAGGCAAAGTAGAGGCGACATCCGGAACAATAGGCGGATGCCAGATCGTCAACGGTACCCTGACCATTGCTAATGCAAATATAAGCTCACTGAACGTTGACAAGCTGAACGGCCAGATCGTTTCAAGCCAGATCGAAGATGAAGCGGTTGACACCAATAAGATCGCCGCCGCTGCCGTTACAACCTCAAAGGCTACGGGATTGACTACCGCCTGCATGAGCTGGGGCGTGGGTCAAGGTATTGCGGGCGGCACGAGCGTTTATAACATGATAGAAAACGGAGGGACTATCAGCTCCGGGCGTTTCACCTCACTGATCGTTGGCGGGACACAGTTCACTGGTCGAACGTTTAGTTTTATCGACGGAAACAAAAATGTACGCAGCTTTACTGGACTGATAGCCGCAAATGAGTAACAAAACGATGAATAACGATTTAATTTTTTTTGCGGACGGCACAGAAATGCCGTCCGATTTTTGTGTGCAGGAAAACACCACAGACATTTGCTTCGATCTGTGCGAAACCGACCTTGTAAAAGTCGCGGTTTTGGTCTCAGACAAAAAGAAGCTTGAAAAAATAACGTACCAGAGCGGGAACGGCTACCGCGTAGAGTTCAAGGGCTTTACCGCTCTGCGCTTTATGGGCGCAGCGCCCGGGCATATCCGGGTAGGCCTGAGAAAGGAATGAGAACATGAACGAAAGATTTCAGCCAATCAAAGATGTGATTTTCACATTGAAGAGCATCCCTGTGAAGATGGAGGACGCAATGGCGAACGCTCCGGCGGTGATGATGATCGCAGGCAGCATTACAACCCTTGAGAAATTCATTGCGGAGGAAGAAACAAAAACGGAGGACAAAGGCTGATGGATGTGCTTGCATTTTTGACCCTCGATATTCAGAGACCGAATATCTCCGCAATTGTCTACGGCATGCAGGGAGACCGCCAAAGCCGCACAATCCACGCACAGCTTGTGGACGGCTCAACGCAGTGGACACCCCCGGCGGGGACGTTTTTTGTGATCTCTTACGCAAAGCCGGACGGAACGCACGGTATATACTCACAGACGGAGACCGGCAATGCAGCCGTTACCGTTTCCGGAAGCGTTGCCACAATCGCGCTGGCTGAACAGGTATTGACTGCTGCGGGCGATGTGCCTATGACATTGACAATGTTCAACACAGACGGAGAGCGGCTCTCTGCCTTTACGTGGCTGCTTATCGTAAAGCCTGCCGCATTCAGCGACGCGGCATTCAGGAGCACAGATTATTACAATCTGCTGACGGAGCAGATCACCGCGATCCTCAAAGCACAAGAAAGCATAACAGGACTGACCGCAACAGCGACAACACTTGCACCGGGCAGCGCTGCAACCGTCACCGTAACCGGCGGCACGGGTGCTGATGATCCATTCAACTTCTCCCTTGGCATACCTCGCGGCAACACTGGCGCGCGAGGCGAGACAGGTGCACCGGCAGAGATAACCGCACAGATCGTGGAATATCAGCCAGGGACATCGGGAACAACAGCACCAACAGGAGCGTGGAGCACAACGGTACCGGCAGTACCCGCCGGTCAATACCTTTGGACACGCACGACAATAACGTTTAACAGCGGCAGCCCGGTCGTGTCTTATTCTGTGAGCAGAATGGGCGTTGACGGCACTGGTTCAGTGAAAACTGTTAACAATCAGTCTCCAGACGGTACTGGCAATGTCACTGTAACTGCATCTGATATCCAGATGTCTGATAATCGCAGTGTGGAAGAAGCGGTCGTCTCCAAAGCGGATATAACTGCTGTGAGCAACCCCAACTTGCTTGACAACTGGTGGTTTGCCACTGGTGTTATCAATCAGCGCGGTGTAACAAATTTTGCGCTTGACCAATATGGTGTGGACAGATGGAAGCTTACCAACGGTACTGCAACCGTAACCGCTAACGGCATTGTCCTTAATGGCACTATCGAGCAGATTTTATGGACTGCGGCTGGAACGAATGTGACGGCAAGCACTTTAATGCATAGTGGCACAGCTACTGCGATTTATAACAACTTAACAAAAACTTTTTCTGTGACATCAAACGGTGGCACTGTCAGAGCAGTTAAACTTGAACTTGGCACTGTTAGCACACTCTCAAACGATAATTTGCCAGACATTGCACTTGAGCTTCTCAAATGTCAACAGTATCAATATCTTGTGCCGAACGGAACAAGCACCGCTCCGTTCGCTATAGGATATGCGACATCAGCGCAGTCCGTGAGAATGTTTTTGAGCCTTCCTACGCCGCTTAGAAGCAGAACACCCTCTCTTGAATTTCTGGTCGGCAGTATCAGCCAGATGACGTTGATTTCTAAATCTGGCAACATTGTACCGACAGCGTATTCTGTTCAAGCAACCGCAAATGCCATTGTTTTGATTTTTACGGTTGATGGTGCGACAGTGAACGAAACATATTTCCTTTCGCAGCCATTGTCAAGTCTAAAAATAATGTTAAATGCCAATCTATGAGGAGAAGCTATGGATCAAAACAAATCACTTGTCTACGCAAAAGTAGACGATAAAAACCGCATCACGGCAATTGACGGCGGTTACACAATCGGCAACATCAAGGACTTCTCCGAGTGGGTGTTTGTCGACGAGGGTGCAGGCGATAAATACAATCTCTGCCAAGGTAACTACCTCGACAAGCCCATCACCGATGACCGTGGCATTTATCGTTATAAGTTGGTTGGCGGCAAGCCTGTTGAGCGCACTTCCGAGGAGATGGATGAGGACTACGAAGAAATCCCTGCTGTGCCTACACAGCTCGACCGCATTGCAGCACAGGCACTGTACACTGCGCTGATGACTGACACACTGATAGAGGAGGGCATCGACGATGTATGAAACCGTGAAAAAATATTACGACCTCGGCCTTTATAAGGCGGATAAGGTAAAAGACTTTTGCCGCAAAGGCAAAATCACCCCGGCAGAATATGAGAAAATCACTGGGCAGCCCTACGACGGCTAAAAGGTGGAGCTACGCGGAACAGGCTTTTCACCTGCTCCGCTGGCCTTTATTGCAGCCGAGGCCAAACCCCGCGCAGCTTGTAAGATTTACTTACAAGCTGATTTTTAAGAGGGAGGAGTAAAGAATGACAGCACTGGAACAGATATATGAAGCACTGATCGCCGAGGGCATGAGCCATACGGGAGCACTGGCCATGATCGGCAATATGGACGGCGAAAGCTGCCTTTATAGCAACAATCTACAAGACAGCTACAACCGCACATTCGGCCTCACGGACGCAGAATACACTGAGCGGGTGAACGCAGGCAGAGCCACAACCCAGACCGGCAAGCATTTTGAGGACGACGGTGCTGGCTACGGCCTTTGTCAATGGACTTACGCGCCGCGCAAGCAAGGCCTTTATAAAGTCGCACGCGAGCAATGGGGCGTGAGCATCGACGATGTAACAATGCAATGCTGGTACGCATGTTATGAGCTGCGCACAGATTACGGCGGCTTGTGGGAGTATCTGCGCACAGACAAAATAGACCTTTACAACGCCGTTTCGCGCGTTTGCAAAGAATTTGAGAGACCGGCGGTAAACAATATAGACCACCGGTACAAATGCGCACAGCGCAGGGCGGCAGAGCTCACAGAGCTGGAAAACGCCAGACCCACGCCGAATGCACTGGCAACCGTGGACAACCTCACCGCCGTGCACGATCTCATAACCCACGCCGCCGCGCTGCTCTCAGATGCGGCGAAACTGTGCAAATGACCGGCAAATTAAAAAAGCCCTTGAATTTCAAGGGCTTTTAGCATTTTCGTGAAGCTACGAAAAAGAAAAAATCAAATAAAATGGAGGAATAAAAAATGAAAGAAATGGTATGCACTTTTATCGGCGCTATCGCTGCTGCAATCGCTGCGGCCTTCGGCGGATGGACACCCGCCCTCACAACGTTGATAGTCCTGATGTTTGCCGACTACATCACGGGCTTTATGGTCGCGGCGATATTCAAGAGAAGCCCCAAGAGCGAGCTCGGCGGGGTCGCCTCCACAGTAGGCTTTATGGGACTTTGTAAAAAATTCGTGATCTTGTTTTTCGTCCTTGTCGCCGTCCGCCTCGATGGAGTAATGGGCACGACTTACCTCAAAGACGTAGTATGTATTGCATATATTATTAACGAACTTGTCAGTCTTATCGAAAATGCCGGGCTTATGGGTGTACCCATCCCCGCACCGATCGTCTCAGCAATTGATATTTTAAAACAGCGTTCAGGGGAGTAAAAACCGTAGTAATTTTATAGTAATCGAACAGTTTTTCTCATTGTGTTTTGTTGCTGAAAAGGCAACAAAACACGAATAAAAAAACAGTCAAAAAGCCCGCAAACGCCTGAAAAACAAGGAAAAGCCCGGAAACATCATGTTTCCGGGCTTTTGTGTTTTGGTGGACGATACAAGACTCGAACTTATATAAAAAACGCTATACCGCCTGAAAATAGGGCATCCGGGACAA